>DATKPE010000028.1:0-93999 GCA_035524335.1 Bacteroidota bacterium
TCACCTGTTATGACGACCGGAACAGCCGACTCTGATCGGAATCCCCCCGAAAAAAAGGACCACCCCGTACGGGATGTGCTCCGTTCACTTCCCCGGCTCCACGCCCGGGATGGTTTTGAACTGCGCCTTCAGAAGCGGATCGCTGCAGGTACGGCGGACTCGGCCCCGGATCGGATGGAAGAAGCCCCGTTCCCCACAGGCCTCCCGCGGTTCGTTTATTCAGCGGCCGCTGTTGCGGCGTCGGTCGTACTTATATCATCGTTCCTCCTCGTCCAGCTCTTTTCTCCGATCAGCCGGACACCCGGGGTTACCGGTACAAGCACCCGCGTTTCCCCCGATGGAAGCGCCGGAAAACAGAACCCTGTGATTCCCGCGGTAACCGGAACGGAACCTCCCGCAGCCGCGGGCCGCGATAATCTTCACCTGCCGGGAAGATCGCAGGCCGGTTTACGACCTTCGACCCGGTCAACCGGGGATAAGAAACTCACCCCGGTGGCGGAATCCGCCGTCGGGATTACGGCAACCCGGGAATCCAATCCACAGCCGGCAGAAACCTCCCGCCAGATTCTTCTCATGAACAAACAGCAATCCGTCACAGGAACGCTTGAGCTTCAACGGAGCGATTCCGCAGGTCGCCCGAACGACCGGTCGCGGAAAATCGTGCCGCGCGTCCGTGATGAATTCGGCGTCGGTGTTGCCGGAACAGCAATTTCCTCTCCGCTTCTCGACAGTTCGAAGAGCGATTCCCTCCGGCGTCTGAAAAAACAGATGCTCCAGCCATCAATCACTCCGCCCAAACCGCACAACTGAGCATCCGGCTCTGATTCCCGACTGATCTGCCGCGGTCGTATCGCTTCTGATCCGCCCCAACACATTTCCCTGTAAATATTTATAGGAATCGGGCAGGCCGTGGAGTCCGGCTGCTTTGTTCTATGCCGGAACTCCCATCGACTTGACATAAAGGATGAATTATGGTACATTAACAGCGTCAAAAATAAGAACGTAGAGATATGCCACTGAACATTACAGATTCTGAAGAGGAAAAACAGCCGGAGGTACAGCCGTCGGTATCGGAAATTGTCCCGGCACCTCCTGAAAAAAAACAGAGTGTTTCCAAACTGGTCCCGATCATCTTCGGTATCGTTGTTCTCGCGGCGGTCGTCTTTCTTCTCTACACGTACGATATCATTTCATTCAAAAAACAGTCTCCCATCCAGGATCAGATGGCGGAAACGAGGCCGCCTCAGGGGGTCCCGGAAGCGTCCCCTCCCGATACTGCGGTCCACAAGACTGCTCAGCCCTCCGTGAAGGATACGACGTCCCAAATTCGCCAGAAACCGACATCTCCGACCGCCCCTTCAAAAGAGGGAAAGGGTCCGGCATCACTGCAGGGGCAGGCGAAAAAAACCGAGAAGACGAAACCGGCGCCTGCGAAAACTGAGCAGGCGAGACCGGCAGTTGCGAAAACTGAGCAGGCGAAACCGGCAGTTGCGAAAAAAGAACCTGTCACGCCGGCCCCTCAGGTCCCCGGCCAGGGAAAAAAGATGGCAACCGCCGAGCCGAAACCACAAAAACCGGCTGTAAAAAAGGGAATGGAGAAACCTGCGGGGGGTGAAACGACGCATATCGGTTCCGGTGCGTCCGCATCGACTGCCATGTCGAAGAAGAATGCCGAGCGCACATCCGCTCCTCCGGTCACGAAAGGACATCTCGCTCTTTATATCTCCTCGTATCACGAGCGAAAATTTGCGGAAGAGGAAGTGGCCCGATGGCGCGAAGCGGGATACGACGCATTTGTTTATGACTCGGGTGATTGGCACAGGGTGGCGATCGGGAGGTACAATTCTGTGGAAGATGCCCGGAAACTGGTCGGATCGCTGAAACAGGCATTCGAGTACGGGTATTGGATAGGGCCCTGCTGAACCCCTTCTGGGTGTTTGTCTTGCTCTTCTCTGGAAAACTTCGTATATTATACGATCAATTTCCCCCTATTTTGGAGTTTTTCATGCAAAAAGGCATTCATCCGGTATATAAAAAGTCGGTCGTTTCCTGCATTTGCGGAAGTGTCTTCGAGACCCGTTCTACGGCCGGAAACCTCAAGGTCGAAATCTGCTCAAAGTGCCACCCCTTCTTCACCGGCAAGCAGAAGCTGGTCGATTCCGCCGGTCGCGTTGAGCGGTTCAACAAGAAGTACGGCAAAAAGAGTGCGGATGCAGGCGTGACTGCCTGAAAGGATCTTTTTTATTTTCAACCAGAACAACGGAATCTCGGACACTCGGGATTCCGTTTTTTACTCTCTGACCCCCGATGCGGTTTTGTATTTACGAAGATACAGCAACCGACAACTTCAGGCCCCTTGTTTATCTCCGCCCGGTCTACGATCTCCGCTGCGGCATCTTCACGCTCCGCCAGAAAATTGAGCGGGCTGTCGGACGGAAAGAGCTCTTCCTCCACGCCCGTCCCGAAATCCTCCCCCTGCTGAGGGAGGAATCCGCCCGAATACCCGACGCCGGTCTCAGGGATGACTGGACTTTTTTCATCAACGGCAGGGCCGTCGCCGACGCCGGGTTGTCCCGTCTGATCGGCGCGGGGAAAGAACGTGAGTGCATCTACCGGAACGGCGATGAGGTGGCGGCGGCGGTGGTTTCGCCCGCGACGTTTCGCCGGCTCCGTCCCGCCCTCGGTTCGCTTCTGGAGAAAGGTCTTTTTGACGGACTGCCGGAAGAATCGATCGGGACGAAAATTGCTCTCTATCCGTGGGATCTCATTCACCTGAATCCGGAGGCGCTCGTCGCGGATATGCGCGGTCTGCGGCCGGCGAAAGGGCGGGGACATTCGGAGACGCGCAAGGGAGTTCACCTGGTCAACGCCCGTCAGATCGTGATCGGCCGGAATGCGGTGCTGAAACCGGGAGTGGTGATTGATGCCGGAGAAGGTCCGGTTGTCATCGGCGACGGCGTGCAGATCATGCCGAACGCGGTCGTCTGCGGACCTGCCGCAATCGGCGCCGGGTCGGTGATCAAGATCGGGGCGAAGATCTACGGCGGGACGACGATCGGTCCCCGCTGTAAGGTGGGCGGAGAGGTGGAAGGATCGGTCATTCATTCCCACGCGAACAAACAGCACGACGGATTTCTCGGGCATTCCTACATCGCGAGCTGGGTGAATCTGGGCGCGGACACCAACACGAGCGATCTGAAGAACACGTACGGACCCGTCTCGGTCGTGACCGAACAGGGAAAAATGAATACGGGACGGCAGTTTCTCGGCCTGGTGATGGGAGATCATTCGAAGAGCGGCATCAACGTCATGTTCGATACCGGCACCATCGCGGGCATCGCGTGCAATATCTTCGGCGCCGGGCTTCCTCCGAAATTCATTCCCTCGTTCTCGTGGGGCGGAGGGAGGGAATTTGTCGTGCATGAACCGGACAAGGCCATGGAGACGGCGCGGCGGGTGATGGCGCGGCGGGAGGTGGAGCTTACCGGTGCATACGAGCGGCTGTTCCGGGAGATTTTTACCAGGACGATCCCGCTCAGAACGAAGGGGGGAATCCGATAGATGGAAACCGCCCAGTTACAGGTGAAAACAATTTATACCGGTCCCCGGGGGACGGCGGTGAAGATTCTGAACCGGGTCGAGCGGACCGACGCCTATCTCGACAAACTTCTCGATGCGGAGCTGAGGAATAGCGAAACGACGGACGTCGACAAGAGCCTGCTGGCGGAGATTGTCCACGGCGTCGTGCGGTGGCAGGGGCGGCTCGACTGGATCCTGAACGGGTTCACCCATGGAAATTTTTCCAAATCGGAGGTGAACGTCAAGAACGCCCTCCGGGTTGCGCTCTACCAGATTCTGTTCCTGACGCACGTCCCGCACTATGCGGCCGTAAATGAAGCCGTCGAATTCATCAAGCAGATCCGGGGGGCGAAGCTTGCCGATTTTGTGAACGCGGTTCTCCGGAACATCATCCGGACGCTCGACGGGATTCACTATCCGAAGGAGGAGGAGGATCCGACACAGTACCTGGCGGTCTATTATTCCCACCCGCAGTGGATGGTCCGGCGGTGGCTGCAGAGGTTCGAGCGGGCGGAGCTGGAAAAACTCCTCACCGCCAACAACGAGATCCCCGGGCTCACGCTCAGAATCAACAAGCTCAAAATCCAGCCCTCCGAATTTCTGGCCCTTCTCGACAAACAGCACGTCGCGTATCAGGGTTCGAGCCTTATCGATTATTTCATCAAAGTGCGGAGTCTCTCCGGGATTTCGCAGATGAACATTTTCCAGAACGGGTATTTTTCCATACAGGACGAGAGCGCCGCCCTGCCGGTTCTTCTGCTCGATCCGCGGCCGGGGGAAAGTGTCCTCGATCTCTGCGCGGCGCCCGGCGGCAAGACCACCTTCATCGCCGAGCTGATGATGAACAAAGGCTCCGTGACCGCGATCGATAAGTATGACAGCAAGCTGAAGCTGATCCAGACGAGCTGTTCCCGGCTCGGGGTGACGAATGTCGAACTGAAATCAGCGGACGCGATGGAAGTCCAGCTGCCGCCGGTCGATAAGATCCTCGTCGACGCACCCTGCTCCGGCCTCGGCGTCCTCCGGAAGAAACCGGACATCAAGTGGAAGCGTCAGCCGGACGATATCGCGCGTCTGGTCGCCACCCAGAACCGCGTCCTGGAGAATGCCGTCCGCCTGCTGAAACCCGGGGGAGTGATCGTCTATGCGACGTGCACCACCGAACCGGAGGAGAACATCCTGCTCGTCAGCGGCTTCCTTCAGCGGCATCCGGAATTCGTTCTCGATCCGGCCGGCCGTTTCGTCAACCGGGCGGTGGTGGCCGACGACGGATCGGTACAGACTTTTCCGCACCGCCATCAGATGGACGGATCATTTGCGGTGCGTCTTGTTCATACCAGACAACCATAACGGACAACACGTATGCTGGCAGTCGTCAAACCGAAACCGAAGCTGTATAAGGACTGGCCCAAAGGGCTGGAGCTGATCGAAAAGCCGGTTCCCGTCGTGGCCCGCCCCGGAGATGTGCAGTTGCGCGTCATCGCGGGCGGCATCTGCGGAACGGATGTGGGCATCTACCAGTCGAAAGATTCCCTCAAGGCGAATATGGCGTCGCTGGCGACGCCGAACGTCACCATCGGCCACGAATTCTGCGGCCGCGTCGTCGATGCGGGGCCGCGGGCGAAACTGCTCCTGGCGGAGCAGGTGAAGCGGAAAGCGGCCGGGTATCCGGTCGTCAGAAAGTTCGTCCGGAACAGATCTGCGGCGGCGCTTGCGCGCGACCGCGCGTTTCTCCCGTTCCTTGAGGATAATTTCATCGCGACCGCCGAAATGCATATCACCTGCGGCACCTGTGCCCAATGCCGTCTGGGGGAATACCACGTCTGCACGAATACCGTGATCCGCGGATTGCACGGCGACGGCGCCTTCGCGGAGTATGTCGTCCTTCCCTCCACGAACGTCCTTCTCTTCGTCCGGGGAGAAATCCCGGAGGAGATCGTCGCCTTCATGGATGCGATCGGGAACGCGACCCACACGGTCCAGTCGCTCAGCGGTATCGGGGGGAAGACCGTGGCGATCCTCGGCGCGGGGGTCATCGGCCTGATGTCGGTGGCGATCGCGAAGGGGGCCGGCGCAAAAAGGATATTTGTCACCGATGCCTCGCACGGGGAGAATACCCCCGAAAAACTCAGGTCACACCGGTTCCGGATGGCGAGGCTGCTCGGCGCGACCGAATGTTTCGACGTCTCGCTCGCCGGGGAGAAAAAGGATTTTTACGCCGAGGCACGGAAACAAAACCACGGCGCCGGGGTCGACGCGGTGCTGGAAATGTCGGGCAGTTATTATGCCTATGAAGACGCGTTCAGGGTCCTCCGGATGGGAGGGGAGATATCGCTCCTTGGCCTGCCGAGCGGCACGATGCCGGTCGATTTTGCACGCGACATCATCTTCTCGGGACGGACGGTCCACGGCGTCATCGGACGCCGGGTCTGGTCGACCTGGGATATGATGACCGCAATACTGAAGCGTGGACTGGCCAAACGGTTCCTCGATTCCGGATTTGTGACGCACCAGGTGCCCCTCGAGCGGTATGACGAGGGGTTTCAGGCGATCGCCCGCGGAGATGCCCTGAAAGTTCTCCTCCGGCCCTCCTGATCAGACTTTTTCTCTCATGCACGGAGCTTCCCATGAATATGCGTGATATCCTTACCGCCGAGCTGCGGCGGCTCGAAGAAACGAAAACCTACAAATATGAGACGCCGCTCCAGGGTCCGCAGGGGGGCGTTGTGAGGGTGAAGGGGAAGGAGGTGGTGATGCTCGCATCGAATAACTACCTCGGCCTCTCGAATCACCCCGCCATCAGAAAAGCGGCGATAGAGGGAATCCGGAAGTACGGCTACGGGGTCGCATCCGTCCGGTTTCTCTGCGGCACGCAGGATATTCACCTGAAGCTGGAAAAACTGATCTCGAAGTTCATCGGCTGTGAGGATACGATCCTGTTTTCCTCCTGCTTCGCCGCGAACGAGGGATTCTTCGCTTCCCTGGTGAATGAAAACCTCGGTTTCCCGGAATATAAGGATGTTCTCTACAGCGACCGGCTGAACCATGCGAGCATCATCGACGGACAGCGGCTCTGCAAGCCGGAAACGGTGGACAAGAAGATTTACCAGCATGCGGACATGGCGGGTCTCGAGTCGCTTCTGGCCGCCGATGCGGATAAACAGTACCGGTTCCGGATCATTGTCACCGACGGCGTGTTCAGCATGGAGGGGGATATCGCTCCGCTTCCCAGGATCATGGCGCTCGCACAAAAGTACGGCGCGATGGTGTTTGTGGATGATTCGCATGCCATCGGGGTCTGCGGGAAGACCGGCCGGGGCACGCCGGAGGAAACCGGCACCACGGGGAAGATCGATGTCATCACCGGCACACTCGGCAAGGCGATCGGCGGCGCAGCCGGCGGGTACATCAGCGGAAGCCGGGAGCTTATTTCCTATCTTCGGCAGAAATCGCGGCCGTACACTTTTTCGAATTCTCTCCCTCCGTCGATTGTCTTCGGGGCGACGGCGGCATTTGAACTTCTCGCCCGGGACCGGTCTCTGGTCACCCGGCTTCATGCCAACACCGCCTATTTCCGGAAAGAGATCAGCGCGCTCGGTTTCCGGATCCTGGAGGGCACACATCCGATCGTTCCGGTGATGCTCGGGGAAGCGGCGGTCGCGCAGGATATGAGCGCCGCCCTTCTGAAGGCGGGGGTTTATATCAAAGGGCTCTGGTTCCCGGTGGTCCCGAAGGGGGAGGCGAGGCTGCGCGCGCAGATTTCCGCATCACTCTCGAAGGCGGATATCGACCGCGCGCTCGACGCCTTTGCGTCGGTCGGAAAGAAACTCCACGTCATCTGATCTCTCATCACACGAAAAACGTTCATGAAAAAACCTCTCACAGAAGCATCCGTTCTGGAAGCACTTGCCACGGTCAGGGATCCCGATCTTCACCGCGATATCGTGGCACTGAAATTCGTTAAAAATCTTGCGATCCGGGGGAGCGACGTTTCCTTCTCGATCGAGCTCACCACTCCGGCGTGTCCGGTGAGGGATGAACTCCGGGCGCAGGCGGAACAGGCAGTCCGGACAATGTGCGAGGGGGTCGGCAGGGTCGCGATCGAAATGAGTTCGAACGTCCGGAGCAGTCTGCCGGAGCGGACGGACCTCCTGCCGCAGGTAAAACATACCATTGCGGTTGCGAGCGGCAAGGGGGGAGTCGGCAAATCGACCGTTGCGGTGAATCTCGCCGTATCGCTGGCGCTCGATGGCGCCCGCGTCGGCCTGCTGGACGCCGATATCTATGGACCGTCGATCCCGCTCATGATGGGGATCAATCAGCGGCCGCAGATGTCGGGGCAGAAGCTCCAGCCGCTGGAGGCCCACGGCGTCAAGGTCATGTCGATCGGGTTCCTGCTCGATCCGATGCAGGCGGTGATCTGGCGGGGACCGATGGTGAGCGGCGCCGTGACGCAGTTCATGACGGATGTCGCCTGGGGTGAGCTCGATTATCTGATTTTCGATCTCCCTCCGGGGACGGGAGACATCCACCTCACCCTCGTGCAGAAAACGCCGCTGGCGGGTGCGGTGCTTGTCACGACCCCGCAGGATATATCTCTCGCCGACGCGCGAAAAGCCTATGCGATGTTCGAGAAGGTCAACGTTCCCGTGCTCGGCTTGATCGAAAACATGAGTTACTACGTCTGCCCCCACTGCGGACAGAGGGAGAACATTTTTGCCACGGGGGGCGGAGAAAAAGCGGCCGCGGAACTGCATGTACCGTATCTGGGAAATATTCCGATCTATACACCCATCAGGGTGGGAGGCGATGTGGGAAAACCGATCGTCGTGCTGGAGCCGGAGGCGGAACAATCCAGGACGATCCGGCAGATCACCCGTGCGATGGCTTCCCAGCTGAGCATCCGCCAGTATCAGACAGCGGGATCCGGAAAGGTGGAAATCCATCTCTGAACGGATGCACACATGACGGAACAGAAGACGGAGACGGGCGTGGAGGAGCGGATCGAACGGGCGCTTGACATCTGCCGGCCGTATCTTCATGCCGACGGGGGGGACGTCGAGATCGTTTCCGTCCGCGAAGGGGGGGTGGTTGAACTTCACTTCCGGGGCACCTGCGCGGTGTGCCCCATGTCCGGGCTGACGCTCCGCGCAGGCATCGAACGGGCCATCCTCCGTTTCGTGCCGGAGATCCGCCGGGTGGAATCGGTCTGACCGGGAGGTCAGATACCCTGAAGCTGTGACAGCAGTCCGTCCCTGAGAAGCAGAATCCTGCCGCCTGATTTCCGAACGAATTCGTAATTGTGGGTGGCCACCACGACGGCCGTCCCTTTCCGGTTGATTTCACGAAGAAGCTGGAGGATCTCCGTTGAGGTCACCGGGTCGAGATTGCCGGTCGGTTCGTCCGCCAGAAGGGCGAGCGGTTGATTGACCAGCGCGCGCGCGATCACGACGCGCTGTTGTTCACCGCCCGACAGCTCGTGCGGGAAACTGTCCCGCTTGTGGCTCAGGCCCACCTGCATCAGCACCCTCAGGCTCCTCTCCGCAATCTCCGATTTATGCGTCCCCGTCACCTCGAGCGCGAACGCGACGTTTCCGAAGACCGTCCGCTCTTCGAGCAGTTTATAATCCTGGAAGACGATGCCGAGGGACCGGCGAATCGTTGCGATTTCATGCCGCTTGATATTTGCGGACCGGAAATCGCCGACCCTGACGTCTCCTTCGTCAGGGAACAGGTCGAAATAAGTGAGCCGGAGAAGGGTTGTTTTTCCCACACCCGATTCCCCGATGAGACAGACGAACTCTCCCTCCCCGATGTGGGCGGAAATGCCGGAGAGGATGCGCTGTCCCCTGAGGGACACGGTGACATTTTCAAAATCGATCATGGTGTTTTTTTCATCCGTGTGCGTACAATGTCGGCGGCCAGCTGAAGCGCGGCTATGGTGCTCCCGGGATCGGCCTTTCCCCTGCCGGCGATGTCGAATGCCGTGCCGTGATCGGGCGATGTCCGGATGATCGAGAGACCGGCGGAGAAATTGACTCCCGTGGAAAATTCCAGAAGTTTGAAGGGGATGAGCCCCTGATCGTGATAAATCGAAAAGACGAGATCGAAATCCCTGTAGCGGCGCGTTCCCCAGAACGCGTCGGGCGGGAAGGGCCCCTCAATCACCGCGGATCTGGGATGAAACTTCCGGAGGAAGGGGAGAAGGATCCTGGTTTCTTCGGTGCCGAGCAGGCCGTGTTCCCCGGCGTGCGGATTGAGCCCGAGGAGAGCGATGCGCGGAGCCGCAATCCCGAAATCGCGCCGGAGTGACCGGAGTATAGTCGATACCCGCTCGCTCAGAAGCGGCTCCCGGATCGCCCGCGGAACCGCGGAGATCGGCATGTGGACCGTCGCAAGGGCGACGCGAAGGGTTCGTCCCACAAACATCATCACCACATGGGGCGAATGGGTCAGGTGGGCGAGAAATTCCGTCTGACCGGGATAGCGGTATCCCGCAAGGGAGAGCGCCTCCTTCGAGACGGGGGCCGTCACCATCCCCGCAAATTCATGGCGGGTGCACCGTATGGCGGCTTCGCGAAGCGACGCCGCGGCATACGCCCCGCTCTGTCTGGAAAGTCTTCCGGGAAGCGGATCCGGAGACCGGCCGCTCTGTATTTCGAGGACCGGCACACCCGGGACGGAACCGACCTGCCAGGGATGACGGATCGGGGCAAGCCGCACCGACAGCCTCAGCATACGGGCGTATGCGGCGTATACGGAGAGCGATCCGACGAGGACCGGGGTGCAGTGCCGGCGCACGGAGGGGTGAACGACTGCCCGCAGTCCCACCTCGGGTCCGATGCCGTTCACATCGCCTGTTGTGACGGCGATGAGCGGTTTGTGGGCGGCTGTTGATTTCACGCTAATGGCCGATCTCCTGGACGAGTGTGTAATTTCCCTGCCTGCTGTTGTCCCTGAAGATGAATTGCCGGTGTAGTCCGGCGTAGCTCCAGATTTCCTGGGGAGCACCGCCCGGGTTCAGTTCCCGGTCCACCGAGGAGGGGGGTCCGTAGAGCATGTAGATTCTTCCCCTGTCTGTCCGCATGCCGTCCGGCTGGTGATAGGTGGCGTATTGTGCCATGGCGATGTCCGCCCTCCGATAGTATTCCGCCTGCAGTTCGTTCCAGGCGGTGCGGGGGGTCGGATCAAGATCTTTCCAGAATTTTCGGAACAGACGGTCCTGCTCATCACCCTTGGCGTGGGAGAGCCTGTCAAAATCGCCGGGTGGGAGGAGGTATTCGAGCGCTTCGACTGCCGTCGTGCGGTTCCGGAGAGTCCGTGGTTTGTCGGGCCAGATGATCGCGACGTGCTGGTGTCTCGACACCACGGTATGTGCTCCGCTCCTGCAGGAGACGGAAAATTCGTAATCACCCTGCTCGAGCGTGTCGCCGGGGACGGCGAAAACGATCATTCGCATGCCGGGGGCGGAGGATCTTTCCATGCGGTAGTCCGCAGAGGTGTCTGAAAAGACAGGCCGGAAGATTCTCCCGTCCGGAGGGATGATGCGGGGGAGCGAATCGGTTGTGATCGTGTCGGCCGGCCCGCCTTCCCTGCCGGGCCGGGTGATCGTCAGCACGGTGTGCAGATCGCGCAAAGAGTCGGAACACCGCAGGCGGAGGACGCAGAAGGCATTGTTTCCGAAGACCAGATTGCCGCCGCGGTTGACGGGAATCCATGACCGTGAGGTATCCCCCGATGTTTCCGTGAAGAGGATGTCGTCCAGGGAAGGGGATGCGGGGATTCCGTCGGGAATCACGAGGCCGGGGATGCGGTCGGAGATCTGCCGCCGCGATTGCCTGTCGATGATGTCGCAGTGTATCGTATATGGGCCGGGGGCGATGCGCGCGGTGACGGCGCCCTGAAGATTCCGGCTCCTGAGGGAATCGGCTTCGGAGGTTGCCGAGGAGAGATCCGTCTGGATGATTTTCCTGAAAACCGATCCATTGTCTCTGTTGAGAAGTTCGATGGTAATCTCGGCATCGGCGGTGAAGTTCTCCGAAGCGGGAGAGGATCTGCTGAAGATAAAAAAATCGTACCGGATTCTGTAGAGGATTTCGGCTGTACCAGTGTTATCGCCGGGAGTCGACCACCCATGAAATTCGATTGAATACGGATTCAGAAAGGAATCTCCCTCCCCGCGGTGCTGACTTTTGGTAACTGCGGGAGTAAGAAAAAGAGGTATGAGTAAAATGCTGAAAAGTCTAGGTATCATAATACGTTAGAGGGATAGTGTCAATGTACAAATGGGGCTAAAAAAATGCAAGAAAAGAGAAAAATTTGGAAGTTATCCACCGGACTTGACATTCGCACGGAAGTTCCCTATCATCAATGACTTATGGGTATAGCTTCAAATAATAAATTAAATGATAACCACATGTAACTGTTATTTTAGCTGAATGCGGTACGCTTTACCCGTTCATGCACGGGCGGGCGGCAATCCTAAATCACACTACTTTTAACATTTTTATGAGGGATCGTTCATATGAAAAAAATGTGCGGAGTGTTCTTGGTAATTTTTTTGATCACAGGGGTTGCCCTCGGCGGAATTCCTGCAAGTCAGGTGCCGAACCAGATTGCGTATCAGGGCCTCCTGACCACCACGGCAGGCGCCCCGGTGACGAATGGAAGCTACAACATCAAGTTTGAACTCTACGCGCTTCCGAGCGGGGGGAGTGCGCTCTGGACCGAAACGCAATCGGGTGTCCCGGTACAGAACGGCACATTCTCAGTATATCTCGGTTCTCTCACGCCGCTTCCGGCGATCTTCAATCAGCCGCTGTATCTGCAGGTCACGGCACTGGCCGGGCCCAGTATCTCCGTGTCGACGACATTTCCGCGGACGGCGTTTGCCAGCGTACCGTATTCGCTCTCGCTACATCTTCCCTTCGTCGGGCTCGGCAGTCAGAGCGGCACAAACTCGATTCTGAACATCGGTAATCTCGGGAGCGGCTATGCGATCATGGGCTCGCAGGATTCCCTCAACGGCACCAATCCGGGGATCATCGGTCAGACGAACAGCGTCGATGGATATGCGCTCGGATTGGAGGGAATTGCTCTGAGTACCGATCCTGGAGGATTTTCGACCGGCGTCCGCGGCATCAGCAACGGCACATTCGGAGACGGCATCGGTGTTTGGGGGTCCCAGAACGGTTACGGATGGGGCGTCTATGGCTATACACCGAGTGGTATCGGGGTATATGGGTTTAGCAGCGATGGGTGGGGAGTTGAAGGCTTCTCGGAAACGTCGTACGGGCTCGATGCGGAGTCGTACAGCTCCTACGGCGCCTACGTCCACTCCGTTTCGAACTACGGAATGTATGCTGTTTCTGATTCAAGTCTGGCGATTGAAGCTTATTCACCCTACACTACCGCTGTCCTGAGCGTATCCGACAGTTCGGTCGGTGTCTGGGGTGCGACAGGTTCCTATTCAGGATTCGGTGTGTTATCGTGGGGACCGTTTGCAGTTTCGGGGAGCGGCGATAACTCCGTGATCCTGCCCGACGATGCCATTGATTCCTATGAAATTCTCGATGAGCCGGGTGTGTCGGCTACAGCGAATGCAGGATTCTTTCAGATCACTGCGGCGACAACGGTCTACAGAATTGACTCGACCGTTATCACCGTTCCTGCACCGGGGAAAGTCCTCGTCCAGGCAACCGGGTACATCCTGTACAATCATACCAATGGCGTGGAGGAAAATTTAGCAACCAATCTGGACACCACGACAACGTCGGTCTCAAACTTTTTCACGGCGGGGGTGAGTTCATTTACCTGTTCATCGGTTCTTCCGTCATTCACCGACGGACGCGGATCGTTCGCCAACGTGCGGCTGTTTGATGCTCCTGCCGCAGGGACGTACACATTCTATCTCGTCGCGGAAGAGTACAGCGGAAATGTTTCCCAAACATATGTTTCCTTCCCCTACCTGTCGGCGACATACTTCCCGACCGCGTACGGGTCGACCCCGGTTTCGATCACTCCGTCGTCATCCAGGGGGGGTGAACTCGCCGCTGATGGTGGAAGCGTCCGGGTGCAGACAGCTGCCCAATTCTCTGCCGAGAAGAGTGCGGCGATGAACAGGGCGATCAACAGCCTCCAGTCCCGCCTGCAGTCCCTTGAAACGCAGATGGCGAATGCAAAGGCCACACGCTCGGCCGCCAAACAGACCGCGTCAAAGCATGCGTCCGGCAAGCAAAAAGCCGGCCGCGCGAACTGATGACGCCCAGGTGAACCCATGAAAAAATCACTCATCTTCTGGTGCATCCTGATCGCGTTCCTGTACCTTCCGGTGTCGGGACAAACGGTCACGCTGCCCTGGAGCGCTGTGGACGGCGGCGGACACCGCGACACCCTCCATGGGTTGTCGCTCTACTCTGTCGCCGGACAGCCGACCGGCGGGGTAGTCACGAACGGGGGATTTGTCCTCGAAAACGGATACCTCAGCGGTCTGCGCGTTCTGCAGGGGACGACGGCCACCGTTTTTCAGACGGTAGGCAGCGGCTGGAACATGATTTCCGTTCCGGTGCAGGTGGCCGATTATCACAAAACAACGCTCTATCCGGGCGCCGCCTCCAATGCCTTCTTCTACAGCAGCGGATACGCGGTGGCTCCGGTTCTGGCAAACGGCGTGGGGTACTGGCTGCAGTATGCATCCGCAGCTCCCATTTTCGTTTCCGGCGCCGCGATCGCGGCGGAAACTCTTGCGGTCTACACCGGCTGGAATATGATCGGTCCGCCGTCGTATCCGCTTCTGAAATCCGCGATCGTGGTGAACGGCACCACAACCCTCTCGAACTATTTTTCCTATAAAAACGGCTACGGCTATCAGGTGGTCGACACCCTCTTTCCAGGCCTGGCATACTGGATCCAGGTAAGCGGGAACGGCACCTTCATTCTCGGGGCCGGCTCGCTCGCGCAGAAACTGCTCCCGCCGGCTGTCCTGGAGGTGGATAAGTCGGGCCACTCTGCAGATCCTCTCCTGTCATCACGGCAGTGGGAAGAGGTGAAGAATTTCAGCTCCATCACCTTTACCGACGCGGGAGGGGTCCAGCGGACGCTCTACTATTCGCACAGCGTTCCGCAGGGAACCGACCTGAGCGCCTACACACTCCCGCCGGTCGCGCCGGACAACCTGCTCGATGTCCGGTTCAGCTCGCAAAGGACCGTCACCGCCGCAGATCCTGCATCGTTTCCGGCGGCTTTTCCGGTGGCGCTTACGGGCGGTAGATATCCCGTGACGATTTCGTGGAAGGGAAGCGCGGAGCGGAGCGGAGATTATCTCCTCTGGACCGACAGCCATGGGAAAAAGAACGAGGCGAGCTTTGCCGCGGACGGTGAACTGACGCTGAATGCACCGGACGGAATATCCGGACTCCGGATCGTCATGGACCACGCGGCGGCGCCCGATCTCCCGAAATCGTTCGCGCTCTACCAGAATTACCCGAACCCCTTCAACCCCTCCACGACAATCCGTTACGACGTGGCAAAGGCGGGGATGGTCCATCTCGCCGTTTATAATCTCCTCGGGGAAGAGGTGGTCTCACTGGTGAATGCGGTACGTCAACCGGGAAGGTACTCGGTTCCGTTCATGGCCGAACGGCTTGCCAGCGGCGTCTATTTCTACCGCCTCGAAGCCGGGGAAGTGCAGTTTACGAAGAAACTTGTTCTGATGAAGTAAACGGTCGGATCTTGAACGCGGCGCTCTCCCCCCCGGAGGGCGCCGCGTTTTTTATTGCCATCGCTTCAGAAATTCCGTCAGGAGTCGCACCCCCACACCGGATCCGCCTTTCGGCGCGTAGGGAAGAGCTTCTTCCAGGATCGCCGTTCCGGCAATGTCGAGATGCACCCACCGGTAATCCCCTGTGAACCGTTTGAGGAACAGCGCCGCCGTGATAGCACCGGCCCATCGGCCTCCGACATTCCGGACATCGGCGACATCGCTCTTGATTTGTTTTTCATATTCCTCGTACAGCGGGAGTTCCCAGACCCGTTCGAAAGTTGTCTCGCCGGCCGACTTCAGCGTGTCCATCACCTCCCGGTCGGTGCCCATCATCCCGGTGGCATGGTGCCCGAGTGCGACCACGCAGGCTCCCGTGAGCGTAGCCAGATCGATGACCACGGAGGGGGAGAGCGTCGAAGCGTAGGCGAGAGCATCCGCCAGGATGAGCCGCCCCTCGGCGTCGGTGTTGTCGATTTCGGAGGTGATGCCGCCGTAATGCCGTATGATATCGCCCGGTCGCATGGCCGACCCTCCGAGCAGGTTCTCCGTCGCCGGAATAAGGCCGATGACCCGGTGGGGAAGGCGAAGCCGCGCCGACGCCTCGAGAGTGGCCAGTACAGCCGCCGCTCCCGACATATCCATCTTCATTTCCGCCATACCGGCCGCGGGCTTGATCGAAATTCCCCCCGCATCGAACGTCACCCCTTTGCCGACCAGGACGACTGGCTTTGCCTTGGGGTCTGCGCCCGCGTGCTCCAGGACGATGAATCGGGCGGGTCGGTCGCTTCCGGCATTCACGGCCAGAAGACCTCCGAATCCCGCCTGCCCGATCTTTTTCTTGTCCCATACCGTCGCGGTGTACCCGTATCGTCCGGCCGATTCCTTTGCGGCGTCGGCCAGCGTTTCGGGGTAGAGCTCGTTCGGCGGGGCGTTTTCAAGATCCCGTGCAAAACAGGTCGACTCGCAGACGATGACGGCCCGCCTGACAGACTGTTTCACGGCCTTTTCATCCGTCCGGGCGCTGACGCAGAGCCGCAGTTCTCTGATCGTCGTATTTCCGGCGTTCTGTTTGGAGAGGTACCTGACATACCGGTAATTACCGAGGATGGCCCCCTCCGTCAGGGCGTATGCGATATCCGTCTGGGGCATGGTGTCGGTCCCGTCGGGGACGACGAGTGCGAGGGTTTCAGCCCGGTTTTTTTTCGCTTCGGTAACCGCCGCCGCCGCTGCACGGCGGAATGCCTCAGCGCGGTTCATCTTTTGGGAGCCCGCTCCCGCGAGAAACAGGAGGGGAGCGGCGATTTTCCGATCGGTATGAATCGTGAGGATCTCACCTGATTTTCCTGTGAAGTGCGCCGATGCGGTGATCTGGTCGGCCTTCCTGCCGAAATACGGACGGAGGTCCCGCAGGACGTTCTGGAACTCCGCCTTCTCCTCAGGCAGAAATACCGCAACTGCATCGCACTTTGTATTTTTTACCGATGTGTCGACCGGAGTTACTTTCACTGCGCGTGCTCCTCGGAAATGATTGAATGCTTCGTTACGTTCCCCGTGAAGCGGAAAGGTACTTTTCCGCCGCAGTGACGACCTCGGGGATGAGGTCGACGAGCTGGCGGTTGAACAGACGCGCGCCGGCGGCGTTGAGATGGCCTCCGCCGCCAAATTCGGCCGCGAGGAGATTGACGGGTATCGATCCCTTCGATCGGAAGCTGATCTTCACGCCGTCGGTGAGTTCATTGAACAGAATGCCGAGCACGACACCTCTCACGCTCATCGGATAGGTCGTGAAATTATCCGTTTCGACCTCGGAGGTGCCGGTGGTGCGGAACATTTCCCGCGTACAGATCACCCATGCGATCCTGCCGTCGGGCGTTGTGCGCATTGAGTCGAGCATCTCGCCAAGCAGGCGCATCCGGCCGGGCGTCCATTGTTCATAGACGTTGCTGAATGCCGTCGATGGGTCTGCGCCGGCGGCGAGCAGTTCCCCGGCGATGCGATGAATCTCACGGTCGGTCCGGGGATACCGGAATGATCCGGTGTCGGTCATGATCGCGGTATAGAGCGCGGTCGCGATTTCCGTTGTCATGAAGGTGCCGAGTTCGGTCAGAATACGGTAGACTATCTCCCCGGTCGACGTCGCTTCCTCGTCGATCAGGTAATGGTTCGCGAACGGATCCGGTCCGAGGTGATGATCGATGATCAGTATTTTCGCCGGGCTCTTCAGAACGAACGGCTCGAGACTGCGGAGGCGGCCGGGCTGGTTCGTGTCGATAACTGCGATCAGGTCGGCCGTGCGGATCAGGTCCGCATGCTTTTCCGGCGAAAAGCCGACGATGCTCCGGTCCGGATCGAGCCAGGTGTACTGTGGCGGGGTCTCGTTGTGATTCAGAATGCTGATCTGTTTCCCGGGGGAGCGGAGCGCGGCGGCCAGGGCGAGCTCCGAGCCGATGCCGTCTCCATCGGGATTGACATGGGTGGTAAGGACAAGACGGGATGCGCTCCGCAGGATTGCCGCAACAGCGGCGATCCCGGCGGAGGATATCGGAGGAGGTTTCTCCATCATGTTTTGGTAATGAGAACCGGCGGGAAGAGGCCGGTTCCGGATCGGAGGGAGTACCGCTCCCGCCGGGTCATTTTATCGTCCAGGTCTCACCATGGTACAGAAGTTTCTGAAGTTCTCCTTCGCCCTGCTTCTGCACGGCGCGGCTGATCTGTCGCTCGACCTCGACTTCGTACAGCGGCCGTTCGGTGGCGTACACCACTCCGACCGGCCGGGGCAACGAGGGGATATTCGACATTCTCGCCAGAATGAAGGAAAGCATGGTGTCGTTTTCGTTGTGGACGAGCAGGTCGGAAGCCGAATACTTCCCCTCTGCGAGCGAAACGACCGTGGGAGTGAACCCGTCGAGCCGTATTCCCCGGTTCTTTTCTTTCCCGAAAATCATCGGTTTGCCGTGCTCCAGGAAAAGGACGGAATCGTCCTTGGTCTCCTTCTCGGTGAACTGGAAAAATGCGCCGTCGTTGAAGACATTGCAGTTTTGGTAGATTTCGACGAATGCCGTTCCTTTGTGGGCTGCGGCGCGGCGGATGACGTTCTGCATGTGCTTCGGATCCCGGTCGAGCGTCCTGGCGACGAAGGTGGCTTCCGCACCGAGCGTCAGGAGCAGGGGATTGAAGGGATGGTCGACGGATCCGGCCGGGGTCGATTTGGTGACCTTGCCGAATTCGGACGTCGGCGAATACTGTCCCTTCGTCAGGCCGTAAATCTGATTGTTGAAGAGAAGAATTTTAATGTCGATGTTCCGTCGGCAGAGGTGGATGAGGTGGTTGCCGCCGATGCTCAGACCGTCGCCGTCGCCGGTCGCGACCCAGACCGTCAGGTCCGGGCGGGCGATCTTCAGCCCGCTCGCAATGGCGGTCGCGCGGCCGTGGATGCCGTGAAACCCGTATGCATCCATGTAGTAGGGGAAGCGGCTCGAACAGCCGATGCCGGAGACGAAGACCAGCTTGTGCTTCGGTATCCCCAGTTCGGGCATGACGCGCTGAACCTGGGCCAGAATCGAGTAATCGCCGCACCCGGGGCACCAACGCACATCCTGATCCGATTGGAAGTCTTTTGCGGTGTACTTCACCTCCGGTGCCGGGGGAAGATGCTGAAGCGTTTCTGTTGCGAGATTCATAGGGTCCTCACTTGAGAAGGTCGTCGATGGCGTTTTCTATTTCAACGGATCGGAACGGCAGACCCTGTATCTTTGTCAGGGAGACTGTCGGGAGCAGATACCGGGATTTGAGCAGTTGTGACAGCTGACCGAGATTCAGTTCCGGCACGAGCACTTTCCGGAAACGGCTGAAAATGGCGGGCAGATTTTTCTGGAACGGATTGAGATACTTCAGATGCAGGTGCGACACCGACTTGCCTTCGCGCCGTTTTACCTCGACGGCTGTCCGGATTGCGCCGTAGGTGCCGCCCCATCCGACGACCAGCAGTTCCCCCGAGGAGGGGCCTTCGACCGAGGCCGCGGGAATCCCCTCGGCGATCCGGTCGATTTTCTCCTGTCGTATGCGCACCATGAATTCGTGATTTTCGGCATCGTAGCTCACATTGCCGGTGATATGCTGTTTTTCGAGTCCCCCGATCCGGTGCTCCAGCCCCGGAGTTCCCGGCACAGCCCACGGCCGGGCGAGCGTTTTTTCATCCCGGAGGTACGGGAAGAAGCCCTTGGGATCGGTCCGGAATGTTACACCGATGTCGGGCAGGGACGAGACGTCGGGGATAAGCCACGGTTCGGCGCCGTTCGCCAGATACCCGTCGGAGAGAAAAATCACCGGTGTCATGTAGGTAAGGGCGATGCGGGATGCCTCGAACGCGGTTGCGAAACAGTCGGCCGGTGAGAGCGCGGCGATGACGGGGATTGGGGCTTCGCTGTTGCGTCCGTGGATTGCCTGCAGAAGATCGGCCTGCTCGGTTTTGGTCGGCAGACCGGTGCTCGGACCGCCGCGCTGAACATCGCAGATGACCAGGGGCAGTTCCAGCATGACTGCAAGGCCCATTGCCTCCGATTTGAGCGCCATGCCCGGCCCGCTGGTCGTCGTAATGCCGAGTGAACCGCCGTACGATGCCCCGATCGCGGATGTGATGCCTGCAATCTCGTCTTCCGCCTGGAACGTTTTGACATGAAAATTCTTGTGCCGCGACAGTTCATGGAGAATGTCGCTCGCCGGGGTGATCGGATACGACCCGAGGAAAAGTTCCAGCCGCGACTTGACCGACGCCGCGATGAAACCCCATGCTGTGGCTTCGTTTCCCGTGATGCTCCGGTATCGTCCGGGAGAAAGCGAAGCCGGTTTGACCTCATACCGGACGGCGAAGATCTCGGTGGTTTCTCCGTATGCCACCCCTGCTTTCAGGACCCGGATGTTGGCCTCCATGACCTCGGGGGTCTTGGCAAACTTCTCCCCGATCCACTTCAGCGTCGGCTCGACCGGACGGGAAAACATCCAGTACATCATGCCGAGGGCAAAGAAATTTTTGCTCCTGTCGGTCACCTTGGTGGAGAGCCCCAGGTCGGCAAGGGCATTCTGTGTGAGCTGGGTGATGTTGACCGAATGGAGTTGAAACTGATCGAGGGAATCGTCTTCGAGGGGATTTGCCTCGTACCCGGCAAGCCTCAGATTCTTTTCGTTGAACCCATCACTGTTCGCAATGATGATTCCCCCCTTGCGGAGGCTCCGGAGATTCACCTTGAGGGCGGCCGGATTCATGGCGACCAGCACGTCGCAGGTGTCGCCCGGGGTGTTGATTTCCGTCGTCCCGAAATGAATCTGGAAGCCGCTGACGCCGAACAGGGTCCCCGCAGGGGCCCGGATTTCCGCCGGATAATCGGGAAGCGTGCTGAGATCGTTGCCGACAAATGCGGTGGTGCTTGTGAATTGCATGCCGGTGAGCTGCATGCCGTCGCCTGAATCGCCCGCGAACCGTATGGTGACATCGTCGAGATTCTGTACATCCTTAGCCATGGCTGGTCATCTTATCGTGAAAGTGATCAATCATTATCCGAGATCGTTCAAAAAGGGGAGCCACCGCGCGAGATAACCCGAGACGATGGTCAGCGAATTGGTCGCAATGAGGATGCCGACCAGAATAAGCATGATGCCGCCGACAATTTCGACGGTGTGGAGATGACGCTTGAATCTGTTGAAAACGGAATAAAACGCGGTGACGCTCAGTCCGGTGAGGAAAAACGGTATCCCAAGGCCAAGGGAATACGCGGTAAGGAGGATGATTCCCTTTCCGACCGTATCCTGCTGGCTTGCGATCGTGAGGATGCCGGCGAGAATGGGACCGATGCACGGGGTCCAGCCGAAGGCGAACGCCAGGCCGACGACGAAAGCACCCAGCAGTCCGAGCTGCCGGTTCTCCGCCTGGAACCGCTTTTCATAGTTGAGGAACGGAATTTTGACCAGACCGGTCATGTGGATCCCGAAGATGACGAGGACCCCGCCGGCAATTTTACCGATCAGGACGATCTTTTCGTGAAGGAATCCTCCGACGGCCGTGGCGGATGCCCCCAGAGCGATAAAGACCGTCGAAAAGCCGAGAATAAAGAAGATGGAATTTGCTGCAATCCGCCGCCGAACGCGGCGCCGCTGAGCGGCGTCCTGCATTTCCTCGAACGAGACCCCCGAGATGAACGAGAGGTATCCCGGGACGATCGGAAGCACACAGGGTGAGATGAACGACAGAAACCCGAATAAGAACGCTGTGACGATATTGACGTTATCCAACGCCCGCTCCTTTCATGACAGAAAGGCGGATTGCCGCTGTGCGACATTCACTCCTGGACAACCCAGACCTTGACTTTGCCGGTGACCGACTTGAACAGCTGAACATTGACCGTGTAGATGCCGAGGGCCTTGATCGGCTCCTCGAGCTCGATCGTCCGCTTGTCGAGCGACAGCCCCTTTTCCTTGAGTGCATCGGCGATCATCTGTGCGGTGACGGAACCGAAAAGTTTTTCATCCTCGCCGACCTTCACCTTGAGGGTCACGGAAACCTTTTCGAGCTCTGCGGCCATCTTTTCGGCCTGATGCAGTTCCTTCTTCTCGCGGTTCTGGTGCTGTTTCTTTTCCTCCTCAAGCGCGCGGATACTGCCCGGGGATGCCGGGTACCCGATCTTGCGGGGAAGAAGATAGTTGCGGGCATAGCCGTCCTTGACCTCGACGATGTCGCCGATCGTTCCCAGCTTGCCGAAGTCCTGACGAAGAATGATTTTCATAGATATCCACTCCTTGCGTAATCGATGCGGTTAACGGATGGTGTCGGATACAAAGGGCATCAGGGCGAGATGCCGTGCCCGCTTGATCGCCTGGACCAGCTGCCGCTGATGCCGGGCGCAGGTGCCGGTGATTCGTTTCGGTATGATTTTCCCCTGTTCGGAGACAAACCGGACCAGCCGTTTTTCGTCTTTATAATCGATATAGATGTCTTTGTTCTCGCAGAAACGGCAGACACGCCGCTTTTTGATTTGTTGTTCCTGTTTTGCCATGAACGATTGTCCTTCGTAAGCGTTATGAATGGTCGGATGACTGATCTTTCAGCAGCTGGGCTTCATCGTTCGTCAGGAATTTATCGAACGAATCATCCTCGACTGTACTCGGTTCTTCCTCGTGCGGATGGCTCGCCCCGGTCTGGTGCGGCACCTCCTGCGGGATCCCCTTCTTGTTCAGAAACTGAATACGCCGCGCCTTGATCTCCACCACGTTCCGGGTGTGCCCGTCGTCGTTTTTGAACACGTGGCTCTGCAGTTCGCCGTCCACCAGCACCGCGCTCCCTTTCTTCAGCCGGTTCGTACAGCTTTCCGCAAGTTTGTTCCACGCGACCACACCGACGTAACAGACCTCCTCCTGCCACTGGTTGTTCGCATCGCGGTACTTCCGGTTCGATGCGATCGAAAAATTCACCACCGGCGTGCCGTTGGTCGTCTGACGGAACACCGGATCCTTCGTCAGGTTCCCCGCGATGATCACGCTGTTCAATTCGGGCATTTTGAGGTCGGCCATATTCTTCCTCGGTTCGTGCTCTTTGTCGTGCCGGGGAGACCCGCTCAGGCCTTCGGTGCCGCGACGTCGTCGCCGAAGAGCGGCTCACGCCCCGCGGGTGCGGGTGCCGGTGCCGGTGTCGGTGCAGGAACGGGAACCGGTTCGGCAACCGCGGCAACTGCCGGTTTTGCCGCGACAAGCGCACGCTTGTCCCGGTGAATCGTCAGGAAGCGGAGAATGTTCTCGTCGAGCTGGTACGACCGTTCAAGCTGTGGGATGATTGATCCCGGTCCGGTGAATTCAACGTTGGTGTAAAATCCGTTGTTGCGCTTCCGGATTGTGTATGCGAGCCGTTTCCGGCCCCACTTGTTGAGCGCCTGGACTTCGCCGCCGTTCCGGGTGATGATTTCCTGGATGTGATTGATCACGGCGTCTATCTGCGGATCCTCAAGCGAGGCATTGACGATAAACGTCGTTTCGTACGAGTGCTTGGTGTGAAGCATGATGATTCCCTCTGGTCGTTGAAAAAAGATCCCTGAATAATTGCCGGGTCCGGCAAACTCAGAGACAGGGTTTATGTTGTACAATCAACCGTTGAACCGCGCCATCGCTTCCGGAAGCGTTTCACGGACCGCCGTCAGTGCGGCGTCCCGCGCCCGCTCGATCATGCCGGCCAGCGTACCCGCCTCGCCCCTGCGGAAGGGGGAGAGCACGAAATCCGGCAGATCCTCGCTTCGCTCCGGCCGCGGACCGATGCCGCACCGCATTCTCGGGAATTCCGTCGTTCCGAGTGTATCGATGATCGATCGCAGACCGTTGTGACCGCCGTGACTTCCCCCGCGCCGCAGACGCACTGAACCGAGAAGGAGATGAACATCATCGGTGATCGTCAGCGTCTCGCCGATCCCGATGCCGTACCTCTCCAGGATGTCGGCGACCGCCGCGCCGGAATTGTTCATGTACGTCAGCGGTTTGACAAGCAATACCGCCGAGGCGCCGATCGTCCGCTCGGTCATCAGGCAGGGCCCGTGGCCCGTTTTGAATCTTGTCCCGGCTGTCGCGGAGGCGATGGCATCCAGAACCATGAAGCCGGCGTTGTGACGCGTCCCGGCATATTCCGCACCGGGGTTTCCGAGACCGAACAGGGCGAACATCGCCGTATCCGATCGGGGCTGTTACTTCTTCTTCTCTTCCTTTGCAGGAGGAGCCGCTTCCGCCTTCTTGTCGGCCGGTGCCGCTGTGGCTTCGCCCTCTGCGCCTTCCTCGGGTTTCTTGCCCTTGCCGATGACCTCCGGCTCTGCCTGTTCTTCGGCACCGGGGGTGCCGGGCGTGGCTTCCTTCTCAACCGTTGGCGGAATGACGCCGACGATTGTGGTGTCGGCATCCTCGAGAATTTTGACGTTCTCGATTTTCAGATCGGAAACATGTATAAAATGGTTGATTTTCAGTTCTTCGGCGCTTACCTCAATGTGATCTGGGATGTACCGGGGAAGAGAGAAAATTTCGATGCTCCGCGTGAACTGCTGGAGGATCCCGCCGTCCCGGACGCCGACCGGGATTGCGCCGGTCACAATGACGGGAATCTCGATGGCGATTTCCTCGTCGTCACGGAGACCCTGGAAATCGACGTGCACCGGCCGCTCCGTGATGGGGTCGAACTGGATGTCGCGGAGAATACAGCTCTTGGCCTCGCCGTCGGTCAGGCGGAGGTTGATCAGCTGGGTCTCGGCGGTGGTGATGAGCGGTTTCAGATGCTTTTCATGGACGGTAAACGGAATGTTCTGTTCGCCGTGGATATAATAGATCCCGGGGACTTTGCCGCTGCGGCGCAGGGCGCGGTTGTGTTTGCCGACCGCAGTTCGTTTTTCCGCCTCTAGTGTGAGTTCACGCATAGTGCAACCTCGCTATCCTTTATCGATATCGAACAGTGAGCTAATGGACTTATTCGAGAAACCCCGCCTGATCGCGTCTCCGAAGATGTTTGCGACCGAAAGGATTTCCACCTTCGACGCCGAGCGGATCTGCCGCGTCGGGGCGATGGTGTCGGTGACGTATACTGTCGCAATGTCGCTCTTCAGGATCCGCTCCAGGGCGTTTCCGGAGAAAAGCGGGTGCGTGCACGCACCGTAGATTTTCTTTGCGCCGGCGTCCTTCAGCGCCTTCACGGCACTGCAGAACGTTCCGCCGGTGTCGATCAGATCGTCGACGATGAGAATGTTCCGGCCCTTCACCTCGCCGATGATGTTCATGGCTTCGGCTTCGTTCGGCTTTGGACGGCGCTTGTCGATGAGGATGAGATCGCCGCCGAGACGTTTCGCGAAGGCCCGCGCCATCTTGATGCCGCCAACGTCCGGGGAGACGACGGTCAGGTGCGGAATTTTCTTTTTCAGAAAGAACGAGATGTAGACTGCCGACGAATAGAGGTGGTCAACCGGGATGTCGAAAAATCCCTGAATCTGCGGTGCGTGCAGATCCATCGTGATGACCCTGTCGATCCCCGCGACCGTCAGCAGTTTTGCCACCAGTTTTGCCGTGATCGCAACCCGCGGCTGATCTTTCCGGTCCTGCCGCGCATACCCGAAGTACGGTATGACGGCTGTGACTCTCCTGGCGGATGCCCGCCGGGCGGCATCTACCATGATCAACAGCTCCATCAGATTTTCCGCCGGCGGAGCCGTCGACTGGATGATGAAAACATCACTACCCCGGATGTTTTCTGAATATTTCACCCAGATTTCACCGTCGCTGAAATTCTTGATCTGACATTCGCCCAGCGAACATCCGATCCGACGCGCAATTTGCTGTGCGAGACCCCGGTTGGATCGTCCCGCAAAAAGCTTTAACTCAGACATCCGTGAGTTGGAACGCAGGGTAGTGGATACTGAAATTTGCTGAAAATGCAGGAAAATAGACCCGTTTTCAGCCTACTAAAGCTTGTAAATATAATGAAAATTTACCAATAGTGCAAGACCGACAGATCGTTTAACGCTTCTCCCCCCGATCGGATTCTGCCGGACGCCCGATGCGCTGTGGTGTCATCTGACGAGAAGCATTTTCCGCACCCGCATCGCGCTGATGCCGTTTTTCCCCGACGCCTGAAGTCTGCAGAAATAGACGCCCGAACTCAGATTCCGGCCGTCGATCTGAAATGTGTGGACTCCGGCGGTGAGGAACTGCCCGCTGAGCACCGCCTGCACACTCTGACCGAGGATGTTGTAGACAACCAGGCTGATCTGTGCGTCGACGGGAAGCGCGACGTCAATTTCTGTCGTCGGGTTGAACGGATTGGGATAATTCTGCGACAGCGAGAACTGCGTCGGGAGATCGGGGGCGTAATCGACGGTCATCACGATGCGTGTGCTCAGCGGATCGGTGATCCGGAGCGAGCCTTCCTTCTGACCGGTCTGGCGAAGTATTTTTCCGGTTTTTGCATCAGAAAAAGTGACGAGGTGGATGCCGGACTGCGCGATGTTCCACCGGAGCGACACAGGATAGGAAGCGGACTGAAAACGGATCTCGCGTGAGGTGCGGCCGGACCGAACGAGGTCGAGCATCGTCCCCGTACCGAACCGTGCGTCAAAATTGCCGGCGGGTGGTGCAGGGGGAAGTTCGAACCGCCCGGGGTCGGGAGCGCCTGCCGATCCATCGCCAAGGTAGAGGACCTGCGATCCGTGCGCATTGTCCGTGACCGTGATCGTATTCAGTTTTTTCAGCGCGGCGGCCGGACTGTTCGCGGATTTGACGGCTGGAATGGATGTGGAATTCAGGATGATCGAGCCCGCTCCGGCCATTTTCACCCAGTACCCCTGCGACGGCTCCAGCGTATCCGTGAACTGGTAACCGTTTGCGTATCCGAAGTAATTGCTTTTCACCGAAGTGCCGCCGAGGGTTGCGATCGCCGCGACGGGGATCGGTTTGGAACCTCCGCCGATCAGATTCCACCCGTCGATCACCGGAATCGTGTCAATCGTGCGGGGAACCCCTTCGAAGCCGACCAGCTGTGCTGTGGCAAACTTGATCCAGTAGCCGGTTCCTTTCCTCAGGGTGTCGACGACGTAGTAGGCGCCGTTGTATCCGAAGCCCTCGGAGACGGCCGTCGGAAAGGTGGTAATCCGGCGGCCGTCATTGGTCGGCCGGAGCGGAAGGGATAGGAGATTCCAGCCGGAGGCAACCGGATAAAAGAGGGGCAATTTGTGGACGATCTCCGCCGCGACAGGGGAGGCTGCCGTCAGACTGAACGTCTGCTGGCTTTTCATGTTGATCGAAAAGAGCGCCCCGTGGGTTTGCTGGTCCTGGAGAAAACAGGTCCCTGTCGGAAGGGCTGTACTGTCCCAGTGGAGGGTGAGGGGCGAGGAAGCGGGCCCCGGCTGGAACGAGAAAGTGTAGGTCTGCTGGGTATAGGTCGTGCTCAGCAGGTTGCGATAGTCGATCTTGGTTCCATTACTGGGCGGAACGAGCCACCGGAGATCGTACGTTCCCACCGAAGGTTTGGGGCCGAGCGGGATTTCGCCGAGTGTGGAATCGATGCCGTCGGTGGCGCCGCCCGCCGCGCCGAAGACGAGGGTATCGAGTCGCCCGGAATGGTCTGCGGTGAAAAGGGTTTCGGCGAATGCATACGGATTATGCGGAAAATAGTCGGCTCTGCCGATCAGCCATTCAGAAAACTGAGTGACGGAATCGAGGGAGACGGCGACGAGGTCGCTGTCGAGAAAATCGGTGCTTCCTTCATTCGTCAGGACACCGCTGGAATCGATGAAGAGCGAAAGGTTGTCGACGGTGAGGGCGGTTTCGCTCGAGTCGTAGCGGAGAGACATATAGGCCATGAAGTTACTGCCCCCGTTGGGGTGGATCATGAAATACCGGCGCACGAAGAGCGAATCCGGCACGCCCGCAGGAAGTGCATTCGGAAAGAGTGTCATATCGACGGAGGTCGGATCGGTCCCCTGGGGATAGAAATCGATATAGGTCACCGGACTCTCGAAACGGTAGGGCTGTGTCGAACCCGGCTGTATCGATCGTCGTATGGTGCCTGGCGAAATGATGCCGGTTCCCTCGATGGCGTTCGGGTCCGTGCCTGTGATGGCGAGCGTGTCACTCGAGCGGAGGTAGACATTCGCCGCGACGTTCAGGTAATTGTTGATCTGGATGTTGCCGATCGACTGCATCGAGGCGGTGCTGTTGACGAAGACATTGTAGAAGGTGCCCTTGATCTGGCCCGATCCCATGAACACGACGGTCGACAAACCGGGTGAAAATGTGCCGTTGAACTGGGTCAGGAGACTGCCGCCGACGTAGATGGTGGTTCGGGCGGCCGGTTCAAGATAGAGCGAACCGAAGGTGGAAATGCTGTTCTGAACGACAAACGTCGCAAGCGTTGCCGACACGGTGAGTTTTGCGCCCGGGGCGATGCTGAGTGCGCCGATTTCGATCTGCTGTTCGATCGACCGGATCGAAGGGCTCATCGCCGTCGCGGGAATATAGACGCTGTCGATCGGCTGGGGGACACCCGCGGGGTTCCAGTTGGAGGGATTCGACCAGAGCGAATCGAACGAGCCGGTCCAGACGCGGATGGGAAGGGGGGAAATGGTGGAGGTGAGAATCGTTCCTCCGTCGCCGCTGGCGAAAATGATGCCGCCGCTGGCACTCCGGACGATCTGGAGATCGAAAAACGAGTTGCTGGTGATGGAGTTCTGATCCTGCCAGGTCTGTCCACCATCGAACGTCGACACAATACTGCCGTCGTCAGCATCGGCATAGCCGATCAGGCTGGAGTAAAATGCGACGCCGTAAATGGAACCGGTGGTATTGGAATTCCGCTGTGTCCAGGTGGTGCCGCCGTCGGTGGTCGTCAGAATCAGACCGAGGTCGCCGCCGATCACAGCGGTCTGCTGGTCAATCACGGCGATCGCATTGAGGATATATCCGGTGCCGCTCACCTGCGTTGTCCAGGTCACCCCCCCATTGAGCGTTTTGAGAATCGTTCCGTTATAACCGATGGCCCAGCCGACATTCGCGTTTGCGAATCGTACGCGGACGAGCGATGCCTGCGTCGGGGTCGTTGTGGGCGACCAGGTGATCCCGCCGTTGCCGGTGAGAAGAACGGTGCCGAAGTCTCCAACCGCGATGCCCGCGGTGGACGAGGTGAAACAGATGTCATACAGGGTCAGATCGGTACCGGTCGGCTCGCCGTACCAGTTCACACCGCTGTTGGTTGTCCTGAGAACATTGCCGCTGTCGCCGACGACCCAACCCGTCGATGCATTCAGGAAATACGCGCCGTACAGCGGTTGATACGTATTGCTGTTCTGCGGCGACCAGGTGAGACCCCCGTCCGTCGAATTCAGAATTGTGCCTGCATCGCCGACCGCGAATCCCACGTTCGGAGAGGAAAATTTTACGTCGTAGATCGCGTTGTTCGGTCCCGTGGAGATGGATATCCAGCTGGTACCGTCGAAACTTTTCAAAATGGTGCCGACATCCCCCACGATCCATCCCGCGCCCGCAGGAGTGAACGCCACCCCGAACAGATCGTTCTGCGTCGGTGTCGCCAGGCTCGTCCAGGTCGTTCCGCCGTTGGTGGTCTTGATGACGCCCCCCGAAGAGCCCGCCGCCCACCCGGTCTGTGAAGAGATGAACTGCATTGCGTAGAGGCTCGATTCACTGCCGGTGAAGAGAGAGATCCAGGTTGTGCCGCCGTCCGTCGTTTTCAGCATCGTCCCAAATGATCCGCTGATGAATGCTGTCGTCGGTGTGACGAACTGGAGTGCATAGAGGGTCTGACTCGTGCCGCTCGAGACCGGGTTCCAGGTGCCGCCGCCGTTCGTCGTTTTAAGGAGGATGCCTTCGGTCCCCATCGCCCATCCGACGGTCGGGGAAGTGAAATGGATATAGAAAAGGATTGCGGCGGTGTTCGAGTTTTCGGCGGTCCAGCTGTTCCCCCCGTCGATCGTCTGATAGATGACACCCTGGGTGCCGGTTACCCATCCAACCGTGGGACTGATGAAATGGAGCGCGTAGAGATCGCTGTAGGTCTCTATCGTGAGACTAAACCAGGTCAGACCCCCGTCGGTCGTTTTCAGGATGGTGCCGGATTCGCCGACCGCCCAGCCGAGGGAAGGAGAGATAAACTGCGTCGCGAAGAGCTGGTTGGTAAGTCCGGCGGCGTTCTGATTGACCTGCCAGGTGGATCCGCCGTCGGTCGACCGGATGATCGTGCCGACGTCTCCGACGGCGATCAGGGTATCGGTGTTCACCGCCCAGATCCCGTTCAGTATGTTCCCCTGGGGAAGGGGGTTCGCCCACTGCCATGGTGAGTTCTGAGCCGACAGCGCTCCTGCCAGCATCAGGACAAGAACAAAAAGAGCGGAACCTTTCTTCATCTCTACCCCTTTGTGTTGAGAGACTGTAAGAACAGAGGTGCCCTGATCGGAGGATATCCGGCCGCGGGATATCAGATCCGGTGCGCCATTGATGAAGCATGAGATTATACTGCGAACCGCACGAGCGGATGTTCGATTTCGCCTGGTATAATATAGAGAATGGGAGGTAGATTCACAAGGTGTGCCAGCCGATTTACGCATGAAAAATGTCCATCGGCCGTATCAAAAAAGGGAACTCTTCTCCGTAATGCCCCCCTTTGTGATGCAGGCCGCATCGGATGAGTCTTGACAGACCGGGTCGGTTTTCGTATCATTGCGGAATGAAAGCGAGTTCTGCACCGCCTCCCGAGCCCTTTCCCGCCGGGCGCGGGGACGGGGAAATGCTCGACGCTGTGCTGCATCGCCCCGCGATCCGCACAGGGCTTCCCCTTATCGTTGTGTGTCACAGCTTCATGGCATTCAAGGACTGGGGATTTTTCCCCGTCATTGCCGGCCGCTTTGCCCGGCTCGGATATACCGTCCTGTTGTTCGATTTTTCCCGCAACGGCGTTGCACGGGGAGGGAACAGGATTACCGATTTCGGCAGGTTTGCGGAGAACACGTTTTCACGTGAACTGGAGGATCTTACAAGTATCCTCGATGCGGTGGAAAAATCCCCCACCGGAGATGCCGGGATCGGCGGACTGCCGGTTCTGCTCCTCGGCCATTCCCGCGGCGGCGGTATCGCCATCGTCCAGACCTCGAGGGATACACGCGTCCGCGGTCTGGTGACCTGGTCGTCGATTGCCGCGTTCGACCGCTGGACGGATCATCAGAAACGGATCTGGAAGGAGCGCGGTTATCTGCCGCTTGCGAAAGAGACGTCCGCCAGCCCCCTCCGGCTCGGAGAGGCTCTGCTGGCCGACCTGGAAAATCACCGGCAGGAACTGGATATCCTGACGGCGGCGGGCCGCATTACGGTTCCCTGGCTCATCGTCCACGGCAAAGCGGATGTCACCGTTCCGTACGGTGAGGCGGTCACGCTCTCGAACGCGGCGCGGCCGTCGACCACGACGCTCATCGGACTCGATGCTGTCGGCCATCTGTACAATGCCGCATCGGCCGCCGAGGACGGCTATCGAACACTTGATTCTCTCGTAAAAATTACCGATGTTTGGCTTCATCACTCATTTCGCACGGAGACTGCATGAAGATGTCGGGATCGCTTGCCACCCTGGAGGAGAGCAGAACTGCTGGATTCAGCGCTGCCGCACAGATTGTTCTCTTTGCCGCCCTCACGGCGGTCGGAGCCCAGATTGAAATTCCGCACGTCCCCGTGCCGTTCACCCTTCAAACCTTCTTTGTCCTTCTGGCGGGTGCAATTCTCGGTCCCCGGCGGGGAGCCGCAAGTCAGGTTCTCTACCTGCTGTGCGGAGCTTCGGGTCTTCCTGTTTTCTCCGGTTTTAGCGGCGGTCTGCTCCGGCTGATCGGTCCGACCGGCGGATATCTCCTTGCCTTCCCGTTTGCCGCCTATCTCGGCGGGTTCCTCTTCAGGGAAACAGTATCCTTCCTCCGGGCGGTTGTGGCGATGGGTGCCGGCGCCCTGCTCATCTTCATCGTCGGAACCGTTCAGCTCGATCTCCTCTACTATCACCAGATGCAGCAGGCGATCGTGAACGGATTTCTTCTGTTTTCCTGGTGGGATGCCGTGAAGATCTTCGCGGCGGCCGGCATCGGCACGTCGGTTGCGCGGTACCGCGGCGCAAAACCCCGCTGAGCGGGAATATCCCCCGGGGGGATTATTCTGAAACGCGGGGGAGAGTGTGGATCAGCCGCAGATCCAGAATCCTGTCGAGCCTGAACGTCCTTTCTTCCCTGGCGGTGTGACAGAATCCGACGACCATCGTATCCGCAGAAACGTTTCCCGCGGCTGTTGAACATCCGATCGGTGTGATCACACGACTGCTGATGCCGTTGGCTGACGGGGAGAGATATTTTATCCAGAGATTATTTCCATTGCGCAGTGCGGTGTCGATGAGCGCGCGGCGTTTCGCGCAGAGGAGGGTGATCAGATCGGGACGGAGCACATCGGCGAACTGTTCCACGCCATGCGATCTGAGCATGGAGGTGAAGAGGGTGAACAAAGTCGCTGTCATGGTGGCATCCTCGAGAGCACGGTGTTTCACCGGAAATGCGAGCCCGACGATTCCGGCGACGAACTCTTGGGGGTATTTCCGGAGACCGGGCAATAATTTGCGGGCCAGGGCCAGCGTATCGACCATCCTGTGGTTTTCCCATTGCCGGCCCGCGAGGAGGAATTCATTCCGCAGAAACGAGAGGTCGAACTCGGCGTTGTAGCCGACGATCACCGATCCGCGAAGAAGCGGAAGGAGTGAGGGCAGTGCGTCCGCAAACCGGGGTGCCCGGGAGACCATGGCATCGGTGATATGATTCACTGCGCTTGCGGCGGGAGCGATCGGCCTGCCCGGGTTGATGAGCGTTCCGAACGAGTCGCGGATTTCCCCGCCCCTGATTTTAACGGCACCGATTTCGCATATCCGGTCCCCCCGTGCCGCCGAAAGTCCCGTGGTTTCCACATCGACCACAAGGAAGTCGACCTCGTGCAGGAGGGAATTGGCGTCGGCGGGCCTGTTCATCGGATCGGTCCTGCCTCGTTCATCTGATGTTCAGAAGGTTTTGCCATCGTCTGAAGAGCTCGGCGGTCGCAATGACGTCGCCGAGGCAGTACCGCGCGATGTCTGCGTACCTCCCTGCCCGGAAAAGCGGATCCACATCCAACCCGCTCACTCCTTCGCTCTTCGGACTCCTGATGCCGAATGACTTGCAGTAAAAATCGAGGTTGAATCTCTTCGTCGCCCCGTAAAACGTGAGCTGTTCGAGGAGATCGCAGTGAACGGCAGAGTCGTATCTGTACGGGACGAGATTTCTTGTCGGTCGTATGTCGAGCATCGCGGAGCGGATCATCAGGAACGGACAGTCGAATCCTCTCCCGTTGAACGTGATGAACTGGTCATACTTCTGGATCGCACTCCAGAAATGGCGGAGAATGTCGGTTTCGGTGCCGGAGATGAACTCCACCTTGTCGTCGTCGGAGAAGAAATGATCTGCTTCCGGTGACTGAAAAAAGACTCTTCCCCCCATGGTTTCGGGATTGATCATGGCAATTGCCACGACCTGGGCGGTGAGGGGTGAGAGGGCGAGTTTCTGAAGTTCCGCTTCCCGTTTCTCGTCGGTGTCGGCGAATTTCAGGATGTATTCGCGCTGAACCTCGTCGAACGCTTCGATCGGCAGACCGATCGTTTCAATATCGAATATCACGGATCCCATATTATTCCTCCCCCGGCGAGGCGTCAGTCTCGCCGAACATCGATTTCAGTACTTTTGTGATGATGCTCCATTCGAAGCCGCGGCGGAGAAGATATCTGCCGACCGCCTGCCCGCGGAGGGCAGGGATCCGCGCGGTACGGGCGCGGGGCGATTTGCGGAGATACGCCTGCGCGGTGCGGACCGCACGCGCCATCTGTTCCTCATCCGGGATCCGGGCCAGCTGTCGGTCGATGATGGATGCCGCCACACCTCTCATCCGGAGTTCCCGCCGGAGAAGAACCGGGCCTGCCGCGCCGCGAAGTGCGCGGTCGTGGCAGAACGCCTCTGCAAACCGGGCGTCGTCCAGCAGTCCGGCCTCGTTCAACGACCGGACAACCGCATCAACGGTTTCCCGCGCATACTCCTTTTCACGGAGTCTGTCGCGTAGTTCTTTTTCGGAACGAAGACGGGAATGAAGAAGACGCATGGCCGAGAGGCGCGCGCGGTGGACCTCCTCGTCGTTCATGAGGTCCCGCTTCTGCTGATCCGTGAGACTGTCTCCCTGCCTGAGCGACCACCGGAGCAGGACGGCTTTATGAATGCCGAACGCAAACTCGCCGTCGATGTGGATGTTGAGCCGCTGAGTGCTGTTCTTCTGCCGCTCAATCCTGGTGATCACCATGAGCGTCGTACCGCACGAAAGATCAGGCTTTGACCGGTTTCTTGACGGGCGTTTCCGGCTTCATCGTCCCGGCGTCCCCCTTTCCCTGTGCCGCCGGAGAAGGTTCTCCCGGGAGGCCGAGTTTCTTCCGGAGCTCCTGCTCGATCGTCCTCGCCAGCCGGTCGTTTTCCTGGAGGAATTTCTTGACGGCATCGCGTCCCTGACCAATCCGGTCGGGTCCGTAGGCGAACCAGGAGCCGCTCTTCGTGATGATGTTCTGCTCCACCGCGGTATCGATCAGATCGCCGAGGTGCGAGATCCCCTCGTTGTAAAGAATGTCGAACTGCGCTTCGCGGAAGGGGGGAGCGACCTTGTTTTTGACAACCTTGACCTTACAGCGGTTGCCGACCATCGCCTGTCCGTCCTTGATCGCCTCGATGCGGCGGACGTCGAGACGGAGGGATGCGTAGAATTTCAGCGCATTCCCGCCCGTGGTGGTCTCAGGGTTCCCGAACATGATCCCGATTTTCTGCCTCAGCTGGTTGGTGAACATGACCGAGGTTTTGGACTTGCTGATGGCCGCGGTCAGTTTGCGGAGGGCCTGGGACATGAGGCGCGCCTGGACGCCCATGGTCGGGTCGCCCATCTCACCTTCGATCTCGGCCCGCGGCGTGAGTGCGGCGACGGAGTCGACGATGATGACATCGAGGGCGCCGCTCCGGACGAGTGTTTCGACGATCTCGAGCGCCTGTTCGCCGTACTCGGGTTGGGAGAGCATGAGATTGTTGACATCCACGCCGAGTTTTTTCGCATATCCGATGTCAAGGGCGTGTTCGGTGTCGATGAACGCGGCAATGCCGCGTTTTTTCTGTGCCTCGGCGATGACATGGAGGCAGATGGTCGTTTTTCCCGATGCCTCCGGACCGAAAATTTCGATGATCCGGCCGCGGGGTATGCCGCCGATGCCGGTGGCGGCGTCGAGGGAGATCGATCCGGTCGATATCGCCTCGATCGGTGCGATCGGCCCCTCGTCGAGCTTCATGATCGCTCCCCGGCCGTGCTGTTTTTCGATCTGTTCGATCGCTATGCGTAACGCCTGTAAACGGGACTCTCGTCCGTTGTCGTCTGCCATACGTGCTCCCTTTCCAGAAAAGAGGTTGAACAGTCGCGGAGACTGTGTCTTATGTTGTTTTGAACCGCAGGAGTAATTCGAGAAGGACTCTCTTGATCCCCTCAAGATCATACGGCTTCTCGATGTATCCGTCCGCTCCCAGTTTTTTTGCGGTGTGTTTTGCGTCGAAATCGTCAATGGAGGACATGAAGACGTACGGCACGGCGCGGTATTGGGGATTGCTCCGGATTTTTTCGAACAGGTCGAATCCGTTCATGAACGGCATCCGGACATCGCTCAGAATAAGATCGGGCTTCCGCCGGTGTATTTTCTGCAGAGCTTCCTCCCCGCTCGCCGCCGTCATGATCTTCACCGATTTGTCGGTCACGGCAAGTTGTATCGCCTCCAGCCAGGCCGATTCATCGTCGATGAAGAGTATTGTCCTCCGGTGCTTCAGCGGTTTTCCCTGTACCATCGTTCAGGCGTCCGATTGTTGACGTAACTGGATTTCGTCGAGTCTCGTATACAGGGCCCCCTGAGGTCGCAGGACACTCTTCATCACGACGATCGTATCGACCTGTATAATTCGTGGTTCAAAGGTAAGATTTTCCAGCTTCGGAGTCAAGTTGCCGGGGACAGAATCACTGTTCATCCGGCCGAGAGTCACGTGCGGATGAAAGGCCCGGTCTTCCGCGGGGAATCCCTTCGGCCCGAGCGCGTCGTCGAGTCCTGTTTTCAACCGGCCAAGCACCCCGTCACGGTCACTGCACCCCGCCCAGATCACCCGGGGCCGCCGTGCGTTCGGAAATGCTCCGATTCCCTCGTATACCAGGGTGAATTTCGGATACCGACCGACGGTCGATCGGATGATCGAGAGGACGTCGCCGAGATCTGCGCCCTCGACATCCCCGAGAAACTTCACCGTGCAGTGCATTTTATCGCCGGTCTCCCATCTGGCATCGACCCCCGATTGTCGGAGGCTCGCGATCAGTCCGCCGAGCGCCGCCCGGATGTCCGCCGGCGTTTCGATGGCGATGAACGTTCTAACGGCCGGCGGCATCGTCTGCAATTCCGAGGAGTTCCCGTCTCACCAGATCGAGCCCCGCCACCGCGGCACGTTCGTTGACCCGCTCCCTTCCGGTCCCGAAAGTATACCGCCGCGCATAGGAACGCCTGCTGTCCGCATAACCGATCCAGACCAGCCCTTCCGGTTTTTCGGGCGTCCCGCCGGAGGGTCCCGCAATGCCGGTCGTCGACAGGCCAATATCCGTGCCGGATCTCTCGCGGATTCCCGCGGCCATGGCTGTTGCGGCTTCTGCGCTGACGGCGCCGTGACTCGCGATGAGGGGAGCGGGCACTCCCAGCATTTCCGTCTTCGAACGGTTGCTGTATGCCACGACGGCCCGGTCAAAGTACGCGGAACTTCCCGGTATCCGGGTGATTTTGTGACCGATCAGACCGCCCGTGCACGATTCGGCAACCGCGATGGTCAGGCCGCGTTCCGCGAGAAGCCGGCCGACCGCCGCCTCGATCTCCTCCTCGTCGATGCCGTAAACGAAGTTCCCCGCCCGTTCCCGGATATGCCGTTCGATCCGTGAAATCTCGAGTTCCGCTCCGGCCCGTTCGGATCCCTTCATGGTGATGCGAAGCCGTACGCCTCCGGGAGAGGGGAGAAACGCGAGAGTGGCCTCGCCGAGGAAATCCCCGACCGGACCGAGCCGCGCGGCGAGCGCGGATTCCGCGATGCCGGTTGTGCGGAGCGTCCGGTGCAGGATGACACTGCCGGCGGACATTTCCCGGAGCATCGGGATGACGGAATTTTCCATCATGGCGGCCATTTCATACGGGACGCCGGGAAGGACGATACAGATCTGTTTTCCCTCCTTCAGAAGAAGACCGGAGGCGGTTCCAAGCTCGTTGGGAATGATCTCCGCACCCGCAGGCACCAGGCACTGGGATTCGGCGGCCTCATTCCAGGGAAGGCCTCTGGCGGTGAGAAATTTCTCCACCTGCCGCCGCGCCGAGGGATCGGGACGGAGGGTGGTCTTGAAATATTCGCAGAGGGTCGCCACGGTGATGTCGTCGTGCGTCGGGCCGAGACCGCCGGTGACGATCGTGACGGGGTGGAGGGGGATCGATTCCCGCAGTGCGGCAAGGATCTCGCCGCGGCGGTCGCCGACGGTGAGATGGCGGACGGTGTCGACGCCGATACTGTTCAGCAGACGCGCGATGAACGCGGCATTGGTATTGATGACCTGCCCGATGAGGAGTTCATCGCCGATGGTGACGAGTATCGATTTCATGATTGGTCCGTTTCTCCCGGTTCGGGATTCCCGTCAGAGGGAGAAAACCGAGGGAAAGAGGAAGCCCGCGGCCCTGAGGAGGAGGTTGGCATAAATTGCCGCGAAGACGTCGTCGAGCATGATGCCGACGCCACCGCCCAGCCGCTCCGCCTGGCGCGCCGGCGGGGGTTTCACGATATCGAACAGCCGGAAAAGAAAAAATGCCGCGATAGCCGCGATGATCGATTTGCGGATGAAAAGGAGGGAGATCCACATCCCGGCGATCTCGTCAATCACGACGATCGACGGATCCTCGCCATACGCGCGTTCCATTTTCCGGGACGTCAGTACGCCCAGGATCAGCACCGCAATGGTGAGCGGCAGGAGGACGCGGGTATCGGACGCTCCCGGTATGAAATAGATCAGAAGGCCGACGAGACTTCCGGCCGTTCCCGATGCCACGGGGGAATAGCCGGAGAAGAAGCCGGTCGCGATGAACCGGGTGAGCCATCCGGGGACGGGCTCAGGGGTATTTTGACGGGCGGGTGAGGCGGTCATAACATTCACGGAGAAACTGGCGGTTGTCGAACATGTACATGCACCCGGTTCCGATCGAGGAAATCGTCACGAGCAGCATCATGCCAAAGAGAACCTTCGGATGCATGAGGGAATCGAGGAGCGGGCCGTACCTCTGCATGAACAGCGGCAGGCATCGCGCCACGTAGAGGATCAGGATGTAGTAGATGATGAGGAATTCCCCGAAGGTCTTGGCCTGAGCCGTTTTGGATGTGACCACCGGCCGATCGTAGAATTCGGCCACGCTCCGGAGGAGGGTGACGATAAAATCCCGGACCACGATGATCCAGACCATCCAGAGGTCGACGAGCGATAAGTAGGCGAAGGAGAAGAGGGCGGCGGATGATAGAATTTTATCCGCGAGCGGATCGAGGAATTTTCCCCAGCGCGATATATACCCGTATTTCCGGGCCACCCATCCGTCGTACCAGTCGGTCAGTGCTGCGACAATGTACACCAGCAGTGAGAGTTCCTTGGCGAGCGGCGAATCCGAAAACAGAAGGAGGACAAAGACCGGCGTCAGGATGATTCTGAAAACGGTGAGGGAGTTCGGAATCGACATAGGGATCGCGGTTTGTCCAATGTAGGATTTTTTCCCCGAGAATCAAACAAAAAGCCCGGTGGAGGACCGGGCTTGACAGACACAAACGCTGGGAGCCGCTCAGGCGGCCTTGATCACTTTTCCCTGCTTCAGACAGCTCGCACAGACCTTCATTTTCTGCACCTTGCCGTTCACCTGCGCCTTGACGCTCCGGAGATTCGGGAGCCACCGCCGGCGGGTGCGGTTGTGGGCATGACTGATGTTGTTGCCGCTGACCGGCTTTTTTCCGCAAATTTCACAAATTTTGGCCATTGTATTCTTTCTGTCTGCTGACTGTACCTGATGGGAGATTCAATATACAAAAATCCCCTGAATGCCGCAAGATCTATTCTCCGTCTCCCTTCAGGCCGACCGGAGAGCGTTCACAATGTTCATCCGCGAGGCTCTCACCGCCGGGAGGAATCCTCCGATCACTCCCATGATGAGGGAAAAGACGAGCGAGCGGACGAGGATGTCGGCCGAAAGGGAGAATTTGAACGCCAGCTCCGCGAAGGAGGAAAAATTGATCATCGAGATCTGATAGAACTGAAGCACCGATGCGAGCAGAATGCCGACTCCCCCCCCGATCAGGGAGAGGAACAGCGATTCGAGGAGAAAGGCCGTCAGGATATTCTTTCTCCGGAAGCCGAGGGCGCGGAGGGTGCCGATTTCGATCGTCCTGTTGGCGACCGCCGCATACATCGTGATCATCGCGCCGATCATCGCGCCGGCGCTGAAGATCACCGTGACGAAGATGCCGAGAATCCGGACGAAGGTGGCCATCGCTTCGGACTGCTCGTCGTAGAACTGCCTCTCCGGCTTTACCTCAAAATACTGCAGGCGGTTGTCGTTCGTGAAGGCCGCCTTGAAGGCGGGAAAATCGGATGCCCGCTCAAGCTTGAGCAAGACCGTTGAAAAGACCGGCCTGTTGAATGCCTCGCCGAGCTGATCGTTGTCTCCCCAGAGCTCCGAATCGAATCCACTCCCGTCGGAGCTCATGACGCCGACGATCGTCCAGGTGTCGCCGCCGAATTTGATCTGCGACCCGATCTGGGAATCCTTGAATCTCCGGGTAATGGACGAGCCGACCACGATTTCCCGGGTGCCCCACTGAAACATCCGTCCTTCGGAGATCCGCACGCCCGGCCGGAGACGGATCCCCTCGGGGTTGACTCCGCGGACCGTGACGTTGCCGAACCCCGATTCATCGTTGTACCGGAGATTGATCACTACCACGACCTCGGCGGAGACGAGAGGCTTGCCTTCCTGCGTATGCGCGATACCGGGGAGGGTACGGATCACGTTGGCTTCATCGCGCCCGATGATGCTCGAGATTTCCGCCTGGGCAGATTTTCGCAGGACGATGACATTGTCCTCGGCGCCGGTGGCGACGAGGGTCGACCGGATGCCGTTGGCCATCATCAGGACAGCGGTGAAGACAAACACCACGAGAGCGATGCCGGCGACCGTGAGAGACATGGTGAGCCGGCGCGTCAGCAGATTCCGAACGATGTACTTTGCGGGTATTTTCATCTGTCATCCTATCTGTCGGAGACCGTCGACGATGGTGGTACGCAGGGAACGCTGAAGCGGAAAAACCGCAGCGGCGAGGCCGACGCTGATCGCCGCCGCCGCCGCGAGAAGCAGAGTGGGAATCTCCAGATTGAAGATCGGAAACCATCCCTTCGGCATCATCACGGCAAAACCTGCCGTCGCAGGGAAGCTGATGAGAATGCCGATGCCGCTCCCGAGGGCGGCAATGGCCAGCGACTCTCCCGCAATCAGGCCGGTGAGGTGGAACGCGGAGAAGCCGAGCGTTTTGAAGACGGCGTACTCGCGTACCCGCTCCCGCGCGGCCATGATCATCGTATTTCCGAGAACGAGCATGATGATCCCGATGATGACGAACGAAATGATGTTCATGGCGGTGAGTATCGCACCGGCCTGCGCAAGAAAGCTCTGCTGGAACGCGCGTTCGGTTTCCGTCTTGGTTTCGGCAGGCGAATTGGCGAACAGATCGTCGACGCTCTTGGAGATCGCAGCATTTTCAGCGATATCCCGCGTCTTGATCATGTACCAGCCGACGTAGCCCGCCCGGTCCGGAGTCTCCTGTTTCATCCGTTCGTCGACATATTCCCAGTGGAAGAAGAAATTCGAAGGATCGATCGTCTTGTCCCGGGGGGAATAAATGCCCCGGACGACGAATTCCCACTGACCCGGATAGATGTCACCGTCCATCTGCATCAGATCGCCCAGTTTCAGATGATACCGCTCGGCGAGTTGTGAACCGATGATGCAGGCGTTCCGCTCACGCCGGTAGGCGGCCATCTGATCGGGGGGAACGACAAACTCGGGGTAAATGTCGAGATAGTTGTCGCTGACCGCCAGCCGGGCGAAGAACTGATTTTTGTCGATGTAGACGCCGCCGAACCAGTTCGCATAACAGACGTCGGTTACCCCCGGGACGTGGGAGATTTTTTCCTTGTACGCGAGCGGCAGAGGGAAAATGAACGAAACGGCATGGCGGGAGACCAGTCGGTCGGCACCGGATGATTCGACCCCCGCGTGCCACGCGGTCACGACGGTCTGCAGGAGGCTGAAGGAAATCACCGCGATCGCGATGCCGATGACGGTCAGCGACGTGCGCAGTTTGTGCCGCATCATGTTCTTGAGGATCAGTTTGGCGATGTGCATGAGGTCTCCTACGAGAGCTCGCCTTTGTCGAGATGGCGGACCTTGTGGGCCCGTTCCGCCGCCCGGGGATCGTGCGTCACCATGATGATGGTTTTCCGGTATTCGGTATTCAGCCGTCCGATGAGCCGGAGGATCTCCTCGGCGGAGACTTTATCGAGATCCCCGGTCGGTTCATCGGCCACAATGAGCGAAGGATCGGTGACGATCGCCCGTGCGATCGCGACGCGCTGTTCCTGTCCCCCCGAGAGCTGTTTCGGATAATGGTGCATCCGGTCTTCCAGACCGACCACCTTCAGGGAAAGCTCGACATGCTCCCGGCGTTCCTTCTTGCTCAGTTTTGTGAGAAGGAGGGGAAGCTCGACGTTCTCAAACGCCGTCAGGACCGGCAGAAGATTGTAGAACTGAAAAACGAAGCCGACGGTGTTGGAACGCCACCGGGCCAGCTCTGTTTCGCTGAGGGCGGAGACCTCGCGTCCGCAGACGGTCAGCGATCCCGCAGACGGCCTGTCGATCCCGGCGATGAGATTCAGGAGGGTGGTCTTGCCTGAACCGGAGGGACCCATCAGGCCGAGGAATTCCCCTTCCGGGATTTCGAACGAGATGTTTTTCAGGACCGGAATGACGTTCGAATCGCGCTTGTACGATTTCGAAACATTATTCAGCGATACAATCGGGGAAGCGGTTGCCATGCATACTCCTGTCTGGTGCGAAAATGGCCGTTCGAACGGAGGTTATTCTTTTTGCTTCACACGCATGCCGGTGTGAAGATCGTCGGGTGGATGCAGGACGACGCGGTCGCCCGGCTGGAGACCGGTTGTGATCTCCACGTACCGCCCCAGGGAACCGGACGTCGTGACCGGGGTTGCCGTCACAGTGTTGTCGAGAACAAGAAATGTGATCGTTTTTCCATCCCGCTGGACAATCGCCTGCGGGTCGACGACGACCCTGACTTTCGTGTCGGCGGAATCAGCTGTGCTGTTGGAAAGAAAGAGGACTTTCGCGCTCATCTCCGGGAGGACACGGCTGTCCCGTTCGAGGAACTTTACCTTGGTCATGATCGTCGCCTTCGCGCGATCGGCCGTGGGGACGATTTTATCGATGAGGCCCCGGTACCGTTTCTCCGGATAGGCATCGAGCGAGATCTCACACGGTTGACCGTTATGGACCCGTTCGATGTTCGATTCCGAAACATCGGCTTCGACTTCCAGCGACGACATGTCGGCGATCGTGACGACGGCGACGCGCGAACTCGCCCCCGCGGCAAACGGGGCGACGACTTCGCCGACATCGGCGTTCTTGGTGAGAATGGTGCCGTCGAACGGGGCTCTGATCCGGGTGTTTTCCACCTGCACCTCCGCCGCTTTCAGCGAGGCCTCGCGGGAGGCGATGGTCGCGACGACTCTGTCGTACCGCGCCTTCGCGGCGTCATAGTCGGACGTCGACACAAGCTGTCGATCGAGAAGAGATTTTGTCCGCTCGAGCGATCGTTCCGCATCCGTTTTATCGGCGATCGCCACGTTCAGATCCGCTTCCGCCTGCCGGAACGCCGCCGTGACATCGGAATCCTCGATGCGGGCGATGATTTCCCCCTCCCGGACCACATCCCCCTCGCGATATCCGAGATAGACGAGGCGGCCGGTGGCCTTGGATGCGATTGATGCCTTGCGCTGGGCGACGACGTACCCGTTGGCGGTCAGGACGGAATTTGCCTGACCCTTCGAGAGGCGGCCGACAGTGGTCAGTTCAACGACAGGATCCTTCGTCAGCGCCGATCGGAGGAAGAAAAAGAGGGCGATGGCGAGGAAAAGGCCGCCACCGATGTACAGCAGGGTGCCGCTTTTCCGGCCGGATTTCGGCGAGGATTCCCCCGAACCGCCGCCGCGCTCGATTGATAATCTGGAAAGATCGACGTCGCCCTGTTGGGGCATGATATTCCGTGATAAAATAGAGTGGTAACCGCCTTGAAAGATACTGAATAGCCGCCGTTTATGCAACTACTCCAGATACCGGAGGAAGGCCGCTTCGCGGACGCTGTCCCGGTTAATGTCGAAATAAAACGGCTTCAGGAAGAGGTACTGCTGATAGACCTGGGACTTCGACAGAGCGTGCATGTCGGCAATGTACCGGTCAAGATAGGAGGGGAGATGGATGAACGCCACGCCGGAATCGCGCTCAAGGACGTTCATGATCGCGTTATCATACGTGATGATCCTGCAGTGGAGCGAATCGAACGAGATTGCATTCAGCGCGATCTGGCCGGCGGGGACCGGATGCGTCGGACCGAGATAAAACTGCACCCGCCTCTGCCTCAGATATTCGGTCGTCGGCTTCTTCTCGTGTCCCGGCCGTCCACGGACGGCGAGCGACTGATGGGCGATGGCGGTGTCGGTGAGTCCGGCCGAACATTCGACCGCGAAGGGGGGATCGAGGTAGTAGATCAGGCGTAGCTGGCCGGCGTAAAACCCGACCCGCACCGGAAAATCGCCGAGATGCTTCCGGAGAAGCGACGCCTGTTCGATCGACAGTTCCAGCGGTTCGACGGTGTGGAAATAGCGCTGTTCATCGGCGACATATCCGACGAAAACATCCTTCCCGTACTGATCGAACCGGAATGCGGTGCCGAGAAGGAGAACCGCGGCGAGGATGAGGAAAACCGGACCGGAGGTCAGACGGTGGAGAAGGCGCTCCGTTCCGAAATAAATGAACGGTGTGATCGGGATGAAAAACCGGGCGAACATGAAATCGCCGCCGATCCTGATCGTGAAAAGAATGTACGCCGCCGCGAAGAGCCCGGCCAGCAGTACCGGATGCGGGCGACCGCTTCGGAGCGCGGCCCTGATGCCGGCGCCGGCCGGACGGCGCCATTCCCGGACGACCGCCGCGACGCACAGAACGGGAAAGAGGAAGAGGACCGGGTAGGTGACGGCATACAGCCGTGCGTACTCGAACCCCTGGGAATAATAGGAGAGGTCGATCGATTTCGCATAAAAGGTATTCGGGAAGAAAAACCCGTAATACGAATAACGGATGAACCAGTACGGAACGAAGAGGAGGAGCACCGGTACACAAAGGAGAAACGAACTCCGCACCGCACGGAGATCGGTGAGGAGGAGATAGAGAATCGCGGCGCCGAGAAAGACCACGCCGTCCGGGCGGGTGAGCATGGCGAGCGTGAAGACGAATCCGGCCCCGGAAAGGGCGAACCGCCTGCCCGGGGCAAGCATCAGGGCGAATGCGGCCGATATCAGAAAGGAGAAAAAAGCCGTTTCCATGCCGCTCGTGGCGTGGGCGGCGGTATCGTGATGGAGACAGAGTGCCAGACTGGTCAGCGGGAGGAGCAGAATCTGCCGGCGCCCTTCGCCGCGCCGGTTCCAGCTCATCAGGGAAAAGAGCGCGAGCGATGCTCCGAACGAGGCGATGCCGAGCGTGGTGGAAAACGCGATGGGATCGATATGGAGCTTCATCCCGAGCGCGATCAGCATCGTCCAGAGGAAGTTTGTGAATCCCTCGACCCGTTCCTCCGCATTGTAGACGAGACCGAGGCCGTTGATGAAATTCCTGGCGTACCGGAAGGAGACGAAGCAATCGTCGTCCACATACCAGAGTTTCGAGGCGTGGAGAACTCCTGCGACAAGTGCCGCGGCGGCAAGCAGAAGGAACAGGGTTCCCGCCCGGCGGCGGTCGGTGTGTGGCGCCTGGGTTGACATGCATTCAGCTGATTCGTCGGGAAAAGTAAATATTATTTGTCTAAATTCAAAGATACAATCCCTTGAAAATCAGCCGGACTTTTTGCTTATTAGGAACCGATGATCGTCCTCGGTCTGGAAACATCATGCGATGAAACGTCCGCCGCGGTCCTGCGCCATGGCGAGGTCCGGTCCAACATCATATCTTCCCAGCTCGTCCACGGCAGATACGGCGGCATTGTTCCCGAACTGGCCTCGCGCGCCCATCAGCGCCTGATCGTGCCGGTGACGGATGAGGCTCTCCGGACGGCAGGAGTTTCCCTGCAGGATCTGGACGCCGTTGCCGTCACGTGCGGTCCCGGCCTCATGGGGGCGCTTCTCGTGGGTGTTAATTTTGCGAAAGCGCTCGCCTTCGGCCTCGGCACCCCGCTGACCGGCGTCAATCACCTGGAGGGACATATCTACTCCACGTTTCTGAGCCTCCCCCGGCCGCAGTTCCCGTTCCTCTGCCTGATCGTCTCCGGGGGCCATACCCAGCTGATGGCCGTTGAAAAACCGCTGTCGCACCGCCTGCTCGGCGAAACGCTCGACGATGCCGCCGGGGAGGCGTACGATAAGGTGGGCAAAATGCTGGGGCTTGGATTTCCGGGCGGCCCCCGCATCGATGCACGTGCCCGCGAGGGTGATCCGGACGCGATCCGCTTTCCGCGGTCGCTGCTGGCGGACGACAGTTTCGATTTCAGTTTCAGCGGCGTAAAAACCGCCGTTCTCTACTGGCTGAGGGACCGCGGCTATTACCGCGACGGTCCGGCAGGCACCATCCCCGACGGACTTCTGAACGACATTTGCGCAGGCTTCCAGGCGGCTGTCACCGACGTTCTTCTGCAGAAAACGGCCGCCGCTGCCGAAAGGTTCGGATTCAGGGATATCGCCGTCGCAGGGGGGGTCTCTGCGAACAGCGAGCTCAGACGGAAACTCCGGACTTATGCCACGGAATCCGGCCGCACCGTTTTTTTCCCCTCACCCGAGTTCTGTACCGACAATGCGGCAATGATCGCAATTGCAGGGGATCTCCGCCTGCGTCACGGGCATATCGCCGATCTTCACCTCACTGCAGTGGCAAACCTTCCGCTCTGAAACACCCAGTGGCCTCCACCACCGTCATACCCGACCAAAAGAACGCTGTGTGGCGCATCGTGCTCCCGCTCTACGCCGCCCTCGCCATTGGGACTGCCATGCTGGGGCTGACGCTGACGCTTGCCATCACTCAGAACGGCGGATACGGCTTCCCCCTAGACGATGCCTGGATTCACCTCCAGTTCGCTCGCAATCTGAATCACTACCACGTGTTTTCTTATTTTCAGGATAAACAGATTACCTCCGGTACTACTTCGCCGCTTTATACGATTATCGTAAGCATTATATTTTATATAATAAATAATGAATTCATCTTAAGTTATTTTGTCGGATCATTTTTCTTTATTTTATCGGGGGGGATTCTCTTTTATCTTCTCCGGAGACTGAACATACCGGATATAGCTTCGTTGGCAACAGTCGTTCTCCTCCTTCTGGAGCCGCATCTTGTATGGGCGGCTCTCTCGGGAATGGAAACCACGATGTTTATCGCATTACTCCTCGGGGCCTGGGTCGCCTACGAGTGGAAAAAATCGCTCTTCTGCGGCATCCTCTGCGCAGGACTGGTCTGGACCCGGCCGGAAGGAATTCTCTTTGCCGTCGTGCTCCTTGCTGATTACTTCTACCGGAGGTATGTTGTGCGGCCGGAGCACGATCGAAAGAAAAAATCTGCTCCCGTTTCCGATGCGTTCGCGCTCCGACCGATGCTGTTGAGCCTCGGCCTCGGCATTCTCGCCTATGCGGCATTCAATTATTATCTGTCGGGATCCCTGTTCCCGAATACGATGGCGGCCAAGATCCGCTTTTACCGGCTCGGTCAGGGGCAATTCGGAATCGGGCTGATGGAATTCCTGACCGGAGGGCCCCTCAGATATTTTTCCATCGCCGCGGCGATCGGCGTGCTCGACGGCATCGTCGCATCCGTCCGGCGGCGGCAGGTCCCGTTTCTGATTCCCATTCTCTGGTCCTCGGCTCTGATCGCCGCGTTCGCCATTTTCCTTCCGGTCGTGTATCAGGAGGGGAGATACCTGATGCCGGTCCTGCCGTTCTATCTCCTCCTCGGCGCGAGGGGGATTCTGGTTGCGGCTGCGTCGGTCTGGCGGTTCGTTTCCGTGAAGGGCTCGTTCGACCGCGTCGCACTTGTCGCCGGATCGATTCTGGGGATCTTCCTTTTCCTGTTCGGACTTGCCGCATGGGAGGGACGTACCCTCTATGCCGACAACTGCAGGTACATCACCGACCGGCAGGTGAGAACCGGTATGTGGATCCGCGATCATCTCCCGGCCGACGCCGTGGTTGCAACCCACGACGTCGGTGCGATCGCCTTTTACTCCGGCCGGCGCATCGTCGACATGGTTGGTCTCGTGTCGCCGGAGATGATTCCGAATATCGGCAGTCTGGATCGGCTGAAAACGTTTCTGGCGCATAACGGGGTGACGCATCTCGCCGTGCTGAGAAACTGGTTCGAGATCGACAATGAACCGCTTCTCTTCTCGACCGGGGATGAGCATCCCGAAATCGTCGACGTCCTCCCGTTTCATGCGGAGAGCACGCACTTCGTTCCTCAGGATGTCACCCGTGCCCGTGATGAGGCAAAATATTATTATTCCATCGGCGCATACGCGAGGGCGGAAGGAATCCTCAGACAGGTCCTTCAGATGGACCCCGGATCGGCGCGGAGTTTTTTCTGGTGTGCGGTCACCTTCATGGCTGAAGGAAAGGTCGATGCGGCGCTCGTCCTTCTGAAGGAAGCCGTCACCAGGTATCCCGATTATATCGACGCGGAAAGGGCGGAGGCGGAAATCGCGGCCCGGAGGGGGAGACCGCAGGAAGCCATTGCGATTCTTGAATCGGTTCTGATATCCCATCCGGACAATGCCGATTGCTGTCGTTCGCTCGGCGAACTCTACGGTCTCGTTCAGCCCGACAGTCTGAAATCGAAGGAGTATTTCCGGAAATATGCCGACCTGCAGGGGAGGAGGGAACGGTGAAGCAGGGCATACGGATGTCGATCTACATCCTGCTCGTCGTCGTGACAGGCGCCGGCTATCTTGTTCTGTTCGCTCCAAATATGTTCGAAGGGGATCGCTTCATCGTGGTTTCCCGGGGAGAGTCCTTCTCACAGGTCATCGATTCCCTCCAGAAGGCGGGGGTGATCCGGAACCGCATCATGATCCGGATGGCGGGGGAAGTTCTGAATCTCACCACGAGGATGCAGATCGGCAAGTACCGGTTCCGGAGCGGAATGTCGAACCGGGATATTCTGCAGGACCTGCGCGAGGGAAGGACGATCGAAATGATCACCGTGGTCATTCCGGAGGGGGTCCGGACGAGCTGGGTGGCGCACCGGTTCTCCCAGAAACTCGGGATCGATTCGGCGCGGTTCATGGCGCTCGCGGCGGATACCCACTTCATCGCCGGCCTCGGCGTGCATGCGCCGACGCTGGAAGGATATCTCTTCCCCGAGACCTACAAGATGTACTGGCAGGGGGACGAATCCGACATCCTGAAGGAACTGGTCCGGCAATTTCGTATATTTTTCAATGATTCGCTCCAGCGCGTCGCCGCCCGGCGCGGACTGACGACGACAGAGGTCCTCACGGTGGCCTCGATCGTCGAGGCGGAGACCTCGGTCGATTCGGAACGCGCCGTCGTTGCGGGCGTCTATTATAACCGATTGAAAAAACATATGCTCCTCCAGGCAGATCCGACCGCCGATTATGTCCTGAACGGAAAAGTGCATCAGCTTTCCGACGAGGATCTTCGCCGGCCGTCTCCCTATAATACGTACCGCAACCCCGGTCTTCCGCCCGGACCTATCAACAACCCCGGAAAAGCATCTATCCTGGCCGCCCTGAATCCCAAAAAACACAGATACCTTTTCTTCGTCGCAACCGGCGAGGGAGGTCATACGTTTTCGGCGACCTTCGCCCAGCACCGGCTCGCCGTTCAGCGCTACCGGAGTGTGATCAGGACCAAATCATCCTCCGCACCGAACGCAGGCATGAAGGACGAAAACAGATGATACGGAGCGCATCTCCCGCATCCCGGGATGACCGGATGTCCGTCCGGCCCGCATTCATCCGCTCCGCCGTCGCGATGATCCTCGCACTGTTTCTCTTCTCCTGCGCCGGCCAGGTCCCTCCCTCGGGCGGACCCCCGGATAAGACTCCTCCGGTTGTCGTCTCAACCTACCCTACGGCAGGGACGCTCAATTTCCACGATCACCGGCTGGCGGTCAATTTCAATAAGTATATCAATTCCACAAAAACCCGCGAGGCGCTTTTCATTTCACCCCATATCAGTCATCTCACCTTCGACTGGAGCTACAAAGGTGTGGAAATACAATTTACCGACACGCTCAGGCCGTCGACCACCTACATTCTGCTCATCGGCACGGACGCGGAGGATACGCACGGCAACCGGCTCGCGCAGGCATTCACCCTTCCGTTTTCCACCGGAGACCGGATCGATTCTGCGTCGATCAGCGGCAGAATATATGATCCGAACCCCGGCGGTCTGATGCTCTTCGCCTACCGTCTCGACGGGCGCCTTGCCGACACGCTCAATCCTTCCAGGACGAAACCCGATTTTCTCACACAAACCGGCGCCGACGGCAGCTTCTCGCTTCTGAACCTCCCGCCCGGGCATTACAGGCTCCTGGCCGTCCTGGATGATTATAAGGATTTGCTTTACGACAAACAGACGGACAGATATGGCGTGCTCCCGGCCGATCTCGTTCTTCCCGAAGAATCGTCCAAAATCACCCGTCTCCGGTTCATGATGTCCGTTGAAGACACCTCGGCCCCTTTTCTGTCGAGCTTCAAGGCAGAGACACAGCGGAAGTTTCACCTGAAATTCAGCAAGCCGGTCGATCCTGCCGGGGTCACGGTTTCCTCGGTCTCCCTTTTCGACACGACGAAAAAGTCTTCCCTGACGGTCCAGGATATTTCCTTCACCGATTCGTGGACGGATGCCTATGTGACCACATCCCCGATGGACAGTCCGGCCGTCTATCGCATCGGATTGAACGGGATTGCTGATCGGGCAGGGAACAGGCTCTCGGCGGGACAATCGAGTCTGTTCTCCGACGGAAGCCGCACCGCCGATACGGGGAGGCCGGTCGTCAAGCTGATCACGGGGGCCGACAGCCTCAAGAACATCGACCCGGGCGATACAATCGCACTGACCTTCTCGAAGCCGGTGAGACGGGAGATGTTCGGGCACGGATTCACTCTCCTCGACTCATTACGGAAAAACGTCCCCGTCAGGCTTCAGTGGCAGAATTCCTCGTCGGCGTTCATCGCCGGGGTATCCCTGAACTACGACGAGTGGTACACGGCGAGGATGATTCTCGATTCGCTGAACGATTTCGGCGAGCCAAAGTACCACGATTCGACGCTTGTCCGCCGCTTCCGGACCATGAGCGAGGAATCGCTCGGAAGTATCGACGGGACGGTGACCGACGAACTGCCCCGCTCTCCCGGCAGGTGCATCATCGTGCTTCAGGATGTTCTTTCCCGGAAGGCAGGAGGGCGGAAAATTCAGCTCGATTCCCTCGGGGCGTTCAGTATCGATCATGTAAAGGAGGGAAAATACCGGATATGGGCTTTCCGGGATGCGGACAGCAACGGCGTGTACACGTTCGGAACGCCCTTTCCGTTCCGGCCTTCGGAGCGGTTCACGGTCTATCCCGACACGCTGAAGATCCGGGCGCGGTGGCCCCTTTCGGGGGTAGAACTTCGTTTCACCCGCTGAGCGTCAGCGGATCCGGGCGTGCCGCGGTTCCGGTTCCATATCGACCGCCGGCGGTTTGGAGGGGAGGTTGAGAATGATGTTGTCGGGGACGGCCCAGGAATCCCGGAAGCCGAGTCCATCGAGCGTTCTCACCATTTTTTCCGCATCGGACCGGTCGGTGTAATTGCCGACCCGGACCCGGTAATACGGTACGTCGAAGATGATGTAGGTCCATTCCGCCGGGAGGAGCTGTTCGACGCGGTCTCTCACACTGTTCGCGGAATCAATATTATTGGAAAAAAACACCTGTGCCCGGTAGCCGGCAACGGTTTCCGGCACCGCGGTGGTGAAGACAGAATGGATCTCGAGAGAGGCGTGCCGCTCCTGTTCCACCGCCGTGAGGTAATGCAGATCGGCGTCGTAGAGGGAAGGATTGAAGGTCTTTTCACTGCGGGAGAGGAAATCGTTCAATCCGGCCATCGACTGGCTGGTCCCGGCCGATTCTCCGGAAGCGCCGCATCCGGCGGCGATCAGGGATGCGAGACAGAGACAGACCGCCGAAAATTTATTTGGGAGGGATTTCAGATACCCAGGCATCCTTGTAATCGGTTGGAAATTGCTGAACCATGGAATCGCGGAATCGCCGCGCATCGTCCTTCGAGGTGAAGCTCCCGATGGTCACCTTGTAGAGTCCCGCAGCGGGATCCAGCGCCACGCCGACGGACTGCGGAAATCGGGCGCGTGCCGACCCTGCGATCTGCTGGGCGCTTTCCTGCTGGGCGTATGCGCCTATCTGCACGGTGAACGGCCCGGCCGGAGGATTCACCGGCGGAGAAGGGGGCGTCACCGGAGTCTCGGCGACCGGCGCGGGAGGCGGGGATGTGCGCTGACCTGCCGCCGCGGGGGAAGGGGAGCTCTGTTCATTTCCACCCGGCGCGGACGCCGGTTTTTCGGTCTGCGGCTGGGTGGTGCCGCAGCTGCACACGACGACGGCAAAGCATCCTGCTATGAACAACGGGAGAATGCGGGCGAACCGACCCATGGCGACCTCCTGATCGTGCGGATTAATATCCTTTCGATGCCTGAGAGACCTTTTGTTCCGGTTGTTCCGTGCTGACGATTTTCACGCTCGCGCTCGCCCCGATGCGATCCGCACCGCTGGCGACCATGGCGAGTGCTTCCTCGCGTGTTCTGACGCCGCCGGAAGCTTTGACGCCCATCGCGCTCCCGACGACCTTGCGCATGAGGGCGATGTCGCCGACGGTGGCGCCTCCCTTCGAGAATCCGGTGGAGGTTTTGACGAAATCGGCGCCGGCCCGTTTTGCGAGCAGACAGCCCTTTATCTTCTCGTCGTCGGTGAGAAGCGCTGTTTCGAGAATGACTTTGGTGAGAGCGCCGTACCGTCGGGCGGTGCTGACGACGCCGAAGATATCGTTCTCGACATACTCGTAGTCGCCAGATTTCAGCATGCCGACGTTGATCACCATGTCGACTTCACGTGCCCCGTCCCGGAGCGCCTGTTCTGCTTCGAACGCCTTGGCCGCGCTGGAGGTCGCGCCGAGCGGGAAACCGATAACGGTGCACACCTTGACCGGGGTGTCGCGAAGGAGCTTTGCGCAGAGGGGAACATAGGAGGGGTTGACGCAGACGCTGGCGAACAGGTACTTTTTGGCTTCGGCGCAGAGTTCGATGATCTGTTCCTTCGTCCCCTCCGGTTTCAGAAGCGTATGATCGATCATCCGGGCCAGATCGGTCTCGACGCCGCCTGCGGCGGCGATGCCGATGCCGGCGGTGACGCGTGCGGCTCCGTTGTGAACAATATTCCGTACGGCTTCCCGGTTATGGATGACGCAGAGACCATCCCTGCAGATGCCGTCATGACAGCACGAATCGTGATCCTGCTTCTTTGCGAGGACGGCCCGGACGATTTCTTCCAGCTCTTTCTGATTCATATTCTTAAATTTGCGCAAATTTTCGCACTTTACTCACTGGCAATATACACTTTTCACGGAAAGAATCAAACGGCGAACGACCGGGAGCACACCGATCGATCTTCCGTGCTCCCATTCGTGCTCCGGTGGGTTATTGCCGAAATTTAATATTTTCGCAGGTGAGCCGGAATCGTCCTGTCGGTCCGTGACGCATTTGGCGGCAGGAGCACCGTATTCCGCGTGTCTGCGGAGAGATGCGGGTATTGGAATTCACCCGCCAAATTCTTATGTTGACGCAGAATGAAGAAAATATCAGAACTGACGTACATCCTTACGGTCATCTTCGCCCTGCTTCCGGCCGCGGTGTACGCCCAGAGCAACAGCACCTATAATTTCCTCAGAAACGACGTGAGCCCCCGCGCCGCCGCGCTCGCGGGCAGTTTCCTCACCGCTACGGACGATCCCGATGTCATTTTTTACAACCCTGCCGGTCTTTCCACCCTTACCCGACAGCGTGCCTCCGCCGGTTTTTTCAAGGAACTGCTCGACATCAATTCCGGATATGCAACCTTCGCACTTCCCGTTGAAGGTCTCGGGTCGATCGGCTTCGGCGTCATCTATGTCAACTACGGCGAGTTCAAACAGACAGGTGAGGAGGGGGAAGATCTCGGAACCTTCACGGCCAACGATCTGGCCCTCGTCGCAGGGTACGGGGGAACTCTCCCGGACGGTGTCCGGTATGGTGTGAATGCAAAATTTATTTATTCGCAGATCGCCACAGCGCGCTCATCCGGCGCTGCCATCGACATGGGGGTTCAGTATACGGCGATCCGCGACAGGGTATCGGTCGGCGTGACGCTCCAGAACCTCGGAACACAGCTGAATCCCTACGTCAACACGCGGGAGGATCTGCCGCTCGATCTGGCACTCGGCGTTGCGCTCTATCCGGAGCATCTTCCGGCGACCGTTTTCCTCGGACTTCATCATCTGACCGATCAGGCGGACAATTTTTCGGATCGCTTCCGGGATTTCAGTGCGGGGGTTGAATTTGTGCCGGGCCCGAATCTCTTTCTCCGGTTCGGGTATGACAACGGGCGCCGCCAGGATCTGAAGATCCTGTCAAGCTCGGGACTTGCGGGGATTTCTCTCGGGTTCGGCGTGAGTACGGCGGCATACCGCATCGACTATTCGTATTCCTCCCTCGGGGACATCGGATCCATCCACAGAATCGGCATCACCTTCTGACCATCCGCGCGGTTCCCCGCGCCCCGCTCATGACGTTCCGATGAGCCGGGTAAGAATCTCCTTGCTGAAATAGAAGAGCAGCATCCCGGCGAAAACGATGAACGGGATGATCCTGTTCCGCGACCGGTTGATCTCCGGAATCAGGTCCGCCGCGCCAACGTACGTGGTCGCCCCGGCGGAGAAAGCAAATGCGATCCCGATTGCGGCGGGGCTGATGCGGGCCACGCTGAACACCGCCAGGATCCCGAGCATGGTCGCCCCGCTGATAGCGAACGAGCCCAGGAACGCGGACCGGCGCGGTCTGTTCGCGGCGATCATGATGGAGGCGATGGTGAGACCTTCCGGGAGCTTGTGAAGAAATATTGCCAGGAACACCAGGAGCCCGATCGCGTAATCGTACTGCATCCCCGCCGAAATCGCCACCCCGTCGAAAAATGCATGGATCGTCAGCCCCGAAAGGGCGGAGATGCTCGCCATGGGGGTCACCATCACATCCGTGTGCGTTTCCTCCCCGAAATGGAGATGGCCGACAATGGTGTGTTCGAAAAAATGGACGAGGCCGAATCCGATGATCATGTAGACCGGCGCCGCACCTCCGAGGAGGCGGAGGCTTTCCGGAAACAATTCAAAAAAGACCAGCGCAAGAAGAAAGCCGGCGCTGAGGGCGAGGAGGTACTCCTGGACTTTCTTCGGCCATTGTTTCCGGAGAATCACCACCGTTCCACCGAAGACTTCGGCGGCCGATGCAAGCAGTCCGAACATGATGATGCGGAGCATTCTGTTCCTAGTTCCCCGTGTAAGCCGAGGCGAGGTACCGGGACGCCTGGGTGTGTGCGTTCTGGAAATCGTTCATATCGAGCACCTTTTTATACTGCGCCACCGCCAGATCGCGTTTCTTCTGGAGATCGTAGATCATTCCGATCCGGAGATTGGCCAGCGCCATGAAACCTGACGCGCCCTTCACATCGAGTGCGCGGGAAAGATCGTCGGTATGATACAAAAATGAGAGAGCTTTCTCAAGATCGCCCCTGTTCATTTCGATCCATCCAAGGTAATACTCCGCCTCCCGCTCGGTATACCGGTCGTACCCGGGCCTCTGTTCCTTCGTGCGGTGCAGGATCTCTTCGAAAACGGTCTCCGCTTCGCTCCAGCGGAGATTGCTGGCGTTACAGCGGCCGAGGTACCGCTGAAAAAGCGGATTGTCCGGATACCGGGAGGTGAGCGAGATCGCGAGGCGGAGAGCCTCGGGATAGTTGTTCTCGAAATTCAGGCAGATCTGCATCAGAAAATATTGTGCCTCGACGCCGGCATAGCGCGCCGAATCGGCGGCCAGCCGGAGCTGTCGCATGCCCCGGGCCCGGTCGCCTTCGGGGAAGAATACCATCAGCGGCTTGACGAACGGGTAGTGATCCGGAACCACCGCGGCATAGTAATTATAGATTCCCATCCCGAGGAGAATATCGTAATTCGCCGTGTCGAGGTGATAGGCCTTCCGGACAATCGGCAGTGCCTCGCGGCCGCAGTTCGCCGCCTTGACCCAGTCTTCACGGTTCCCGTGGAGCCTCCCCTCGAACCCGAGCGCGCCTCCCTTGAAAAATAGAGCGGGGAGGTCGTTTTCATTTTTATCAAGCCGCTGATCACACAGGTCGATGACCCTGTCGAGCTCCCGCAGGAGCTTTTCGTCGTAGGCCGTATTTCCGAAGTCGGTCACGATCCGCCACCAGTCGATCATCGCGAGGAAGAAGTACCCCGCCGGGTGATCGGGCTGATGTTTGATGAGGAACCGGAGCTCTGCCCTGGCGCTGTCGAATTTGAGGTTGTAGATGAAATCGATCCCCTTCCGGGTATGCAGTTCGGATTCCGCGTCGCCGAGCCACTGTGCAGAGAGGGATGAGCAGAGGAAGAGGAGGCAGGCGGCGACGGGGAGGAGGCGCCGGAGGATAACGTCTGCCGCGACGGTCCGGAGGCCGCCGCCGTGAGCGGAACGCCCGGCCGGAGAGACGATTGTTCCGGTCCTGTTAATGGATTTCGCCTTTCTGTGCGGCGTCCTTGAGTTTGTCGTTCGCGAAAATCGCCACTTCGACGCGACGGTTCTGCTGCCGGCCCTCGGGCGTTGCATTCGGGGCGACAGGCTGTGTTTCACCGTATCCGATCGTGGTGATGCGGGATCCGACGACTCCGAGTCCCTTGCAGTAATCGGCAACCGAGGAAGCGCGCTTTTCCGAAAGAACCTGGTTATGTTCCAGCGTGCCGGTCGAGTCGGTGTGGCCCTCGATGAGAATATTCGTATCCGGATATTTGTTCAGAATTTTCGCGAGGCTCTCGATATTCGTTCTGGCCGCCGGCTGAAGATCGGATTTATTGGTTTCAAAAAGGATGCCGGAATCGAACGTGATCTTGATTCCCTCCCCGACCCGTTCGATTTTTGCGTTCTTGATATCCTGCTGCATCTCTTCGGCCTGCTTATCCATGTAATGGCCGATCATGAGGCCCGCAGCGCCGCCGACGGCGGCTCCGATGATGGCTCCCGCCGCAGTATTTCCCGTCGCTTTTCCGATGAGACCGCCCAGAAGCGCACCGCCGCCCGCGCCGAGAAGTCCCCCCTTGGTTGTGTTGCTGGCCGAACATCCCATCATCGTCAGTGCGAGGATAAGGATGATGGCCAGCCCGTATGTCATGGCTCTGTTCAAGGTATGTATTCCTCTCTGTGGAAGGTAGCTCTGTGGGCGCCGGGATTATGCCCCGGCGCCGGTAAGTTTTTCGGTCAGGTAGGAAAGAAGACGGTCGGTGCCGATCCGCACCTGCGCCATGCTGTCCCTTTCCCTGACGGTGACGGTCTGGTCCGTAAGTGTCTGGGAATCGACCGTGATGCAGTACGGTGTCCCGATTTCATCCTGTCTCCGGTAGCGCCGGCCGACCGCGCCGCTGTCGTCGTAAAAAACCCGGAGGTGAGGGCGGAGATCGGATTCGATCCGGTGGGCGAGTTCGGGCATGCCGTCCCTGTTGACGAGCGGGAAGATGGCCGCCTTGACCGGGGCGAGCCGGCGGTGAAATTTCATCACCACGCGCGTCTCCACGCTCCCTTCGGCGGTCGGCGCCTCCTCTTCTGCATACGCATTGACGAGAAACGCCATGAACGAACGGCTTGCTCCGGCCGAGGTCTCGATGATGAACGGAGTGAACTTCTCCTTCGTCTCGTCATCAAAATATTTCATGCTTTTCGAGGAGTACTGCTCATGCCGGGAGAGATCGAAATCGGTTCGGTTGTGAATCCCTTCAATCTCCCCCCAGCCGAAGGGGAAGGCAAATTCGATGTCGTACGCGTCCTTTGCATAGTGGGCGAGCTTTCCCGGCTCATGCTGGTGCCACCGGAGCCGGTCTTCCGGCATGCCGAGCCTCAGGTACCAGTTCCTCCGCTGTTCCCGCCAGTATTCGAACCACTCCACATCGGTTCCGGGCTTCACGAAAAACTGCATCTCCATCTGCTCGAATTCCCGCGTCCGGAAAAGAAAATTTTTCGTGTTGATTTCGTTCCGGAAGGCCTTGCCGATCTGTGCGATGCCGAACGGCAGCTTCTGACGCGAGGCGGACTGCACGTTCAGGAAATTCACGAAGATTCCCTGTGCGGTCTCCGGGCGGAGGTAGACCACCGCGCTCGAATCCTCAAGAGGGCCGACAAAAGTCTTGAACATGAGATTGAATTTACGCGCTTCCGTGAAGGTTCCCTTCGTGCCGCAGGCCGGACAGGTCAGCCCTGCGAGAACGGGGCCCGGCGTCGCCTCGGCGATCCGGTCGAACTCGGCCAGGATGAATTCGTCCTTCTGCTGACCGTCGTATGTCCCCGGCACAATCTCCCGGAGGACCTCCTTCTTTTTCTTCAGCGAAACTTCATCGAAGAGTACGTCCAGCCGGTACCGTGAACGGCACTGGCGGCAGTCGACCATCGGGTCGGTGAAGTTTTCGACGTGTCCCGACGCTTCCCACGTCCGGGGGTGCATCAGGATCGCGGCGTCGAGACCCTCAACATTGCTCCGGAGGGTCATCTCGTCCCACCAGGCATTCTTCAGATTGCGGAGAAGTTCGACACCGAGCGGACCGTAGTCCCACGCTCCGTTCAGACCGCCGTAAATTTCGGACGACTGGAAGACAAATCCCCGCCGTTTACAGAGGGAGACGAGCTTCTCCATCAGTTGTGATTCCGAACTACTGCCCGCTTTCGCCATATGGTTTTTCCAGCCTTTTCGGATGATTGATGAATAACTTCAGAACATCATATGCGCGGTTTCCGGCTCCGAAAGCATAAGGTTCACTATGTGGCAGGAACATTCCGGCGGAATGTCACCTGGGAACCGGAGACCGGACCGTTAAGGATCTATCGCCTGGTCAAAACGATGTAAAATAATATTTTTCAAGCAGATTGCCAAAACTCTTTCAAAGATGGTTGAAGATTTTCCGATGCACATCCCGGCGACAGCGGGAAAGTGCGGCGGCGATGGCGGTGGCAGTTATGCGGTGCGGTGGCCGGCGCCGCGCTGATTCATGTGCCGCGGATCGGTCGGCTTGAGGATGAGGGTCTGAATGACAATGCCGTCGATCTCGATATGAATCGTGACCGTGTTTTCCTTCAGGTTCTCCGACGCGACGGCGCGGCCGTGATAGCGTTCGGCCATCTGATTGCATGCCTGATTCAGAACGACGGGAAGGAGGTCGGGCGGTATGGCCACTTTGCGTTCCCACCTGCGTGCATCAAGGCCCGGCAGGGGAATTTCCCGCTTGAGAACGAGATTCTGATCGATGCCGAAATGGGTGAGCAGCGTATCGACCTCCCGGTCGATGGCGATCATCCGTCCGGTGAAATCCCTTCCCGGTCCGGCCGATTGCACAGGCGGCGGTATGCCGGAGGGCCGGCGGTGGGTAAGGGAAAAAAGGAGCGCTGTGGCGCCTGCCAGGACCAGGACGAGCACCAGACGGATCAGTATGCTCTTCTCGATTTTCATGGGGGGATCATTTGCCCATGAATTTCGGTTTTCGTTTCTCGATAAATGCCGACGTACCCTCGTGAAAATCTCCGGTGCCGCAGCACTCACCGAACAGACCGGCCTCGACGGCGAGACCGTCGGTCAGCGGCGTCTCGAGGCTTGCATTGACCGCCTTGATCGCCATCCGGACCGCGAGCTGACCCTTGCCGAGAATGGTCGAAAGCATGGACGTCGCGGTCGTAAGAAGCTCGCCGGCGGGGACAACCGCGTTGACGAGCCCAATGCGGAGCGCTTCCTGTGCTCCTATTTGCGTCCCGGTCAGGATGATTTCCATCGCCTTGCCGACGCCGACAAGACGCGCAAGCCGCTGGGTTCCTCCATAGCCCGGAATGATGCCGAGGCTCACTTCGGGCTGGCCGAACTTCGCATGCTCCGCCGCGATCCGCAGAGTGCAGGCAAGCGCGAGTTCACACCCCCCGCCGAGCGCGTACCCGTTCACGGCGGCGATCACCGGCTTTCCGAGATGCTGGATGAGGTCGAAGATCGCCTGCCCCTCGGCGGCGAACTGTTTTCCGGTGGCCGGGGTGAGTCCGGTGAGTTCACCGATATCGGTGCCGGCGACGAACGCCTTGTCACCCGCCCCGGTCAGGATGACGCCATCCACGGCTTCATCCGTTTTCAGGGAGATGAAGAGCGAGCGGAGTTCCGTTTTGCACTGCGCGTTGAGGGCATTCAGCTTGTCCGGGCGGTTGATGGTGACGGTCGCGATCCGGCCCGCGGTGGTGCGGAGGAGAGTCTGGAATGTCATGAATATACCGTGTGTTGTTCGTGAATGAAACCGGCCGTCGGCCGGATTATGCGACTTCCACCCTCGACTGGTCCCCGATCATGAACCGGTGGACGAGCGGTTTGCCGTTTGCTTCGACGATTTCGACGTCGTTGCCCAGAATGCTCCCTTCGATGCGGAGACGGACGTCGGTGATTCTGCAATCCCGCAGAACGATGCTGTATTCCACCTCCGAGTTTTTGATGACCGTTCCGTTGCCGATTGAGGTGAACGGTCCGACATAGCTGTTCTCGATGACGGCATGCTCGCCGATGATTGCCGGACCGCGGACGACGCTGTTCACGATCGTCGCGCTTTCGGCCAGGATCACCTTGCCGGCGACGGTCGATTGCCGGTCCGCGGAACCCCGGACGTCTGCGCTGATGCTATCGAGGACCAGCCTGTTCGCTTCCAGGAGGTCGGAGGGTTTTCCGGTATCCTTCCACCATCCGGTGATTTCGCTGTATCCCACTTTGAAGCCGTTGGCGATGAGCCACGAATGCGCATCCGAGATCTCCAGCTCACCCCGTCTGCTCGGCGAGATATTTCTCACCGCCTTGAAGATGGCGGAATTGTAGATGTAGATGCCGGCGACGGCGAACTGGCTCCTGGGGCGGGCCGGTTTTTCCTCGACCCGGATGATCCGTCCGTTTTTCAGGACCGGCACCCCGAACCGCTCCGGATCGCGGACCCGGGCGAGCGTGAGAAAACAATCTGCCCCGCTCCGCTCAAATTCCTCGATGAACCTCCGGACCCCGCCGACCACCATGTTGTCGCCGAGATAAAAAATGAACGGATCCTTTTTGATGAACGGCTGGGAGATTTTGACGACGTGCGCCAGTCCGAGCGGCGCCTTCTGCGTAATGTAGGTGATCCGGGCGCCCCACCGTTTTCCGTTCCCGATCGCCTCGGGTACTTCGGTGCTGTCGGCCGTATGGACGATCCCGATCTCCCGGATTCCTGCATCCACCGCCGCCTCGATCGCATAATGGAGGATCGGCTTGTTCGCGATCGGAATGAGATGCTTGTTCTGAGTATGGGTAAGAGGCCTGAGCCGTGTGCCCCGGCCGCCGCTGGCGATGAGTGCCTTCACCTGTTCACCTTATCGATGACGTTTGGGTTGTTGGACGATCCGCTGTCTGAACGCCGACAGGATTTTGTCATATTCCGCCTGTCCGATCCTGCCGTTCTGTTTTCGTATCCGCGCCACTTCGATGCCGCACATGGCATAGATCGGAAGGAGATGCGGCATCCTGCGCGTGAGCTCGGCAAGGTGCCGGTCGATCGTGACCAGATCTCCCCGCACGACCGGTCCGGTGAGTGCATCCGCCGGACCGTCCCGGAGCGCGTGTTCCATCGAAGCGGTCATGAGAGGACCGAACAATTCCGTCCAAGATACGTACATTTCGGCGGAAATTGCAAGTTCGTGAATCGCGTTGAGCAGGACGACGAAATAATTCGACGCGAAGACCGAGGCGACATGGTACAGCGTCTTATGCTCCTTGCGGACGATGAGCTGACGGCCGCCGAGCCGTCCGGTCAATTCCCCCGCCCGCTCCGCCGCCTTCTGTTCTCCTTCCGTGCCGAACCATATTCCCCGGAAGAGTCCCGCCCGTTTCTGGACCGGCGACGATGCGGGAAAGGTCTGTATCGGATGAACGGAGGCGACAAGCGCGCCCTTTTTCCGGAGGGGCGCCAGTTCGTCGCTTGTTCGCGCGCCGGAGAGATGAAAGGCGAAAAGATGTTTCCATCGGAGAGATGCGGTCCGTGCGATATCCGAGGCGACGCCGGCGATCGCATCGTCGGGGACGGCGATGATGAGGATGTCCGTTTCCCCGGCAACATCCGCGGGCGAGGTCGATACCCGCCGGCATCCGACCTTCCGGGCGAGCTGTTTCGCGGGGGCGCCGGTCCGGTTCACCAGCGAAGCGACCGGGTAACCCAGCCGGGAAAGGGCGAGGCAGAGCGCCGCACCGGTACTGCCGGTGCCGACGACCGATATTTTGGGAAGCCTGGGCATGGGGAGAGAATTTCCTGATTCTGCGGTTAGGAGGAGGAATGATGAATGACCGCGGAGAGATAGCCGACGACGGAACTGTCGTCGCCGGTGACGTCGCCGGAGTGACACCGGTGAAGGATCCGTGTGCGCCGTGCGCCGAGCCGCGCGGCCGCGAGCAGGGTGCTGACGGCCGGTCCGCCGCCGCACGCCTCTGTCCGTCCGCTTTCGAGATTTCTCATCAGTCTCTCGTAATCACCGTCGGCGATGTCCCGCTCGATGACGGCGTCGAGCCGTCCGGCTTCATCGGCGGAATGGTAATGGGAAAGATCGCTGCTCGCGATGACGACCGTGTTCGATCCGGAGATGGTGGCGGCGAGCGCCTCGCCAAGGAGAAAACACCAGGTCCGGTTCTGATCGCCCATCACAATGGGAAGGATCGCCGGTCGGCCGCCGAGCCGCTGGAGGAACGGAAGATGGACTTCGATCGCGTGCTCTCTGCGGTGCCCGTTTTCCCCGGGGCGGATGCGGGGCTCCGTGGCGGTGAGCCGGTCCCGGAGCTTCCGGTCGATCGTGAGGGAACCGAGCGGTGTAAGAAATTCATCGCCGTCGTAGACAGAGATGCCGTTGAAATATTCCCTGTGACTCGGTGAAATGATGACGACGGTATCGGGCATCCGCGACGCCAGAAGTTTGTACCCGTACGCGGCGGTGAGCCCGGAGTAGGGATACCCGGCGTGGGGGAGGATGAAACCGGCGATTCTGCCCTCCGGCGGAACCGGGTCGGCCGCGGCGAGCAATGTATCGACCATGCTCCGGAGATCCTCGGGGTCCTCCGGATAGAACATTCCGGCAACGGCCGGTTTCCGTATTTTTGCAGTCGCAGTCATTCGTGCCGGGCCCTGATGATTTCCGCTGTGAAGGAAAATATTTTTGTGCCGGGGTTTTTCCAGCTGAGCGGGGGGAGACCTGCCTTGCGGCATGTTTCCCGGAGGAATGTCTCCCGGTCCCAGTTCCGTTCATCCGCCACCTGAGGAAGGAGGAGGCCGCGGCGGCGCTCCGATTCCACAATCAGCCCGTGAACGCCGATGGTGATGTCCCCGACGTTGCTTACTTCTGCCGGGGTCGAGAGAACGGATATTTCGATGTCAAGATCGTCCAGCTCGGCCGCCGATACCGGCGGAAACCTCGGATCCTGGGTAGCGGAACGAACGGCGACCTCCTCGATCGTTTCGGTCAGGCCGAAGGGGGATTCAATGTAACCGATACAGCCGCGGAGTTCGCCGGCGCGGTACAGTGTGACGAATGCGCCGCGGCGTTCCTGCAGAACCGGATCGGTCTGTGCGGAGACCGGAGAGGAGCGGCCGCCCAGCTTCGCCGCGATGGCATTGCGTGCAAGTGCGAGGAGATAATCCTGCTGGGTTCTCGTGAACATGCGATCTCGATTCCGGATCGTGGACGATGGAAAAAACTTACGCAAATTCTCTCTGAGATACAATACGGCGCGCGGCGAGCCGCGGCGAAAGAGGCGGATTCCTTGATTCTCAGCCCCTTCTTTACTACATTTGCTGATCAGAAAACGGAGCATGGACTGAATGTCGCTGATGGTAACGATATCCGGAGTGAGAGGAATTGTGGGTGAGAGCCTGACCCCCGAAGTGGTGGTGCGGTATACCTCCGCATTTGCGGAGTACTGCAGGGCCGGAAAAGTGGTCGTCGGGCGGGACGGGCGGGTCAGCGGGAAGATCATCAGTAACCTGGTGACCTCGACGCTTCTCGCGGCCGGATGCGACGTCGTCTATCTCGGTATTGCGCCGACGCCGACGATCGGCATCGCCGTCGAACAGCTCCACGCGGAGGGAGGCATATCGATCACGGCAAGCCACAACCCGATCGAGTGGAATGGATTGAAATTCATCGGGAAAAGCGGAATGTTCCTCAACCGGAACGAAAACAGGAAACTCTGGACGCTCGCCGACGCGTCCGGCCGCCGGTATGCGCCTTGGAACCGGCTGGGGCGGTACATGATCGATGATTCGTTTCTCCGCCAGCATATCGATATGGTGATGAACCTCTCCTATATCGATGTGCCGAAGATCCGGGAACGGCGTCTCCGGGTGGCAGTGGATTGCGTGAATGCATCCGGCAGCGTGATCGTGCCGGCTCTACTCCGCGAGCTCGGGTGTGAGGTGCTGGAACTCAACTGCGACGGGCGGGGTGTGTTCCCGCGGCCGCCGGAACCGGTTCCCGAGAACCTCGGAGCGTTCTGCAGTTTTGTCCGCCAGCATCAGGCCGATCTCGGGGTCGTGGTCGATCCCGACGCCGACCGTCTCGTCCTTGTCACCGAGGAGGGGAAACCGTACGGGGAGGAATATACGATTGCGACGGTCGTCAAGTATGTCCTGGAAAAATCGAAGCGGAAGAAGAAGGATCTCTCGCCGGTTGTCATCAATCTCTCGACTACCCGGGCTGTCGATGACATCGCTGCTGCCTGCGGCGTGAAGGTCGTGCGGACTCCCGTGGGTGAGATCAATGTCGCCACCCGGATGAAGGAACTCCGGTCGATCGTCGGGGGCGAGGGAAGCGGCGGGGTCATCGTTCCCGCCACCCATTACGGGCGCGACGCGATCGTCGGTATCGGGATCATTCTACAGTCCCTGGTCGACGACGGCGGCACCCTCTCCGGACTCCGCAGTCGTCTCCCGCGGTATGAAATCGTCAAAACAAAGATACCGGTCGACGGACGGGAGACGGAGAAGATATTTTCGCGTCTCAGGAAGCAGTTCGGGAAGAAGGGGACCATCAACGCGGAGGACGGGCTGAAGATCGATTTTGAGAACTCGTGGGTTCACCTCCGTGCCTCGAACACCGAACCGATCATCAGAATCATCGCCGAGGCGCCGACGGCCGCCGAGGCGGATACGCTCGTGCGCACTGTCGCCGCCGGCATCGGAGCGAAATAACGTCATGCTGCTCTGCAAAGTCACCGGCACACTCGTTGCGACCCAGAAGAATGCGCACCTCCGGGAGCGCAAACACCTCATTGTCCAGCCGGTCGGGCTGGACGGGGGTTTCATCGGCCGCGACCTGATCGCCCTCGATTCCGCCGATGCCGGGGTCGGGGATCTCGTGCTGGTCATCCAGGAAGGCCAGGGAGCGGCGCAGATCCTGAAGGACAAGAAAGCGCCCGTCCATTCCGTGATTGTGGCGGTGGTCGACGGATTTTCGACAGTTTCGTCCTAGCCGACCGCCGCTGAAGTTCACCGATATCATCCGGGAGGGGAAATGATATCCGTATCCGATCTTCTGCTGTTATCCCATGTTCCTCAGATCGGCCCGCAGCGTCTCCGCGCCCTGGTGTCCCATTTCGGTGACACGGGTGCGGTTCTTGCCGCGCCGCCCCGGGATCTTGCCGCCGTTCCCGGGATTTCAAGGACGCTTGCATCGGCGATTGCGGCGTCGCTGAAACCGGGAGAACGGGGGTGCCACATGAAATACGCCGAGCGTCAGCTCGCCCGTGTGAACAGCTGCGGCGGAGCGGTGATCTCCCTCTGGGACGCCCGCTATCCCGAGGCGCTCAAAAGAATTTATGATCCCCCGCCGCTCTTCTTTCAGGCGGGCGGATTCTCCCCGGCCGACCGGAATGCCGTTGCCATGGTCGGCACCCGGTCCCCCAGCGCGTACGCCGTCGACGTTGCGGAACGGTTTTCCCGGGACCTCGCCCGGCTCGGCGTGACGGTCGTCAGCGGCCTCGCCCGGGGCATCGATACGCAGGCGCATGCGGCCGCACTGGATGCGGGCGGCAGAACGATCGCGGTCACCGGCTCCGGCCTCGATGTCATCTATCCCCCCGAAAACAGCAAACTCTGCCGGCGGATCATCCGGCGCGGAGTCGTCATGACCGAATATCCGATGGGTACGCCCCCCGACGCCGTCAATTTTCCGCGGCGTAACAGGATCATCAGCGGCCTCTCGGCCGGGACCATCATCGTCGAAACGGATGTCGACGGGGGAGCGATGATCACCGCGGCATCGGCACTCGACCAGAACAGGGAGGTGTTTGCGGTTCCGGGGCAGGTAACCTCACGCCGGGCACGGGGGTGTCACGCCCTGATCCGCGACGGAAGGGCGAAACTGGTGGAGTGCATTGGGGATGTCGTCGTGGAGCTCGCGTCCCTGCTGAGACCCGCCGCCGGACCTCCCGCACCCATCCCTCCGCCGCCCGATCTGAACCTCTTTGAAAAAACCGTCTGCGAATGGCTGAAGGAAGAACCACAGCACATCGACGCCATCGCACTTGGGACACGGCTCGGGTCGGCCGACACGCTCGTCGCACTTCTCGGTCTGGAATTCAAGGGACTTGTCAAACAGCTCCCCGGAATGATGTTTCACCGCAAATGCCTGCCCGGCGGGACGTGACCGCGGCACACAGGCATTTTTGTCTTACTGAAAACTTTCGTATTTTAACACGTCACGATGAAAAACGTCGGCAACATAATGATCGATGAGGAACTTTTCAGTGTGCGGTTCGCCTGCGACCTGGGAAAATGCCGCGGCGCCTGCTGTACACTGGAAGGGGGGCGCGGTGCGCCGCTGACCGATGCGGAAGCGGAGAACGTCAGACGCCATTATCCGGCCATCAAAAAATATCTCCCCGCCGAGCATCTGGAAACGATCAGAACCGACGGCCTCGTCGAAGGGATCCCGGGCAGTTATGCGACGATCTGTCACCACCGGCGGGCGTGCGTCTTCGTCTATTATGACGGCGTCATCGCGAAATGCGCATTCGAACGCGCCTATCTCGACGGCGAAATCCCGTGGCGCAAGCCCGCTTCCTGTCATCTGTTTCCGCTCCGGTTCCGGGACGGCGCGCTGCCGGTTCTGAAATACGAACCGATCAGGGAATGCCTCCCGGCGCTGGAACACGGGGCCCGGAACGATATCCGGCTCACCGATTTTCTGCAGGCGTCCCTCAGCAGTGTCTTCGGCACTGCCTGGTACGCCCGCGTGCAGGCGCTGGCCGCATCCGGTCCGGCGCCGGCAGAAACCTCCCCCTCTCTCTGATGGAGACCGACGTCGTCCAGCCATGCTCAACCTCAGCCAACGGCAGACACTCCAGCAGAAACTGACCCCCCAGCAGGTTCAGTATCTCCAGCTTCTTCAGCTTCCCCTCCTCGCACTCGAACAGCGGATCAAGGCGGAGCTGGAACAGAATCCCCTCCTCGAGGAATCGGACGAGCTCGATCTCGCGCAGGAACCGGAGGAGGTCAAACAGGAGGAGGCCGCCGAACCGCTCAACGGCGAGGCGCCCGCGGAAAAAGACGACCGCGCGGCGGAGGACGGCTACACGTTCGAAGATTTCATGAACGACGAGCTGGATGGTCACAAGGTCACCCGCAGTATGCCGGACGACGAGGAGCGCGACGAATTTCCGCAGGCGGCGGAGATCACGCTGACACAGAGGCTTCAGGATCAGATCCTGCTCCTTCATCTTCAGGAAGAGGAGAGGATGCTGGCCGATGAGATCATCGGCAACATCGACGAAGACGGATACCTGCGGCGGGAACTGCACCTGATTGTCCAGGATCTCAATCTGGCCCATGCATTTGCGGTGACCGACAGCCGGGCGGAGGAGGTTCTGCGGATGATCCAACGTCTCGATCCCCCGGGGATTGGGGCCCGGTCACTGCAGGAATGCCTGCTGGCACAGCTGGATGTGGGCGATTTCGATCCGAAGCTGAAGGAGTACGCAACCCGGCTCCTGACCGAGTTCTTCGATGATTTCACGATGAAGCACTACGAAGAGCTCGCAAAGAAGCTCGGGCTGGATCTCGACAGGCTGAAGCCGGTGGTGGAGCTCATTCAGAAGCTCAATCCGAAGCCGGGGGAGGGGGAATTCACGCCCCAGCAGAATTATATCATGCCCGACTTCATCGTCGAACGGAGCGACGACGGGTTCACGGTATCGCTGAACGACCGGTCGGTCCCGCCGCTGCGGATCAACCGGCGGTACAAGGAGCTGATGTCGCGCAAGCAGAAAGGCGCGGCGGCGGCGGGGGTGAAGGATTTCATCCGGAAACGGTTTGAAGCCGCGAAATGGTTCATCAATTCGATCAACCAGCGGCGCGACACGATGATGCGGGTCATGCAGGCCATCGTCGCGAAACAGCAGACATTTTTCGAGTCCGGGGAATTCCTCCGCCCGATGATCTACAAGGATATCGCAGAGATCGTCGGCATGGATATCTCAACCATCAGCCGCGTCGTCAACGGCAAGTATGTGCAGACGGAGTTCGGCGTCTTCGAACTGCGTCATTTTTTCAGCGACAAGCTGACGACCCAGAGCGGCGAAGACGTTTCGAACAAGGAAGTGAAGCGGATGATCAAGGAGATCATCGACCAGGAAGACATGAACCGGCCGCTGAGCGACGACCGCATCGCGGAGATGCTCAACGCCCGGGGCGTCAATATAGCCCGGCGGACCGTTGCAAAATACCGCGAGGCGATGCATATCCCCGTGGCGCGCCTCCGCCGGAAAATTTAGTCCTCACCGGAACATACCTTTGTCCCTATGAACACGATCCGTTCCACCACTGTCATCGGTCTGTCGCGCAACGGCCGCACTGCGATCGGGAGCGACGGACAGGTCACCGTCAATAACGCGGTCATGAAGGAGACGGCCCGGAAGGTCCGCAAACTCTACAACGATTCCGTCCTGGCCGGATTTGCCGGCGCCGCCGCGGATGCCTTCACGCTGTTTGAACGGTTCGAGGAGTTTCTGCAGAAGTACCAGGGGAATCTCATGCGCGCCTCCGTCGAGCTCGCCAAACAGTGGCGCACCGACAAGTATCTCCGTCAGCTTGAAGCGCTTCTCGCCGTTCTGAACCGCGAGCAGGCGCTCATCATCTCGGGAACGGGGGAGGTCGTGGAGCCCGACGACGGCATCGTCGCCATCGGCTCGGGCGGCAATTATGCCCTCGTCGCCGCACGGACCCTGATCCGTCACACCGATCTGGCGGCACCCGAGATCGTCCGGCAGTCGCTGGATGCGGCCGCGCATATCTGCATCTATACGAACAGCCATTTCACCGTGGAAGAGCTTTGATCCGAAGGATCACCCTTCTCCCCGGTCACCGGAAGCCTGTCGCCGACGTATGAAAACAGAACGCCAGCATGAACTGACCCCCCAGGAGATCGTCCGCGAACTCGACCGCTATATCGTCGGACAGCACGCCGCGAAGAAAGCGGTCGCAATCGCGATGCGGAACAGACTCCGGCGCATGCGGACGGCGGACCAGATGCGGGAAGAGATCATGCCGAACAACATCATCATGATCGGCCCGACCGGCGTCGGGAAGACGGAGATCGCACGCCGGCTCGCACGGCTCGCCCGTGCCCCCTTCATCAAGGTGGAGGCATCCAAGTTCACTGAGGTCGGCTATGTCGGCCGGGACGTCGATTCGATGGTCCGCGATCTCATGGAGTACGCCGTCACGATGGTAAAAGCCGAGAAGGCCGCACAGGTGAACGACAGGGCGAAACAGCTTGCGGAGCAGAGAATTCTGGACATCCTGATCCCGCCGGCACGGCGGCGAACTCCCTCACCCGGAGACACCGGCGCCGACGAGGCCGCCGCACCGGACGAGAGCAGTGTCGCCCGCGAGCGATTCCGCGAGAAACTTCGTTCGGGGGAACTCGAATCCCGGCCCATCGAACTCGATGTGACCGCATCCCAGCTTCCCTCCATGCAGGTCATGGGGCCTGTGAACATCGAGGAAATGGGGGTCAACCTGCAGGAGATGTTTGGCAACCTGCTCCCGAAGCAGACGAAAAAAAGAAGGATGAGCGTCGCCGAGGCCCGCGTTCTCCTCACGCAGGAGGAGGCGCAGAAACTGATCGACGCCGAAGCGGCCGTCCGGGAAGCGCTCCGCCGGGTGGAGAACGGCGGCATCATCTTCATCGACGAAATCGATAAGATCGCTGGACACGAGGGACGATCAGGGGGACCGGATGTTTCCCGCGAGGGGGTCCAGCGCGATCTCCTTCCGATCGTGGAGGGAACCGCGGTCATGACGAAATACGGCATGGTCCGGACTGATCACATCCTCTTCATCGCCTCGGGCGCGTTCCACATCTCCAAACCGTCCGATCTGATCCCGGAACTCCAGGGGCGGTTTCCGATCCGCGTCGAACTCGCCAGTCTCACCGAAGAGGACTTCGTCAAGATCCTCACCCAGCCTCAGAATGCACTGCTGAAACAGTACAGCGCACTCCTCGCGACCGACGGCGTGACGCTCGATTTTGACGCAGATGCCATCAGGGAGATCGCCAAAATTGCGGCGGAAGTGAATGCCAACGTGGAAAACATCGGGGCCCGCCGCCTGCACACCGTGCTGACGACGCTCCTGGAGGATCTGCTCTTCGAAACGCCGGAAAAACACGCCGGCACGGCGATCGTCATCACGCAGGAGATCGTCAGGGATAAGCTCCAGACGATCGCCCGGAACAGGGATCTGAGCCGGTACGTGCTGTAAAGCAGGAAGGGGGAGTGCTCCGGTCAGTGGACCTTGTCGCCGGAGACGGGGGGCTGGAAGCCGAACCCGTGCGCGCTTGGCTCACCGAAGATCTTGATCTCTCCGAATGTCTTCTCATACTTCATGATGTTGTCGTTCAGCGCATTCAGGAGCATCTTCGCATGCTGGGGGGTGGTGATGATCCGCGAAAAGACCTTGGCTTTCGGCACACCGGGGAGAACCCGCGTGAAATCGATCACGAATTCCGCCGGAGAGTGCGTGATGATCGCGAGGTTCGAATAAATTCCTTCCGCTTCCTTTTCGCCTAATTCGATGTTGATCTGCTGGGGGGGATTGGGCTGGTCTGCCATGATCGGGATCCTCTGAAATGCGACCGCCCTTCCGGGGAAGGGCGGTCGGTTGAAATTAAACCGGACGTTATTTCTTCCGGATTGCGTCTGCTTTCTTGATCGCCTCTTCCGCCTTTTTCACCATCCCGGCGTTGGCATATGCCGAAGCGAGGGAATCCCACAGATTCGGATCTCCCGGTTTGATGGCGGTCAGCGTCTCGAAATACCCGGCCGCCTTCTTGAACGAGTCGATGTACGATTTGTCGGGGTCCTTCTTGGATCCGGCATCCTGATTCGCCTTCCGGACCTTGTCGCCGAGCTTCATATAGGCAACCGCGCAGTTCTGGAGTGCGACATCGTATTTCGGATCGATCGCCAGGGCGGCTTCAAATTCCTTGATGGCCGTGGTCAGGCTGTCGGTCTGCATGAGGAGGACGCCGAGATTGTAGTGATTCAGCTTATTCCCCGGTTCCTTCGCAATCGCTTCGCGGATGGTCGGTTTTGCCTCGTTCGCTCTTCCAGATCTGACGTAAAAATCGGTCTGAATGGCGATCAGGTCGAGATCCGACGGGTAATCCTTGCGGGCGGTATTGATGGTGGTGATCGCCTCCTGGTAGAGGGGCGTCGTCTCTGTTTTCTTTCCGGCTTTTTCGAGTGTAAAGATCTTCTGATTGATATTGTCCAGCTTTGCACGATACGCATCGATGATCATCGTATCGAACATCGCCTGATGGGTGCGCTGGAGGCCTTCCTTGAGGGTGACGAGTTCGTCGTCGTATTTATCCCCGGAGTACTGGGCAATCGACATATTCTCGTAGGTCATCGCGCTGTCGGGATTTGCTTTCAGGGCGACCCGGTAGGCATCGACCGACTGGCCGAGATAAATCTGGATGCTGTCGTTCCCGGCGGTTGCGGGGACCTTTTTCAGCGCCATTGCACGGTTGTATAACGCGGCACCTCGGTTGAGCGAAATCTGCCAGGCATATTTTTTTGCGTCGGTGATGTCCTTCTCGAACTCTTTCCCGGCGGCGAGCGATTTATCGAAATAGTCGACCATGAGCGGGATGTTTCCCTGTTCCAGCTTGATACGTCCAAGAAGGTACCAGGCTTCGGAATTCTGCGGATTTTTCGCGACTTCCTTTGTCAGGGCAGTGTCGGCCCGGTCATAATTATGCTGGGACATGTAGAGCTTCGCGCTCGTCATTTCTGACGATCCGCATTGAAAACCTGTCAGACTCACAATGAGCAGCAGGATCAGAATGGATAAAAGAGGAAATGAATATTTCATGTGCACTCCGTAAAATAATTCCCGATTGAATTATCAAACAGTGCTGAATATAGTTAAACCGTTGTAAAATTCCAAATTTTTGAAAAAATGAACGGTCCCTTCCGGATCGCCGTTCTCGCCGGAGGCTGATGGGCGGGGGAGAGTCGGATTCCGGTCAGGGGCTGATCGGCTGTCCCGTGAGGGCGATTCCGGTGAGCGCCGGAGCGAATCTGATTACCGTCTTCAAGTGCAAAAAAACCGCTGATTCGGTTGACTTTTCCGAGGAATTTTGGTATATAACCTGTTCATGAAAGAGACGTTACCGACCGGGACGGAGTGTATATTCTGCAGGATTCTCCGTGATGAAGCGGCCGCTGAAGTACTCTTCCGGAATCAACACGCCATAGCGATCCTCGATATCAATCCGATTCATTTCGGACATATCCTCGTGATACCGAAGAGCCATGCCGTCACTTTTCTGGAGATACCCGAGGTGGAACTTTCCGATCTCATTCATGCAACCCGCATCGCGACGGCAGCGATGGTGGAATCCCTCGATCCTCCGGGATACAATATTTTTTCGAACAACGGAGAAGCCGCCGGACAGTCGGTGTACCACTGCCATTTTCACATCACCCCGCGCTACCGCGACGACAATATCCGGTTTCTGCTGAAGTTGAAACGGTACGAAGGAGATGAGATGAAGCAGTACGCCGAGAAGATCCGGGCTGTTCTCCAGAATCCGACACCACGAAAGCGACAGGCTCCATGACACCTTCATCCATCGCACCTCCTTCCGGCGGTGCAAAGATCACCCTTCGCAACGGGACGCTGAATGTTCCCGATAACCCGATCATCCCGTTCATCGAGGGAGACGGCACCGGCCCGGATATCTGGCGTGCGTCCGTCCGCGTGCTCGACGCAGCGGTCGCCCGGGCATACGGCGGGAAAAAGAAGATCCATTGGATGGAAGTATTCGCCGGAGAGAAGGCGTTCACACAGTTCAACAACTGGCTTCCCGACGAGACCGTGGCGGCATTCAATGAGTACCTGGTCGGCATCAAAGGGCCGCTGACGACGCCGGTCGGCGGAGGAATACGTTCCCTGAACGTCGCCCTGCGGCAACTGCTCGATCTCTATGTCTGCCTGCGACCGGTCCGGTACTTTGACGGTGTCCCATCTCCGGTAAAGCGTCCGCAGGCGGTCAACATGATCATCTTCCGCGAAAACACGGAAGATATTTATGCCGGAATCGAATATGCGGCGGGAACGCCGGAGGCGGCCCGCCTGCTCGAGTTTCTGAAGAAGGAATTCAAACCGCAGTACGACAAAATCCGGTTCGGTTCCCAGAGCGCCGTGGATGCCTGGGCGAAAACCGCGCGGCTCGACGGCGGAACGGTCCAGGTCGGCCTCGGCATCAAAGCGGTCTCCCAGCAGGGCTCGGAGCGCCTGATCCGCTCTGCGATCGAGTACGCACTTCGTGAAAAGCGAAAGTCAGTGACGCTGGTTCATAAAGGGAACATCATGAAATTCACCTCCGGCGCATTCCGGGACTGGGGGTATCGCCTCGCCGAGCGGGAATTCCCCGACCGGACCTACACGTGGTCGCAGTGGGAAAAGACGAAAGCCGGGAAGGGGGAGACAGCCGCGAATGCCGAGCAGAAAGCCGCCCTCGCCGCCGGCAAACTCCTTATGAAGGACGCAATCGCCGATATCACCCTTCAGCAGGTGCTCACCCGCCCGGAGGATTTCGACGTGATCGCAACCCTCAACCTGAACGGCGATTATCTGAGCGATGCGCTTGCCGCACAGGTTGGGGGCATCGGGATTGCGCCCGGTGGGAACATCAATTACGTGACAGGACATGCGGTCTTCGAAGCGACGCACGGTACTGCCCCAAAATATGCAAATCTCGACAAGGTGAATCCCGGGTCGGTGATTCTGAGCGGAGAAATGATGCTTCGGCATCTCGGATGGCTCGAAGCGGCCGCGCTGATCATCAAGGGGCTGGAGGAGGCAATACGGCTTAAAATCGTCACCTATGACTTTGCGCGGCTGATGGAGGGAGCCCGGGAAGTGAAATGTTCGGAATTTGCCGATACCATCATCCGACAGATGTGACGGACCGGGGGGTATCGGGAGGGTAGCCGCGTCGGGCTTCAATACCTCCTTGCCGTTACGAGGATTTTTTGTATATTCATGTCTCCCCCTGTAAATTCAATATTTCCCTATTCATTAATACATATACAATGAGAGGATTCGTTATGACACTTCCCTTGGTATCGCGTCTCGTTCGGAGGATCATCTCAGCAGGTGCGTTGATCGTGGCGGCGATCCTGCTGATCGGTTCACCGGCGGTGGCTCAACTGCACGGAACCTACACCATCGGTTCCGGCGGAACATACGCGAATTTCGGCGCTGCGGTCAGTGCCCTTACTTCCTCCGGCGTCTCCGGGGCCGTGACCTTCAACGTTCTTGCAGGGACCTATAACGAGCACATCGTCCTTCCCTCGATCACCGGGACGAGCGCTTCCAACACCATCACGTTTCAGTCAGCGACGGGAAACGCCGCCGACGTTACTCTCGAATACAGCGCGGGCTCATCGGACAGCAATTATGTCGTCAAGATGACCGGCGCGAACTACGTCAAGTTCCATAAAATGATCCTCCAGTCGAATACGAACGCCGGGGCAGGGTACTGCACCATCTTCAATCTGGCGGGATCCTGGGATCATCTCACCATCGACAGCACAGCTCTGGTAGCAGCTTCCAGCACCTCAAACACCAATCAGGCTGTCATCATCACGACGACCGCTTCCACGGCAACCAGCCTGGTGATCAGCGGTAATACGTTCACCAACGGCGGCTATGGAATCTACCTGAGCGGCATCAACTCTTCAAACTTCCTGGCAGGTGTCCAGATCGTCAATAATGCGTTTACAGCGTCGACGTATCCCATTTACGGTCAGTATCTCGACGGCGTACAGGTCAACGGGAACACCATCTACAACAACAACAACACCAGTTCGATCGAGATCGATTATTCCACCAAGGCCATCCAGATCGAAAAGAACAAGATTACGATGGTCGCCAGCGCCACCGGCGTCTACATGTACGGCACGAGCGGGGGTGCAGGGACGCTCGGCAATCCCCCCAGGGCGCTCATCGCGAACAATTTCATGTCGCACACGTCGAACGGCAACGGCATCTATTTGAACAACTCCGGGAATATTGATATTTTCTATAACAGCATCAATATGGCCGGCAGTTCGTCATCAAACTGTCTCTACATCACCAGTGGGTCAAGTATCAACATAGAAAACAACGCCTTTGCCAATCCGGCAGGAGGTTACGCCTACAACATTCAATCGCCGGGTTCGATCGGGACGATCGATTACAATGATTTATACACACCGGGCGCCTATATTGCCGGATGGAATAATACCCCCTATACGACGCTTGCGGCTCTCCAGGGGGTCACCGGACAGGAGGCCCACTCACTCCCGTACAATCCGCTGTATGTTTCAGTAACCGACCTGCATGCCACCAGTCCGTGGCTGAACGGGCAGGCGACACCGCTGGCGACCGTCACCGACGATATCGACGGTCAGGCGCGCAACGGATCGACCCCGGATATCGGCGCCGATGAATTCACACCCGCCGCCGGCACCACAACGCCGCTTTCGGGAACCTACACCATCGGATCGGGCGGTACGTATGCCACCTTCAAGGCCGCCGTTACCGATCTGCTCCTCAAAGGAGTGTCTGCACCGGTCACGTTCAACGTTCTCACCGGCACCTACAGCGAGCACATCGTCCTGACAAACATCCCCGGATCCAACAGTTCCAACGTGGTCACCTTCCAGGCAAGCACCGGCGTTGCGGCCAATGTCACGCTCTATTACCTGACGGCATCCTCTTCGGACAGCAACTATGTCATAAAGCTGAACGGTGCACAAAACGTCCGTTTCCACAAGATGGTGCTCCAGGCGAACAACAACGCCGGGGCGGGATATTCCACCGTCTTCGCTCTCTACGGCGGATGGGACAATATCACGATCGACAGCGCCGTGATCGGCGGTTCGGCGAATACGGGAAGCACGAACAACGCTCTCATTGTCACGACCACCGGTTCCCTTGGAACATCGTGCCGGATCTACGGCAACACATTCAGCAACGGCGGATATGCCGCGTGGATGTCGGGTATCAACGGGAGCTCCACACTCAGCGGTATTCAATTTTATCAGAACACCGTGTCCGGCGTGAACGTCGGTTTCTACGGCCAGTACCTCGATTCCCCGATGATCGACAAGAACACCTTTTCGGGAGCGTCGGGAAGCACCATCGAAGTCGATTATTCCCGGAATGCCATCGAAATCGTCAAGAACACCATCACCTTCAACAACGGGAACGCCATCTACTCCTACAACTCCAGCGGCGGTGCGGGGACGCTCGGCAATCCTCCGCGTGCGCTGATTGCGGATAATTTTATCTCCTCGGCCGCAAACGGGCCGGCGATTTACCTGTACGGCTCTTCGAACTTCGATCTGTTCTTCAACAGCATCAACATGTACGGGACATCAAGCTCGGCGACGGATTTTTATTTGAACGGCGGTTCTGTAAACAATATCGAGGATAACGTTTTCGCAAACCCGGCGGGCGGATATACATATAATATTCCGACGCCCGGTTCGGTCGGTACGCTCGATTACAACGATCTGTACACTCCGGGGAATTTTATCGCCGCCTGGAACAACTCCTCGTACATCAGTCTTGCGGCTCTGCAGGGTGTAACCGGCCAGGAAACGAACTCCGTACCGTACAACCCAATGTTCACATCATCGACCAATCTCCATGCGACGAGCCCGTGGATCAACAACAAAGGAACCCCGCAGGCATCGGTCTCCGATGACATCGATGGCCAGCCCCGCGACGGATCGAATCCCGACATCGGCGCAGACGAGTTCACGCCCGCCGGCGGGACGACCACGCCGCTCGCCGGGACCTATACTATCGGTTCCTCCGGGACGTACAAGAGTTTCAAGGCGGCTGTCAGCGATCTGCTCCTGAAGGGGATTTCCGCCCCGGTCACGTTCAACGTTCTGACCGGCACCTACAACGAGCACATCGTCCTGACGCCGATCCCGGGATCCAACAGCTCGAACATGGTGACGTTCGAGGCGAATACCGGCAACGCAGCGAATGTCACACTGTATTATCTCGTGGCTGCGTCGAGCGACAGCAACTACGTCGTCAAGCTGAACGGGGCGCAGAACCTGCGCTTCCATAAGATGATCCTGCAGGCCAACAACAATCCCGGTGCGGCATACTGCACGGTTTTCAACCTCAACGGAGGTTGGGATAATCTGATGATCGACAGCGCAGTCGTCGGCGGATCGGCCAACTCCAGCGGCGGCAACAATGCTCTCATTATCACGAACACTGGCTCCGTTGCCACATCGCTCCAGGTATTCGGAAACACCTTCACAAATGGCGGGTATGCCCTTAATCTGAGCGGTATCAACAGCGGCGCGATGATGACCGGCGTGCAGGTTTACCAGAACACCTTCACCGGATTCAACAGTACGTTTTACGGAAATTTCATGGATTCTCCGCTCTTCGATCAGAACACTCTCTCGGGGAGCTCGGGAACCGCGGTCGAAATGGATAACGCGCGCAACGCGATCGAGATCGCCAAGAACAAGATTACCTTCCCCGCAGGTACCGGAATATATCTCGTCTATACCACGGGGGGAGCGGGAACGCTCGGGAATCCGGCGCGCGCGCTCATAGCGAACAATTTCCTGTCGACGACCGGTACCGGTACCGGCATCTATACCTACAGCACATCGAATCTCGATATTTTCTTCAACAGCGTCAATATGACGGGCAGTTCGACCTCGGACGAGGCTCTCTATATCAACGCCGGGTCGTCCATTAATGTGGAAGACAACGTATTTGCCAATCCGGGCGGCGGCTATACATATTACATCTACAGCGCGGGAGCTATCAGCACGATCGATTATAACGATCTCTATACTCCGGGGACGTACATCGGGGGATGGGCGAATACGGGATATACGACGCTGTCAGCCCTCCAGGCCGCGACGGCGCAGGAAAGTCATTCCGTGCCGTACAATCCGGTCTTCGTGTCGTCGACCGATCTGCATGCGACCAGTCCGTGGATCAACGGCAAGGCGACCCCTCAGGCGACTGTGTTTGATGACATCGACGGGGACGCCAGGAACGGAACGAATCCCGACATGGGCGCCGATGAGTTCACGCCCGCTGCGGGGACAACCCCACCGCTGGCCGGAACTTATACCATCGGCAGTGGAGGGAACTATGCGTCGTTCAAGGCGGCGGTGGCGGATCTGCTTCTGAAGGGGGTCTCTGCACCGGTCACCTTCAACGCCCTGCCCGGTATCTACAGTGAACACATTCTCCTGACGCGGATACCCGGCGCGAACAGCACCAACGTCGTGAAGTTCCAGTCGAGCACGAATCATGCGGCGGACGTGACGCTGTTTTACACCACCGCGGCCTCGTCCGATAGCAACTACGTTGTGAAAGTGAACGGAGGCGGAAATCTCTGGTTCCACGGCCTCACGTTCCAGGCGAACAACAACAGCGGCGCGGGCTACTGCACGGCCATTAACCTCAACGGGGGATGGGACAGCCTCACGGTCGACAGTTCGATCATCTCGGGAGCTACGAATACCTCGGGATCGAATCAGGCTCTTATCATAACCGAGAACGCTTCCCTCGCGACGAGTTGTACCATCAGCTCGAACACCCTTTCGAGCGGCGGATATGGCATCTACTTCAGCGGGATAAATAACAGTTCCCTCATGAACGGTGTCACCATCGCCCGGAATTCGATCATCGGTTCATACACAGGGATGTTCTTCAACTACATGAACGCCCCTGTTATCGACCAGAATATCGTCAACGTGACATCTGCACAGGGTATCGAAATCGATAATTCCGTCAACGGCATCAGGGTGACCCGGAACAGGATCACGACCGCCGGGGGCGGTTATGGAGTCTATTTCTATAGCGTGAACGGCGGAGCGGGATCGCTCGGCAATCCTCCCAAGGCTCTCATTGCGGATAATTTCGTCGTCCTGACCGGGACGAACACCGGTATAGACATGACATATTCATCCAATGTCGATATTTACTATAACAGCGTGAACATGCTCGGGGTGAGCAGTAATTCGGCTGCCTTCTATGCATATGCGGGCGGTCATCTGAACATCCTGAACAACGCTTTTGCCAATCCCGGGGGCGGATCTGCATATTATATTGTGAATCCCGGCGCGGTCGACACCTCCGATTACAACGACTACTACACGTCGGGGTCGACGCTGGCGTACTGGAGCGGTGGATATGCAACTCTGGCCGCACTCCGGACGGCCAACTCGAAGGATGTCAGTTCGATTTCGACCGATCCGCAATATTTCTCCAACACCAATCTCTATACGGCAAATCCGGCCCTCGACAGCGCCGCAACGCCGCGGCCGGAGGTGACGACCGATATCGACGGCAAGCCCCGCGATCCGAACAAGCCCGATATCGGCGCGGTCGAGTTCTCCCAGATCGCGACCTACACCCAGAACATCCAGAACGCGTGGAATCTTCTCTCCCTGCCGCTCACCGTTTCGGATGCCCGGGCCACGACGCTCTATCCGACCGCCGGTTCCAAGGCGTTCGGCTATTCCGGAAGCTATGTCGTCCGGGATACCCTCGTCAACAGGTACGGCTACTGGATCCGGTATAACAGCGCCACGACCGCGCCGATCGTCGGAAAGCCGCGTCTCCGCGACACGATCACCCTGCAGTCGGGCTGGAATCTGATCGGTTCGATCGGGTACCCGGTCGCAAAAGCATCGATCGTCCAGACCCCCGTCGGCATCATCGATTCGAAAATCTTCGGATACGACGCATCCGCCGGATACATCATCTCGGATACGGTGAAACCGAACTTCGGCTACTGGATCCATACCACCACTGCGGGAAGCATGATCCTGGATGTGCACAATACCGTCATCACCCCGGGATCGGCTGATAAAGCAGTACGGGGTCTCGATCTCACCGCGCTGAACTCCCTGCAGATCGACCGGAACGTTCCGGGCGCAAAGCCGGCGATGCTCTATTTCACGTCGGAAACGGATCTGCGCGATGCAGTGAACTCGTATGCCCTGCCGCCGGTGCCTCCGGCCGAGGCGTACGATGTCCGGTTCGGGACGAACAGTTCCGTCGAGCTGTTCGATGGAACGGCCGGCAGGGAAGTGCCGATCGCGATTCAGGCTGCCACCGGAAGCGGGAAGCTCAGCTGGAAGCTTCAGGAGGACGGGCTCGTCAGCTACGCGCTTGTCGAGAGGACAAACGGAGCGGTGACCTCCGAACGGCGGCTCACGTCGTCCGGTTCGATCACCATTTCGCCGGCGTCGGGCAAGACCTATTCGCTCAAGGCGAATCCGCTGCCCGCGGTCTATTCTCTCCGGCAGAATTACCCGAACCCGTTCAATCCGACCACGAGGATCGAGTTCACTCTGCCCCGGCAGGCGCAGGTGTCGCTGAAGATCTTCAACCTGCTCGGCCAGGAGATCGCGACGCTGATCGATCAGCGGACGATGGAAACGGGTCTGCACTCCGTCGATGTCGATGCGCATTCCTGGAGCACCGGGGTGTATTTCTATCGCATCACCGCCGGTTCGTTCACGGATATGAAGAAAATGATGCTGGTCAAGTAATCCTTAAAGCGGTTATTAAATTGAGGCCCCGGCGGAGCAATTCGTCGGGGCCTTGGTATTTCAGGATTTGGCCCCTTTCGTTCGTTGCAATTACGGCCGGTTTGGGTACCTTGCGTGCGGATATCGTCATCCGTCATTGGTTTTTGGAACGGGTCTCCTCCTCTGATCCTCCCTTTCCCCGCTGTCCTTCATTCGACCCGTTTCCGGAGCCGGAGAACCGCATCTGCAACTTTATCGGGTAAAATACGAACACCCATGTATCTTTTAAACTCCTTACATCGACCCCGGAGCATGCAATGAAAACGTTACTCTGTGCCGCCGCACTTCTGCTCGTCAGCACCATCGCGCTCGCTCAGTCGCCCAATTCACGTCTGTTCTGGATCAGGATAACCGATTCAGCCGGCGGGGGGGATTCCGTCCTGTACGGATTCGATCCCTCTGCCACACTCGGATACGATGCGCTTCTCGGCGAAATGATGGCGGGACCCGACCCGGAGGGGTTTTATGCCAAGTGGACCAGCACGCCCGGCAGACCCAATTACATCGGCTCCGGCCTCGTGAAACTCGATCTTCATCCGTATCCGACCTACGGCAACGACACATTCTCGCTGGTGTTCAAAAACGACGATTCGCTCGCGAAGCATGCGGGCGTCGTTCTGAAATGGGTCTGCGCCACATACATTGCCAATAATGTCGACAGCATGCTGCTGATCGATCCGTCCCATACCTTTCTTCCCCAGCCGCTCAACATGGCTTCGGTCGACAGTGTGGTCCTCCCGGATGTCTATGATTCCGGAGGGGTCAACCCGCAGGCGCCGCATGTCCAGCTTCTGATCTGCCTGTACCAGTACAATGCGACGCCATGCACCGAACAGGATTTCGCTTTTACCGATTCCGCGGTGGCCGTCGAACCGCTGAGAGCCCGCTTCGTCGGGGAAGGGGCAACCAACTGCTCGACGCTCGATTCGATGCATTTTCAATACGGAACGACGGTGCAGTACGGAAAGGAAGCGGCAGGGACCCTGAATACGGACGGCTCGTACGGCGCGTGGGTCGGTAATCTCCTGCCGAACACCACCTATCACATGCGGGCGGTCGGATATTTTACCGGCCCGATCTGCAACAGTCCCCCGGTCTATGGCGATGATATGTCGTTCACAACAGGCGCGCCGCCGGCCTCGGTCTTCTGGATCAACATCGCGGACGGCGACAACGCGTCCGATTCCCTGATTTTCGGCAATCATACCGGCGCCACCTGGGGTGTCGATTCTCTCTTGGGGGAAATGTATGATCCGGCGGTTCCGGCGGGTTTCGACGCCCGGTGGACCTCAATTGCCGGACGTCCGAACACATGGGGGGTGGGACTCGCTCCCAAGGATCTGCGCGGCATCACCGGACCGGCGCAGAAGGATACCTTCAGCCTCTGGTTCACGAATCCGGACAGCCTGGCAAAGACTGTTTCCGCAGTTCTCCGCTGGCCGGCGTCCGATTACCTTGCCGCCCGGACGGACAGCATGATTCTCGTCGACCCGACCGGCACTCTTATTCCCTCTCCGGTCAGCATGTTTACCGCCGACAGCATCGTGCTCGCACAGCCCTACAATCCGTCGGGCCCGAACCCGAATGCACCAACTGTCAAGCTTCTGATCTATAAGTATGGAATTCACCAACCGCTGGTGGACGCGGTCAGGAAGGGGGGAGCGGCGGTTCCGGCGTCATTCCGGCTCGGCCAGAACTATCCGAATCCTTTCAACCCGACGACCACCATTCACTTCGAAATCCCGAAGGAATCTCCGGTCCGGCTGAGCATCTTCGATATTCTGGGGCGGGAGGTTGCACAACTCGTCGACGGCCGGAAAGCGGCCGGCAGTTATGATCTCCCGTTCGATGCGTCTAAACTGGCCAGCGGGATATATTTCTACCGCCTCTCGGCAGGCGATTTCACCGATACGAAGAAGATGCTTCTGCTGAAGTAAGAGTGTGTGCGCGACGGCGGACGTCCGGTTTCCCGGTAACGCCCCGCCTGATGGAATGAACGGCCGGCGGACAGCGGCGGATTCTGCAGAGTCCCCCTTCAGCCGGCCGCGTTGTTTTCTTCCCGGCCTGGCGACGTGCCCTATCGTATCAGAGCCATTTTACCGGTGCCTGCGCGGGTCAGGGGGGATCCCGGCGCCGGCGCGCCCGTGAAGAGAGAATAGAAATAAATCCCGCTGGCATATCCGGCGGCATTCCAGGTCACTTCGAATTCTCCTGCGGACCTCACTCCATCTTCCAGTGTCGCCACTTCCCGGCCCGTGATGTCGCTGACGACCAGCTTCACCCTGGAATCGGCTGGAATCCGGAAACGAATTGTGGTGGAGGGATTGAACGGATTGGGATAATTCCGCTCCAGACTGACGGACGATGGTGCGGATGCGCTCCCCGGAGGAATATATTCAATGGTGACTCTCTCCGCGGGACCGGGAATCTCGGTCTTTCCGCCGCGGACTGCGACCGAGCGACCGTCAGGCATGATGAGATTGATCTCTCCTCTGAATCCCGGGGCTCCGCTCCGGGAGAGCGTCAAGGGAAAGCTCACACCGGTAAGGGATATTCCGTACCTCTGCGGATGCGACGAAAGCAGTTCGACAAATTTCTGAGACGTGAACCTGATGTCGAATGAGCGTTCTGGAGGGAGAGGGGGAAATTCCGTGTTCCGATGCAGATTGACGGTATCCCCGAAATAGAGGGTCTGCCGGTGACCCGCGCGGTCGGTAAACAAGAGAGAAGATACAGTACGGTTATCCGATTGATCATGCGTCCGCTGTTGAGCGGGAGAGTGCGAGAGGATGAGAAGCCCCGCACCACCGACGTTGATCCAGTAGCCGTGTCCGGGAGTGAGTGAATCCGCGGTGAAGTATCCGCCGAAATAGGCGATGGCGGGGAGCTTGAGGATACTGTCCGGAATGGACTGGATGGAGGAGGTGGAAATGGGCGCTGAGAGGGTGCCGATCATATTCCAGCCCCGCTGGACGGAGATGGTGTCCGTCAGAATGGTATCGCCGGAATAGCTGAACACCGCCGGGGATCCGAATTTCAGCCAGAATCCCGATCCTCCCGCGAGCGTATCGGTCGGCTGATACCCGGAATTATAGACGAATGCGGGAGACGTCGCGCCGGGGAAAAGGTCCTGGACGGAGCGCAGGAGCGGGGTGACTTTGAGAGACAGAAGGTTCCATCCGATCGTCACATCGGAGTTCCGGACAATGCTGAAGACGCTGTCGCTCACCGCCGAGAGGGTCCCGCCATCGTCCCGGACGCGCAGTTTGCCGGCTGTCGAAACGGTATCCGGCACACGCCAGACGAAGGATGCCGCGGAAGCGGCGATGCTGTCGGCGATGGGTATCCAGGTCGCGCCGCTGTCGAGGGAGTAATCGAGGCCGACGTAGGCGAGATATTTCTGCGACCACTGGATATCGACGATCTGGCCGGCGGCGAGGATCTCTCCGTCACCCGTGCCGAGGAGGGCGAGTCTCGGGATGTGAACGAGCGGGCGTTCGTAGACGCCACTGCCGAACGTCGAAGCCCGGATTGTGCCGTTCCGCGGTGAGACGGCGAGGCTCAGGATCATCGCCGGGTCCATACCGGCGCCGAGCGGCGTCCAGCTTGATCCGGCGTCGGACGAATAATAAACGCCCAGATCGGTTCCTGCATAAATATTGACCGGATCCGAGGGATCGATGGCGACGGACTGATGGGGGACATCGACGCCCGTGGTGACGTTCGTCCACGACTGTCCGAGGTTGGTCGTCCGGAACAGATGGGGCGTCCCGTACCCCGAGAAGGTGACGTAGGCCGTAGCGCTGTTTGTCGGATCGAACCGTATATCGGTCGGATACCGCTGGGGGAGTGAATCCGACACTTCTTTCCAGGAGTACCCGCCGTTGGTCGAGACGAAGAGCTGGAAGACAGGCGACTGGGATGCGGAGGAGCCGGTGGCGGCGATGAGCGTGTCGGGGCTGGTGGCGGAAACTCCGATGGCCGAAATTTTTGTCCCGTTCAGGTTGGCGCCGCCGTTGGGGGCGAACCAGCTGGCCCCGCGGTTGGTGGTTTTGTAGACGTCGCGTGCTCCGGCGTAGAGAATGTTGGGCGAAGAGGGGGAAAGGACGAACGGCGCGATGAAGTTCGCCTCGCCCGATCCTCCGGGGAGGCCGTTGGTGATCGAAAAGAAGGAGCTTCCGCCGTCGGTCGATTTGGAGATGGCGAGGTACACATACTCGCCGTAGAGGATGGAATTATTGCCGGGATCGACGGCGTTCCATCCGCCGTCGCCGCCCGCCACCTTGCGCCAGCTCGGGGAGCCGATGTACTCGATCACGCCGTTGTCCTGAAGTCCGCCCAGTGCGATGGTGGAATCGGTGGCGGAATTGCTCAGCCCGTTGTAAAACTGTGTCGTGACGAGCCCGCCGTTGATGCCGTAGAAGGTCGAACCGGCGTCGGTGCTCTTGAAGACACCGCCGTCGGTGCCGATGTAGATTGTCCGGCGGAACTGCGGATCGATGAGGATGGCGTGCTGATCGGCATGGACATAGGTTGGCGCACCCTCCGATCCGCCGGGGAGAATGACGCCGAGATATCCTGCGGTCCAGTCGGAGATGTTATTGAGGCTGGCGCCGCCGTTGGGGGAGCAGTAGACGTCGAGACCTGCGCAGTAGACCGAATCAGCGTTGGCCGGATTGGCCGCGACGACGTTGTCGTACCATCCCTGGGCGAAGACATAATTCGTCGTGTTTACCGCGGTCCAGGCCCCGCCGCGGTTCGTGGAGACGTAGAGTCCGAGGAGCGAGCTGTTATTCGGGTCGGCGTTGCTGATGCCCGCGTAGATAACGGCGGGATTGGCCGGCGAGACGGCGAGTGCGGTTCGGCCGAATCCGGATGAGGGGAGCCCGTTCGTGAGCTGTGCCCAGGTGGCGCCCGCGTCGGTCGTTTTGTACAGTCCGGGAGCGGCTGTGGAGGCAAGATTGCCGAACGATGCATAGAGAGTCGTCGTATCGTCCGGGCTCATGATCAGATCCATCGCCATGCGGTTCGTGTCGGAAACGGTCCAGTGCGCTCCGGTGTCGGTGGATTTGTAAACGCCTTCGCTGGTGGCGGCGAAAAGGGTCGCGCTGTTCAGGGGATTTATGACGATCTTCTGGACGGCCGTCACCTGGGGGAAGGTCCACTCAAGGTCGGTGGTCTGCCAGCTGTTTCCGCCGTCGGTGGAGCGCAGGATGCCGAGTCCGTAGGAGGATCGGGCGCCGGGAGTGCCGACCAGTCCGGTCTGGTAGAAGCTGAGCTCTCCTGTTCCGATATAGATCCGGTCGGGATCTGCGGGATCGATGGCAATCGCGCTGACGGAGACAACAGGAGCGCCGGTATTGACTTTGGTCCAGGCACTGCTTCCTTCACCGCCCGAGGTCGATTTCCAGAGTCCGCCGCTGGCAGATCCCGCCCAGATGGTCATACGGTCGGTGGGGTCGAGTGCGAGAGCGAGAATCCGTCCGCCGATGTTGTTCGGACCGATGGAAGACCACTGACCGGGAATGGGAGCGGACATGGTGGATGCGGCCCGTTTGGCGAGTCGCTTATGGGTTTCCAGGGCGCGGAGCCAGGCGCCGGCCGGGATGAAGGGGGCGGGCAGAGCCCGCTGGGAATACCACCAGTCGAACATCTCCATGGCGTGATCCTCCCGTTCTGACTCTTCATCGCGGGGGAGGCGGCCGATGGTGAGGAGGACGCCTGCGGCGAAGCACAGGATCGGAAGGAGGATATGACGCGGTCTCATGTTCATGCGCAAAACGCCCTGTCTGCCCTCTTATTAATATATCCGATCTCCCGCCCAATGTCAATCGCCGATCTTGCAAAAGTAGCCATTTTTTCATACGTTTAAGGGAAATACGCTCATCCCGACAGCATGGCAACCGGCCAGACACATACAGAAAATGAAGCTCTCCTGGATCAGGAAAATCTCATCCGGGAACCGGCAAATGTCATCCTGTTCAATGACGAAGTTCATTCATTCGATGAAGTCATCAACCAGATCATAAAAGCCACCGGCTGCAGTACCGGAAAAGCGGAAGATATTACCTGGGAAGTGCATCTGCGCGGGAAAGCCGTGGCCTATACGGGCGAGATCACCAGGTGCGTCCAGGTGAGCCATGTGCTCGAAGAAATTGATCTTATGACGCAGATCGAAGTCTGATCCGGGGCACCGGCCGTCCGTCCATTACGAATCTCACATGACATCCACAGAAATCCGGAAACAGTTCTTATCCTTTTTTGCCGACCGGGCGCATACGATCGTCCGGAGCGCACCGGTGATACCGTACAACGACCCGACGCTGTTGTTCACGAATGCGGGCATGAACCAGTTCAAGGATGTGTTCCTCGGGACCGGCACGCGGAGCTATGTGCGGGCCGCCGACACCCAGAAATGCATCCGGGTCAGCGGCAAGCACAACGACCTCGAGGAGGTCGGCCGCGATACATATCATCACACGTTCTTCGAAATGCTCGGGAACTGGTCGTTCGGCGACTATTACAAGCGTGAGGCGATCGGCTGGGCATGGGAACTGCTGACCGGTGTCTGGGGGGTGGAAAAACGCCGGCTCTATGCAACGGTCTTCGAAAGCGACGACGAGGCCGCTCAGCTCTGGAAACAGGCGACCGATATCGATCCGTCGCATATCCTCAGGTTCGGAAAGAAGGACAATTTCTGGGAGATGGGAGAAACGGGACCGTGCGGGCCCTGTTCCGAAATCCATATCGACCTGACGCCCGATCTTTCCGGCGGTCCTCTCGTCAACGCGGGCGATCCGAGGGTAATGGAGATCTGGAACCTTGTATTCATCCAGTATAACAGGGATGAGAAAGGTACGCTGACGCCCCTCCCGGCGAAGCATGTCGATACCGGCATGGGATTCGAACGGATCTGCGCGGTTCTCCAGGGAAAGAGTTCCAATTACGATACCGATGTCTTCATCCCGATCATCCGGCATATCGCCGGGCTGGCGGGGAGGGAGTACCACGGATCGCTGACGGATGAAACCGACGTCGCGATGCGCGTCATTGCGGACCATGTGCGGATGCTCTCGTTTTCGATCGCGGACGGAGGGATTCCCTCCAACGAGGGACGCGGATACGTCATGCGGCGGATCCTGCGGCGCGCGGCCAGGTTCGGCCGGACGCTCGGGATGAAGGAGACGTTCCTGTACAATGTCGTTCCCGCCGTGGTCGCCTCGATGGGGAGCCAGTTTCCCGAATTGAGCGAGAAGCAAACCCATATTGAGAAAGTCATTAAAGGGGAAGAAGAAAGTTTCAACACAACGCTCGACCGGGGCCTGGAAATATTCGAGTCCGCGGTCAGGAGCTCGGGGATGAACACCGTATTCTCCGGCGATGAAGCCTTCAAGCTTGCCGATACATACGGTTTTCCTCTCGATCTCACCGAAATGATGGCGCGGGAGAAGGGGATGTCGGTGGATATCCCGCGATTCGATGAATTGATGAATGAACAGCGGGAACGTTCCCGCACGACCCGTACCGTTTCTATCACGGGAAGAGCTGAAATTATCAAACCGGAAGAAATTTCGTCAGAGACGTTGTTCAAGGGATACGATGAAAGTGAATGTGAAGCGGAGATCGTTCAAACAGTCAACGATCAGATTATACTCAACCAGACCCCGTTTTATGCCGAATCGGGCGGACAGGTCGGTGACTCCGGCGATATTACCGTCGGGGGCGTAAAATTACATGTGGTTGATACGAAAAAAAATGGAAAGGTAAGTGTCCACTTTCTTGACCGGAACTACGAAGGACCCGGTAAGGTGTCTGTCACAGCCAGCATCGACAAAGTTCGCAGATCCAGCATAACGAAGAACCATACCGCGACGCACCTTTTCCATGAAGCGCTTCGCCGGGTGATCGGCACACACGCCCATCAGCAGGGATCGCTCGTGGCGCCCGACCGTCTGCGTTTCGATTTCAATCATTTTGAAAAGATCGCGCCCGATCGCCTCAGGGAGATCGAAGAGATCGTGAATGATAAGATCTCCGAAGGGATCGAAGTCGAGGCGGAAAACGATCCCTCCCGCTGGATCACGATCGAAGAAGCCAAACGGCGGTATCCGGGAGTGAAGATGTTCTTCGGCGACAAGTATGGCGATAAAGTCCGCGTCGTTGTGATCGATCCGGAATTTTCTGTTGAACTGTGCGGCGGGACGCATGTCCGGCAGACCCGCGAGATCGGCTTTTTCAAAATCATTTCCGAATCGGGCATCGCAAGCGGCATCCGCCGGATCGAGGCCGTAACCGGCGACGGCCTCCGGCGCTATATCGCCGAACGGATTGCAAAGGCGGGTGAACTCGATGATCAGATCGAAAAGCTGATCGCAGAAGAGGAATCGCTCGAACGCCAGCTTGGAGAGTTCACAAAAGTGGCATCGACCGCAGTTCCTTCCCGGAGTAGACTGTCGATTCCCGCATCAGCCGGTCCGGCCGAGGTCGCCGCAGTTGAGTCGGCTCTGCTGGAGCGCAACTCGGCCATCGAGCAGATCGTCAGGACGACACAGGATCTCAAAAAGGAGCTGAGCAAATACCGCGTCAGGGAGGCTGCCTCCGGTATCGAGACCTTTATTGCGAAAGGGATCGCGGTTGAGGGCTTTACTGTCGTCGCGGAGACCGTCGACGCGGCGACCAACGACGAGCTGAAGAGCCTCGGCGATGCGCTCCGCTCGAAAATGCCCTCGGGGGTCGGAGTTCTGGCGGCGGTTCTGGACGACAAAGTGTCGCTCGTCTGCGTCGTGACCGACGATCTGATCAGGTCGAGGAACCTCCAGGCGGGTAAAATCGTGGGCGAGCTTGCGAAGCGGCTCGGCGGCGGCGGCGGTGGGCGTCCGCACCTCGCGACGGCCGGAGGGAAGGATGTGGCGAAGCTGGCGGAAACAATGAAACAGACGCCTGAGGTGGTGAAGGGATTCCTGAAGAGCGCCTGACGGGTGGGGATGGGCGAGTGGCTAGCGAGAAAAGACCAAAAGGCGAAAAATAAAATGCAGGGATGAAGGGGAGGGAAAAGCTTCCGGGCTTGCTTCATCGTTTTCTGAATTCTGAGGTTTGAATTATTTTTGAACGGTCTAATTCACCATTTTTCCATTTTCATTTTATCATTCTCCTATGGCTCATCACCCCCTCAACCGGCAAAAATTCATTCAGGACCAGCTGACCGAGAGCGCAGAAACGAAGAAGAAGATGATCGAGTCATGTTCCGGGGATATCCTGAAGGCGGCCGACGCGATTCTGCGGGCGTACAGCGGAAAAAAGAAGGTGCTCCTCTGCGGTAACGGCGGATCCGCCGCCGATTCCCAGCACATCGCGACGGAACTCGTCATCCGCATGAGCGTCCCCAACCGGCCGGCCCTTCCCGCGATCGCACTGACCACCGATACCTCGATGATCACCGCGGGCGGCAACGATATCGGTTTCGAAAATATCTTTGCCCGCCAGGTCGAGGCTCATGCCCAGCCGGGCGACGTTCTCATCGCGATCAGCACGAGCGGCAAATCGGAGAATATCAACCGGGCCGTGCGGGAAGCAAAGTCCCGCGGCATGGCGGTGATCGGGTTTCTGGGAAAGGACGGAGGGACATGCAAGGCGCTCGTCGATATTCCCATCGTGATCCCGTCCAACGACACGCAGAGAATCCAGGAAGGGCATATCACCGTCGCCCACATCCTCTGCGGCATCGTCGAAACCGAACTTTTCGGCTCCTGACCGGCCCCGGCGATGGCGCATCCCCGCCGCAACGATTTTCTCATTCCGACCCTCGGCGTCCTCCTCGACGCGCTTGCCATCGAACTGGCGTTTCTCGTCTCCTACTGGCTGCGCTTCCGGACATCCCTTCTTGCATTTCTCCCGCTCCGGGAAGAAATCCCCCCGTTCAGGATGTATGTGGAGGCGTCGCTCTTCATCGTCGCCGTCTGGCTTCTCCTCTTCCGTTCGAAAGGGATGTACGGCTCCCGGCGGAACGCCGACGCCGGCGAAGAACTCGCCTCTGTGGTGCGCCTGATCAGCTTCGGGATGCTCCTGGTGGTCGGTGCCGCCTTCTTCTACAGGGCGTTTTCCTATTCCCGGACGGTGGTCGTTCTGCTCTGGGCGGCGTCGATCGTCTCGGTTTTTCTCGCGCGGATGATTCTCCTCACTGTCGAAAGGATGCTCTACAGGAGCGGCAGGGAACTGCGGAACGCGGTGATCGTCGGAACTGGTGCGACGGCGGGGGAAATCTATGAACGATTTCACCGGCACGTACTGCTCGGCTACAGGTTGAGCGGCTACTTCGGGGAGTCCGCGGCCGGGGAAGGCCCGCTCCGTTCATCCGAATATCTCGGCCCGTTCAGCGCGGTGCCGGAGGAACTGGTGCGGCGCGATATCGAACTGGCGTTCATCGCGCTCGACCGGGACCAGTATGCACACCTCTACGCGCTGATGCGCGAATGCGAAGGCGTCAGCTGCGAATTTCTCCTCGTTCCCGACATTCTCCAGCTTCTGACCGGCGGTCTGCAGGTGAAGGAGATCGAAGGTCTGCCGTTCATCCGCATGAAGGGCACGCCGATGTCGACCTGGGGGAGGATCCTCAAACGGATCTTCGATTTCGCCGTCGCCCTCTGCCTGCTCATTCTGTGCGCTCCGCTCTTTGCCATCGTTGCTCTCGCCATCGTGCTCGACTCCCGGGGACCGGTGTTCTACCGGCAGGAGCGGGTCGGTCTCGACGGCCGGACCTTCATGATGATCAAATTTCGGTCGATGAGAACGTCCGCCGAGAAGGATACCGGCCCCGTCTGGGCGAAGGCAGACGACCCGCGCCGGACAAGGATCGGGGCGTTCCTCCGGCGGACCAGCATCGATGAACTGCCCCAGCTCATCAATGTAGTCCGGGGTGAGATGAGCCTCGTGGGACCGCGCCCGGAACGGCCCTATTTTGTCGACCGGTTCAGCGAGAACGTCCCGAAATACCGCGATCGGCACCGGATGAAGACCGGGATGACCGGCTGGGCGCAGGTGAACGGCCTCCGGGGCAATACCTCCCTCCAGGAACGGATCAATTACGACGTGTTCTATATCGAGAACTGGTCGCTCGGTTTCGACCTGAGGATTTTGTTGCGGACAATACGGGCGCTGGTATCGACGAAGAATGTGGATTGAACATCAACTAATAATTAAAACTGATAAATTAAAAAGAAGGCAGATATTTTAATTTCCAATTTTCAATTTTTAACTGACTATACCACACCATGGTCATCCTGCTCATCTTCTACATTCACGTCATCGCGGCGGTAACGGCGTTCACGAAACGCTGGCAGGACACAGACTGGAAGGAAGGGATCCTTGCGGTCGGATTCGTCGTTCTCATCTTCGTCGTCGGATGGCAGATGGCGACATTCATCGTCAAATCGTTCGTCGACGAGAAGGGACTCGGCATCTGGTTCGACCGCGATGCGATGGCGCTGGCCCTGCTGACGGTGATGGAGGGGACGATCTATGTTATTCAGACGCGGAGGAAAAAAAGACGGCTTGCTTCAGCCTGACTGGCAGGCAACCTGCTTCCTCGTTCATTTGGACACGTTGCAATCTCTCATCCAATTACCGGTTCCCGATTCGATCATTTTCCGATGGTTCCCGACCCCGTCATCCGATCTCCTCAGAACGGGAGATGAGGCGCTTTTATTGACAGTCAGTACCGCGGGATGAAGGGCGAATCCGGGCATCGTCGTCCCAACCTTCCGCTTCAATTCTCCCCGTGCTTCCTCAACTGGTATTCGACTTCCGGTTTTATGACGGAGGTGTACGGTCCGTTCCAGTCTTTGTAAAATATTTCCCGCAGACGGCTTGAGAAATTCTGGTTGAGAACGACCACGCCGAGATTGCGCGTGGTATAAAAATAACTCTTCTCCCAGTTGCTCGTTCCGATCCAGCAGGCGGAGCTGTCGATCACAAGGTATTTACAGTGTTCCACGCGGGCGAACGGCACATAGCCGCCCGACCAGTCGGGGATTTCGCTGAATTTGACCGTAATGCGTGGTACTACCGCGAGACTTTTCAGATAATCGACCGTCGGGTGGTCTTTCGACCAGTCGGCCACAATGAGGTTCACCTGCACGCCGCGCGCCGCCGCGCGCCGGAACGCATTGTCGAGCTCGGCATAGTAGCTCCTGTCCCGGCCGAGCGGGGAATAGGTCATGACCTGGCAGTTGACTTCCTTCCGCGCCCCGTCGATCAGCTTCACGATGTTCGTTTCGTCCCAGAGCGCCGTGTCGGAGATCAGCCGCTTCGGGCTCATTGTCGGGATGAAGGTGATCGTATCGGCGGGTCCGTTGACGACCCTCAGCGGCATGCGGTAGTCGTTCCGCTGAAGGAGGGAGGGAATAAGCGCGGGGTCGTTTTTGTCGGCGAGCGTCCAGTCGAGGTCGAATATCTGCTGATAGACGCGGACCGCCCCGGGCTGGCGGATGCGGAGGCCGAGTTCATGGATGTGCTTCAGCGATCGCCAGTCGAAATTCTGGCTCCCGAGGTATATCTGTTCCCCGTCGACGATGAAATATTTCGCGTGCTGAATGCCGCCGCCGGCCAGTTTGCCGAAGTCGATGAGGCGGGCGGAGATGTTGTTTTCCTTTCCGAGCCTGTCGATTGTTTCGGGATAGGTTCTGTACATTCTCGAATCGGCGATGAGCCGCACCTTCACCCCGCGGGCGGCGGCCGACTCGATGGCGCCGATCACCGGTTCGAGCGGTTCCCCGGCCTGGTTCGAAACGTAGAATTCCTCCAGGTCGATCGAGGATTTTGCCCCGCCGATCATCTCGAGCCAGACGTCTGAGGCTTTGCGGATGTCGGGATTTCCGAGCGTCGTCCCGGCCGGTATGCTTTCCACAAGTTCGAAGTTGAGTGAAGATTGGCTCATCGCCGGGACGGCGATGAAGAATAAACAGATAAGGGCCGTTGAGATGGTTTTCATGGTCAAGACTTCTGGAATAATGGTTGTTTATTTAAGAAAAGTTTGTCAAACAAAATAGTCCGTCATTCCCACCCGACACTTCTG
>DATKPE010000029.1:0-144865 GCA_035524335.1 Bacteroidota bacterium
GGTGCGTTCACCGGATCGCCGCTCTCGTTCCGGATGTCGGGCAATTTCCGGACGCTGATCCGGGACGCCTCGGTCATCGCACCGGGTCAGTCACCGAATCAGACGAGAATCTATACCGCATCGCTCGATTACAGCGACAGCGTGAACAGCATCTCCGTCGGACGGGTCATACCACAGTTTTCCCCCCTGCTTGGCGCGGTGGACGGCGCGTACGCCGCCCATGCGTTCGGCCAGTTTACCCTCGGTCTCTCGGGCGGCTTCGAACCCTACACCGTTCCCGGCGTCCGGTTCAGCGATCAGAGAAAATTCGCCCTCTTCGCGGGTTTCCAGACACCGGACAGGCGGACCATCATGACAGGCCTGAGCTACAGCCGGACCTATTTCCAAACCTCCCTGATCCGGGAAGTGATCGGGGGAACCGCGATGTATATGCCCTCGGACCTCCTCTATATCAACGCCCAGAGCGAGGTCGACCTTCGGACCACACTCAGCGATCAGCAGTCGATGAAGGGAAAACTCACCTCGCTCCTGGCGAACATCAATCTGAACCTCCTCCGGGGCCTCTCACTGGGCGTCGGCCTGTCCGCCTGGCGGCCGACCTATTATTTCCCCTCGATCCGGCAGTTGTCCGACAATATGGTCGACCTGCAGCTGCGCACAACGCCGACATTCAACATCAACTGCTCGCTTCTGCAGGGTGTGTATATCATGAACACCTATTCCCCCCGGAGCTCCGATCTCGGGTTCGGCCGGGAATACATGAACAGCTCATCGATCCATGTCATGAATCTGGCCGGCACGGGAATTTCCTGCGGCGGGTCGTATACACTGAACACCACCGACCTCTCCGACGGACGGGGGTATTCCCTCACCGCCCAGAGGGAACTATTCCGCGGCAGTACTCTCGACGTCAGGTACGAAACGAATCATTTCGACATGCTCAACTTCAGACAGACAAGCGACACCCGCAATCTGGCCGGGAATCTGATGGTCCAGATCCTCCAGTCGGCCTCCTTCATCCTGGGTGTGGAGCATTTTTCGGGAGATACAACCCCCTTCGTCTCGGTCTACTCAGAACTCACCTACCGGTTCTGAGATGGAAACGCTCATCACTCTCGGGCTCCTGGCGGTGCTGATCCTGGTCTTCGCGGTGCCGTACTGGATCATCACAGGAAAACAGCGGCGCCAGAGCGCGTCCAGGCACGAGGCGAACGCCGGCACCCGCCAGAACGAACCGGTGACGCTCCATCCGAAAATAGATCTCCTCAACTGCATCGGCTGCGGCAGTTGCGTCGAAGTCTGCCCCGAGGATGTGCTCGGTCTGGTCGACGGTCATGCCGCCATCATCCACGGCTCGCGGTGCGTCGGCCATGCGCTGTGCGAAGCGGTCTGTCCGGTCGGCGCGATCACAATGGGATTCGGAAAACCGAGGGAGGGAATGGAGATTCCCTACTATGATGAGCGTTATGAGACGAATGTTCCGGGTCTTTTCATCGTCGGTGAGCTGGGCGGCGTCGGACTGATACGGAATGCGATCCGGCAAGCGGTCACCGCCACCGATGCGATCGCTGAACGTCCCCGGAGCGGTTCCCCCGACATATACGATCTCCTCATTGTGGGGGGAGGGCCTGCCGGAATTGCGGCCGCGCTGAACGCCACCTCGCACGGTCTGAAATACCTGCTTCTCGAACAGGAGACCATCGGGGGATCGATCCTTCACTATCCGCGCAGGAAACTGGTTCTCACCCAGCCGGTGGATCTTCCCCGGTACGGGACACTGAAGGGACCTGAAATCAGCAAGGAAGAACTGCTCGAAATGTTCTCTACGATCGTCGCCGGCAACAAGCTGTCGATTCTGGAAGGTCAGAAGGTCCGGAGCGCCGAGCGGGTGACCGGCGGATTCGAGGTAAAGACCGTAACGGAGTCGTACCGCGCCGGATCGGTCGTTCTTGCGACCGGGCGGCGCGGCACCCCGAAAAAACTCGGCGTGCCGGGCGAACAGCTTGCGAAGGTCATGTACAAGCTCCTCGAAGCCGAGCAGTTTCAGGGACAGCATATCCTGGTGGTGGGGGGCGGCGACAGCGCGGTGGAGGCCGCGCTCGGGCTCTCGACGCAGAAAGGCAACACGGTGACGCTCAGCTACCGGCGCGGGGCGTTCGTCCGTCTCAAGGAAAAAAATCAGCACCGGCTCGACAATGCCGTGGCCGCCCGAAAAATCAGCCTCCTCCTGAAAAGCGCCGTTCAGGAGATACTGCCGGATGCCGTGAGGATCAGCGTGGAGGGAGAGGAAACGCGCGAGCTGAAAAACGACGCGGTGTTTATCTTCGCCGGGGGGGAGATGCCTGCCGAATTTCTCCGGAACTGCGGCATCAGGCCGCGTGCGGAAGGCGACTGATTACCGTTACTCCGTCTCTTCCGGCGTCTCTCCGATGCCCGCCGCCGTGCGGAGACGCCGTATTTCCGTTTTTGTCAGATGACGCCATCGCCCGCGCGGAACCCCTTCGTAGGTCAGGCCCGCATATGCCACACGGTCGAGCCGGGTCACGGTATAGCCGAGCGACTCGAACATCCTGTGCACCTGGCGGTTCTTTCCCTCGTGCAGGACGATCCCGACGACCTTTCGTTTGCCGGCGGGGATGATATGAATCTCGGCGGGGGCCGTTCTGCCGTCGCCGAGGTCGATCCCCTTTGCCAGCTGGGCGGCGTGATCGCGGCTGAGCGGTTTGTCGAGGGTTGCCTTGTAGGCCTTCTCGATTTCATGGCGGGGGTGCATCAGCCGGTTCGAGAGATCGCCGTCGTTGGTAAAAAGAAGAACGCCCGTGGTATTCCGGTCGAGCCTGCCGATCGGGAAGACGCGCCGGTCGATCTGCAGGTAGTTCATGACGGTCATCCTGCCGCGCTCATCGCTGGTGGTGGTGATGGCGTCCTTCGGTTTGTTGAGGAGGAGATAAAGGTGTTCGCGGACGATGGCGGCCTGTTTGCCGCCGACGAAGACGACATCGCGTTCCGGGTCGATTTTGTGGCCGAGGTCGGTAACGATCCGGCCGTTGACGGTGATGCCTCCTTCAAGAAGGAGCTGATCGGCGCGGCGACGGGAAGCGATGCCGGCCATGGAGAGAAATTTATTCAGGCGGACCAGCTGGTCGCCGGGGTGTGGGTTCTGCGGACCGCCGCCCGGATCGGTCCGATGCGGAGGTTTCCCGGGGGGATTCGGCCGGGTCCGGAAACGCCGCGGCCGCGAGGAATTGTGCTGGCTTGAGTGGGGCACCGTTCAGCCGATCCGCGGCTCGTCCGGCGGTTCCTCGCCCGCGGGCGGCTCCGGGGGAAGTTCCCTCAGCTCTCCGTTCTCCCCCACGACGGTCTTGCCGAGCTGTTCCTCGATTTCGGCGTCGCTTTTCCCCATCCGTTTGAGGATCTCTTTCTCCATTTCAAATCCCTGATCGGCCATGATCTCTTCGATCTCGCGCGGTTTGGGCAGATCGGCCAGGTCGTTGATGCCGAAATGCTTGAGAAAATCTGCGGTCGTGCCGTAGAGAAGCGGCCTGCCTGCCGTTGCTGACCTGCCGACGATCGTCACGAGGCCGCGTTCCATAAGTTTCTGGATGGCATAATCCGCATTCACTCCGCGAATGGCTTCGATCTCCGGTTTGGTGATCGGCTGTTTGTAGGCGATGACGGAGAGGGTTTCGATGACGGCCTGGGTCAGTTTTCGTTTCGCCCGTTCCTTGACCAGCTTGCCGAGCCAGTCGGCGTACTCGGGCATGGTGGCGAACTGATAGCCGCCCGCCACCTGGATGATCCGGAACGATCTTCCCTGACGCACATACTCCGCGTTGAGTTCGCGGATGACCGCGAGGATTTCGTCTTCGCGCATCCGGAGGCGGGGTCCTCCCTCCTCGGAGACTTTCAGAACATCGATAAGCTGGGGAAGCGACAGCGGTTCATCCGAAGCGAACAGCAGCGCTTCGATGATGTTCCTGCGTTCGAGCTCTGTGGGTTCCATCAGGCGGCCTCGGGCAGAAGTTTGTAGATGATGAAATCATCGTCATAGTGGGTGGGACGAAACCCGACCAGTTTGTTCTTTGCCATCTCGAGGAGAGCGATGACGGTGACGATGATCCGGAGTTTCTCGGTCATGTTCGCGACAAGTTCGAAGAAGGTGGATTCCTCACGGGTCCGGAGGACGTCGGCGATATAGCTCATCTGCTCGTCGATCGTGACGTTCAGCAGTTCGACGTCGTGGTAGATCTTCTTGGGCACGCTCTCGAGCACCCGCTTGAAGGCGGCGATGAGATTGTACATGGTGACGTTTCTGAGGCTCTCCTCGCGGTCCTCGGGCGCCACCTTTTTTTCGTCCGCCCCGAATGCCTGGCGATAATAGAGCTTGACCGATTCGTCCTCAAGCGATGAGAGGACGGAGCTCGCCTCCTTGTAACGCTTGTATTCGAGAAGCCGCCGCACCAGCTCCGCCCGCGGATCTTCCTCCTCATCCTCGCCCGGAGCCTTCGGAAGAAGCATCCTGACCTTGATCTGCATCAGTTCGGCGGCCATCACGATAAAATCCCCCGCAACCTCCAGATCAAGCTCCTGCATGAAATGAAGGTACTCCAGGAACTCCTTCGTGATCCGGGAGATCGGGATATCGTAGATATCGAGCTCATCCCTCTTGATGAAGAAGAGGAGAAGATCGAGAGGTCCTTCAAATTCCTGCAGTTTGACGCGATAGGTCAATGCTCACTCCTTACTCTTTCCGAAACCGTCATGCCGGTCCGGCAGGGACAACATACTCATTTCCGCAGATAAACTCCACCGGATGTTCCCGCGGCATCACCCGAGTTTCATGACGGTGCGGACCTCCGTCATCGTGTTTCCGGCCACTTCGGAGGCGACCGATTCACCGGCCTGGAGGACATCCTTCACCTTTTCGGGGTGCGCCTCGTAATGTGCGCGGCGCTCCCGGATCGGCGCCAGCGCCTCGGCGATCCGGCGGGCGGCGTTCAGCTTGCAGTCGACACAGCCGAGGGCTCCGCTCCGGCATGCCGCATCGATTTCGGCCGTCTCGGGTTCGTTGAATTTTTTATGATACGTGAAGACGAGACAGACGTCGGGCCGGCCGGGATCTCCCTTCCGGATTTTCTGCGGGTCGGTGACCGCCTTCTTCAGCTTGGCGGTGATTTCGGCGGGAGAATCGGCCAGGAGGATCGTATTCCCGGCGGATTTGCTCATTTTCATGCTTCCGTCGAGACCCGGAAGCCGCGCGAATCTGGTCAGCTTTGCCTCAGGTTCCGGAAATACCGCCCCGTATTCGGCGTTGAACCGGCGGGCGATTTCGCGGGTGATCTCCACATGCGGGACCTGGTCCTCCCCGACCGGAACCACTTCCCCCTTGTAGAGAAGGATGTCCGCCGCCTGCAGGACGGGATATCCGAGATGGCCGTACGAAATGTTTTCGATGTGCAGATCCCGCACCTGATCCTTAACGGTCGGATTGCGTTCCAGCCTCGCCGCCGTGATCAGCATCGAGAAGAGGAGGTGAAGCTCGGTGTGTTCCTTGATCTGGGACTGCCGGAAGATCGGGCTCCTGTCCGGATCGATGCCGGCGGCAAGCCAGTCCGTCACCATATCGATTGAATTCTGATAGATGTCGGCTGTGGCAAGACTCGTGGTCAGCGCGTGATAATCGGCGACGAGATGAAAGTTCTGATACTGATTCTGGAGCGAGACCCAGTTTTCAAGCGCACCGACGAGATGGCCGAGGTGGAGTTTCCCCGTGGGACGCATCCCGCTGAGAATTCGTTTCTGTACTGCCAATGGGAATTTCCTTTGTCTGGGAGAGCAGTGAACGGCCCGCGGAGGGAAGAGGAGCCACCGGGGAACGTCAGTTCATGAAAAGATACGGTTTCCAGCGGTCGTCCACATTGCCGACGAAATGCCGGATGAAGGTTACATGGTTCGGTTTCATGGGTCGTCGGGCGAGCTTCATGTGTGCATCCTCCGGCGTCCGGTTCCCCTTCCTGTTGTTGCAGTCGACACACGCGGTCACCAGATTCTCCCAGGTATCCTCACCCGATTTGGCCTTCGGCAAGACATGATCGACCGTCAGAGCGATATCGGTGCGGCCGCAGTACTGGCACCGGTGACCATCCCGCCGGAGAATGTTTTTCCTCGAGAGGATGATCTTTTTGTAGGGAACATGAATGTACACCCCGAGACGCACGATGCTCGGGTACGGCATCGACATCGACACCGACCGGAGTTGCTTGCCGTTGTGTGCCTCGATCAATTCTGCCTTGCCCAGGAAAAGGAGGATGACCGCCTTTTTCACATTGCAAACAGTCATTGGCTCATAATTCTGATTCAGTATGAGCACCTTGCTGCTTAACCGGCTGTTCGACCCTGTATGAGTATACGAACTGAAGACCCAGACACCTCCTTATCCGAAGCAGACGTTAACCCTGCCGTTTCCTAAAAATATAGCAGAATTTACATATTTGTCAAGATACGGCATTCCGGAACCCCGCATGGCATTCTCCCGGGCCGGTCGGTTCCGTCAAATTGTGCCGATTACGGGAGTTTTTTCCCGTCCGTATCGCAAAGAACCACCTCTCCGAGGCCCAGAGCAGCGATTTTTGACCTGATCTTCGCGAGGTCCCCCACGACCACGATCGCCATTCTGGAGGGGTCGATGTATGCCGACGCGACCCTCTGGACATCGCCGAGCGTGACCGATTCGATGTTCTGCAGGTAGGAATTGAAATAGTTCTCGGGCAGGCCGTAGAGGACAATGGACTGCAGTGCGCCTGCAATCTGCGCCGGGGTTTCGAAGGCGAGCGCAAAACTGCCGACCGCTCCCTTCTTCGCGTAGGCGAGCTCCTCGGCGGTCATCCCTTTTTCGCGCATCAGCGTAAGTTCATGCATGAATTCCACGAGCGAACTGTCCGTTTTGTCGGTGATCACGCCGGCCGAAGCGACGAAGGGACCCGGACCCTTGAAAAATCGGAATGAGGAATTGGCGCCGTAGGTGTATCCGTGCCGCTCGCGCAGGTTCAGGTTGATCCGGCTCGTGAACTGCCCGCCCAGCATCCGGTTCATGAGAATGACGGGAAAATAATCGGGGGTACTGCGCGCCAGGGCGGGATATCCGATCCGGATTTCCGACTGTGCGGCATTGGGTTTGTCGATGAGATAAATCGTTCTCTGTCCGGCCGCGGGAGGATTCGGAAGAACGGCAGTCGGTACCGGTCCGGATTCCCACGAACCGAAGAGCTTCTCCAGCGTCCCGGTGAGATGTCCCAGATCCGCGTCGCCGACAACAACCAGCGTCGCATTCCCCGGCCGGTAATAGGTGTGATAGAACTTTTTCAGATCGTCGATGGTCATCGACTGGACCGACTGCTCCGTTCCCATAGGATTGTTTCCGTAGGGATGACTACCGCCGTACAGGATGAAATTGAACGAATTATTCGCGATCGCCGTCGGCTGGTCGTGCTGTTGGAGAAGCGACGCAAGTCTCTGCTTCTTCAGCCGGCTGAAGTCCTTCTCCGGAAAGACGGGATGGACCACGACGTCGGCATAAATTTCGAGGGCCTTGTCGAGATAGCGCGAGAGGGTGCCCAGGTTGATGAAGGAACCGTCGGTGTTCGCGAATGTCCCCAGGTTCGCACCGATCGCGTCCAGATCGTCCGCGATCTGCAGGCTCGAGCGTGTCGCCGTTCCCTCATCGAGCATATCCGCGGTCATCGATGCAATTCCCGGCTGTCCGGCCGGATCGCGGTCGGTGCCGGACGGGATGACCAGGCTGAACGCGACAAGGGGGAGTTTGTGGTTCTCCACAAGCCAGACCTGCAGGCCGTTCTTCAGCGAGCTCTTCTGAATTTCGGGGAGATGGATGACCGGAGCGGGCTTTCCCTTCGGCCGCTGGGTCCTGTCAAGCTGATCACCGGCGACACCGACGCCGTACGCGAGCGTTCCAAACAGCAGACTGGTCATGCAGATCCTCGGAAACGGGTTCATGGTTATTCTCCTTTCTGCGCGGCGAGTTCAGGTTTCCCGCTCGGGACAACACTGAGCGTCACCGACGGTCGGGAGAGATATTTTCGTGCAACGGAGAGCGCTTCCTCCGGCGTGATTCCTTTATACAGATCCATCTTCCGGTTGATGTTCGCAGGGTCGCCGGTGTACGAATAGTATGCCGCGAGGGAGTTGGCCTTCCCGAGAACGGTTGCGGCGCTGTTGACGGTCTGAACTTCGACCGCGGTCACGGCTTTTGCGATATCCTCCGCGGATACGCCGTTCTTCAGAAGATCGGCCATGACGGAATCGATCACCGTCTGGACGGGCGCAAGCCCCTTCCCGGGTTTGGCGGTCGCCTCGATGCTGAACAGCCCCGCGATTTCGCTTCCCTGCGCCGATGCGAAAACCGACTGTGCGATCTGGCGCTCATAGACGAGGGTTTTGTAGAGCCTCGAACTCTTTCCGCGACTCAGGATGTGCGAGAGGACTTCCAGAACCGCATCCTCGCGCGTGTAGCCGGGAGCGGAAGGCCACGTCACATACAGACGGGCGAGCTGGACGCTGTCCTGGAACACCATCCGCTTCGGGGCATCGAGCGTGACGGGCACAGCGGCCGGGCGTTCGAAATCTTTTCCGCGGCTGATCGGTCCGAAATACTTTTCCACCAGGGGCCGCATTTCCGCAGGGCTGATGTCGCCGCAGATCACCAGACAGGCATTGTTGGGCGCGTAATAGGTCCGGAAAAACTCCTTGACATCCTCGAGCGAGGCGGCGCTCAGATCCTCCATATACCCGATGACGGGCCAGCTGTAGGGATGGGTGGGCGGGTAGATCGCCTTTGCGATCTTTTCATCCGCCGTGCCGTACGGCACGTTATCCACCCTCTGCCTCCGCTCGTTCTTGACCACGTCGCGCTGATTGTCGAGTTTATGCTGGGTCACGGCGTTGAGCAGAAATCCCATCCTGTCCGATTCGAGATAGAGGCCAAGTTCGACATAGTTGCTCGGAACCACCTCGAAATACGTGGTGCCGTCCTCGGTCGTGAAACCGTTGATGTTCGCCCCGATTTCCTGCAGAAGCCTGAAATGCTCGCCATCCGCCACATGCTCGGATCCCTTGAACATGATGTGCTCGAAGAGATGCGCGAACCCTGTCCGTTTGACCTTCTCGTTTTTCGACCCGACATGATACATCACGGTGACCGCCGCAACAGGCGCCGAATGATCCTCCTGAAGAATCACCGTCAGACCGTTGGGAAGTTTATACTGTTCAAAGGGTATGTTGATCTGTGCTGTCATAACGGCGCTCATGACGATCGACCCGATCGTGAGGATCCGGAAGAGAGGCATCTGTGTTCCCTCGTGAGTTAATGGTCGTGAATGGCCCGAAATCTACCGATTTACGGACAGACAAGCAAATGACAGGTCGGCCTGCCGGCATAAAACAAACGCGGGGGAATGAATCCCCCGCGCACCCGGCCGGAACCCTGACCGTCAGTTTGGAATCTGCACAGCGACGTATGCCATCTGCCCCGTCTCGCGCTTGATCCGGAGAAGAAGCGCGTCGCCCGATTTTCTTTTTTCGACGATCGATTGGAACTGCCTGGCGGAAGAGACCTTCTGCCGGTCGACCTCGAGGATCACGTCTCCCTTGCTGATCTGACGGTTGTACGCCTCGCCGAATCTGGTGACGTCGGTGACATAGACGCCGCCGTCCACCGCAAACTGTTTTTTCTCGTCCGTGCTCAGCGGCCTGACGCTCATGCCGATCTTGCCGAGCGACAGACTGTGCCCCGTCTCCTCTGCTGACCTCGATTCCTGATCGTCCCCTTCGCTCCGGTCGTCGTTGGAAGCGACTTTGTCGTCTGTCCGGGCCCTGAGGGTGACCCGCTTTTCCATCTTTGAGCCGTCCCGGTAGAGCTTCAGCGTCACCGCGTCCCCCGGGTGTTTCCGCGCAATGAAACTCTGGAGCTCCGCAGGCGAATTCATGCTCTTCCCGTCGATGGAGAGGATCACATCCCCATCCCTGATGCCGGCGGCCTTCGCCGCTCCTCCGTCCACGACCGACTGCACAAGGACTCCGGTCGCACTGTCAAGGCTCAGCGCCTTCGCGGACGTTTCATCGATCGGACCGATATTGACACCGATGTATCCCCGCATGATTTTGCCGTGTTTGATGAGGTCCTCCGCCACCGCCTCGGCAAGATTGATCGGAATGGCGAAGCCGTACCCCTGGTACCGGGCATTGGTCGTGGCGATCGCAGAATTAATGCCGATCACCTCGCCGTGCAGATTCACCAGCGGGCCGCCGCTGTTCCCGGGGTTGATGGCCGCATCGGTCTGGATGAAATTTTCGATGCCGTATCCTTTTTCATCCCGGATGATGCCGAGGCCGTTCCGCCCGATCGCGCTGATAATCCCGGCAGTCACCGTTCCCTGCAGACCGAGCGGATTGCCGATGGCGAGCACCCATTCGCCGATCTCCAGATTGTCTGAATTGCCGAGCGCAGCGGTCGGAAATTCCTTTCCATCGATTTTTATGACTGCCAGGTCGGTCGAAGGATCGGTACCGATGATCTTCGCCTTCGCCTTGTGCGAATTGCTCAGATTAACTTCCACTTTATTTTCGTCGGCGTCCTCCACCACATGATTGTTGGTCAGGATATAGCCGTCGGGACTGATGATCACGCCGGAACCGGCGGCCTGCATCTGCTCGGTTTCCGGCACTTTCTGATCGGGACTGAAGAAATGAAAAAATTCATTCATGTCGTTCGGCACCCGCCGGGCCTTCGTCGTTACCGTAATCGAAACGACGGTCGGACTGACGGCCTTGCTCACCTCAATGAATGCGCGGCTCAGTGTTTTCGGATCGAACTGGGAATCCTTCACCGGCACCGGACCGCCGAGTTTGACCTGCGGATCCCCCGCAAAGCCCGGCAGCACGCCGCTGTGGAAATTGGAAACGAGAATAGCCCCGAAGACGATTCCGATGAAGATCAGGAATATCGCCGCGAGAATTGATTTTTTCTGCATATGAAGCTCCTCTGAAGAACGCTGTTCAGTGATCGATGTTTACAATATATATACACGTATCCCCGGTTGATTGTTACACCGGCCCGGGTGGCTTTTCTGTAAAATAACCGTTTTTCCCGGGAAAATGAAATTAAAAAAAATTAAACCGTCTCGCCGAACGCGATGAAGATTTTTTCCGCCGCAAGATCGCGCAAACCGTGCGCATGATACCGGAGGTAGCGCCACGCGGCGTTCTTCACCGCGGCCGCCGAGACCTCGCTCAGGTTACCCGGCCGCACCGCCACCTCCGGCGGCTGTGCGAGAAACAGGCCGAGGAGCGCGACGGTCGCTCCCGAGATGGTATCGGCGGCGGCCTGGCCGTCCGCACAATCGGAACAGAGGATCGCGCCCCGCGAATGGTCGAATGCCCAGAGATCTTCCGGCCGGCCCGCAGAAGGCGCCTTCCCGCACGATGCGCAGGCATCCATCTGAGGACGGAATCCCAGCACCGCGGCGAGACGGAATTCGAAGTACGCGAGCAGAAACGGCGGCGGGGCGAGGGATTCGTCGAGCGCGGAGAGAGTGCCGACGACAAGATCGAACAGGGGATGGTTCTCCTCGCCGTCGTGCGTGACCCTGTTGACGATCTCGAGGATGGCGAGCGCGGGGGCCAGGCTGTCGAGCGCCGCCGGCAGGGAGCGGAACATCTTCCGGAAATCCGCCGCGGTGAGAAGCTGAAGATCGCGCCCTTCCTTCGTGTAGATCACGGCGGAAATATAGGAAAGGGGTTCCAGGGTCGAACCGAACGGATTTTTTTTCTGACGCGCCCCTTTCACCAGCACGCCCATCCGGCCGGCGTGACGCGTGTAGAGGGTGACGATTTTGCTGGTCTCCCGGTAATCGATCGAGCGGAGGACGACCGCGTCGGTGCGGATGATCTCGCTCATCCCCGCACGCCCCCGGCGAAGTTGTACGGAGGACGGACAATTCCGCGGTCGGTGATGATGGCAGAGATGAAGGACGCCGGCGTAACGTCGAAGGCCGGCGCATAGACTCCGATGCCGGGCGGGGCGATGCGGGTGCCGTTCAGCACCGTGAGTTCCTCGGCGGCGCGTTCCTCGATCGGAATCGCGGAGCCGTCCGCAATCGATCCATCAACGGTCGATCCGGGCGCGGCGATATAAAAGGGAAGTTTGTGAACCCGCGCGGCGACCGCGTGGCTGAACGTGCCGATTTTGTTGGCGGTATCCCCGTTCGATGCGATCCTGTCTGCTCCCACGATCACGAGATCGATCTCACCCTTCTGCATGAGAAAGGCGGCGGTCGAATCGGTCACGACGGTCACCTGAATGCCGGCCTTCTGGAGTTCCCACGCGGTCAGGCGGGCTCCCTGAAATGCAGGCCGGGTCTCGCTCGCAAAAACCGCGCGGACCTTCCCCTCCCGGTGTGCGGCGGCGATGACTGCGAGGGCTGTTCCGGATCCTCCGGTCGCAAGCGCGCCGGCATTGCAGTGGGTCAGAATCCGGGCACCGGCGGGGATCAGCGGCGCGCCGGCGTCCCCGATCGCCCGGCACATCCGGATGTCCTCGTCGTGAATCTCGCGGGCAATGGCAAGACAGCGGGTGGCGAGTCCTCCATCCCCCGAAAAGTTTCTGCAGGCGAGAGCGACGCGATTGAGGGCCCATGCGAGGTTGACGGCGGTCGGACGTGTGGCAAGGAGGATCGCGGAGGAACGCCCGAGCGCCTCCCGTTCGGTCATACCGTCCCGGCCCGCATGGAGCACGGCAAGCGCAACGCCGTACGCGGCCGCCACGCCGATGAGGGGGGCGCCGCGGATGCTGAGCCTCCGGATCGCGTCGGCAATATCCGTATACCGGTCGGTTTCGCGGTACACCTCTGCGAGCGGCAGACACTGCTGATCGAGATACCGGACCCGGTCACCGCACCATTGGATGGTGGTCACCATCGGGGGTCAGTCCGTAGGGCCGGCCTCGAATTTCGACAGTTCGCGGAATTCCCGGAACCGGTCCTGGATTTCGAGGAGGGAAAGCTCCTTCAGCCGTTCGAGGCTGAAGCGTTCGACGCAGAAGGAGGCGAGGGCGCTCCCGTAGATCACGGCGCGTTTGAAGTTTTCCTCCGACAGATCGTCTGTGCGGGCGATCCAGCCGATGAACCCGCCGGCGAACGAATCGCCCGCTCCGGTCGGGTCGTTGATGTTTTCGAGAGGATAGGCGGGAGCGGAAAAGATGGTCCGTTCGGTCACCAGAAGAGCCCCGTGCTCACCCTTCTTGACGATGACGATCCGGGGACCGAGGCGGATGATATTTTTCGCCGCCTTGAAGAGATTCGGTTCGTTCGTCAGCTGTCGGGCTTCCGATTCGTTCAGAATGAAGACGTCCATCATCCGGAGCGTCTTTTTCAGTTCCTCATTCTTTCCGTTGATCCAGAAGTTCATCGTGTCGCCGACGACGAGACGCGGTTTCTCGATCTGCTCCAGGACGCGGCGCTGGAGAACCGGGTCGATGTTCCCGAGACAGACGTAGGTTGTTTTCTGATACGCTCTGGGGATCACGGGATTGAAGTGCTCGAAGACGTTCAGCTCGGTATAAAGGGTCACGCGGCTGTTGAGGTCGTACTCGTACCGTCCCCCCCATCGGAAGGTTTTGCCGTCGGGAACGCGCTGGAGCCCTTCCAGGTCGATGTCCCTGCTTTCCAGAAATTCGGCATCGGCCTTCGGGAAATCGGCTCCGACCACCGCAACAAGCCGGACCGGCGTCACGAAATAACTTGCCGCGGTGGCGATATAGGTCGCGGAACCGCCGAGGGCGTTTTCGACGCGCCCGAAGGGCGTCTCAATGGTATCGATACCGACCGAACCGACGACTAACAGGCTCATAGTTTCTTCCTCATTATCCAATCAGCCTGAGCGGTACCGGCCGGGAATGATCCGGCCGGTCCGCCGGCGGCTGTATGTGCACTTACTGGCCCGGACCCTGAACGGGTCTCGGACGCGGCGCGGGTTTTCGCGGAAACTTTCCGTCCCTCATTGCGGCATCGTACGCGAACGAGGCCATGATGACCGCCCCCTGCTTCAGATCGTCCTGCTGGACGCGGTCGTAGACATCCATCGTCGAATGATGCGTCCGGGTCTCGTATTCCAGCGGATCCTGAATGAACTGGAAACCGGGCAGACCGATGGCGTCGAACGACCCGTGATCGGTCCCGCCAGTGTTGTTCGGCGTCAGGGTGGAGGCGCCGAGGTCGGCGAACGGGGCAAGCCAGGCGCGGAAGATCGGCCGGGTCGCCTCGTTCCCCTGCATATACACACCGCGGATTTTCCCGCTTCCATTGTCGTGATTGAAATAGACGGAGAAGTTTTCCGCTTCCGGCTTCAGCGTGATCTTCGAGGTCGAATCAAACATCGAACCGCTCCGTTCACCGAAATGCTGTTTGACGTAAGCCGCCGATCCGAGCAGACCCTGCTCCTCGCCGCTCCAGAGTCCGATCCGGATGGTGCGCCGCGGATGCAGACCGAGAGTTTTGAGAATTCTCATCGCTTCCATGCAGACGGCGCTTCCGGTGCCGTTGTCGGTCGCCCCGGTCCCCCCGTGCCATGAGTCGAAATGCCCACCGATCATCACGATCTCATCTTTCAGATCGCTCCCGGGGATTTCACCGATGATATTGAACGTGGAATCGGCCCTGTTGACAGCCACTTCGAGCTCGACGTCGAGCCTGGGGTGTTCCCCCTTCCGGATCATCCGCACCAGCCTGTTATAATGTTCCGCCCCGACGGCAATCTGGGGAATGATCTTCGGCGCTTCCGCCTGCCACGGGTTGACACGTCTCTGCATCGATGAATCGGGGTGTTGGGGGATCGAGACCTGCTGGACGAAAATATTTCCGCCGTCCCCCATCCGGCCTTCCGTCAGAATGACCGCCGCCCCCTCCTTCTGACAGAGCTGCCATTTATGAAAATTGACCAGAGTCCGTGCGCGGTCCTCCGCGCCGAACATCCCCCTGCGTCCCCGGAACATTGTCCCGGCGGCATTCGCGAGCTTGAGGAGGGTAGAATCGGCGTCGCGGGTTGCCTCGGGCTCGAAGTGCGCCTTGATATCCCGGAGTTCTTCGAAGAGGACAGCTTTTCCGTGCAGTTTGCCGGTATACAATTCGACTTCGCTGTCGGTCTTCGCGTCGAAATAAACGATATCCATCGTCCCCGATACCGCGGGGGACCAGGCTTTCGGATAGGAAATGAGCGGGAACACCTGCGGCCCCAGGACGTTTGCCGCATAATGCTTCAGCGACCAGCTCCGGCCGAACGGGCCCCAGTTCTCCTGATGGACATTTTCAATGCCCCAGGAGGAGAGGGTTTTTTCAGCCCAGGCCGCAGCCCGGTCGAAACCCGGTGAGCCGGTCAGTCTCGGTCCGTACACATCGCTGAGATAGCTTATGATATCCATGACCTGGGATCTGTTCATCCCTTCGTCCCGGATCCGGGAAATTGCAGTGCTGTCGATCTTCTCCTGCGGGGCCTGAGCCAGAAGCGTTCCCGCGGAGAGGAGACAGACCAGAGCGACGACGTAGCGCATCTTCATGCAACCCTCATCGGTTATGAATAGTGTGGTGAATTGTCAGAATTTCAGAGTCCTTCCTGGCTCAGGATGTACGCGATCGACGCAAGGGCGATCGCCCCGAGTTCGAGCTCCCGCTCATTGACCTTGTCGATGGTGTCATTCTCCGAATGATGATAATCGAAGTACCGCTGGTTGTCGACGTTCAGGCCGAGCATCGGAATTCCCAGACGGCCCATCGGCGAAATATCCGCGCCCCCTCCGCCGCGGTTGAATTCGCTGGCACCGATCGGCCGGAAGAGCGGCGCCCATCGGGCGATAGCGCCGAACCGGGCGGAATCGGTTTCGATCCCGAATCCCTTCGGCGAAAATCCCCCCTCGTCGGTCTCAATCGCGGCGATGTGCTTTTCACCCGGCCGGTCGACCTTTGCATACGCCACGCCCCCGGCGAGTCCGTTCTCCTCATTGATGAAAAGCACCGCCCGGATAGTCCGCTTCGGCGCGAGACCGGTTTCGTTGAGAAGGTGTAGCGCTTCGAGCGTGCCGGCAACACCGGCGCCGTCGTCGTGCGCTCCCTGCCCCTTGTCCCAGCTGTCGAGATGCCCGCCGACCACGATCACCTCTTCAGGATGCTCCGATCCGGTCAGGTCTCCCACAACATTGGCCGAGGGTGCGTCCGGAAGCGTCTGACAGCTGAGCCGGAGCCTGATTCGAACCGACACGCCCGCATCGAGAAGACTGTCGAGGTAATCAGCCCCGATCGTGCTGACCGCAGCGGCCGGCACTTTGACGACCGAATCTGCATAATGCATCGCTCCCGTATGCGGGACATCGTCCCGGCGGGAAGTCATCGAACGGACAAGCGCGGCTATACCGCCGGCCTTCGCCGCCTCCACTGCGCCCGATCCGCGCTGATCGACGGCTCCGCCGTACGCTTCGAAAGTGTTGATTTTGGTCCGGTCAAAAGGACGGTCGAAGAATATGATCTTCCCTTTCGCCCGGTCCCCCGCTTTCCGCAGTTCCTCGAAGGAGGTCACGCGGAACAGTTCCCCGCTCACGCCCGACTCCTGGGTACCGATGCTCCCGCCGAGGGCACAGACCGAAAGCTTCTGCCGTCCGGCCTCCGGAGAAAGGATCGAGGCCTGTTCCACATCCCCCCGGACCCAATGGGGCACCATCACCGGTTCCAGATGGACGTTCTGAAAACCGAGCCGGGTCATGAGGGCTTTTCCCCACTCGACCGCCCGCGCGGCCTGAGGCGATCCTGACAACCGGGCTCCGATATTCTGGGTCAGGTCGGTCAGATACCGGAAGGCATCGCAGTGGCGCAGACCCTCCTGTGTGATCACGCCGATCGCCTGACGATATTGCGCGGTTCGGGCCGAATCGGTCGTTTGACCCGGCGCCACGGCATTTCCGAGTAATAGCAAAAAAACGCACAGACGGAGTGAAGACAGTCTCATGGAATCATCTGGATGTGAATGTGACGAACTGCCGGGGTGCGGACCTGAGGGAATCGCGCAGTGATGCTATTGTGCATCCCTCATTCCGTTCCTTCGAACGGAATGAAATATACACATTTATTCCGGAACTTCAACCTCCCGTTTGTTTCCCCGGGGGATCCCGGGGAATGATGCGAACAGCCGGTTTTATACCGGGTTATCCGTTTTCTATGAGGTCAACAGCGACTTCACCCGTTCCGCGGCGTCTGAAATATCCCTCCGGATCCGGTTCCCGAAGTCCCCCAGGGAACCGATCAGCTGACGGAAAAATCCGTCGTCGTGCCCGGCTGAGGAAACGCCGGGACTGCAGAGCCCCGGCATGCCGTTTATGTTCCCCGGAACAACCGACGCGTCGGCATCATCGTCATCGCCGTCCTCCTTCACCTTGATCTTCACCGTCATCGGTTTCCCCTTCCGGACCAGCTCCAGACCGGCCTCATGATTCCGGGCGTCGGACATCTCCTCACGAAAATCCTCGAGGGTATGCACCGACGTTCCGTTCACCTTCACAACCACGTCGCCGGCTTTCACGCCCGCCTTCTCCCCGTCGCTCCCATGACGCACTTCCGTCACGAGCAGGCCGCGGTTTCCGGGCACTTCGAAATATTCCGCAAGCTGGCGCGTCAGTTCCTCCAGCGCCATTCCTCCGGTCTCTTCATCGGTCGTGATCCGGAACATGCCCGGCGTCCGCGGCATCGATGGCATACGCATCATCGGCGCCTGCCGGCCGAAACTGTAAGAGAACGCCTGTGGGGCACGATCGCGGTCAGGCCGCACCGTGACATCCTTTTTCTCACCGTTGTGATAATACCCGACGGTCACATCCTTTCCCGCTTTGAGCCGTCTCACCGCCCTGGTCAGATCGTCCGCGGAGGAAATATCCCGGTCGCCCAGCTTCACGATCACATCCCCCTCCACCAGTCCCGCCTTGTCCGCGGGCCCGTCGTCGATCACCTCCGTGATATAGGCACCCGATGCGACCGGCAGTTTTTCCTTCTCTTTCAGGCGATCCGTCACATCCTGGATCATGACACCCAGCCGTGCGTGCGAAGCCCCGCTCGCGACAGAGTTGAATATCTTTGCTTCGAGGGGCGCCTCCGACTCATCCTGCGCCATCAGCCGTATATTCCAGCCAATCATCAGGACGGCAGTCAGACCAGCGATCATCAACCGATTCTTCATACGTTCCGCTCCTTTTACGTACAATGATGTTCCTCCTCCCTGTCTATACGATTAGACCGGCGGAAACTGAAAAGGGTTGACACGGGTGGGGAGAGAAAAAATCAGTAAATCCTGGAGTATTTTGCGGCTTCCCTGCCGCCGGCGATCTCCTCGTGGACAATCCGCAGACCTTCCCTCTGGCCGGGCCAGACGAGCTTCCGGGATGCCTCACCGGCGGAGAGCCAGAGAAATTCGTCATGCTCCGCGGAGAGACGGGGTGCCTGCCCCGGCGCCGCCTGCGCCGCAAACAGCGGCACCGCCTGTATCGCATCGTACCGGTCGTCGTAGAACGAATGAACATACGGGGCGCGCCAGAATCCGACCGGCACAAACCCGGTCTCTTCCCTGAGCTCCCTGAGCGCACCGTCCGCGGCCCGTTCACCCTCTTCCAGCGAACCGGTAATGTATTGCCAGAGACCCGGATAGAGCGGTTCATCATCGACCCGCCTGAGAAGGAGATACTCCGGGCGGTTCCCCGCAAATCTGAAAACGCACACCTCGATCATCGACGACCTGGCGGCGGCCATGTCAGGTCCTCCCGCCGGCGAACAACGCCGCGATTTCATCCGGACGCAGGTGCCGCCATGAGCCCGGCGCGAGATCGCCGAGCGCAACAGGACCGATGCGGGTCCGCCGGAGACGGAGGACGCGGTATCCGAGAGCCGCGCACATCCGGCGGATCTGACGGTTTCTCCCTTCTGTCAGGATGAGCTCTACATCGGCCGTTCCGGCTCCGCGGATGCGGACCGGACGGAGCCGTTCACCGTCGAGCGTCATGCCGGCCGACATGATCGACGCGTCTGCCGCTGCAAGCGGCCTGTCGAGCGTCGCCTCATACCATTTTTCGATGTGCGAGGAGGGGCTGGTCAGCAGGTCGCCGAAGTGTGTGTCGTTGGTAAAAATCAGAAGGCCCTCGGAATCGCGGTCGAGCCTGCCGACGGGAAACAGCCACCGGGAAAGCTCACCGAGCGTCTCATAGACGGTGGTCCGGCCCCGTTCATCGGATCGGGTGGTGACGGTTCCCGGAAGTTTGTTCAGAGCGATGTACACCATCTCCCGTGTCGCCGGCGGGCGATTAAGGATGCTGATCGCATCACGTTCCGGCGTGCACCGGAAGGAGGGATCGAGGACGGTTCTGCCGCCAACGGTGACGGCGCCGGCCTGAATGAGGCGGATGGCTTCCGATCGTGAACAGAGACCGAGTTTGGAGAGTGCGCGTGCGAGGTTCACCCTGCCCTGCTTCCGGAGCCGGGCGGGAGCCGCTGATCTCCGTCCCTGTCGGGGTGGGTCGTTCATGCGGGGATGCCGTTCCTCAACGACGGCCGGCGGGACGCTCCATCAGGCTGTTTTCAGGAGCACCTCATCCGGCTGTGTGAAAAGCAGATGATCGTGCAGATAATGGGTCAGGAGAAACGAAAGAACGACGATGTAATAGCACTGGTCGAACGAGAGGCCGAGATACGGCCGGAGAAAAATCAGCAGTGCGATGGTCGCCACCGCACAGAAGGTCAGGCCGACGTTGAAAAAATAATAGCGCCATGTCTTGCCGTCGGTCGACATGTTATCGATGAACCGGGTTCCGATTTCGCCCCGTTCGTGGCGCAGGCGGTTGATATAATAGGTCAGCCCGAGATACTGGAACGAATGCCAGGTGTTGAACCCCTGAAATGCCACATCCAGGTTGCGGAACGCCGGAATGAAAAATGCCACGATCGCCGTCAGGGAGATGAGCAGGATCTTGGGGTAATGGGCGGTGCCGCTTCTGACTTCCCGGATGGTTTTCAGGATGAACATGATCGCCGAACCGGCGAACAGGGCCGTGACGAAATAGAAGAGGTAGTCGTTCTTCAGAAATTCGGGGAAGAGAATTTTGTTCGACCCGATGCTGAATTCGTCGTGAATGAACTTCCAGGTTGCGACCGGATAGAGCGACGTGAACAGAACCGCGTAATCGATCAGCCGCGAAGTCAGGGAAAGCGACGTGGTCTGCTTCCTGTTGTAGCACTCGACGATATAGGCCGCCTGGTGGATGATGTGGACGGACGCCCAGAAGAAGAAAAAGGTGATCAGGACGCTGAAATAATTGATGCCGAGGTAGATCACCGTGACGGGAATCAGGAGCGATGCCGCGATGAAGGCCTTGTGCGTGCGCGTAAAATTGCGGTCGAAGGCGGTCCGGGTGTACGTGGCGTACATATGGGGCCCCCCGATGAAGAGCGCGATGATGCCGTTGACAAGGTTCCTGCTCGCATCGTCATCCCACGCAAAGTGCAGTCCGACCGAAGAGAAGACGCCGTTGAACACGGGCGTCATATAATTCGCAAAATAGTAGGTGAGAAACGGAAAAGGGACGAGAAGCGCACTCAGGCTGATGAAGGTGAGATCCCAGCGTTTGCTCCGGAGCCACAAACCGCCGGAGACGAGGTCCGATCGGTCAAGGGCGTATGCAGGGACGGAACTGATGGCTGATGAAGAACTCATACTCTCTCCTGTTCGGGACGATATGATGACTGAACGATGGTCAGCTGAAAAATGACAGCCTAAAAATAGAAAAAACGGGGGGAAGAGTCAAGACGGCCTATTGCCCCTGTTCGTACATCTTCTCAATAAGAGGACGGTACCGCTCCTCGACGACCCTCCGGCGAACCTTCTGGGACGGGGTCAGTTCGTCCCCCTCCACCGTGAGCGCATGATCGAGAAGAACAAACCGCCGAACCCGCTCATATCTCGCAAGATCCTTCTGCAGATCCTGGAAATGTTCCTCATAGTGATTATACACCTCCCTGTGCCGGACGAGTTCGGCGACCGACGACTCGCCAAGACCAAGCGCACGGCCCAGATCCCTGAGCGAATCAAAGTTGGGAACCACCAGACCGGTGAGATACATCCTCCCGTCGCCGAAGAGGACAAACTGCTCGACGAGCGGCGACCGGAGGAACATGCTTTCGATGTGCTGGGGGGCGATGTTCTTGCCGCCGGAGCTCACGAAAAGGTGCTTCTTCCGGTCGGTGATGGTGAGAAATCCCTCCCCGTCCATGGAACCGACATCGCCGGTGTGAAGCCACCCCTGGGCATCTATCATTTCGCGCGTGGCAGGTTCGTCGTTCCAGTACCCCCGCATCACATTCGGTCCCTTCACCAGGATTTCACCGTCACCGGCGATTTTCACCTCCACGCCGGGAATCGGTTTCCCGACCGTACCGAACCGGTACCGGTCGAGCCGGTTGAACGATATGACCGGCGATGCCTCGGTCATGCCGTATCCCTCGATGATCAGAATGCCCGCCGCCTCGAAAAATTCCCCGAGCTCGGGCGAAAGAGCCGCCCCGCCTGAGACAAAAAATCTGATTCTTCCCCCGAGGCGTTTACGAAGTTTCCGGAAGACGAACAGGTCGGCAAGCATGCGCCGTCCGGCCGTCAGCGCCGTGACTCCGCCGTTCCGCCGCTCGCGGTTGTACGCCTTCCCCGCGTCGATCGCGGTATGCAGGAGATACCTCCGCCAGGCCGGCCCCGCATCTGCCTGCTTCATGATCCGCTGGTACATCCGCTCGAAGAGCCGCGGCACCGTTGTCACCACGGTCGGCCGGATCTCGGGCAGATTTTCCATCACGGTTTCGATCCCTTCGGCATAGGCGATCGTTACACCGCACGACATGGCGGTATAATAACCGGCCATCCGTTCGTAGGAATGACTGAGGGGAAGAAACGAGAGGATCGTATCCCGGTCGGAAAAATCGATTGAATCGGCCGAGGCGACCATGTTGCTCACCAGATTCCGGTGCGTCAGCATGACTCCCTTCGGCGTGCCGGTGGTGCCGGATGTATAGATGATCGTCAGGAGGTCGTCAGGCTTCACTCTGGCCCCTTCCCCGGCAATGAGCGCGGGTCTGGACGCAAGGAGCGCCCTCCCGTCAGCCCGGAGCGAGGCAAGGGAAACGAGCGTCTGATCCGGCGTCGTCTCTGCGGAAAAGTGAGCGATAAAACCGAGATTCGGAAGGGAGGGCCGGACCGAGAGAATTTTATCGACCTGCAGTTTCTGGGATGCCACGACAGCCCGGACTCCGGCATGCCGCAGAATATATTCCATCTGGGCCGCCGTCAGAGCCGGGAAGATGGGGACGGTGACGGCGCCGAGGTGCATCAGCGCAAAATCGACGATCATCCACTCCGGTCTGTTTTCGGAGACGATGGCCACCCTGTCGCCGCGGGAGACCCCTTTTGCGATCAGACCGGCCGCGCACTCTTCAACACAGACTTTCATCTCCGGATACCGGATGGGCCGGTAGGCGCCATCCGATTTATACCATAAGAGTATCTTCCCGTCGGCAGAAAAGCGTTCGGTCATCTGCGCGAACATCTCGGTGAGGGTGGAAAATCTGGTCAATGTCGACATGGATGAAGGTTTCCCGACTCGGATATTCTAAAAGTACGCGACAAAGGGTTGAAATGCAATCGCGGGAGTAAACCGAGGATTTTCAACGGGCTGTGGGGATGAACGGCACCGATGAGCCGGAGGGACGTTCTGAAATTGAACGGATTCGACGACGGCATGCCCCCGTGAACGGCACAAAAGTTTATAGATTAAGTGATGTAAGAAATTTTTTTTATTTTTCACTTGACTTCTTATCCGCAACTGTATATATTTCGAACCAATGTCATAAAATTTGGGAAACCATCCGTGTGATTGTCATTCCACCCTCCCACGGTATGATCATTCGGATGGATCTGTTGGAAGTGACAACACCGCGCCGAAAATTCGATTAAAAACCATCTCTCGGATGGTTGGAGCATAAAGACCGGAAATTCAGTTTTTCATTTTTTCCCACAGTTTTTCATGGAGGGTAGTACATGGCAAATCCCGAGATAACAATTCTTGGAGGCACAGGGACCTCTGCCGCCCAGCGACAGGATGGCGCGATGACGCGGCGGGGAATTTCCGTACGCCGTCATTTCACCAAACCAGGGCGCCATCCGTTCGATGAGATCGAATGGGAGCTCCGGAGCGCGGTCATCAGCAATGAAAAAGGCGAGCCGATCTTCCAGCAGCACAACGTCGAGGTCCCGAAAACGTGGTCGATGACCGCCACCAACGTCGTCGTCTCCAAATATTTTCACGGCAAACTGGACAGCCCGGAGCGTGAAACAAGCGTCCGTCAGCTGGTGGACCGGGTGGCGAAGACGATCACCGACTGGGGCCGCAAGGGGGGCTATTTCGCGACGGAGATCGATGCCGAGACCTTTTACGCGGAACTGACGTTCCTGCTCGTCAATCAGTACATGGCATTCAACAGCCCGGTCTGGTTCAACGTCGGCATCGAAGAGAAACCGCAGTGTTCAGCCTGCTTCATCAATTCCGTTGAAGACACGATGGATTCGATCCTCGAACTCGCACGGACGGAAGGCCGTTTGTTCAAGTGGGGTTCAGGGACCGGTTCCAACCTGTCGACGCTCCGTTCTTCCAAAGAGGGTCTCTCCAGCGGCGGAACCGCCTCCGGTCCGGTGTCGTTCATGAAGGGATACGACGCGTTCGCGGGCGTCATCAAATCGGGCGGCAAGACCCGCCGTGCCGCGAAAATGGTGATCCTCAACTCCGATCATCCCGACATCATGGAGTTCATCCGCTGCAAGGCGGATGAGGAGAAAAAGGCGTGGGCTCTCATCGAATCGGGGTACGACGGCGGCTTCAACGTCCCGGGCGGCGCCTACGATTCGGTCTTCTACCAGAACGCGAACCATTCGGTCCGCGTCACGGATGAATTCATGCGCGCCGTCGTCGACGACAAATCGTGGTCGACCCGGGCGGTCATCGACGGGCGGACGATGGAAACGTTCCGTTCCCGCGACCTCCTCAAGGAGATCGCCGAGTCTGCCTGGATCTGCGGGGACCCCGGCCTTCAGTTTCACACCACCATCAACACCTGGCATACATCGTCCGGAACCGCGCCGATCAATTCCTCCAATCCCTGCAGTGAATATATGTTTCTCGACGATTCGGCGTGCAATCTCGCGTCGCTGAATCTCATGAAATTCATCGGTGCCGACGGCGAGCTCGACATCGAATCGTTCTGCCACGCCGTCAGCATCACGATCACCGCACAGGAGATCGAGGTCGACAACGCGAGCTACCCCACCCCGAAAATCGCTCAGAACAGCTTTGATTACCGGCCCCTGGGACTCGGCTATGCCAATCTCGGCGCAGTCCTCATGGCGCGCGGCCTTCCCTATGACAGCGAAGAAGGTCGGGCCTACGCCGCGGGCATCACCGCCCTGATGTGCGGACAGGCATACCGCCAGTCGGCCCTCATCGCCAAGGAAATGGGACCGTTCCGCGGGTATGAGAAAAACCGCGAACCGATGCTCAGAGTCATGAAGATGCACGGCCTCGCCGCTGACCGCATCGAAGATCAGCATGTCCCGAGCGTCCTCCTGACCGCCGCCCGCAAGGTGTGGGACGACGTCTATGCCACCGGACGCGAATACGGTTTCAGAAACTCCCAGGCCACCGTCCTCGCGCCCACCGGGACCATCGGGTTCATGATGGACTGCGATACCACCGGCGTGGAACCCGATATCGCCCTCGTGAAATACAAAAAGCTCGTCGGCGGCGGACTCCTGAAAATCGTCAACCAGACCGTCCCGGTCGCCCTGAAAAAGCTCGGGTATATCGACGAACAGATCGAGCATATCCTCGCCTATATCGACAAGAACGATACGATCGAAGGCGCACCGCATCTCAAGGAAGCGCATCTGCCGATCTTCGATTGCGCCTTCAAACCGGCGAAGGGCGCCCGCTCCATCCACTACATGGGCCACGTCCGGATGATGGCCGCGGTTCAGCCCTATATCTCGGGCGCGATTTCGAAAACAGTCAACATGCCGCACGACGTCACCCCGGACGATATCAGCAAAACGTACATCGAAGCATGGCGCCTCGGTCTGAAAGCCATCGCCATCTATCGCGACGGATGCAAACGGACCCAGCCGCTCAACACCTCCCTCGACGAGGCGACGAAGAACGGCAAGCGGAAGGCCATCCGCCGCCGGCTCCCCGACGAACGGCAGGCCATCACCCACAAGTTCTCCATCGCAGGACACGAAGGATATATCACTGTCGGCCTGTACGAGGATTCGACCCCGGGCGAGATTTTCATCACAATGTCCAAGGAAGGATCCACCATCTCCGGCCTGATGGATGCGTTCGCGACCTCCGTCTCCATGGCGCTCCAGTACGGCGTCCCCCTCCGCGTTCTGGTGGAAAAATTCTCGCACATGAGGTTCGAACCGAGCGGTTTTACGAACAACAAGGACATCCCGATCGCCAAATCGATCCTCGATTACATCTTCCGCTGGCTCTCGCGAAAGTTCATGCCGGAAGAGGATATCGTCAGGCACGGGGAAGAGCATTTCGATCAGCTTCCCCGGGCCGGGGCGGCACAGAAACAGGCCTCCGCCGCCCAGACCCTGGAACGGGACGAACACGCCGTCTACCAGGCTCAGGCGGATGCGCCCCCCTGCCATTCCTGCGGCAGTATCATGGTCCGGAGCGGCACATGCTACAAATGCGTCAACTGCGGAGAGACCTCGGGTTGTTCCTGACCCCGCCTCTGCCGCGGCCCACAGTTCTTTGCACAGCAGTGTCGATCGGCATGGCCGGGGCAACCCGTCATGCCGATCGTCGTTTGGATCATGTTCGATCCCCGGAGATCCAGTCATGACAACGTCGCATCACCGCTTTGCCGGCATCCTTTTCACGGGCATTCTCCTCGTCGTCATCCTCGCAGGCTGTGAAACCGATGCCAAGCGCGCCCTCCATATGTCCAAATCCACCTTCGAGAAAATCTGCCGGAACGATCAGTCGGCGGCGGACAACATCGACTGGTCCGTTCTCCTCGTGAACGGCGAAGAGGTCGGCAGGGGATTCGTCCAGCTCACTTCCGATTTTGAAAAATCGGAATACAGGGCCGCCCTCATCTCACGCCTCAACAACGAGTTCGGCGGCAGAAAATGGAACGTCATGACGGTGAAAAACTGGCGCATCGAATCGCAGGGCGTCGAAAGCGTCATCATCGCCGCCGATGCCCCGAACGGCGGCCTGATCAGTATGACCTTTCAGAAAAACGGGCTCGAAAAGAAAATCTCCAAGATCGATTATCATTGACCGATCCGGCGGGATCGGACCTCTATTCAGCAATCCGCCGGCGTTCTTCCTGACGTATTGACCATGGACCGGAAACCGGTCATCGCACTCTGCATGGCTGTCATGGGGTGTACAACACCCCAGACGGTTTTCTCTCCCCCTCCCGCCGTTCCGGCGCCATCCCGGCTCGCTCCATCACCCGTCGTTCCGATTCCCGGAACCGTCGCATATGAAACCGAATCGGTCGGACCATGGACGCCGAAGTACATCCGGACAGGCTTCTCCACCGGCCTGATGCTGGAATGCGTGAACCTTCTGCACACTCCCCGTCTGCGGCGGAGAGCCATCATCGATGTCTGGTCGTATGAACCCGGCGGGAGCTCCGGACCAACCGGCCGGGATACATCGCCCGAATCCACCGGAACGACGCTTTTCCGGCGCATGGCATCCTCCGTCAACGGGCTGGGTCAGGCGTTTTTCGCCCTCCCGCCGGGGTCGTACATGCTTCGTCAGCTCTCGCCGTGGGGGGAGCAATTCACCCTCACCGGACTGCTCGTGAAGGAAGGCGCTTACTCGGTTGTGATGGTTCAGGCCGTCGGGGAGGATGCTGAATCGGACGAAATGAGGAGATGAGTAGTTCAAATAGTGTTGTTTATTATGAATTTAAACATATTTCACCGTTCTCAAAGCGGGCTGATTTGCCTATTTCCGGGGGATCAAAATTTAATTCGTCCATCTCTTGAATTTCTCGTGCAACTGTCGTAATTTTTTTTAAGGAAGGGGAAGTCTATCCCCCTCCTGAATCGCCACGGCGATGAAACCATTACTCTTCATATTCCTCCTGTCCCTCGCAGTTCTGTCGCTCTCCTGTACCACGGCACTTCTGATGGACGCCTCGGCTCTTCGCGAAGAACTCGGCCTCGATAAAATGCCGACGGCGGAGGATTACCCTGAAGTCGACGGCGTCGTTCTCCTGGACAGACAGCAGATCGAAATGGACCTCGACCGGAACACCGATCTCTTCACCTATAACAAGGTCCATAAAATTCAAAAACTCTTCCGGAATCTCGAGGCGCACGCAACGATCGAAATCCCCCTCTACGAAGGGGAATCGCTCACCGAACTCCGCGCCCGGACGATCAAACCGAACGGGACCAACATCTCCCTGAAGGACCAGGATTTCTACACCATCACCGGCGAGGTCAAAGGCTCCACACTATACGCGGACACGAAACTGATCCGATTCACTTTCCCCGCCGTGGAGAAGGGATGCATCATCGATTATCAGTATACCAAGAAGACACAGCGGGCCTTCTGGTACGACGTCTGGAAAATTCAGAATTATCTCCCGACGCTCAAAAGCGAATACGTGCTGACGGTGCCGGTCATTCTGATGGACAAGGAGCGGGGACTCGGCTGGACCTGGCGCTACAAGAGCTACAATTACGCCGCCCTCCCGCCGCCGGTCCAGACGCCGATGAATCTGTTCGAACGGATGGCGAACAGCAACAAGGTGTCGTTCGCGTGGACTCTGCACGACATACCGGCCTTCATCGAAGAGCCGAACATGCCGCCCCCCTCGCTCAACATGTCGTACGTCCGTTTTTCCCTCGCCGACTGGTCGAACTGGGACGCGATCTCCGGGTGGTACTACAAGAAGCTGTTCGAACCCCAGCTGGCGGTCACCGACATGATCCACAACCTCGCCCTCGATCTCACCGCCGGGGCGAAGACCGACGCTGAAAAGATCCTCCGGATCACGAATTACGTCCACGCGATCAGATACATCTCCGTCGACCTCGGCAGCAGCACCCTTCAGCCTGCCCTCCCCCAGGTGGTCATCGACAGGCGGTACGGCGACTGCAAGGATAAGGCGGCTCTCCTGATCAGCATGCTCCGCGATCTCAACATCGCGGCATCGCCCGTTCTCATGCTGACCGCCTCGGAGGGGCTCCTCGATCCCGAGTTCCCCACCTGGTCGTTCAACCATATGATCGTGAAATCGTCCTCCCGCGACGGACAGACCTACTGGATCGACCCGACGGTCAATTACTGCCAGCAGGGCCGGCTCCCGTGGCAGGATGAGGGGATCGACGTTCTGGTCATTCACGACGACGGATCCTCCGCGATCGAACGGACCCCGACCGCCTCGTGCGACCAGAACGTGACCGACATCGACGTCAAGGTCTATGTCGGCACCGAAACCGACACCAAATTCTCCGTGGACATCACCTACAGCGGGGAAAAGAATTTCCGGAGCAGGGCCTTCTTCAGCGACTATACCGACCGGGAACTGAAGGAATTCTGCAAGGAACTGATCATCGACAATTACCTCGACGCGGTCATCCAGCACTGTTCGCTGACGAACTTCGATACCCTTTCCTGCGATCTCAAGCTGGCGTTCGATTTTTCCGTGCCGAACGCCCTGAAGAAACAGGGCGACCTCTTCCTTCTGAACATCGATCCGTTCAAGCTCTTCACCGACCTCTCCTGGCTCGCCCGGGATACGCGGATCTATCCGATCGACCTCGAATATCCCTATACGATCAAGAAACGGATCAAGGTGTTCTATCCGGAGGAAAAATATGTGGTGAGAAACCTCCCGGAAAAAATCCAGTTCAAGAACGACAACATCGTCTATCTGAACGGCTTTTCCTCATCCGAACCGCACCAGCTGGTGGAAGAGGAGAGCTTCGCCGTCGAACAGCCCTACATCCCCGCCCACCGGTATGCGGAACTGCGGAAACTGTTCGAGGTCGTGAAGAGCCGGTCTGTCGAACAGCTCATCTTCACCCATCGCTGATCTCCCCCCCGGCCTTATTCCCATTCGATCGTCGACGGCGGTTTTGAACTGATGTCGTAGACGACTCTGTTGATCCCCCTCACCTCGTTCACGATCCGGCTGGCGGCCCGCGCCAGTACTTCGGGGGGAAACGGATACCAGTCGGCTGTCATTCCGTCCACGCTCGATACGGCGCGCAGTGCAATTACCGAATCGTACGTCCGCTGGTCGCCCATGACGCCCACGGTCTGAACGGGCAGGAACACCGCAAAGGCCTGCCAGACATGTTCGTAGAGACCGGCCCGCCGGATCTCCTCGATGAAAACGGCGTCGGCTTCCCTGAGCATCGACAGTTTTTCCGCCGTGACGGCGCCGATGATCCTGACAGCGAGTCCGGGACCGGGAAACGGATGTCTCATGATGAGCTCATCGGGCAGTCCGAGAAGCCGCCCGACAGCCCTCACCTCGTCCTTGAACAGCTCCCGGAACGGCTCCAGCAGTTTCAGCTTCATCCGGTCCGGCAGTCCGCCGACATTGTGATGCGACTTTATCGTGTGCGAGGGCCCGCGGTACGAGACCGATTCGATGACGTCCGGATAGAGCGTTCCCTGGGCGAGAAAATCCGCCGACCCCGCCGATGCCGCCTCCTTCTCGAATACCTCGATGAACGTCTTCCCAATGATCTTGCGTTTCTGCTCGGGATCCGCGACGCCGGCCAACCGCGTCAGGAAGAGCTCCCGTGCATCGACGGAGCGGAGATCGAAACGGTAATGATCCCTGTACAGGCGGACAATGGCGGCGCTCTCATCCTTCCGCATGAGGCCGGTGTCGATGTGCACGCAGGTGAGCCGGTCTCCGATCGCCCGGTGAATCAGCACGGCCAGGACCGACGAGTCGACGCCGCCGCTGAGCGCGCAGAGCACGCGGCCGTCGCCGACGACTGCGCGGATCTCCCCGACGGCGCGTTCGACATAAAACCCCGCGCTCCACCCGCCGCGACAGCCGCAGATACCGTACACAAAATTCCTGAGGAGGTCTGTTCCGTGAACGGAATGCACCACTTCAGGATGAAACTGAACGCCGTAGATCCTCTTCCCGCGGTGGCGGACGGCGCAGATGGGGGAATTGTCGGAATGCGCGATCGCCTCGAAACCGGGGGGCAGTCCGGTCAGTGCGTCGCCATGGCTCATCCACACGCGGGTCGTCTCTGCCGGCGGGGTGCCGAGATCCCGAAAGAGATCGGTGCGGTCATCGAGGCGGACGTCCGCAGGCCCGAACTCCCGTTTCGCGGATCGGTTGACTTCCCCGCCGAAGGTCTGCGCGATCAGCTGAAGCCCGTAACAGATGCCGAGAATGGGCACACCCATGTTATAGACTGCGGGATCGGGATGAGGGGCGTCGGGGTCGTAGACGCTTGCCGGTCCGCCGGAAAAGACGATACCAGCAGGCTGTTTTGCCCGAAGCTCGCCCGCCGGTGCCGTGCCGGGAAGAAGTTCGGCGTACACGCCCAGTTCGCGGATGCGCCGGGCGATGAGTTGGGAATACTGGGCGCCGAAATCGAGGACAACGACAAGTTCAGGATGCTTCATGAAGGTTCCGGAAAAAGTGGAGGCTGGTCCGATCCATCTTACAATTTTTTTCGGCAACCGGCAAGCGGGGATAAAAACAAGCCGCCCCATTCACGGAATGGGGCGGCGGGAGAGTGAACCGGTGCATGGGGGAATTACTTCATTCCCTTGTCGGCATCGGCCGGTACGGTTTTCATCATCGCGCGGACATCCTTCGCGGTGATCTTTTTGTTGTGCGCCTTCTGTGCGTGTTTGATCGTCGCGTCGATGATTTCCTTCTCATCGTGGCTCCGCATCATGAATCCGCAGGAAGGATCGCACTGAACTTCCTTCAGCTCTTTTGACATCTCTTTCGGAGACGCCTTCATTTCGCTTTTCTGCATCGCATTGCCCTGCATCGCGTCCTGGCGCGGTGCGGCAAAGCCTGCGCAGGTCAGCGCAAGAACTGCCACAAGAATCGATCCAACAAGCCGCTTCAGCATAGCGGTACTCCTTTCGAGTGGTATGTGATGTATGAACTGCCGCCCTGATCCGGGCGGATCTAAGGTACCAACCGGAGTCTTCAATTCCAAACGCTCTCCGCAACCGCTCCGGGACGGTTCACGCTATCCCTGCCGCACGGTTTCGTCCTCGTATGCCGTAACCGGGGGACACGAACAGACAAGGTTTTTATCGCCGTACGCGCTGTTGATGCGCCCGACCGGGGGCCAGAACTTGCGGCTCCGCACCCAAGGGGCCGGATAAACCGCCTTCTCGCGCGAATAGGGATATTTCCATTCCCCGGCGGCAATCATGTCGGCGGTATGCGGTGCGTTCTTCAGAACGTTGTTGTCCTTCGGATATTTCCCCTGCTCGATCTCCTCAATTTCCCGCCGGATCGAAATCAGCGCTTCGCAGTACCGGTCAAGCTCCGCCCGCGATTCGCTCTCCGTCGGCTCGATCATCAGCGTTCCGGGCACCGGAAACGACGTCGTCGGAGCATGGAACCCGTAATCCATCAGTCGTTTCGCCACGTCCTCCACCTCGATCCCGGCGCTTTCCTTCACGGGACGGAGATCGATGATAAACTCGTGCGCAACCCGCCCGTTCGCGCCTTTGTAGACGATCGGAAAGAACGGTTCGAGTCTGGCGGCCATGTAGTTTGCATTCAGGATCGCCATGCGGGTCGCCTCCGTAAGGCCGGCAGTCCCCATCATCCGGATGTACATCCAGGAGATCGGGAGAATGCTCGGGCTCCCCCACGGCGCGGACGCCACAGGGCCAATCGCATCCTGTCCGGCACCGGACGAAACCACCGGATGACCCGGCAGGAACGGTTTCAGACGCTCCACGACGCCGATCGGGCCCATGCCCGGACCGCCGCCGCCGTGCGGGATGCAGAAGGTCTTGTGCAGGTTGAGATGGCAGACGTCGGCGCCGATCTCCGCCGGGCGGCAGAGACCGACCTGGGCGTTCAGATTGGCACCGTCCATGTAGACGAGTCCGCCATGTTCATGAATCACGCGGCAGATCTCCCGGATGGTTTCCTCGAACACCCCGTGGGTGGAGGGATAGGTGACCATCAGCGCGGCGAGGCGGTCGCGGTGAGCCGCCGCCTTTTCCTTCAGATCGGCGACGTCGATCGATCCGTCCTGGAGGGAACGGACGACGACCACTTCCATTCCCGCCATGACGGCGCTGGCGGGATTCGTTCCATGCGCCGAGGAGGGAATAAGGCAGATATTCCGATGGTTCTGGCCCTGCTTTTCATGATATGCCCTGATCACGAGGAGACCGGTATATTCCCCCTGCGCACCGGAATTCGGCTGAAACGAGATCGCGGAGAAACCTGTCAGGTCTTTCAGCATCTCCTCAAGCTGGGAGATCATAGTCCGGTAACCGGCGGTTTGATCGGCAGGCGCGAAGGGATGCATCTGCGCAAATTCCCTCCATGTGACCGGCAGAAGTTCGGATGTGGCATTCAGCTTCATGGTGCACGAACCGAGCGGGATCATGCTGAAGGTGAGCGAGAGATCCTTCTCCTGCAGGGTATGGATGTACCGGAGCAGTTCGGTCTCCGAGCGATGGGATGAGAAGACCGGATGGGTCAGGTACGGTGACGTGCGGGCAAGTGAAGCGGGGATGCGTCCCGCCGCGGCATCGGCCGGCGTCCGGGGAGTACTCCGGCCGCCTGCGAGGACTGCCAGCAGGCTGTCGACTTCGTCCCCCGTCGTCAGTTCATCGAGGGAGATGCCGATCGACGAGTCGGAAAAAACGCGGACGTTGATATTCTTCGCGGCGAACGCCGCAACGGCGGCGTCGGAGACGGATTTGTCCAGATCGATGCGGATCGTGTCAAAAAACAGTTCATGGCGGATTTTAAGACCGAGCTTGCGGATGCCGGCGGCGAGGAGTGCGGTGTGGGCATGAATACGCTCCGCGATCCGCCGGATACCGTCGGGGCCGTGATAGACCGCGTAGAAGCCGGCCATGATGGCAAGGAGAACCTGGGCCGTGCAGATATTGGAGGTGGCCTTTTCCCGGCGAATGTGCTGTTCCCGGGTCTGGAGGGCCATCCGGAGAGCCGGCTCACCGCGCGAGTCGACGGATACCCCGATGATCCTTCCCGGCATGATTCGTTTGAATGCTTCCGTCGTAGCAAGAAATGCCGCATGGGGGCCGCCGAAGCCGAGGGGAACACCGAAGCGCTGGCTGTTGCCGACCGCCGCATCGGCGCCGAACTCCGCGGGGGGCACGAGAAGCGCCAGGCTGAGCAGATCGGCGGCGACGACCACCCGAGCACCCGAGGCGTGCGCCCGGGTGCAGAAATCCCGGTAGTCGCAGACAAGGCCGTCGGTGGCCGGATATTGGAGCAGGGCTCCGAACACCTTATTGTCGAACTGAAAAGTGTTGTGATCGCCGACCCGGATACGGATACCGAGGTGCCGTGCGCGGGTGGAGACGACCGCGATCGTCTGCGGATGGCAATCGGCCGAAACGAAGAAGACGCCGTTTTCCGGACGGCTGTGCGACCCGAAAAACATTCCCATCGCCTCCGCCGCGGCGGTTCCCTCGTCGAGCAGTGACGCGTTCGCGATGGGAAATCCGGTAAGGTCGATCACCATGGTCTGAAAATTGAGGAGCGCTTCGAGACGCCCCTGTGCGATCTCGGCCTGATACGGGGTGTACTGGGTGTACCATCCGGGATTTTCGAGAATATTCCGCTGGATGACTGCAGGAGTGATGGTATCGCTGTACCCCATGCCGATGAGCGATCGGGCGACACGGTTCTGATCGGCGAGAGAGCGGAGTTCGGCCAACGCATCGCGTTCCGAAAGGGGCGGTGCAAGCCTGTACGGTTCCGAGGTTCTGATCTGCTCGGGGATCACGCGTTTGATAAAGGTTTCCATGCTGTCGCTGCCGACCGCGGCGAGCATCGCCCGGAGATCGGCATCGTGCGGACCAATGTGTCTCTGCTGGAACGGGAGTTCATTCTGTTCGGTTTTCATAGGAGCGTCTGCATGTCAAAGGTGAACGTGGGGAAATCGTCTTTGGAGCGGGGGCAGTGCCGGCACGGAGGCGGGCCGCGGGGCGGGAAGAAATCCAGCGGGCGGCATCCGTCGTGCTCCGGCCCTCCGGTCTGTGCGGATGCCTATTTTCCGATCAGTGCGCGATACCGTCCGGCATCGAGGAGGGCATCGAGTTCCCTGGGATCGGAGAGTTTGATCCTGATCATCCAGCCCGACTCGTACGGATCCTTATTGACCGATTCGGAGCGCTTATCGAGCTGATCATTGACCGCCACCACCTCGCCGCCGACCGGGGCATAGAGATCGGAAACGGCCTTCACCGCTTCGATGGTTCCGAACGATTCGCCTTTCTTGACCTTCCGGCCGATCTTGGGGAGATCGACGAAGACGATATCGCCCAGTTCACCCTGGGCATAATCGGTAATGCCGACGGTGCCGACGCCTGCTTCGGCGCGGATCCATTCGTGGTCGTTGGTGTATTTCAGATTGTCGGGAAAATTCATTGGGGGAGTCCTTTATGAGCGGCGTTCGTCCTCACCGGTGCGGTAATGTTGTTCGACGAAACCGGTGTCAAAATGTCCGCTGCGGAAATGTTCGTTCGTCATGACCCAGCGGTGAAACGGTATCGTGGTATGAATTCCTTCGATGGTAAACTCATCGAGCGCCCCGGCCATCTTGTCGATCGCCTCCTCGCGGGTCGGTGCGAGGACGATCAGCTTGGCGATCATGGAGTCGTAGTACGGGGGAACGCGGTATCCGGTATAGCAGTGGGTATCGACGCGGACGCCGAACCCGCCCGGCATGTGGAAGCTGGTCACCTCGCCCGGGGACGGGCGGAAATCGTGATCGGGATCTTCCGCATTGATCCTGCATTCGATGGCATGCCCCGACGGTTTGTAATCCTTCCGGCGGAGTTTCTCGCCTGCGGCCATCCGGAGCTGGAGTTTGATCAGGTCGAGGCCGGTGACCTCCTCGGTGATCGGATGCTCGACCTGGATGCGGGTGTTCATTTCCATGAAATAAAAATTTCTTTCCTTGTCGACCAGAAACTCAATCGTCCCGGCGCCGCAGTAATGGACGCTTTTCGCCCCCTTGATCGCCGCGGCTCCCATCTTTTCGCGGAGGTCGGCATCGACGGCAGGCGAGGGCGATTCCTCGATCAGTTTCTGGTGCCGGCGCTGGACCGAACAATCCCGCTCGTTCAGATGAACGACGTTCCCGAAGGAATCGCCGAACACCTGGATCTCCACATGGCGGGGCTCGTCGACGAATTTTTCGATATAGACGTCCGCATTGCCGAACGCGGCGCTCGCCTCGTGGCTCGCCATCTGAAACGCCTTCTCGAACTCGGCCGGTTCCCGCACGATCCTCATTCCCTTGCCGCCGCCGCCGGCGGAGGCCTTGATCATCACGGGATACCCGACAGCCGCCGCAATCTCGAGCCCATCCTTCAGTTCCTTGATGATGCCCTCGCTTCCCGGCACGACCGGGACTCCCGCCTTCTTCATCGTGTCCTTCGCAAGGGATTTGTCCCCCATCGCCTGGATCGCTTCGGGCGAGGGGCCGATGAAAATGAGCCCCTGGGAGGCGCAAATCTCGGAAAACTGGGCGTTCTCGGCCAGAAAGCCGTATCCCGGGTGAATCGCGTCGGCGCCGGTGATCTCGGCGGCGGAAATGATGCGCGGGATATGAAGGTAGCTTTCCTTGCTGGCCGGAGGGCCGATGCAGATCGCTTCATCCGCGAACTTCACATGGAGCGCATAACGGTCCGCTTCGGAATAGACTGCGACCGTCTTGATGCCGAGCTCCCGGCAGACCCGGATGATCCGGAGCGCAATCTCGCCTCTGTTCGCGATTAGGATTTTTTTAAACACGATACGTCACTTCGATGGTGGTTTGGCAACAGCTCCGCCGGAGAGGCGGATTCACACCGGTTCGATGAGAAAAAGCGGCTGGTTATATTCAACCGGCTGACCGTTCTCGACGAGGATCTTTGCGACCTTGCCGGCGACATCCGATTCAATCTCGTTCATCAGTTTCATCGCTTCGATGATGCACAGAACGGTCTTGTCCTGAACTTCCTGTCCGATCTGAACGTAGGGATCGGCATCCGGGGCGGGGGCTCGGTAGAATGTTCCGACAATGGGGGATTTGATCTCGTGATATTTGGGTTCATGGACTGCGGAAGGAGCCTGCGCCGCCGGAACGGCGGCGGGAGAATGGGCGGACGGTACCGCCGCGGCGGGAACAGCCGCCGTCTGTCCGGCCGCAGGAACCGGAACCATCTGGGGATTCCGCGCAACGCGGACCCTCAGTCCCTCCTCTTCGATCTCGATTTCATCAACCTTACTCTGTTCAACAATCCTGACGAGCTTCTTTAAGTAGGATAAATCCATGTTTTCTCCGGTTGTTGGTAAAAACGGAAAACCCTGCCGTCCGGTAACCGATTCAGGCAGCCTTGACCCGCTCGATGTAACTGCCTGTCCGCGTATCGACCCGGATTTTATCCCCTTCGTTGATGAACAGCGGCACATTCACGCTTGCGCCGGTTTCCACAACCGCAGGCTTCTGGGCCCCGGTGGCGGTGTCACCCCGGACGCCGGGCGGCGTTTCGACCACTTTCAGCTCGACGGTGATCGGAATCTGAATCGAGACGATGTCCGTGCCGTTGAAGGCGATTTCCACAACCTCGGTTTCCTTGAGAAACTGCGCCCCGTCGCCGATCAGCTTCGCTTCAACATTGATTTGATCGTATGTTTCCTGATCCATGCAGACGAACGCTTCCCCGTCCTTGTACAGGAACTGATACTCCTTGGTTTCAATTCTGACCGGATCGACCGCTTCGCCGGCTCTGAAACGGTTTTCAACCACTTTTCCGGATTTCAGACTCTTCAGCTTCGCACGTACAAATGCACGCCAGTTTCCGGGATTTACATGTTGAAATTCGACTATTTCCCATAATTCTCCATCCATCCGGATCGTCATTCCCGGCCGGAAATCTGCCGTTGTCGCCATAAATCTCCTGTTCTGAAAAAAAAGTGAAGTTCTTCAAATGTTGGGAAAAAAAGATACGAAGAACTCCCCTGAAAGTCAAGGTAAAGAAACTCCCTCAGGGAGCGGTAAAATACCCTCTTTTCATCAAAATCGGAAACTTAACCGTAATTTAACCCCCCTTCTTTTGCATTTCGTCATGCAGATATGTACCATTGGACTGACTTTCCGAGGTATTCAGCCATGACACCCCAAAAATCGATCCTCGTCGTCGACGATGAGCAGGATATCGTCGATCTCGTGAAGTACAATCTTCAGCGTGAAGGATATACGGTCCTCACCGCCAGGAACGGAAAGGAGGCGCTCCAGCAGGCGGGAAAAAATCCGTCCCTGATCCTCCTCGACGTCATGATGCCTGAAATGAACGGGCTCGATTTATTGAAAAAGCTGAAAAATGATGCCGATTTGAGAGATATTCCGGTGGTTTTTCTGACAGCGAAAGGTTCGGAGGTTGATGAAATCCTGGGCCTCGAACTGGGCGCCGACGATTATATCGTCAAACCGATCAGCATCCCCAAGCTGATCGCCCGGATCAAAACCGTCCTCCGGAAATCCGAATCCCAGTCCGGATCCGCCGATCAGCAGAAGGAATTCGTCTTTGGCGCCATCGAAATCATCCCATCCCATCATATCGTCCGGATCGATAAAAAAGAGGTTTTTTTTCCGAAGAAGGAGTTCGAAATTCTCACATTCCTCGTGAAACACCGGGATCAGGTGATCACCCGCGAACGGCTCCTGAACGCGATCTGGGGACAGAATGTCTACGTCGTCGATCGGACAATCGACGTCCATATCAGAAAAATCCGCGAAAAGCTCGGCCCTCACGCCGAGTACATCGAAACGATCAAGGGAATCGGGTACCGGATCAGGATACGGGAAGAGGGATAAACCGGAACGATCAGAGGAACATCGAGATCAGTCCGTACGCAATCGCGCCCACCATCGCGGATGCCGGAATAGTCAGGATCCACGCGCCGATGATGTTTCCCGCCACACCCCACCGCACGCCCGACAGCCGTTTTGTCGCACCGACGCCCATGATGGCTCCGGTGATGGTATGGGTGGTGCTGACCGGAATGCCCCCCCAGGCGGTTATCAGGAGTGTCACGCCGCCGGCCGTTTCGGCGCAGAACCCCCCCGCCGGTTTGAGCTTCGTGATTTTCTGACCCATGGTTTTAACGATCCGCCAGCCGCCGAACAGCGTGCCGAGCGCGATCGCCATGTGCGACATGATGATCACCCAGAAGGGGACTTCGAAGGTCTTGAGAATTCCGGCAGTCAGGAGAAGACCGGTGATGATTCCCATCGTTTTCTGGGCGTCATTGGTGCCGTGGCCGAGGCTGTAGAGGGCGGCCGAGAGGAGCTGGAGTTTCCGGAAGGCAATGTTCACGCGGGATGACGATCTCCGGTGAAAGATCCACATGAGGAGAACCATCAGGCAGAAGCCGAGAACCATGCCGATGACCGGTGCGAGGAAGAGGAAGAGGACGGTCTTGGTCCACCCTCCGAGGAGGATGGAGCCGAAACCCGCCTTAGCGATCGCGGCTCCCGCATAGCCGCCCATCAGCGCGTGGGAGGAGCTGGTCGGGAGGCCGTAGAACCAGGTGATGAGGTTCCAGACGATCGCTCCGATCAGGCCCGCCATGATAACATACTCGGTGACGACGGCGAGATCGATGAGTCCCCTGCCGAGGGTTTTGGCGACATGGACGTCGAAGAGAAAGGCGGCGACGAGGTTGAAAAAGGCCGCCCAGACGACGGCGATGCGGGGTGTGAGGACGCGCGTGGAGACGACCGTGGCGATCGAATTCGCGGAATCATGGAACCCGTTCAGAAAATCGAACACAAGCGCGAACGCGATGACGGCGATGACGAGTGTCATGGGGACCGGTCAGGCGTGTTTGATCAGAAGCGTTTCGAGGACATTGGCCGCATCCTCGCATTTGTCGGTCGCCGTCTCGAGGCCGACGTAGATCTCCTTCAGCTTGATGATCTTGATGGCGTCACGTTCCTCCTCGAACAGGTCGGCGATGGCCTTGGCGAAGACGTCGTCCGCTTCGTTCTCGAATTCGTTGATGCGTTCGAGAACCTTCTGCAGTTCGGCGGAACGGCGGAAATCGCGGAGGAGGAATACTCCCCGTTCGAGTTCCGCGACCTCCTTCTGGAGGATGCCGACGAGCGCCCGCATCGCCTCGGGACAGCGGTCGAGCTTGTAGAGCTGGAACCGCGCGGCGCTTCCGTCGATGTAGTCCATCACATCGTCCAGCGCCGATGCGAGGAGGTGGATATCCTCACGGTCGAACGGCGTCACAAACGTTGCACTGAGTTCCGCGAAGATCTTGTGGGTGACGGCGTCGCCGAAATGTTCCAGCTCGTGCATCCGCTGGATCACTTTTTCATGATCCTCCGGGGTTCCTTCAAACAGGCTTGTGAAAAGGTCTGCGCCCTTGACGAGGTTCTTGGCCGATTCCTCGAAAAACTGGTAGAATTTTTCGTCATGCGGGAGAAGAATCTGAATCAGCCGGTCGAGTCTCATGTCGGATTCCAGATAAATGGGAAGGGGACGGAAAACCGGATCATATTAAGAAATTGTTAAGATAAATCCAACAGTGGCGCGGTTTTGAAATTCTGACGGAAGTTCGTACAATGCACACCGGTATCGCGTTCCGCCGTCCCGGCACTGGCACCTCAATGAAAATTCGGACGAAACTCAGCCTCCTCCTGATCCTCCTGAACGTGGTCGTCATCGCCGCCGCGGCGGTGCTCATGACCGTATCGCTCGACAGCTATTACCGCGGGCGGATCGTCGACGAGCTCAAAACCGCGGCCGCGGTCTACGATTCGATCCTTTCCTACAACGGCATCCCGGACAGCGGCGGTTACGATTTTCTCCAGCGCCTCACCCACACCGCCGATACCCGGCTGACGCTGATCGCCGGCGACGGGACCGTCGTCTTCGAATCCGACCTCCCGCGTCAACAGCTCTCCTCGATGATGAACCACAGCGACCGGCCCGAAGTGCGGGAAGCCCTTGCCGGCCAGTACGGGCTCAGTTCCCGGAGCAGTGCGACGCTCAACATCGAAATGATGTACCTCGCGAAGCGGCTTTCCCCCCCGCTCCGCATCGGGGCCGGGATCCCGCAGGCCGCGATCCTCCGCGTCGGCCTCCCCCTCACCACGGTGCGCGAACTCCTCTCCGAGGTCCGCCTCAAGATCATCACCATCAGCGTCCTCCTCCTGATCGCGACCGGCGTCGTCTCGATCTTTATCGCCCGGTACATCACCCGTCCCGTCGGCGACATGAACCGGATCGCGCTTGAAATCCGCAACGGCAATCTGGAGAAACGGATCCCCGAGACCCGCCGTGACGAGCTCGGCGAATTCGGCAGGACGATCAACCAGATGGTCGACCGCCTGAACAACGACATCAAACAGCTGAGAAAACTCGAGCGGGTCCGGACGGAATTTCTCGGCAATGTCTCACACGAGCTCCGCACACCGATCTTCGCCATCCAGGGGATGCTCGAAACGCTCCTCAGCGGCGCGCTGGACGATCCCGCCGTCAGCCGCGACTTTGCGGAACGGGCTCTCCACAACACCCATCGCCTCAACACACTCCTCGGGGATCTCATCGAGATCTCCCGCATCGAGTCGGGCGATATGAAAATGAGCTTCCGGTACTTCGATCCGGACGACTTCCTCCGGTCGATCGTCCGCGAATTTCAGGGGCCGGCGGGAAAGAAAAAAATCGAACTCGTCTACACCCCCGCTCCCGCGATGCCCAAAGTGTACGGTGATCGCGACCGCCTCAAGCAGGTCATGATTAATCTCCTCGACAACGCGCTGAAATACACCCGGGAAAACGGCCGCGTTGAACTCGGCACCGCCCCGGGCAACCGCACGCTCACGCTCTTCGTCCGCGATAACGGCATCGGCATCGCCGCCGAACATCTTCCGCGGATCTTCGAACGCTTCTACCGCGTCGACAAGGAGCGGTCCCGCGAAGCCGGCGGCACAGGACTCGGTCTCGCAATCGTCAAACATATCATCGAAGCGCACGGAAGCGTCATCGAAGTGGAAAGCACGCCCAATCTCGGCACGATCTTCCGATTCACCCTTACCGCCGCCTGACATGGACACTCCCGACTCCCCATCCCGACCCGGTCCGGCCGCGGCGCCGTTCGCCGGCCTGGCGGCCGCTCTTCTCCTTCTGCTCCTCGCGGCCTCCTGCACGCCCGGCGCACCGGCCGCCGCTCCGAAAATCGACGAAGCCCGGTTTGCAGAATATTATGCCGCCTCCATGATCCTGACCCACCAGCTGAAACTTCAGGGACTCGATTCCGCCGGAATCGCCCATGGGGTCGATACCCTGCGCAGGTCATATCATCTCGATCAGGAGGATATCCAGGAAACGCTCGACTACTATCATCAGCACCTTCCGCAGTGGCGGGATTTCAACGCGAAACTGATCTCCCTCCTCTCCGAACGGCAGAAGAGCGTCCACAGGGAAAACCTTCAGCGGGAATCCCGCGATACGATACGCCGGACGCCTAACCCCCCCGGGACCCCCGTTCGCTGAACCGGAGGATCTACCCCCGCCCCGGTCGCTCGGAGAATCAGTCGACTATGCTGATTTCGGCCTGTTTATCAAAATAATTAACAATTTCGTAATTTGACTTGCCGGGGAAATTCCGTATATTTTCCCCGAACAGTCCTCCCCTTCGTTCATCTTTTACCGAACAGCAGGCACATGCATACCGTACCGCGGATCATTCATCCGCTGACGTTCCGGAAGCGCCGGTTTGTCAACTGGCTGACCCTCGGGATGACGTACGCAGCGATGTACACCGCGCGCTATAATTTTGCCTTCGCGAACAAAGATCTCTCCGACACCTTCGGATTCACCAAGACGCAGATCGGGTCGATCATCACGTTTTCGACGCTGTTCTACGGGCTGGCCGCGATGTTCAACGGACCGCTTGCGGACAGGATCGGGGGACGGCGGGCAATGCTGATCGGGGCGGTCGGCGCGTTTGTATTCAATCTCACCTTCGGCCTCGCGGCCTATCTGAACATCCTCGGCACAGGATCACTGCTTCTGGCCTACCTTGCCACGATGTGGACGCTGAACATGTATTTCCAGTCGTACAGCGCCCTCGCCGTCATCAAGGTCAATTCCGCGTGGTTTCACATCAGCGAACGGGGGGTCTTCTCGGCTATTTTCGGCTCGATGATCCAGATGGGCCGGTTCGGCGTGTACGCGCTCATGACCGTCCCGGTTGTCGTCGCTCTGCCGTGGCAATGGAAATTCTTTCTTCCCTCCATCCTGACCGCGGTGTTCGCGCTTCTGACGTTCATCTATGTCGAAGACACGCCCAAGGCGGCGGGCGTCCGGGAATTCGATACGGAAGACGCGACAAGCGGCGACACGGAGAAGATCACGTTCCGGTACGTCGCCCGGAAGATCTTCACCAACCCGATCACGATCACGATCGCGCTGGCGGAATTCTGCACCGGGGTCGTCCGCAAGGGATTCGAGGAATGGTTCCCGCGCTACATGCAGGAAGTCCAGCATCTCCGTCTCGACAACCCGGTGTTCCAGAGGAACGCCCTCAGCATCGTGGCGGCGGGCGTCGCGGGCGCCTTTGCCGCCGGTATTCTGTCCGACAAATTCTTCAAAACCCGGAGACCTCCGGTTGCCTTCATCGGTTATTTCCTGCAGGTTTTCTGTCTGGGCGTCGTCTGGCAGGCCCCAAGCGTGACACTCGTCGTCCTCGCGTTCACCGTCAACTCCTTCGCGATCTCGATGGTCCACTCGATGCTCTCGGGCACCGCGTCGATGGATTTCGGAGGCAACAGGGCCGGCGCCACGGCGGCCGGGATGTTCGACGGGATGCAGTACCTCGGCGGTTCGGTCATGGGCTGGGGAATGGGCATGCTTCTCGACAGCTACGGCTGGGGCGTCTGGGGCCCGAGCATGATCGGTTTCTCCATTTTCGGCGGCATCCTGATGCTCCGCCTCTGGAACGTGGTCCCCACCAGACGAAAACGGCCCCTTCCGATGGAAGAGGCCGAACCGATTCTCGAAACCACACCGTAACCGCCCCGGAGGGGGGAGCCCTCAGCTTTGCGCCTTATTGAGGGTGAAGAAGACGGTCGACCCCTCCCCGACCCGGCTCTCGATCCAGATTTTTCCCCCGTGCGCCTCGACAATCTCGCGGCAGATCCAGAGTCCGAGACCGGCGCCCTTGATCTGATTTGTTTCGGGCGTATCGACGCGGGAAAATTTCTGAAATAACTTCTCCACCTTGTCCGCCGGGATCCCGATCCCCTGGTCCGTCACCGATATGACGATCTGCTCGGCGGAATACTCGCGGGCCAGAACGGTCACATATCCCCCCTTCGGCGAATATTTCACCGCATTGCTCACCAGGTTCTGGACCACCTGGCGGAGTTTCGACTGATCGGCCTTGATGAAGGCGACTTCGGGGTTCACTTCGAAGGAGACATGGTGCCTGCTCGAGAGCTTGACCATCGAGATGGCGTCCTCGATCAGCCTCGCGACGTTCACGATCTTGAAGCTGTAACTCAGCCGTCCGGCCTCGATCCGGGTGATCGAGAGGGTATCTTCCGCGAGCTGGTTCAGCCGGTTGGCCTGGTCGACGATGATCTGGAGGTATTCCTTCACGCGTTTCACCCCCTGGACCGATTCGCTCTTGAGGAGCGCCTTGCCGGCGAGGATAATGCTGGAGAGGGGCGAGCGGAAATCGTGCGACACGATGCCGAGGAATTCCGATTTCATCTTGTCGACCTCCGTCAGCCGCATGTTCGCCTGCCGGATTTCTTCGTACAGTTTTGCGTTCCGGATCGCGATCCCGAGCTGGTCGGAGAGCGTTTCGAGCACGATCACGTCGGTTTCGTCGAACGCGTGGAGCTTGTTGTCCTCCACGTTCAGCACCCCGACCACCTCGTTCTCCACCTGGATGGGAATCGCAAGCTCCGATTTTGTATCGTGGTACTCGTAGGCGATATACCTGTTATCCTGAGAGACATCGTTGCAGAGAACCTTTTTCCCGTAGGTGGCGACCCAGCCGACGAATCCCTCCGACCGCCGCTGACGGTATCCGTCGGGAAGAAAGTCGACGTAGTTCCCCGAGTGCGCCTTGAGGATGAGTTCATTCCGGTCCTCACCGAGGAGAAAGACCGTCACATCGAAATAGGAGAAGGTCTTCTGGATGGAGGAAGCGGCGACGTTCAGCAGTTCCTCAAAATCGAGCATCGCGGTCAGCTTCCGCGTCACGTCGTTGATGAGTTCGATCTGCGAGATGCGTTTCCGGACATCCTCAAAGATGCCGGTGTTCTTCAGGGATGCCGCGAAATAGTGAGCAAACAGCTGGAGAAGGGCGGAATCGATCTCGGTGTAGGCGTCCCGTTTCTTCGACCCGAAGATCATCGTCCCGATGACTTCCGTCTCAATCCGCATCGGCACGACAAGGAGGGAATTGATCCCCATGGCATGAAGGCGCCGTTCGAGGGTCCCCGACTGCACCGCCGTCGTCGTCCCGAGGTCGCTGATCATGGCCGCCCTGTTCCGGATGACCCAGCCGGGCATCCCCTCGCCGAGCAGGAAGTGCTTGTGGTCCGTATCGGCGATGTCGACGGTCGAGGAGAGGATATTGATGACGTAGTGCGTTGCGCTCCGGTTGATCAGGCCAAGCAGGCCGACATCGTGCCCGACAAGCCACCGGATTTCCGAGCGGATGATCGAGAGGATTTCGTCGCGGCTCTGCGCGACATCGATATGGAGCAGGATCTCATGGAGAAGGCTCATCTTCCGCATGAGGTCGGACCCCTCGACAAGGCGTCCTGCGGAAGCCGCTTTCTCCGGCGGCGCTTCTCCCGTATTGGCGGCGAACGGTTGTTTGAACACTATCCTGCGGTATTGTTGGGCTGTTCTTCCGTCTGTGCGCCGATCGTCCCGATCACGAAGGGGTGTTCCCCCTGCTGTTCCAGAATCGTCGTGATCCGGGAAACCGAACGCTTGCCCGCGACGATCACCAGACCGACGCCGAGGTTGAACGTCTCGCGCATGTCGCTTTCAGGGATATGACCGTACTGCTGAATAATCTGAAAAATCGGAGGACGCCGCCATCCCTTCCAGTTGATCTGCAGTGTGCATCCTCCGGGGACGATCCGGCGCGTATTCCCGGCAATGCCTCCGCCGGTGACATGCGCCAGTCCATGTACATCCGCCAGATCCGCAATCGACCGGATCGGACGGAGGTAGGAACGATGCACCGTCAACAGCGCCTCGCCCACCGTCATGCCGACCTCGTCGAGAAAATCGTCAGCCTCAAAACGCTCAAACAGCACCGACCGGGCGAGCGAATAGCCGTTCGTGTGCAGTCCGGTGGACGGGAGTGCAAGGAGGACATCCCCGGCCTTGATCTTCTTCCCGTCGATGATTTTCTTCTTCTCGCCGACGCCGACGATCATGCCGGCGATATCGTATTCGTTGTCGCGGTAAAATCCCGGCATCTCCGCCGTTTCACCGCCGATGAGCGCGCAGCCGTTCTCCCGGCACGCAGCGATCATCCCCCCCAGCACCTCTTCCGCGATCTGGGGTTTCAGTTTTCCCGTCGCGAAGTAATCGAGAAAAAAGAGCGGCTGTGCCCCGAGAACGGCGATGTCGTTGACGCAATGGTTGACGAGATCCTGCCCGACGGTCGCATGCCGTTCGGTCAGAAAAGCCACCTTGAGCTTCGTTCCGACGCCGTCGACGCTGGAAACCAGGACCGGCTCCTTGAGAGATGGGAAAGAGGCGTCAAATATGGCTCCAAAAGAGCCGATATCGCTCAGAACCCCACTGCTGAAGGTGGATCTGACTTTTTCCTTCAGACTGCCCACAAATTTATCGCCGGTTTCGATGTCGACCCCGGCAGATTGATATGTTTTACCCGCCACGATGTTTTCGCTGTTGAGCCTGTCGGTGCACAATATACTTATATTTTTAAATAAAATACATAATTGATTGATTTCCAACACTGACCCCGAGACCTGTTGCGAAATTTTGGTAAAATCGCTATATTTTCAGTTATGAAGCATACTATCCCTATCCGCGGTTCCGTTGAATCTCTTCAGATAACGAAAATTTATTGTCTCGGACGGAACTATGCGGAACACGCGAAGGAGATGAATTCTGATGTCCCTTCGAATCCGGTCGTTTTCCTCAAACCGGCCACAGCCCTTCTCCAAGATGGCGCGCCCATCATCAGGCCCCGTATCTCGCATCTCCTCCATCATGAAGTTGAGTTATACGTGGCGATTGGCAAGGGCGGTAAACACATTTCTTCAAACGAAGCCCGTAACCATATCCTCGGTTATGGGATATGCCTCGACATGACATTGCGTGACCTGCAGAATGCTTCGAAGAAGGATGGACAGCCCTGGACGATCGCAAAGGGGTTCGACACTTCAGCGCCGGTCTCCCCGATCATTCCCGCCCGGGAGATAGAGGATCCCCATGCGCTGGAAATCAGATGCAGTGTCAACGGTAAACTGAGGCAGAAAAGTTCGACCGGAAAGATGATCTTCCGCATTGATGAATTGATCGCATTCATCTCCTCCATTTTCACGCTCGAGCCGGGAGACCTGATTTTCACCGGAACGCCCGAGGGTGTGGGAGAGGTGCGGGAAGGCGACACGGTCACGGCCGAGCTCACCGGTCATATTTCCATCACGCATCCGGTCTCTGAAGAACGCCCCGCATGAGACCGATGTCCCTGGTATCTGTTCTGATTCTCGCGGGGGTTCTGTTTCCCGCTTCAGGGTTTTCGGCGCACACCGGGGATGCCGCAGCGGCGGACTCGGCGGGACCCCGTCGCGATGCGTATCTCTGGCCGACCGATGCAAGCAACAGAATCACATCGACGTTTGCGGAATACCGGACCACCCATTTTCACGGCGGGTTCGACATCAGCACGAACGGCGTGAAGGGGTACAACGTCTTTGCCGTGCAGGACGGGTACGTCTGCGAGGTCCGCATCACGCCGAACGGTTACGGCAAAATGCTCTTCATCCGTCAGCAGGACGGATACATCAGCGCGTACGCGCATCTCGACAGCTTTAATCCCGACATCACGCGGGCGATCCGAGCGGAACAGCGGCGCCGCGGGACCTATGCGATCGACCTGATCCTGCCGCCGGGCGCGCTTCCGGTAAAACGGGGAGCGGTTGTCGCGCACACCGGGGATACCGGATTCGGACCGCCGCACCTGCATTTCGAAATCCGGGATTCCTCCATGAATCCGGTGAACCCGTTCGACGTCGCACGGTATGCGATCACCGACCACATCTCCCCCATGATTAAAAGGGTCCTCATCAATCCCCTCTCCCCGTCGTCCACGATCGACAACGGCGACAGGCCGAAAATACTGAGCCGGTTCCCGCGGCGGAACGGGGTTCTGCAGATTCCACAGACGCTGGTGCTCCACGGCAGGATCGGCTTCGGGGTCGAAGCCCTCGACAAGTCGGACGGAACCTGGAACACCGCCGGCATCTACAGTCTCCGCTTCATGATCGACGACAGCGACCTGTACACGATGAAGCTGGACCGGGTCCCCGCCGATGAAACGAAGGAAATCGATCTCCATTACGATCTCCACATGATCCTTCAGGGATGGGGAAAATTCCAGAAGCTGTACATCGACACCGGCAACAATCTCCCCTTCTACGGCGGCAGGCCACCCGGGACCGGCATCATCAACACCGATCTGCTTCGCCAGGGAAAGCACACGTACACCATTGCCTGCCGCGATTTCAGCGGCAATGAAACGCGTCTCCGGGGGCAGTTCATCGTCAATCATTCCCCCATTCTCCTTTCGGCGGTGCGCACGGCCGATTCCTCTCTTCTTGTGCGCGGTGTCCATCTCTCCATTGCGAGAAAAATCGACTGCGAGGGGATGAATTTCAGTTCACATGTCTGGAAGGAACTGGCGGTCGGAAAGGAATCCCCCATTGTCAACGATTCCACGGTACTCCTTCCGGCAAAGCTGATAAAAACCGATCTGATCCGGATAACGGCGGTGACACCGTGGGATTCACGGACCTCCCCGGTCTTCTTCTTCACCAGAAAGCCCTCTGAATCGCTCCGTCCGGTCTACTGCAGTACGGAACTCACGGGCGGATTCGTCCGGCTGACTCTTACCTCGACCGGGATGTTCACGGCGGCACCCGAGGTCACAGTCGGAGAGGGAGAAGTCCGCCGGCGGATCGAACTTGTCCCGGTCGACCTCTACAAATACACCGGGACTTTTGTCCCCTCCCCGGACGTTGCCGGAACACGTTCGATCACGGTGAAGGCGGAGATCAACGGAAAGCCGGCATTCGCCTCGGACGACATCGACATCTTCGCCGTTCCCGCGACCCATGGCGGCAGATTCAGCATCCCCCCCTGGCAGTTGAAGATCGCATTCGATTCCGGCGCCGTTTATCATCCCCTCTATATGCAGGTGAGCGCGGAGGAATTCAATCACGCACAGGTCTACATCTTCGAACCGCAGGATCAGCTCATCAATGGCGGCATTCGGGTGAGCGTTCCCTATGCCGGGTGGAGAGATACCCGCCGCCGCGGCCTCTTTTTCCGGTCGAACGGCGGCTGGATTTTTCAGACCTCTGCGATCGACAGCCAGGCCGGCTGTTATACCGCGACGCTGAACCGCACGCTCGGCGAACTTGCCGTGCTGGAGGACGATCAGCCTCCCTCGGTCGGGCGGCTCCGGGTCACTTCCCGGAAGAAGATTCCCGTCATTTCCTTCCGGTACGCAGACAATCTCTCCGGGGTTGATACGGACGAAATAAAAGTGTACATTGACGATACGCTCGTCATTCCGGAAATCGACGGAGAACACCGCGCGGTTTCCTATGCCGGCGAAGACCCGCTGCCGGCAGGAAAACACAATGTTCGTATCATTGTGAAAGACCGGATGAAGAACGAAACAACGGTAAACCGGATCATCACCGTCCGGTGACCGGCGGTTCCGTTCCCATCCCCCTGCTGCAGCTCATCGTCCGTTTCTCTTCTGTTGACTGATCCATTTCGACACATCAGAGTATGAGCGAACTCGCAAAAACCTATACACCCGGCGACGCGGAAGAGCGGTGGTATTCCTTCTGGGAATCGAACGGCTATTTTCATGCCGAGCCGGTCCCGGGCCGCACACCGTACACGATCGTGATCCCCCCGCCCAACATCACCGGCATCCTCACCATGGGGCACGTGCTCAACAACAGCATCCAGGATGTCTTCATCCGCTGGCGCCGGATGCAGGGATATCAGACCCTCTGGATGCCGGGGACCGATCATGCGGGCATCGCAACGCAGAACGTCGTCGAAAAATCGCTTGCCCGGGAGAAGCTGACGCGGCATGATCTCGGCCGCGAGGAATTTCTCCGCCGGGTCTGGGAGTGGAAGGAACAGTACGGCGGCACCATCATCCGACAGCTCAGAAAACTCGGAACGAGCTGTGACTGGCAGAGAGAACGGTTCACCATGGATGAAGGCCTCTCGAAGGCCGTGCAGGAAATCTTCGTCCGCCTCCATGAACGAGGGCTCATCTACCGCGGGAAGTACATTGTCAACTGGTGTCCGAAGGATCACACCGCAATCAGCGACGACGAGGTCAACCCGGTCGAACACAAGGGGCACCTCTATTATGTCAGATACCGGGTCCGGGGAAGCGGGGAGTCGATCGTCATTGCGACGACGCGGCCGGAGACGATCCTGGGGGATGTGGCCGTCGCAGTTCATCCCGACGACGAACGGCACCGCCGGCTGGTCGGTGCGACGGTTATCGTTCCGCTCGCAGAGAGGGAAATCCCGGTGATCGCTGATTCTTTCGTGGATCCCGCCTTCGGAACGGGCATGGTGAAAATCACACCCGCCCATGACCCGAACGATTACTGGGTCGGCCAGCGGCATAATCTCGCACAGATCAATATCTTCGACGTCTCCGGGAGGCTGACCGGTCCAGTTCCCGAAAAATACCGCGGGATCGACCGCTTCGAAGCGCGCCGCATGATTGTTCAGGATCTCGAGTCTGCCGGTCAGATGGAAAAAATCGACGACCATACGCATGCCATCGGCCACTGCTACCGGTGCGACACGATCATCGAACCGTACCTCTCGGATCAGTGGTTCGTCCGGATGAAGCCGCTCGCCGAACCGGCGCTCCGGGCCGTCCAGCAGGGCACCGTCCGCTTCCATCCCGACCGTTGGGTAAAAACCTACGAACACTGGATGCTCAATATCCGGGACTGGTGCATCTCGCGCCAGCTCTGGTGGGGGCACCGGATTCCGGTCTGGTACTGCGGCAACAAAAACAGCGCTGACCCGCGGTGCAGGGAACCGATCGTTGCGCGCACCCCGCCCTCCGCGTGTCCCCACTGCTCATCCGCCGACGTCCGGCAGGACGAGGATGTGCTCGACACCTGGTTTTCATCCTGGCTCTGGCCCTTCTCGACGCTGGGATGGCCCGACGACAACCGCGGCCTCCGTTATTTTTATCCGACCAACACGCTCGTCACCGCGCCCGACATCATTTTCTTCTGGGTTGCGAGGATGATCATGGCCGGGATGGAGGTCATGCGCGACATTCCCGCGCCCGACGGAAGCCCCCGCACGACCGATGCCGCGATCGTTCCGTTCCGCGACGTCTATTTCACGAGCATCATCCGGGACATGAAGGGACGGAAAATGTCGAAGTCTCTCGGCAATTCCCCAGATCCCCTCGACGTGATTGCGGAATACGGCGCCGACGCGCTCCGGTTCACGATCCTCTACCTCGCCCCTCTCGGCCAGGACGTGCTCTACTCGAATGAGAAATGCGAACTCGGGAGGAATTTCGCCAACAAGATCTGGAACGCCGGGCGGTTCCTCCTGATGAACCGGGAACAGCTGGGCATTCCCGGCACGACGACGATCCACGCCGGCTGGAGTGAGGATCATATCGACCTTGCCGACCGGTGGATACTCTCCCGCCTCCACTCGACATCCGCCGCACTCTCCTCCTCCCTCGAGGAGTTCGAGATCAACCAGGCCACCAAACTGCTTTACGATTTCATCTGGCACGACTTCTGTGACTGGTACATCGAGATGCTCAAGGCCCGGCTTTACGGCGATGAACCACAGGAGATCAAACAGCGCGTGCTCCTGCGGGCGCTGAATGTCTTCGAGAAGATCCTCCGCCTTCTCCATCCTGTGATGCCGTTCGTGAGCGAGGAGCTCTGGCACGGCATCGAAGAGCGGCCGGCCGGGATTTCGCTCATGACCGCCGCGTTCCCGGTTCCGGAAGAAAGGTGGATCGATCCGGGGACAGAATCGGAAATGGCCTTTGTCCAGTCGGCGATCAATGCTGTCCGGAACGCCCGCGGCGAACTTTCGGTTCCTCCTTCGAGGGAGATCTCCCTCCTCGTTCATTTCACCGACGGTTCGAAAGGGGAAATCATCTCCCGGTACCGGAACTATTTTCTCCGTCTGGCGAAGGTCACGGACATCAGCGAGCTCGGGAGCGGAAAAAGGCCGAAGCATGCGGCCGGCCTCGTCATCGAAGGGGGAGAGGCGTTCATCCCCCTCGAAGGACTCATCGACCTCGGAGCGGAGCGGGAACGGATCGAAAAAGAACTCGCACGACTGCACGTGATGGTCGGCTCGATCGAGCAGAAGCTCGGCAATCCGAACTTCGTCGACCGTGCACCGCGCGAGATCGTCGAGAAAGAACGCGAAAAACTTCAGTCGATGCGTTCCAGCATCGAAAAACTGAAGGGGAACCTGGAACGGATTGCCGGCTGACCGGCATCCCCTTCACCCCTTCTCTCCCACATTATGAGGAACAGATGAAGCCCGCACGTTGCCGAATTTGCATCGCCGCTTTTCTCCTGACCGTCGCGACGGCCTACTCCCGCCAGACTCCCGTTCCGCTTGCGGAAAAAATCAAGCGATACGCGCCCTCGAGCCTGAGCTGCGATCCGACCCGGCTCTCCCCGGGCGACCGCAAGGCGCTCGGAAAACTGATCGAGGCCGCAGGGCTCATGGATTCGATCTACCTCCGCCAGGCCTGGAGCGGCAACATCCGGCTTCTGCGCGAACTCGAGGCCGACACATCTGCGGCGGGGGTTGAAAAACTCCGCTATTTCCGTCTGAACATTTCGCCGTGGTCAAATCTGGACGGAGACGCCCCGTTCATCGACGGCGTACCGGCCCGGCGTCCGGCGGGCGCAAATTATTATCCGGAGGATATGACCAAAGAGGAGTTCAAAAGCTGGGCCGCCACACTCTCTCCGGCCGAGCGGAATCGCGCGACCGGTTTTTACGATATCGTAATCCGGAAATCCGACGGGAAGCTCGCAACACGCTCCTATGCGAAAGAATATGCCCCCTATCTGAAGCGGGCCGCAGGGCTCCTGAGAGATGCCGCCCGCCTGACCGACAACGCATCGCTGAAAAAATTTCTGAATGCACGGGCCGACGCCTTCGGCACGAACAACTATTATGCGAGCGATGTCGCCTGGATGGATCTCGACAGCCCGATCGAACCGACGATCGGACCGTACGAAGTGTACCTGGACAACCTGTTCAATTACAAAGCCGCCTTTGAAGCCTTCATCACGCTGAGGAACGAGGAGGAGACAAAAAAGCTTTCGGTGTTCTCAGCCCACCTGCAGGAGATCGAAAACGCCCTTCCGATAGACCGGTCGTACCGGAACCCGAAACTCGGCGCCCTGTCGCCTATCCGGGTGGTTGACGAGGTTGCCGTGGGCGGGGAATCGAAAGCCGGTGTCCAGACCGCTGCCTACAATCTTCCGAACGACGAACGGGTCACCGCGGCGAAGGGAAGCAAACGCGTGCTTCTCAAAAACGTACAGGAAGCGAAATTCCGGACGATCCTGGTGCCGATTGCCTCCGTCGCCGTCGATCCCTCACAGCAGAAGCTGGTCTCCTTCGAACCGTTTTTCACCCATATTCTCGCCCATGAGCTGATGCACGGTCTCGGTCCCCACACAATCACCGTCAACGGAAAAAAGACAACGGTGCGGGAATCGATGAACGAACTCGGCTCCGCCCTCGAAGAGGCCAAGGCCGATATTTCCGGACTTTTCGCGCTCCAGTTCCTTATCGATCATTCCATCGTTCCGAAATCGATGGAACGGCCGATGTACGCGACCTATCTTGCCGGGATGTTCCGCTCCGTCCGGTTCGGCACCAATGAAGCCCACGGGAAAGGCTGTGCCCTGCAGTTCAATTATCTCGCGGATCAGGGGGGATTCGTCTATAATACCACCGCCCGCACCTATGCCGTCGATTTCAGCAAAATCCGGGCCGCGGTGGAAAAACTGACCTCGGAGATCATGACGATCCAGGCGGAAGGGAGTTACGAGAAGGCGAAACAACTGCTGACCAGCTACGGGATCATCCGCCCGGAAATGCAGTCGGTTCTGGATAAACTCAGCGCCATCCCGGTCGACATCGCCCCCGAGTTCCCCCGGATCAACTGACCGGGGTCAGACATACTCGCCGGCGGCATGACCGGAGGACCATGCCCACTGGAAATTGTACCCGCCGAGCCAACCGGTCACGTCGACCACCTCGCCGATGAAGTAGAGGTGCGGAAGCTTCCGCGCCGCCATCGTCCGCGACGAAAGATCGCGCGTATCGACACCGCCGCAGGTCACCTCGGACTTCTCAAAACCCTCCGTCCCGGCAGGTATAAATTTCCATTCCTTCAGACAGCCCGCAACCCATCTGAGTTTCTCGGAGGATATCCCGCAGAGAGGGGAATTCCACATCTCCCCTCCGCACAGGGCGGAAGTTACCCTCGGCGGGAGATATCCGGAAAAGAATTTTTTCATGGTCGTCTTCGATCGGCGGGCGGACATGAGTTCCCCGGCGATATCGGTCTCCGGCAGAAGATCGAGCGATACTTCAGTCCCCGGATTCCAGTACGATGATGTCTGAAGGATCGCCGGCCCGCTCAGTCCCCGGTGGGTAAAGACCATTCCACCGGTGAATCGGACCTTCCCGGTCGCGGCCGCCGCCGTAAACGAAATTCCCGACAATCCGCCGAACCTTCCGCGGTCCTTATCGCTCCAGAGAAGCGGGACGAGACCCGGCACCGGAGGGATTATCCGGAGGCCGAACTGTTCGGCGAGCCGGTATCCGAGGCGGCTCGCCCCAAGAGCCGGGACCGAACAGCCGCCGGTCGCGACGACGAGCGTCTCGGATGTAAACAGTCCCCGGTTCGTAAGGACATGAAACGGGGAAACTCCTTCCACCCTCTCGATCGAACAGCCGGTCATCACCCTGACGTTCGCCGTTGTGCATTCGGCGGAGAGCATCTCCAGAATTTTCCCCGACCCGTCCGAACAGAACAGCTGGCCCGCCTCTTTTTCAAAATACCGGACGCCATACTCTTCAACGAGCCGGATGAAATCCGACGGGGTATACCGCCGGAGCGCGGAGGTGGGAAAGCGGGGATTGGCGCTGATGAAATGCTCGGGACCGACAATCCGGTTTGTGAAATTGCATTTTCCGCCTCCCGATATCCTGATTTTCCGGCCGGGCACATCGTTATGCTCAATGACCGCAACGGTTCTACCCCGTTTCCCCGCCCCGATGGCACAGAACAGTCCCGCCGCTCCCGCCCCGAGGATCAGAACATCATATTTCATCGCTTTGATCTGCATGTCGAATCACGTACATTTCCCCTAATATACTTAATTCTCTCAAAAACGGAGACCAACGTGAGCGAATCACGGAGAGCAGAATCCGCCGCACTCGTCACCGGGGCATCGTCCGGGATCGGTCGCGAGCTTGCAATTCTCCTTGCCCGCGAAAAGTATCCCGTGATACTCACCGCCCGGAACACCGCCCCGCTCGAACAGCTCGCCGGGGATCTGAACGGCAGATACGCCGTCCGGTGCATAGCCGTACCGGCCGATCTTTCACGGCCGGAGTCAGCCGAGGCAATTATCTCTCATGCGGAACGCGCAGGTTTCTGCATAGACTTTCTGGTCAACAACGCGGGATACGGTGTCGGAGGAGATTTCGCGAAGAGCGAACCCGGCGAGGTGCACGGCCAGATAGATCTGAACATCACCGGACTCGTCAGCCTCACGCGTCTGACGCTTCCGGGCATGCTCGCCCGGCGTCGGGGCCGGATTCTGAACGTGGCCTCCACGGCCGGATTTGCCCCGGGCCCGGGAATGGCTGTCTACTATGCCACGAAGGCGTTTGTCGTTTCCTTCAGTGAATCGTTGTCCGAAGAGTGCAGGAATACAGGAGTCACGATCACCGCGCTCTGCCCGGGTCCGACGCGAACGGGGTTTCAGCGGCGAGCGGGGATCGATCGGATCAATCTGACCCGGCGTTTCTTCATGATGAATGCGGCAGAGGTCGCAGAAGCGGGACTGCGGGCGGCACAGTCCGGAAAAGTCCTCGCCATCCCCGGCCTTCTGAACAAACTGCTCGTCCGGGGGATACAGTACGCTCCGCGATGGTCGGTCAGATCCGCGGTCCGGGTACTGAATTCGGAATACCGGCAGCGGTGAGTATCTGCATATCTTGCTTCATGTGACGGATTCACGTATATTCTGCCAGCCTCCGGATTGCCGGTAAACAGATCTCCACCAGACATTGCACCCAAAATGATGAAACAGCTCGCCGCCCTCCTCCTCTGCGGTCTTCTTGCCGGCTCCACCGCCGGAAATGCACAGAGCCGCTCGGTCAAACCGCCCATGCAGAAGAACCTCAGAAACTATTTCCACGCAAGGGCGATCGACAGCTCGACGGTTTTTCTGGTCGGGCGACCATCCGTCGCCCTGCTGACGACCGACGGAGGAAGCGCCTGGAAAAAGCTTTCCCTCCCCGATTCAGCCCACGAACTCTACGGTGTCGATTTTTACAACCGGTCGACCGGCATCATTGTCGGCCAGAAGGGGTGCGCCTACAGAACGACGGACGGCGGCATCCACTGGCGTTCCTCCAAAACCGGACAGAAGACTAATCTGGTGGCGGTGAAGTTCATCACCCAGAAACTCGTCCTCGCCGCCGGATTCGGCGGGATCATCCTCCGTTCGACCGACGGCGGCATCCGCTGGGAAACCCGGGAGAGCGGCGTCCGCGACGCACTCTGGACTGTTTCGTTCGGAAGCCCGACCGACATCCTCATCACCGGCGGGAGCGGGACCATCCTCCTCTCCTCCGACGCGGGCGTCAGCTGGAAAAAAACGGACGTCCGCCTGTCCGATTTCTTTTACTCCGCCACCATGCGCGATAAACAGACCGGCTGGATCGGCGGCGGGTACGGGGCCGTCCTGAAAACCACCGACGGCGGGAAGAGCTGGACCAAACAGCATGTGAAGCCCGACCTCGAGTCGTTCATCTCGGCGGACTTTCACTACGACGTCTGTTTTCTCGATACGCTCTCCGGATGGTTCTGCGGTTCATCAGGCACAATCCTGAAAACCACCGACGGCGGGAAATCCTATGTCAATCTGAAACCCCCTGTGGTCACGACATTCTTCACCGTACAGTTTGCAACCCCGCTGACCGGATGGGTCGCGGGAGCGACCGGCACTATTCTGAAAACCACCGATGGAGGAACAACCTGGATCGATCAGTCCGGGTCGGCGGAATGACCTTCAGGTTCCTCTGTGCGGGAATGCTTCTTCTTGCCGCCGCCGGGGGGTGCCGCCGTACAGCGCCGGACGACCGGCGCTATCTCGAGGAGACACTCGCCGACCGGAGGCTGAAGGATTCCCTCTTCCGGTCTGACCCGGAATCGCCGTTCCTGCACGACAGCTCACTGCAATTCCGCGGCCTCAGCTGGTACGACCCGGATCCGGCGTATTACTTCCGGTCGAAACTCTATAGGTACCGGACGCCGGAAAAAGTGACGATCACGGGGACGAAGGGAGAGGAACGGAAGGCGGTGCGATACGGTTATTTCCTCCTCCCGTACAACGGCAACCTCTACACGCTCAACGTCTATAAAACAGGAGACCGCCTCGCCGACGGGAGGGAACCGCTGTCGGTCTGGTTTACGGATGAGACCACGGGAAAGGAAACATATCACGTCGGACGGTATGTCGACGTCGGGGACGAACAGGCCGACCCGAATGCCTCCTATATCATCAATCTCAACACGGCCTACAATCCCTACTGCGCCTACAGCAGTCGCTATTCCTGCGCGGTCCCTCTGAAGGAGGACCACCTCCCGTTTGCGGTTACCGCGGGGGAAAAGAACTATCACCCCTGAAATTCCGGCGGTGGACGGTTTTCCTGGGGGAATGATCACCGGGAGAACCATCCGCGAACGTGTTCCGTCATTCCATAACAGATCCGGCCTCACCTTTTCAAAATTGCCTTTTACCCATTTTCACGCTACATTTGACAGATAAATTAATTTTTACGAGGTCGACACTATCGCATGCAGTTACGAAAGCTATACAAGACAATTGAATCGTTCGGAACGCGAAAGCCGGAGAATCATGAAGATTTCCTGAAGCACATCCTTGCGGAAATTGTTCAGAACGAAGAGATCAGGATCAAGGGGGGTCGGATCTGGAAATTCGATCCGAAGAACGCAGGTTATGAGCTGATTCATCAGATCGGCGACATCGAAAAGATCGACCCTCATTACCGGATCAAGCTGAAGGACAATCCGGTGTTCCTCGACCTGCCGAAATCCCGGACGATCATCGCGAACGAGCAGGATCAGTATCTGCGGAAGCGCGGCATCGGGATGTATTCCGCCACCGGCATCGGCGAACGCATCCAGTGGCGGGGGCACACCCTCTACAAGTATGTCATGGCGTTCAACGCGGATGAACTCGGGGAGAACCTCACCGCCACCCTCAACATCATCAGCCAGGCGGTCAATTCGATGCTCAGGGCGGGCCGGATCGAGCAGAAGGCGAAAACGCTCGAACGGGATCTCGACAAGGCCCGGGACATCCAGCAGAGCATCCTGCCCCAGCACGAGCTCCGGTTTCATGCCTACGACCTGTACGGAGTTTCCGTCCCGGACAGAATCGTGGGAGGGGACTTTTTCGATTATCTCCAGACCGACGACGATGCGGAACGGGTCGGCATCGTCATCGGCGACGCCACCAGCAAGGGGATGTCCGCCGCGGTCGAGGCCCTCTACCTTTCCGGCGCTCTCCGGATGGGGTTCGAGTACCAGACAAAAATCAGCCTCCTCCTCTCGCGCGTCAACAAACTGCTTCACAAAACCTTTTCGGAGGAGCATTTCGTCTCCCTGTTCTACGCGGAGGTGACAGATGACCGGACCGGACTGCTGATCTATGCGAACTGCGGGCACAATACGCCGATGCTGCTCCGCGCCGGCGCCGACGAGGCGATCCTCCTGGAAGCGACGGGACAGATGCTCGGACCGTTTCCCGATTCGACGTTCAAGACCGAAAGCGTCCTGATGAAGAAAAACGATCTCCTGCTTCTCTACACCGACGGCATCACCGAGGCGACCAACGAGCAGGGAGAATTTTACGGCGAGGAACGGCTTCTCAGCAGACTCCGGGCCTTCCGGGACAAAACACCGAAGGAGATCACACAGCACATTATCCAGGACGTGCAGATCTTCAACAGCGCCGGCACCAATTCCGACGACAAGACGATCGTCATTCTCAAACGAAGCGAGTAACAGCAGAAAGGATTCCCGGTATGGGCGACGCGTCAAAGGAAATCGCGATCATCTCCGCCGTCAACAGCATGACGGTCTCCGCCATTCTCAAGGACAAGGCGTCGACCGCTGCGGGACGGCTCGGAAGCTATGTCGTGATGTATGAGGGGGACGCAATCGTCGTCGGCACCATCATGTCCGTCCGCAAGCTCGATCCGGCCGAGCCCCACGACGATCCGGACAGGACGCCGCGTCAGGCGATCGAGATTCAGCTGATCGGCACCGTCATCGGCGGCCGCTTCGAGAGAAGCATCTCTGTCCATCCCCTCGTGGGCAGCGTCGTCTCCAGCGCCGAAGCGGAGGATCTCCGGAGTATTTTTGCCACCTTTGAAAAGTACGGTTATTCGCCGGGATATCTTTCCGTCCTGCCGGATCAGCGGATGTACCTGAATCCCAACAAATTTTTCGCAAAACACATCGCCCTCTTCGGCTCCACCGGCTCGGGGAAATCGTGCACCACCGCCTCTGTCCTGCAGAAGGTAAGCCGGTTCGAAAACACGCACATCCTCCTCCTCGACCTCCACGGGGAATACGCGCCGGCGTTCGAGGAAACGGCGAATGTCATCCGCATAAACGAACTGGAGCTCCCCTACTGGCTGATGAACTTCGAGGAGATCGTCGAAACGTTCGTCGACGAAAACGAATCGTCGGCCAACAATCAGATCATGATCCTGAAGGAGGCGATCCTCGATTCCAAAAAAGGGAAAAATCTCCTTCTGAAGGATTTCCTCACGATCGACACGCCGGTCTTTTTCGATTTTCTCGACGTGAGCTCGCGCATGCGGTCGCTCGACACCGAACGGCTTCTGAGCGGCAAGGAAGGCCCCTTTTACGGCCAGTTCACCCGCTTCCTTGTCCGGCTCGAAAGCAAGCTGATGGATAAACGGTATGAATTCCTCTTCCGGCCCAAGACCTACCGTTCGTCCGATTCCTTCGTCAATCTCCTGACGAAACTCCTCGGCCTCGACACGGGAAAGCGCGTCACGCTGATCGACCTGAGCCGCGTACCGTTCGACGTCGTCAATGTCCTGGTCTCCCTCCTCGGCCGCATCATCTTCGATTTCAATCTCTGGAACAAGAACCGCCAGGAATTCCCGGTCCTCATCGTCTTCGAAGAAGCCCATACCTATCTCTCCATGTCGGGCAAGAGCAAATCGGCCCGCAAAACCGTCGAACGCATCGCAAAGGAAGGAAGAAAATACGGCGTGAGCTGTATGATCATCAGCCAGCGGCCCTCCGAAATCTCCGAGACGATCACGGCACAGTGCAACAACTTTGTCGCTATGCGCCTCCTGAACCCGAACGACCAGGCCTATATCCGGAAACTGGTGCCGGACAGCCTCTCCAATCTCATCGAGGTCCTTCCCACCCTCCGCCAGGGCGAAGCCTTCTTCATCGGAGATGCCGTCCCCGTTCCCGTTCGCGTGGTGATCGATATGCCCTCCCCGGAACCCGCGAGCGGAGATATCGACTACTTCGACAAGTGGCAGACAAAGGGCACCGCGACCGATATACCGACCGTTGTCAACAACTGGTGGAAGCAGATCCGAAGCTGATCAACCGGGCCCGATCGTCCATAACAAAAATCCCCGGCCGGCAATGCCGACCGGGGATTTCCATTTTCAGACCGATCCCGGCTTACTTCATCAGCACCATCTTCCGTATGTCATCGAACACCTTGCCGGATCCGTCGAGCGCGAATGCCCTCAGGCGGTAATAATAGACCCCGCTGGCTGAGTTCATGAGAAAACTCCGCGTATAGGAACCTGCATCCTGATCCCCGTTCACGATTTCCTGGACGGTCTCCCCGAGCAGGTTCGTCACCGTGAGGGTCACCCGGCTCCTGAACGGCAGACTGTACGCGATTGTTGTCGACGGATTGAACGGATTCGGATAGTTCTGCGAAAGTTCAAAATCGCGGGGCACGGCAGACCCGCCCGCCACAGGCCGGAGCACAAGGGACGCGGCTTCCGCAGGCGATGCGACAGCGACCGAGCCGTCATGCCCGAGTATTTTTCCCCCTCCGGCGGTCGACAGCGACCAGATCCCGGCATCCGACGGCGACAGCTTCCAGCTGATGGTGAGCGGATAGACGACCCCGGCGATATGAATCGGCCAGGAGCCCGGACCGCTGACGGCGAGCCGATCGGCGCCCAGCCTGCAGTCGAATGCGCCCTCGGGAGGCGCCGGCGGCATGACGGCGTTCGGGGCAGTTCCGCGTCCCGAGCTGAAATACAGCTCCTGGCGGTGACCGCGGGCATCGGCGACACTCAGCAGGCTGAATGTGGCAAAGGAATTCTTTGGATCCGGACGCACGCTTTTTGCCCTGCTGTTGGAGGAACCCAGTATGAGAAACCCTGCACCCGTCGACCGGACCCAGTACGCCTGGCCGGGGACAAGGTCGGACGCGATCTGGTACGAACCGCCGTACGAAAAGAAATTCGATTCGATGAGGCCGGAGGGGATTGTCTGAAGCGATCCGACCGGCACCGTATCACCGGGCGCGCCGATCAGATTCCACCCGGCGGCGAGCGCGATGGTATCGCCGAGCAGTAACCTGCCGACATATGTGACCAGGCCGGCGGTGTCGAACTTGACCCAGTATCCCGTTCCGCTCCGGAGGGTGTCCGTCGCGACGTAGCCGTTCAGGTAGGCAAAGGCATTCGACACCGCCGAGGGAAACAGCGCCGATCGGGTCATCTGCGGCTCGATCGTAGGCACCGAGAGCATATTCCACCCTGAGACAATGGGCAGGCTGAGCGCGTTGAGGAACACCGAGACGGTATTGTCGCTCGAGTTCACGACCACGATATCGAGGTTCCCGTCGCCGTTGAGATCGGCGATCGCGACCCCGTGAGGCCCGTTTCCGGTCGGATAGTCAGTTCGAGCGAAGGTGGTGCCGGTGAGGTTCCGGTAGACGGAAAGCGAATTTGAGCTTGCGTTGACGGTGCAGACGTCGATCTGCCCGTCGCCGTCCAGGTCGCCGGTGGCCAGGAACCAGGGGAGCGTGCCGGTCGGAATATCCGTCCGTGATGAATAGCTTCCGTCCCCCGCCTGCAGGTAGAATGTCCAGTTGTTGTCGGTGGAATTCGTGGACAGGAGATCGGGGCGGCCGTCGTTGTTGAGATCGGTGATCCCGACCCCGCGGGAGAGGGCTCCGAGGGGATAGCTGACCGGAAGCGCCAGCGCTCCCCCGCCGGTATTCTGGAGAATTCCGACAGCCGAGGGAGTGCCGTTGCTGTTGATGACCGCCAGATCATTCCCGCCGTCGCCGTTCAGGTCGGCGATCTGACCGGCCCACGGAAAGGCTCCCGCGCTGTACGGGACCGGAGTGCCGAGAGTTCCCCCGGTATTCAGCATCACGCTCGCGGCATTGTGCGTGGAGAGGAGGCCGACCACATCAATCGCCCCCGATCCGCTGAGGTTGCCGACAGCAATGGTCGAGGGGGGTCCGCCGGCCGGATAATCGGTCCGTGAGGAGAACCCGCCGGCGTGATCGTTGAGGAGTACGGTCACCGTCGACGCGCCGTTATCCGCGACGATGACGTCAAGGTAGCCGTCGTTGTTGATATCCGCCAGGCTGATGCCGCGGGGAGTGGAGCCGGTGGGAAAATCGACTTTCCCCGCGAACGTCCCGTCGCCGTTATTCCTGAGTACGGAGATGGAGTTTGAGTTCGCGTTCGCCGTAACGATGTCGATATGGCCGTCGTTGTCGACATCGCCGAGCGCCACGGCCCATGGCTGATTTCCGGTGCCGTAATCGACCCGCGGGGCGAACGTCCCTTCCGAGCGGCCCGCCGCGACGGTGAACTGCCAGGACCACGGCGTCATGGGAGTGTTTCCCGCGGTCAGGACATTCCGGGAAATATCGACGGTGACAACTTCGCCCGGAGCGAACGGCGTCCCGGGCGTGATTGTCAGAATCGTGCCGCCTCCGCCGAACGCGATGCCGGCGTGATGATAGCCGCTGACCGATCCGCGCAGAAATACCGTGTTGGTGTCGAGAAACGTGGCAGGATTCATCGCGGTATCGAATGTCACCTGCATTGTCCCGGCCGGGGGAACGTTGTTCATGAAGGGAGCGGGAGAAACGGCTACGACATGGTGTTTGACCCGGTTGCCGAAATCCCTCCCGGTGAAATCCTTCGATCCGAACGAAACTGCCGCACTGTACGATCCGCCTGGCGGCTCGGTTACCGAATAGCCGAAATTAGTCTGTTCATGTACGGTGTAGGTTCCGGGAAACAGGTTCGTGAAGGAATAATTCCCGTTGTTATCCGTGACGGTGCTGAGGACGGACGGACCCGACAACTGCACAACCCATCCGGCGAGGGGAGGCTCTCCACCGTCCCGAACGCCGTTGCCGTTCAGATCGTCGTAGACCGTGCCGGTGATGGAACCGGGCTGAACGAGCAGATTGAGCGAAAGGTTCGAATCGCTGATGAACGCCCTGGTCTGCTGATAGAAGAGCGAGCTGTTAATCGTAACGCTCAGCGTCCTCGTCGTCGACGTATCCCCGGCGAAACGGTAGACATGATATGCACCGTTCGTCACCGAAAGGTCGTACTGTTCCCCGCTCGGAGAGATCTGGACCGTGCCGGAGGTGATCACCTGGCTGTTGAGTGAATCGATCACAAAGCCGCTGATTTCCGCAGTCGCCGGGGTGAGAATATAGACGCCGTCGGGGTTGAAATCGCCGTGGGTGGCGGCCATGTACAGCTTCGTCGCGCCCTGCCGGTCGACTTTCAGATTCCAGAGCGAGTTGTACGGGGAGAATCCCTGGGGCAAAGCGGCCCAGGTCGCCCCGGCGTCGGAGGTCCGGTAGACTGCCGTGGAATATTCCGAGAACGTCCCCGCATAAATCGTGTCGGGATGGACGAGGTCGATATCCATCGACCACATCGAGATATTGTGGAGGGAGGTGAGGTTCCATGTTTCGCCCCCGTCGATCGATTTCCAGATTCCGGTCGCTGCCGGATTTCCGGCATAGGCAGTCGCATACGCCACCAGCGGATTGCGGGGGTCGATGACCATTTTGGGAACCTCCTGGGAGCCGCCCGATTTCACCTGTTTCCATGTCTTCCCGGTATCGATCGATTTGGAGATCGTGCCAGCGCCGGTTCCGGCATAGAGAATATTGGCGCTGTCGGGTCTGACCACCAGAGAGCAGAGATTTCCTGTCGTTCCCGCATGTCCCATGAACGTCCATGTCTGCCCGCGGTCGACCGAACGGAAGACCGACGCGTCGCCGAAATTGCCGGCGTACATCGTATCGGGATGAACCGGATCGTATACGACGCTCTCCCCGTCGATGCCGTAATTGTTGAGGACCAGGGTGAACGTGGCGCCCCCGTTTGTGGAACGGTAAAGACCGTCGCTGAAATTGACGACAAAAATGGTCGACGTATCGTTCGGATGAACGATGATCTCCCGGGTTTCATACGGGATCGAGGCATTTACCAGCGACCAGCTTGCCCCGCCGTTCCGCGTGACATAGAGTCCGAGGTCGTTGCCCTGGCTGTATGCGGTATTGCCGTTGTAGGGATTGATTCCCACCGAGATACCGAGACCGTTGAAATCTTTGTTCCAGACCGGAAACTGGGCAGGCAAACGGGAGGAGAACAAGAGAATAAAAATAAACACAACAGCAGAGAGACGCTGGAAAAATGACATGCAGACCCCTCGGGAACGATGATGGATGATGTCGGCGTTAACGCCTTAATACTACAAAATTTAGCAGAAATTGACTGAATGTCAAGATGTGCTTATACATCCTTCCGTGAAGGTGCAGAATTCTTCAACGGTGGGGGAAAAAATCAGTCGTCCCTGCCGGTTTTGGGGACAGGTCCGAGGACTTCGTCGACCGAAAGGATATGGATGGGCGCCAGATGGAGGGAATCGAGTCCGGATTCTATCAGCGACCGGTCACCCACAATGACGATCGTGAGGGAATCGGGGACGACGCAGCGCATCGCCGCCGCCCTGACATTTTCCCCGCCGACCGAACGGATGCGGTCCGCGTACAAATTAAAGTAATCGTCCGGCAGGCCGTACGTCACCAGTTCGGAGAGGCGCGATGTAATGCCGTCGACCGACTGGAAATTCTGCGGATAGCGGAGGGTGAGATAATTCTCCGCCCGCGAAAGTTCATCGGGCGTCACCGGATCCCGGATCGCCCGCAGTTCGAGAAGAAGGGCGGCGAGTGCCGGCGCAGTGACCGCGGTCTGAACGGCGGTCCTGACGACAAAGGGACCCGGAGAGAGCCGCGCTTCGAACGATGAGGACGCCCCGTAGGTATATCCGTGCGTTTCCCGGAGGTCCTGATTGAGCCGGGAGGTGAATGACCCGCCAAGGATATCGTTCATGACCTGGACGGCAAAATAGTCCGGCGACTTCCGTTCGATCCCGATGGAGCCGGCCATGATCTCGGACTGTGCCGCACCCGGTTTATCGACAAGATAAATTGCGGTCGGCCGCCGATGCGGAGCCGGATATGGAACGCGCGGCGCGACTTTCCCCGGCGCCCAGCCCGAAAACAGCCGTTCCAGCTTCGGCAGTATGTCGTCCATCCTGATATCGCCCACGACAAGAATTGTCGCATTGCCGGGCTGAAACCAAGAATCGTGAAAACTGCGGAGATCTGCGGTGGTGATGGCGCGTATGCTCGATTCCATTCCGGTGGTCGGCCGTCCGTACGGATGATCCGGACCGAAAACCGTGACGTGAAACAGCACGGATGCGATCGCGGAGGGGTCGTCGTGCCACTGCGCGATGGAAGTCAGCAGTTCGGTCCGCTTCCTGCCGAGTTCCTCCTCCGGGAACCGGGGGGAAAGGACCATGTCGCGGAGCAGGACGAGACCCGAATCGAGATGGGCGGAGACGGTATGGAGGGATGCGCCGCTCGTATGCCATCCTGCGTAGGCGGTGAGCGTCGCACCGAGGAAATCGACCGCATCAGCGAACGCGAGCGCATCCCGCCCGCCTGCGCCTTCCTGCATCATCGTCGCGGTAAGGCTGGCAACCCCCGCCTTGCCCGGCGGGTCCTCAGCGACTCCCCCTTTGACGGCAACCTCGATCTGCACGAGCGGAAGATTGTGTTTTTCGAGGAGGACCACAGGGATGCCGCCGGAGAGGGTCGCATGCTGAACCGCCGGCAGATGCAGTTCGGGCAATGGACCCGGAGGAGGGGGAGCGCTTCTGTCGGGCTTCTGGCCGGGAGCGGATCCACACACTACCAGAATGCCGGCGGCGGCGATCAGCAGTCTCCAGGAAATCATCCTACTTCCCCCCTTCCGGTGGTTCCGCGGCAAGGTCCTTCCGGCCGGCGGGAACGACGCTCAGCACGACCCGAACCGCCGGGTCGAGATATTTTTTTGCCGCCGCAGAAATACCGTCAGGGTCGAGCTTTCCGTATCGGCCGAGATCCTCCGCGAAATAATCCGGATTGCCGGTTGCGGTGAAGTACGCGTTGAGCTGATCCGCACGATCATACATCCGTTCCATCCGGTCGACGAACGATGCCTGGATGGTATTCACCGCCCGAGCGATCTCGCGCCGGTCGGGTAAAATCCCCGACAAATTCCCGAGTTCGGCGTCGATGATCCGTTCCAGTTCTCCGAGGGTGTGCCCCTCGCGTGCCGTCGCGACGATGTAAAATTTCGAAGAGAGCTCATTTTCCTCCTGAAACGCGGTGACGTCCTGGGCGATGCGGAGGTCGTACACGAGGCGCCGGTACAGACGTGAGTTTTTCCCTCCGGCGAGAATGAGCGACAGGACATTGAGCTCGGCGTTTCCGGGAGCAAACTGGGCCGGGGTGGCCCATGCCATATACAGCCGCGGGAGCTGTACGCGGTCTTCGGCGACAAGGCGGCGTTCAGAGGTCAGACGCGGAAGTGGAGCATTCAACGGCTGTACGGGAGGGCCGGCCGGGACGTCGGAAAACCAGCGGGTGACCGCCTTCCGGGCTTCCTCCGGATTGATATCGCCTGCTATGACGAGGCTGGCATTCGACGGGATGTAGTATCGCCGGAAAAATCCGACGACGTCGTCGTACGTCGCGGCGGTCAGGTCGTCCATCGATCCGATCACCGGAGAATGGTAGGGATGCCCGGGGGGGAACAGGTTTTCGTCCAGCAGAAGCCACGCTTCGCCGTACGGCTGATTTTCGTACGTTTCCCTCCTCTCGTTTTTCACCACATCGCGCTGTATATCCACTTTCGCCGGGGTCATGGAATCGACCAGGAACGCCATCCGGTCCGATTCGAGGAACAGGGTGAGGTCGAGCGCATTCGAAGGCGCTGATTCAAAATAATTGGTTCGATCCACCGACGTGGAAGCATTGTTGTCCCCGCCCGCGGCTTCGAGCCATTCATCAAATCTGCCCAGGGGAACATGGCCGGAACCTTCAAACATCAGATGTTCGAACAGATGCGCCAGGCCGGTGCGTCCCGCACGTTCCCGGGCCGATCCGACATGGTACCAGAGGTTGACGCCGATAACCGGGACGGTGTGATCCTCGTGCAGTATGACGTGCAGGCCGTTGGGCAGGTCGAACATGCGGCACGGCATGGAAAGCTGGGCTCTGAGGGAGAGCGGCGAAGCGGCAAGAACGGCCGCCACCGTAAGAAGGCGGAGAAACCGACAGGCGCGCCGTTTCATATGCCCGCGGTGCCTGTCAGTCCCGGAAAAGATCGTGGGGAAAATGCATCAGCGGTTTTTTCTCAGATACTCCAGCCGCGGTGCAAGGGTCTGTGCGGAGGTGAGCAGTTTCTCCTTACCGAACACCGCATCCTCCTGATGGGTGAAGGTGAGCTCGTACTCGTTGCTCATGACGATCGCTTCTTCGGGGCAGACCTCCTCGCAGAATCCGCAGAAGATGCACCGAAGCATGTTGATCTCGAACTTGACCGGATAGCGTTCCTTCCAGAGTTCCGTTTCGGATCCCTGGACTTCGATGGCGAGAGCCGGGCAGACCCGGGCGCAGAGTCCGCAGGCCACACAGCGCTCGACGCCCTTTTCCTCCACAAGAACCGGGCGGCCGCGGAACGAGGCGGGCGGATCCCACCGTTCCTCGGGGTACTGCCGGGTGAACTTCGGCCGGAACACCTGCGAGAGAGTCAGAAAAAGGCCGTGCACGATCTGGGGGATGTAGATTTTATCCCAGATCGAAAGATCCTTTGCGTGAATGATCGGCAGATGATGTTCGGAACTCATAAGGCCCTTTCTGACCGGATGATATGGAACGATGCAATCCTCATGATGCAAGAAGAACGATGCCGGTGAGAAACACATTCAGCAGGGAAACCGGGAGCATCACCTTCCACCCCAGGTTCATCAGCTGATCGTACCGGAATCTCGGTATCGTCCAGCGGATGACGATGAAGAAGAGAATCAACAGTGCGACCTTCAGACAGAATGCCCCGACCTGCAGAAGGGAAACGACGATCGGGGAAAAGCCGAAGGCGTGCACGAACGGCAGCTGCCAGCCGCCGAGGTACAGCGTCGTGATGATCGCGCTCGAGGTCACCATGTTCGCATATTCGGCAAGAAAAAAGAGCCCGAATTTCAGCCCGCTGTATTCGGTGTGATATCCTCCCACCAGCTCCGGTTCCGCCTCCGGAAGATCGAATGGGAGACGGTTGGTCTCCGCAAACGCCGCGACCACGAACGTGACGAATCCCAGCGGCTGGAGAACAATGTTCCACCGCCATCCCTCCTGCGCCGCGACGATCCTGTCAAGCTGAAGACTGCCCGCAATCATGACCACCCCGATGACCGACAGGCCCATCGCAAGTTCATAGCTGATCATCTGGGCGGAGGAACGCATACCGCCGAGGAGCGAATATTTGTTGTTGGACGACCATCCGCTGAGCGTGATGCCGTACACCCCGACCGAGGTCAGCGCAAGGATGAACAGAATCCCGATGTTCACATCGGCGATCTGGAGTTTGATGTCGCGGCCGAAGAGGGCGATGTGATCGCCAAACGGCACGACGGCAAAGGTCGTCATCGCGATGACGATCGAGATGATCGGCGCGAGATCGTGCACAAACCGGTCCGCCGGATTCGGCACGATGTCCTCCTTCATCACAAGCTTGACGACGTCGGCGAGCGGCTGGAGAAGACCCTGCCAGCCGACCCGGTTCGGGCCTATCCTGTTCTGGATCGCCGCGGCAACCCGGCGCTCGACGAGCACGACATACGCCACGACGCCGAGCAGGACGCCCAGCACCAGAACCACCTTTCCGCAGGAGATGATCGTTTCCATTATCGTTTCAGACTGCTGACTGTGACTGTCGGTTTTTTCACGGCTGTTCCCTTCGAACCGATCCTGAGGTAGGACATCCCCCTGAAGAATTCCCTGGTCGAGGCGATTTCGGTGAAAACTTCCTCCGCTGTTGCGTAGCGCCATTTCGCGCCGAGCGCGTTCGCGACTCCGAGACAGATCCGCCACGTCGGGCGCGCATCCCGCCGCGGTCCCTTCATCCACCGGTCGTTCGGAGCGCCGAACCTGTCGAGCCGGCTCATCGAGAAGCCGTCCATCGACCGCTCCTGCTCGAGGGTTGCCACGGCCGGCCTGATCCGTTGGACATGGCCGTCGCAGTTGACCATCGTGCCGTTCTTCTCCGCATAGGTCGCGGAGGCCAGCACGACATCGGCAAGCGCCGTGAGGGCGTTATGATTGCCGGCGTGCACAACGAGAAAATCGACTTTTGCCAGCGCTTCCAGAACCGCGGGATCGGTCGCGAGCATCTCATCGATGACGTAAACCGCCTTGATCGTGCCTTCGCGGATCCCGTTCAGAATACCATCAAAACTGCCGGTCGGATCGTCCGGTACCGCGCCGACCTCCACAACGCCCGCGCTGTTGGGCGTCTTGTCCGCGTGGACCAGAAGTGCATCGGCACTGCCGGGATCGGTGTAGCGTCGGAAATCGACTTTCCGGGTCCCGAGATGAGAGAGCAGTCTGCCGAACAGGTAATTATCCTCGTTCGTCGCAAAGGGGGATGCTATTCCCGCAATTTCGTATTTCTTGTACCCTTTCAGACCGACGGCAACGGCCGAGAGCGCTTCGTCCCAGCCGACCTCCACCAGCTCCCGTTCTCGCCGGATCATCGGGCTCTTCACCCGTGAGGCATCGTTGACGGAGGGAAAGGTGTTCAGCCTGCCGTGATCGCACATCCAGTAGTCGTTCACCGACGGGTTGTGCCGGGGTGTGAGACGGAGGATCTCGTTGTTCCTCACCCACATCTTGATGTTGCATCCCCGGGCACAACCGACACAGAGCGTGTCGGTGGAGGACATCTCCCAGACGCGCGATCTGAACCGGAAATCCCTGCTCGTCAGAGCGCCGACCGGACAGATATCGATCGTGTTCATCGAATACGGATTATCCAGCTCGGTCCCGGGAAAGGTGGTGAGTTCGACATGATCGCCCCGCTTGGTGAAGACGAGCTGGGGCTTTTTTGCAATCTCGTCGCAGAACCGGATGCACCTGGAGCACATGATGCAGCGTTCCGTATCCAGCATAACGCGCGGGCCGAGCGGCACCCGCTTGGGTTTCCGGTTTTTTGCGAAATCGAACCGGCTCACCCCTTCGCTGTAAGTGTAGGCGTAATCCTGCAGTTTGCACTCTCCCGCCTCGTCGCAGATCGGGCAGTCAAGAGGATGGTTGATCAGGAGAAATTCCATGACGGCCTGGCGGGCGTTGATCACCTTCGGTGAATCGGTGTGCACGATCATCCCGTCGCCGACCTGGGTCGAGCAGGCGATCGCGAGCTTGGGCATCTTCTCCACTTCCACGAGGCAGATGCGGCAGTTGCCCGCGACGGAAAGCTTCGGATGCCAGCAGAAATGCGGTATCTGCATCCCGTTTTCCAGCGCGGCCTGAATGATCGTCTTTCCGGTTTCGGCTTCGATCTGTTTTCCGTCTATCGTTATCTTTGGCATTGACACTCTGTCCGTCTGATGTTCACCTGGTTCATGTCCTGCGGGATGACAGCTGTTCCGCGGTCCTCAATGTGCGTCATGCATGAGAGAGTTCATGCGGATGCACGATCCGCTGGCAGTAATTTTTATGAAATTCGCCTATGTGCCGGGCAAATTCTTCCAATTCCTCCTGGGGGGGGAGAAAAGTTGTCCGGAAATGGAGCGTCCCGGGCATCTGCCCGAATCCGGAGCCGGGGACCACACAAATGCCGGTCTCCTCGAGGAGAGCCATACAGTAATCGAAATCCCGCCTGCTCTCATACTTCAGCCGCTCCGCCGGACTCATCCGGGCGGGATCGATCCCCTTTTCAGGAGGAAGTTCCAGCTTCACGAACGCATACATGGCCCCCTGCGGGATTTCCACCGAGAGCCCTTCAATCCGGTTGCACGCATTCGCGAGCAGTTCTGACTTCCGTTTCAGGGCCGAGAGAATGCCCTCCCGCTCCTTCTGATACACTTCGTAGCTCTCATCGCCGGGCTGGGGAGGCGCAACCATCATGTAGGTCGCGATCTGGCCGGGCAGATTCGCGCAGAGACTGATGGACTGCAGTTTGATCATTTCATCCAGCACCGCCGGCGGGATATTGCGCATTTCGAGATACCCCCCGCGGTGGCCGCACTCGCCGAGGAAACCTTTGGAGACCGAGTGGAAACTGAAGAGCGTCACATCCTCCGCCTTCATCTCATGCATGATGCGGGCGAACGATCTGAACCGGAGTCCGGGCCGGTAGACGTTCTCCTGATAGACCTCATCGGCCAGGATCACCAGGGAATGCCTGCGGGCGAATTCGACGATCATCCTGATGTTGTCGGCGCTCAGTACCGCGCCGGTCGGGTTGCCCGGATTGATCACCGCAATCGCCACCGGGTGTATCCCGTCGCGCCGCGCCTGCTCGATGCTCTCCGTCAGAATCGATTCGCTCAGCTGCCAGCCGTTTCCCTCGTCGAGATAATAGCCGATCTGCCGGCCGCCGTAAAGCGCAATGGTCGCACTGTAGAGAGGATATTGGGGAATGGGAATCATGATGCCGTCGTTCGGATTCCGCAGAAGGGCCAGGAGCGACGCCTGGACGCCTTTGCTCGCCCCGTCGGTCAGGATGATTGACTCCCGTCGTGCGGGGATCCCGTCGCGGCGGGCGATGAAATCCGCCACCGCCTGACGGATAAATGGAACCCCCGCGCTCTGTGAATATGCTCCGGTTCCGTGCGGATTTTTCTTCTGAATCATCCTGACCCGCTCGACGATATCGCCGGGGTAACCGCGCAGAGCCGCGGGGTTCTCCAGGAGAGCGGGATATTCAAGAAGGCTCATCACCTGGCGGAGGTAGCTGAGCGGCTGTTGTTTGAGCGCCTGCGGATTGCCGATGTTGCAGTAGATGATCTTACAGCCCTGCTCCTCCAACTGCTGTGCGCGGATCACGATCGGTCCGCGAACCGCATATTCGGCTTTGAGGAGGTTTTTATTGAGGGCATCTGTCGTAATCATGGTGGTATGCCTTAGGGAACCGTTTCCGATCAGGCCGCCGTTGCTGCGGCAGCCGTCTGCGCACCGCTTTTCGGCCGGATGATCACCGTCGAAAACTGGTCCGGCCGGAACAGTTTCCTCGACACGTCGGCGACGTCGTCGATGGTCACCGCCTCGATGTGCGTGAGAACCTCATCGAGCGAGAGATACTCGCCGAAGTAAATCTCGCCGCTCCCGAGGCGCATCATACGGTTCGACATGCTTTCGAGTCCCAGCATCATGCTCCCCTTCAGCTGTGCCTTGGTTCTCCTGAGTTCGGAAGGAGTCACCGGTTTTGAGGCCAGCTTTCCAAGCTCGGTCTCGATCAGACGGAGCGACCGGTCGATGTGGCGGACATCGGTCCCGATGTAGATGCCGAAACAGCCGGTATCGCTCAGGAGATTTGCAAACGAGTAGACGTTGTAGGCGAACCCGTACTTTTCCCGGATGTTCTGGAACAGACGCGAGCTCATGCCCTCCCCGAGAAGGGAGTTGAGCACCAGGTACGGATACCGGGCGCGGCTCTTCACATGATACCCGATCGTCCCGGTGCAGAGATGCGCCTGTGCGATCGGCTTTTCGAAGATTTCCTTCCGCGGCTTCAGCGTGCGCGGGCCCGCCGTGCGTCGTCCGCCGCCGGAGGCCGGTTTCATCGAACCGAAATAGCGTTCCGCGAGCTCCGTCACCTCTTCGTGCCTCAGATTTCCGGCCGCCGCAACGATCATCCGGTCGGGAGTGTAATGACCGGCGACGTACTTCCGCAGATCCGACCGCCGGAATCCGCCGATGGTCTCTGCGCGTCCGATAATCGGATAGCCGAGCGGATGATTCCGGTAAATATTCTTGTCGAAATAATCGTGGATCAGATCGTCGGGGTCGTCCTCGATGTTCTTCAGTTCCTCGAGGATGACCCCTTTCTCCTTTTCCAGCTCCTTCTGCGGGAAGAGCGGATACCGGACCAGGTCCGAGAGGACGTCGAGTGCCTCTTCGAGGTAATCATCCAGAATTCTTGCGTAATAGCAGGTGTGTTCCTTGGTCGTGAAGGCATTCAGATATCCCCCCACCTGCTCGATGCTCTGTGCGATCCGGCGGATCGAATAGTGTTCGGTCCCTTTGAACACCATATGCTCCAGAAAATGCGAGATGCCGTTCTGACCGGATGATTCATCCCGCGATCCAACATTGATCCAGACGCCGACCGAGATCGACCGGACATACGGTATCTGCTCGGTCACCACACGGAGTCCGTTGGAAAGCTGCGTTTTCCGGTAGTGCGTCTGAAGAAACTGCCGCCCGTGCGGAATTTCACGCGGAAGGGATGTTCGCATACTGCTCAGGAGCATTTCTGGTTAATTATTCAAAAATATAGCTATTATCGGAGCCAGAATCAACTTGACGGGGTGGTGGAGCGGAGTGTGGAACCGCCCGATCCGATCAGCTGGCGCAGTTTCGTCACCACCATATCGATCGCCACAAGGTTCTCCCCTCCCTTCGGGATGATGACGTCCGCCCATCGCTTGCTCGGCTCGACAAACTCGAGGTGCATCGGTTTCACCGTCGTCGTGTACTGTGCCATGACCGACTCGATGGATCTCTCCCGCTCCAGGACATCGCGGCGGATGCGGCGGAGCAGACGTTCGTCGGCGTCGGTATCGACGAAAATCTTGATGTCCATCAGCTCGCGCAGTTCCTTTTCGACGAAGATGAGGATGCCTTCCACAATGACAACGCTCTTGGGGTGAATGGTGACCGCCTCCGGCAGACGCCGGTAGGTCGCATAATCGTAGACTGGCTGTCGGATGGAGTTCCCCGCCTTCAGGAGACGAAGGTGTTCGATGAGAAGGCCGGTTTCGAGGGCATCGGGATGATCAAAATTGATCCGGTCGGGCGTGACCCCGCGGAAGGAATCCAGATCCCGGTAGTAATAATCATGCCGGAGAACGATCACCGAGCGATCATCGAAATGCTCGAGAATCCTGTGGGTAACCGTCGTTTTTCCCGATCCGGTCCCCCCCGCAATGCCGATGATGAGAACCGACTGTTTCATAAGGTACGGGAAATATAGCTGAATAGGCCGGGAGAAGCAAACCACAGAGGCACAAAACGTTGATTTTCATCCCGTTTTTATTTAAGTTATCCACGATTCTCATCGCCTAATCAACTATCCCGGACCGGCATCAGACCGGCCGAATGTCTCGTTCTTCTGGAGGAGTCACGCTATGCCCGGCAATCCGTCAACCGTTCCCGCCTCAGTACGGGAAAAAATCATGCTGGAGAAGCTCGGCCGTCACGAATCGATCGAATCGATCGACGAAATGAGCGATGAATACTACGAACACCTCACCAACCTCATGCTCCAGCAAGCCGATTCGGAACTGGCGGGAGGATTCGGATACGTTCCCTGGATCATGAAAGCCCCCACGACCGAAGAAATGCTCGTCGTCTCCGGCATCGTCCGCGATGAGGTCCGCCACGGTCGCGCCATGTACCGGCTCCTTGAGGATCTCCGTTTCGGCGTCGACGACTGGGTTGAAAAAATGGATTTCACCTTCAGGGTCGACGATTCGCTCAACCTCGGCGCCGACAGGGCCTCGGGGGACAAGCGGGTGAACATCTTCTACTACCCCATTGATTCCTGGGCCGACTTCGTCATGTTCAATTTTCTTATGGACCGCGGCGCCGGACACCAGCTCGAGGACGTCAAAGTATGTTCTTTCGGCCCGTGGAGAAGGGAAATCGACAGAATCTTCAAGGAAGAAAAAACCCACATCGCCCACGGCGACTACTGGGTCAAACTCCTCGCCACCGATCCGAAAACCCGTAAGGAAGTTCAGGAATCGTTCAACCGGTGGTGGCCCAGGGTGATGTCGATCTTCGGCAGACCCAATTCCAGAAAGAACGGCCGATACCGCGACCTCGGCCTGAAAAAGCGCGACAATCACGACGTCCGCCGGACGTTCGAGGCCGAGGTACGGGAAAACGCCGAGAAATGGGGCCTGGTCGTTCCGGCCTGGACCCCGGACTGGGAAAAAATACCGGAAGATTCCGTCATACCCGGATGATCGAAACGATCGGCGTCATCGGAGCTGGCACGATGGGAAGCGGCATTGCCGCCGTCGCCGCCCTCGCAGGTCTCCGCGTCACCGTGTCCGACCGGACAGACCTCCTCCTCGCCGATGGGAAACGCCGGATCGAGAGCTCCCTGGCCGCTTCCGCGGAGAAGGGAAAAATAACCCAGCAATCCATGGCGGAAGCTCTGTCGCGGCTCGCCTTCGAAACGGCCTCCGGCCCGCTCGCCTCGTGCGATCTCGTGATCGAAGCGATCATCGAGGATCTTTCGGCGAAGCAGAAGCTCCTGGCCGATCTCGAAACCGCAATCCGCCCCGACTGCATTCTCGCCACGAACACGTCATCCCTCTCCGTCACCGCTCTCGCATCCGCCGTCCGGACGCCGGAGCGTGTCATCGGGCTCCATTTCTTCAACCCCCCTCTTCAGATGAAACTGGTGGAAGTGGTTCGCGGGGCCCGCACCTCCGCAGAGACATTCCGGCACGCTTCTTCCCTCGTGACACGGCTCGGAAAAACGCCGATCCCCGCCCGCGACATCCCCGGCTTCATTGTCAACCGCGTGGCACGGCCGTTCTACGGCGAGGCGCTCCGGATCCTCGGAGAGGGAATCGCACCGGTCGAGGATATTGATGCCATCGTCCGGGAAGAAGGGGGATTCCCGATGGGACCGTTCGAATTGATGGATCTCATCGGCATCGACGTGAATTATGCCGTGACCCGATCGATGTACGAACAGACGTTCGGCGAGCCCCGGTACCGCCCGCACCCCCTGCAGAAAATGATGGTGGACGCCGGCTCTCTGGGCCGGAAAACCAGGAAAGGATTTTACCGCTACCCGTCATGATCAGCCACCGCACCGTACTTCTGCTGATGCTGTTCGTCATCACCTCGGCCTCCGCGCTTCCCGGCGGATCGGGTTCTCCGTTCGACCGGTACCGCGTACGCCATTACGATATCGCGGTCTCTTTCGACATCCCCTCAAAAACGTTTTCCGGGCACGTCGTCATGAGCATCGAGCCCGTCGAACCGCTTTCATCCTGCGTCTACCACGCCTCCTCGCGGGCGATGGTCATTGACTCCGTTCTCCTGGCGGACCGGCCGCTCCGCTTCCGCCGGCAGGGCGACTCCCTCGAGGTGTTTTTCCCGGCGCCGCGTTCCCCCGGCATCCGCACCGATCTTGTCACATATTATCACGGCCATTCGATCTTCACCGGCCAGTATGACGACGGCGGGGTCTATGTCCCCGACACAGCACGGTACCAGCGGCTTGCCACCATCAGCGAGCCGTTCTACGCGCGGCGCTGGTGGCCCTGCAAGGATCTTCCCTCCGACAAGGCGCCCGTAACGATTGCGGTCACCGTCCCGGCGGGATTGAAAGCGGTCTCCAACGGTCTCCTGAAAAGCGCCGACACCCGTGAAGGAAAAACGACGTACCGATGGGAAACCTCCTATCCCGTGGCGACATACCTCGTGTCGGTAGCCGTCGCACCCTACACGGAATCCCGTTCCGAATACCATGCGGAAAACGGCCGTTCGATGCCGGTCGTCATTTACGCCTATCCCGCCGATTCTCAAAAAGCCGCCGCCGATTTCCGGGAAACCGACTCGGTCCTCCACTTCCTTTCACGGACATTCTGTGAATATCCCTTCCTTGATGAAAAGTTCGGGTATGCGGAGGTGGACGGCGATCTGACGATGGAAAACCAGACGCTCTGCAGTATCTCCGCCTCCATCATCAATGGCACCGGAACCAACAGGATGACGTATATCCACGAGACGGCGCATCACTGGTGGGGTGATCTCATTTCACCGAAGACATGGCACGACACCTGGCTGAACGAAGGCTTCGCCACATACACGGAAGCGCTCTACGCCGAATACAAAGGGGGACCGGAAAAATACCGTCGGTATGTCAACCTCTGGGCGAGTGTTCCGCCCGGCTCATACAGATCTCCCGTGATCGCAAAATCCGATACCGTCTTCTGGGATTGTTTCGCACTGTCGGTCTACCTCAAGGGAGCGCTCGTCCTGCACATGCTTCGCGGCGTCGTGGGCGACCAGGTCTTCTTCGATATCCTCCGGAGTTACATCCGCGACCCGCGGCTCCGCTATGGGAGCGCCACGACCGCCGATTTCATCGGGATCGCCGAGAAGATTTACGGAAAACCGCTTCGATGGTTTTTTGATGAATGGCTCTCAGCACCCCCCGATTCGTCGGACAGGCCTCTGTACCAGTTCTCGTGGAAGGACGAGCCGGGCCGCACCGGCCGCCGTGTCGCAGTTTCCCTGCGGCAGAAAGGGGCCGCAAACCATCCGTACCGGATGCCTGTGGAGATCGGCATGTATACCCACGGAGCGGCCGCATACCGGACGTTCATCGACAGTCTCGCGAATCAGGAGGTCCGGTTCGACACTCCCTCCGCACCCGATTCCGTCGTATTCGATCCGCACGGGTGGATATTCAAGTCTGTTGCGACCGACAGCGGCGGGGCGATGCGATGACCCGGCGGCAGGAGCGGATCGTGATTACCGGAGACGACCGCCTCAGGAAGGAGCTCGCCGATGTCTGCCGGAGCGCGGGATTCCTCACCGGCGCTCCCGGGTCCGCTGGAGCCCGCAGTGCCCTTTGTGCCTTCGAAGTCACCAACCTCGACCGTGAACGCAAAAAGAAAAACCTCCGGGCGATCGAGCGATCGGTCCCTTCTGCGCGCGTCATCTTCTCCTCGTCGGTGACCGTCACCGTGGACGAGCAGGCGGGGTGGCTGAGGAACCCCGGCCGGCTGGTCGGCATTTCAGCGCTCCCCGGATTCATCGGCAACCGGCTGACCGAGATCGCGCCGGGGACTCTGACCTCCCGCGAACGGATTGCGGAAGCCGGAGAAATTCTGGGCCGCTGCGGGAAATCGTTCAGAATTGTCCAGGACAGGATCGGGATGGTGTTCCCCCGCATCATCTGTATGCTGATTAACGAGGCCGCGTTCGCCCTGACCGAACAGGCGGCGTCGCCGCAAAATCTGGACAAGGCGATGAAGCTCGGGGCGCGGTACCCTGCCGGGCCGGTTGAGCTCATCGAAAAGGTGGGAGCATCGGAAATCGTCGCGGTCCTCGATGCGCTCGCCCGGGATCTCGGTGAGGAGCGGTACCGCACCGCCCCCCTCCTGCGCCAGCTGGCCCTCCAGACCCGGTTTTCGTGAACTTGAATTAGTCGGGCATCTTTCTTATACTTAGTTCTATAACAATCACTTCACGGAGTCCACGTTCATGAAACGCACACTGCTGATCATCCTCGCAGCCGCGCTCTGTCCCCTCATTTCGGCCTTCGCACAGCCCAAAATTGAGGTCGTCGACGGCACGATGCTGAATTTCGGCGATGTATTTCACGGCAAGAAGGCCGAAAAAATCATCAAAGTCCGGAATGCCGGTTCCGATACCCTCCGCATTACCGATGTGAGGACGCAATGCGGGTGTACCGCCGCGATGATGACCGATGTCGACAAGCGGCTGGGGCCCAACCAGACGGGTCAGCTTTCCATTGCCTTCGACACCCACAACTACACCGGCCAGGTATCCAAACAGGTCTACATCTCCTCGAACGACACGAGCAATCCGAAAGTGACGATCACCTTCACGACGAACATCATGGACGTGCTGACGTTCGATCCGAAGATGATTTCGTTCAACGACATGAAGGTCGATTCTGCCGCGACCCGGATGGTGACCGTCTTCAATCCCTCGTCCAAAAATCCGGTAAAGATCCTCTCCGTGGAATCGAAAAACCCCCTCCTGAAGATCAGCTTCATGAAAAATGAGCTCATGCCGGGAGAAAAAACAGAAATGCAGGCGGTGTTCACCCCCGAAAAATCGGGCCAGTTCCAGGGGGTGGTGGAAATAACAACCGATCATCCCACCGATCCCAAAATCGACATCTCCTTCTTCGCCTGGGTCAACAGAAAGTAGAACCGCGATGAAAAGCATCCGCCGCATCGTCATACCGACACTGCTCTGCCTTGCTCTGTCGTCGGGCGCATTCCCGCAGGCATCTCTCGTGGTCCGGGAGGGGATGAATCTCGATTTCGGCCTCATTTACACCGGCCGCAAGTTCGTCAAAAACGTCACCCTCCTGAACATCGGCGCCGACACGCTTGAGATTTCCAAGCTGAGCGCCTCGTGCGGCTGTACCGGAACCCTTCTCGGCCACGATAAAATAGCGCCCCGGGACAGCACGGTCCTGACGATCACCTTCAACTCATCCCGCTTCTCCGGCATTGTCGACAAAGCGGTCACCATGAACACCAACGATCCGACCCAGCCGAATGTCCGGATCGTGTTCACCGCGAACGTGGTGCGGGTCTTTGCCATCGACCCGGAATACATCGTCTTCCGGTCCACCCCGGACTCGTCCGTCACCGATACCGTATCGATTCAGAACATCAGTTCCGGTCCGATCCGCATCCTCTCCGCGGAATCGACCTCCCCTCTCGTGAAACTCCAGATGGACAAGAAAGCCCTTGCCTCGGGAGAGACCCTCACTCTCCTGGCCACTTTTTCGGGCAAGGAACCCGGTACGACCCGGGGCAATATCAACATCCGGACCGACCAGGAAAATCTCCCCACCCTGGAGGTGCGGTTTTTCTCGCTCATCACCAGGCGGCCGACGCCCTGAGCGTCCCTCCCTCACCGGCGGGCAGATCCCGACGATGAACTCCTTACGTCCCGACGCGCTGATCCTCGCGGCAGTCCGCACCCCGGTAGGCAAATACCGCGGCCAGCTCAGCTCCGTCCGGCCTGATGACCTCAGTGCTGCCGTCATCAGCGCCCTCATCAGCACAACAGGCGTCCCTGCCGGACTGGTGGAGGATGTGATCTGGGGCTGTGCAAATCAGGCGGGTGAAGACAACCGGAATGTCGGCAGGATGGGGCTTCTGCTGGCCGGGCTTCCCGACAGCGTTCCCGGCGTCACCGTCAACAGGCTGTGCGGATCGAGTCTCGAAGCCGTCATCCAATGCGCCCGGGCTGTCTGGTCCGGCGACGCGGACCTGCTCATCGCGGGCGGCGTGGAGAGCATGAGCCGCGCCCCCTATTCGCTTCCGAAAAACCGGGACGGAAGCTTCGGCAATCAGGTCGCTTATGATACCGCACTCGGGTGGCGCTACCCCAACCCCCGCATGAGCGCACGTTTTCCGCTTGAATCGATGGGTGAAACCGCCGAAAATATTGCAGAGCGGTACGGCATCACACGGGAGGAGCAGGACCGGTTTTCCCTCGCCAGCCACCGGAAAGCCGTCGACGCCGAAGATGCCGGAAAATTCAGGGAGGAGATCATCCCGGTCGAATCCGCCGAAGGGGGAACCGTTGCGCAGGACGAGGGGCCCCGGCGCGACACCTCGATGGAGAAACTCGCTCAGCTTCCTCCGATATTCAGAAAGAACGGGACCGTCACCGCGGGAAATTCTTCGGGACTGAATGACGGCGCCTCGGCACTTCTGATCGCCTCGGAAGCGACCGCCCGCAGGCTGAAGATCGAGCCGATGGCGCGCATTGCCGCGTCGGGAATTGCCGGCGTCGATCCGCGCTTCATGGGGCTCGGTCCGGTTCCCGCCACCCGGCTGGCTCTCCGGAAATCCGGCCTTGCAATGGGAGACATCGGGCTGGTGGAACTGAATGAGGCATTTGCGGCGCAATCTCTTGCGGTCGTCCGGGATCTCGGGATCGACGAGTCGGTTCTGAACGTCAACGGCGGGGCGATCGCACTCGGGCATCCGCTCGGCTGCAGCGGCGCCCGGATCCTGACGACGCTTGTCCATGAGATGAAGCGGCGCCGCACCCGTTACGGTCTGGCCACGATGTGCATCGGGGTCGGCCAGGGTATTTCGACGATCGTGGAAAACCTCCTCAGCTGATCCGCCTCCCGGCCGCTGTCAGCAGCAGCCGAACTCGGGGGGAGAGAATCGTTCATCCTTCCCGTCCACCGTCTGCCCGTCCACCTGAAATTCCCGTTTCACCAGCACACGGTACCACCGGCGGGCCGCCTCGACCAGAATGAGGACTGCGCAGATCATGATAACGGCGGTCAGCACGGTGTCGATGACACCCTGCATGCGCGTGGCCGGTGCGTCGGTGAGCGGGAGATAATTGTCCACGATGTTATCCCAGCCGGCCAGAAGGGTCGTTGTGGAGACGAACAGCATCGGAAGCAGGGTCACCCAGACATACCGCACACGGCCGGCATTGATGATCGCGCTCGTGGCGACGGCGAGGGCAACAGCCGCCAGCAGTTGATTCGCCGTTCCGAACATCGGCCAGATGGTGCTGATGCTCCCCGTCCAGATGAAGTATCCCCAGAGGAAGACAACGAGAGCCGTCGAGAGCAGGCTTCCGGGAATCCATGTCGGGCGCTCCATCGGCTTCCAGATACGGCCGGCAAATTCCTGCACCAGAAACCGGGAAATCCGCGTACCGGCGTCGATGGTGGTGAGAATGAAAAGCGCCTCGAACATGATCGCGAAGTGATACCAGTATGACATCAGGTGTTTCATCCCCGGGATGCCCGAGAAAATCTGGGCGAATCCAACCGCCAGCGAGACGGCGCCGCCGGGCCGCCCGGCAACCGCCTCCCCCACCTGATCCGAGAGCATCGCGAGGTTCTTCACCGGAATCCCGAGCGCCGCAAATTTTTCCGGCGACAGGTTGATCGCAAAATAATCTCCCGGGTAGAGCGAGCTCGCCGCGATGAGAGCGACGACACCGACCAGCCCCTCCATCAGCATCGCCCCGTACCCGATCATCCGCGCGTCGCTTTCACGATCGAGCATTTTGGGAGTCGTTCCGGACGAGACGAGCGCGTGGAACCCGCTGATGGCGCCGCAGGCGATGGTGATGAAGACAAAGGGAAACAGTTTTCCCGGAATGATCGGGCCGCCGCCGCGGACGAATTCGGTGACTGCGGGCATGCGGAGCTCGGGGTGGACGACCACCACGCCGATCACCAGGGCGGCGATTGTCCCGAGCTTCATGTAGGAGCTGAGGTAATCCCTCGGGCTCAGGAGAAGCCAGACGGGAAGGACGGAGGCGATGAACCCGTAGACGGCGATCGCGACAATGATCCCCTCGCGGGAGAGCGTAAACCAGGATCCGGCCGCCGATTGCCCGATGATGCTCCCCGCGAAGACCGCCGCGAGGATTCCCGCAACACCGATGGCGCTTGCCTCCCCCACTCTGCCGGGCCTGATCCGGTACATCCAGAGACCGACAAGGAGGGCGATGGGGATCGTCATGGCGATGGTAAATGTCCCCCACGGGCTTTCCCTGAGGGCGTTGACCACCGCGAGGCCGAGGCCGGCGAGGGCGATGATCACGATGATGAGAATGGCGACCGAGCCGATGATCCCCGCCGTCGGGCTGATTTCCCACCGTGCGATTTCGGCCAGGGAGCGTCCTTTTCGCCTGATCGAGGCGGCGAGGATGACGAAATCGTGCACCGCCCCCCCGAGACAGACTCCGATGATGAGCCAGAGAAAGCCGGGGAGAAAACCGAACTGGGCCGCGAGGACAGGGCCGATGAGCGGTCCGGCCCCGGAGATGGCGGCGAAGTGATGCCCGAAGAGGACCCACCTGTTGGTCGGCAGATAGTTCTGACCGTCGGTGAGGGTGTGCGCCGGGGTCCGGCGGCTGTCGTCGAGCGCCACCACTTTCGCCGCAATGAACGCACTGTAATACCGGTAGGCGATCGCCATGACGCAGAGTGCCGCAAGGATGAGGGGGAGCGCGTTCATCGGGTCGCCCGGGGGTGATGAGAGGTCAGAATGCGTTTTCGAGGTGAGTCACCGAGGTCGTGCCGCGACGGGAGGATACCGCGATGACGTCGAACCGGCACGACTGGTCGTCGAGATCGTGTTCGAAGAGATATCCTTCCGCGGTTTTCCGTATCTGGTTCTGTTTTTTCGGGGTCACGGCTTCCTCCGGCGCGCCGAACCGTGCGGTGCGCCGCGTTTTCACTTCCACAAAGACAAGGGTGCCTTCGAGAAGGGCGACGATATCGATTTCACCCCGCCCGAACCGGTAGTTCTGTCCGACGATACGATAGCCCTTTTTCCGCAAATAGTCAACCGCAATCGTTTCCCCCTTCCTGCCGAGACTGCTGGTCCGGTCCGGCATCAGGAAGCATCCTTCCCGGGCATCCGGAAGGATCTCCGGTGAATCTCGCACGGTCCGTATTTTTTGAGGGCGGCAAGATGTTCCGGTGTGCCGTATCCCTTGTGACGGGCGAAGCCGTAGACCGGGAATCGCCTGTCATACTCGACCATGATGCGGTCGCGCGTGACTTTGGCGATAATGGATGCGGCGGCGATGGTATAACATTTCGCATCCCCGTCGATGATCGGGGTCGAAGGGATGGAGCCGCCGTCGAACCGCGGTCCGTCCACCAGAAGGTGGTCGGGGATCAGCGACAGGCCGTCGACGGCATCTCTCATGGCCTTCATCGTCGCCTGGAAAATGTTGAGCCGGTCGATGTCGTCATGCGGAACGATGCCGATCCCGATGCTGAGCGCACCGCCGCGGATGAGGTCGAAGAGCCGTTCCCGTTCCCGCGCCGTGAGCTTTTTTGAATCGTCGACCCCGTCGATGCCCCCGTCCTCCGGAAAAATCACGGCCGCGGCAACGACCGGTCCGGCCAGCGGACCTCTCCCCGCCTCGTCGATCCCGGCGATGAACCGTCTGCCCGCCGCCCAGTGCCGCCGTTCGAATTCCAGGTCCACAGGTTTCCCTTAGAAATGGTTCAACAGGCCGATGTGAAGCTTCCCCTCGGCGAAACTCTCCCCCTTTCCGAAGGCAAGGATAACGGTAAGAAAACCGATCGGCGAATCGGTCCGTATTCCTGCACCGTAACCGTACTGCATGCTGTTCATCGTACCGCCGCCCGAGCCGACCGCCGGAGGAAGGGAGGTGAACCCGAGGTCAAACAGGACAAAAAGATGCGACCTGCGTTCCGGCACGAATCTGTATTCCGTATTGATCCAGGCGACCCGGCTTCCGATCAGTTCGTTTTCGTTGTATCCCCTGATCGTGGACGCCCCTCCCAGGCGGAAATAATCTTCGGGACCGAGCGCGCTCCCTTCGATCTGCCGCCCGTGAATACCTGCCATGAAAACCTGCCGGGGGATCGTCTCACGGAATAGCTCTGCGTCGACCGTCATCGTCTGAACGAGATTGGATACCTGCCCGTCCGGCGAAACCGCATAGAGTTTCTTTGTTCCGATGAGATAGGAGGATCCGTACATGAACCCGCCGGTCGGACTGACCGGATCGTTGCGGCTGTCGAACTGGAGGGAGAGTCCGAAACTGATCGTCCTGCTGGCGGCGACCGGCTGAACGGCAAGGGTGCTCGAAGGGATGACGAGCGTATGCGTCATGAAACCGCCGAAACGGAGAAACTGATTGAAGGTGACGTCGGCATGCCCTTCCACGGTCCGCCGGACATAGGTGGAATCCTGCTGACGCTGATTGAGTCCTCCGCTTATCCCGATCGGATAACCGAAAATCCACGGCTCGCTGTAAAAAAGTCTGATATCCTGCGACGAAAAATCGTCTCTCTGCCAGAGGATATCCATCTTCCGTCCTGTTCCGAAGAGGTTGCCCATGCCGATGTGGACATACCCGGAGGTCGAACCGCCGTTCGCCGGGGTGTACCCCGCGATGGCGTCGAACGTGCTGGTGTTTGCCTCGGTTACCCGCAGGAGGAGCCCGCCTCCCGCGGAATCGTAAAAGAGTTCGGCCGGCTGGACCGAGGCAAACAGGCCGGTCCGCATGAGAAGCGACGGAATATCCTTCACTTTCTCCTCGTCGTAGCGCTCGTGCGGACCGATCCGGAGCTCACGGAGAATGACCCCCGGCGCGGTTTCCGTGTTACCCGATATCCGGATCTGATCGATGTCGATGAGCCTCCCCTCGTCAATTCCCAGGAAGACGGTGACGCCGCCGGGCCCCCCCCGCTGTCCGAACTTTAGCGAATCGACGGTCACTGCCGCGAAGGGATATCCCGCAGAAGCATAGAGGGTAACGAGGGCAGTGATCTCCTCTTCGAGCCTCTGCTGGGAAAAATACATTCCCTCCCCGGGACGGAAGATGGCGGAAACCGTGTCACCTCCGAATGCCCCTGCGCCCCGGGCCTCCACGGTGTCGACGGTGTATCTGAGCCCTTCCCGAATCTGATATCTGAGACCGATCGCGATGCTGTCGGATCCGGCGGGAAACTGTTCGTATGCGACGGAGGCATTCAGCCACCCGGCCGCCCGATAGAATTTTTCGAGGCGCTCACACTCCCGGTGGAGTTCGGAGGATGTCGCCACAGAGCCCGGTTTCAGCAGAATGACGCCGAGCAATTCGTCCGGAGTGAAGGCGGCGTTGCCGCTGAACGTGACGGATGCGATGCGGGAAGGTGAAGCGCAGAGGGTCAGCGGGCATAGGAGACATACGATAAAGATCCGGAATCGCATTGCCGGTCCTTTTACCGGGCTCTCGGTCTCCAGACATCCCACAGCGGATTCTGGAGGCGGTAATCGCCGAAGCCGGTTGCATCGATGAACACGAATTCACGGTTCTGCTCGTAATAGCTCCAGATCTCATACGGCTTGGTATCGACTTCGAACGGGTGCCGCTCGATGTTGCTCGGCTCGCCGAAAATGATGTAGATCATTCCCATATCGGTTTTCCAGCCGTCGAGATAATGACTGAAATGATGATTGGCATAGGCAACACGCGCGTAGTATTCATCCATCATTTCATTGGTTTCGGATGCCGGGTTCGGATTCCGGCGTTTCCAGAAAGCCTGGAAGAGACGACGTTTTTCTTCCGTGGGAGCTTCACGCATCCTGTCGATCGTATCCTTGTCGGCAATGTACTGCAGTTGCTCGACCGCCAGATTCAGGTCGGATATGGAACCCGGCATGCCCCGCCATCGGACGGAAAATGATTTGACCGCTGATGCCCGGCTGCCGTCACCGGTCTGGAGCACACCCCCGCGCAGGGGGTAACAGTCGACCACCGCGGCATACTCACCCGTCGTGAACGAGGTGTCGCGGATCGGAAAGATGACCGATTTCCGGGCTCCGTCGAGCCATACGTTCAGCGTATCGCGGCGGATCGGTTCTCCGACTGTGCCCCGGATGGTTCCGACGACTGCGATGCTTTCGGGGGACGCCCGGTTGTAGGCTTCGAAGAAGACAGTCACCCCCTTGCGTCCGTCTCCGATGGTCGCCGCGACATTGGGCGAAAGGACCTTTTTACCCGTGGAGGTATCCACATCGTTGACGAGCATGAGGTCGCTGATCGCGAACGGCCCCGCCAGAAGATCGCGGTAGGAATACTTCCGTTTGACCTGGGAGGATTTTTTCGTTTCCGCATCGGTGACCTGCACATTGATTTCATATACGCCGGGCTGGAGGCTGATCGATTTCTGGCTCAGCTTCGCGACATGCGGCGAAATCGATTCATCGAAGCTCCGGGTCTCCGCCGTCTCATCCCACTCACGCTCATCGACCAGTTTCTCCGTCGAATCGTGGATATCGAGGCTGATCTGGTATTTCGCCCTGAAGACATCCCCCTGCTTCAGGAACCGGATCGATTCGTACGGCACCTCGATGTAGATATCGACCTTCTGCTCGTTACCGCGGGGGGTGAGAAATCCGAAGAGATCGACCGATATTCTGGGCACATCGGTAACCGGCCCGGCAATCATATCGGCCTGGCGGCCGGCGCACCGGCCGCTGACGATCACTGCAAGAAATACCGGGAATAAAAGATATCTGCGCATACAACTCCTGTACGCGTTAACGCGACGATGCCTGACGCTGTCCCGTCCCCCGCCCAGCGACGGCGGCAGGCCGTGCGGAAAGATCGTGCGCCGCGGCGTCCGTAATGGTACAGTCGAGCAGTGTTCCGGGAGACAGCGGCGCGCCGGCGGTCACGATCACCTCATTGTCAATTTCCGGGGCGTCGGCTTCCGTCCGTCCGGTGCCGCCGGTCGCGGTGCGTTCATCGATCATGATCTTCATATCCGATCCGATCAGCCGTTTGTTATTTTCGAGGGCGATCGACTCCTGGAGCGCCATGATCTCCATCCGGCGCCGTTCCTTTTCCTCGGCGGGCACCGGATCCCCGAGGGGATAGGCCGACGTCCCTTCTTCCGGCGAATACTCAAACACGCCGAGCCGGTCGAAGCGCATCGCGGCGACAAACTCCATCAGCTCCCCGAATTCCCGCTCCCCCTCCCCGGGATAACCGACAATGAGCGTTGTCCGGAGCGTGACGCCGGGAATGCGATCCCGAATCGTCTGGATCAGTTTTCTCAGTGATGCACCGGTGATGCCGCGTTTCATCGAGGTCAGAAGGGCATCGGAACAATGCTGTACCGGCATGTCGAGATATTTGCAGATGGTGCTCTGCGAGGCAATCACGTCGAGCACCTCGGGAGGAAAACCTGCCGGGAAGGCATACATCAGGCGGATCCAGTCGATCCCCTCCACCTCGCTCAGGCGTCGCAGGAGATCTGCGAGTGTGCGCCGTCCGGTGAGATCGAGCCCATAGTAGGTGCTGTCCTGCGCGATGATGCTCAGTTCCCTGACGCCGAGCAGGGCGAGGCGTTCGGCTTCCCGCACGACCCGTTCGGCCGGCTTGCTGACATGCCGGCCGCGCATCTGCGGTATGGCGCAGAACGAGCAGGGCCGGTCGCATCCTTCGGAGATCTTCAGATAGGCAAAATGCCGGGGGGTCGAGAGCATCCGTTCTCCCACCAGCTCATGCCGGTAGGTCCCGCCGATCGCCTCGATGACCTGATCGGGCCGGTTGGCGCCGACGACGGCGTCGATGCCGGGCAGTTCCCGGCGCAGATCGTCCGCGTACCGTTCCGAAAGACATCCGATGACGATGACCCTGCCGATCCTTCCCTCCTCCTTGAGCCTGAGGGCATGGCAGATGGTATCGATCGATTCCTGTTTTGCCGCCTCGATGAAGCCGCAGGTATTTATGACCGCCGTCTGGGCATCCTCGCCGTCAGCCGCGAAGGTGAAGTTATTCTCCGCGAGCTGGCGCATCAGTACCTCGGAGTCGACTGTGTTTTTTGAACATCCGAGAGTGATGAGCTTGATCTGCTTCGAAGGCATCGGGATCCGTCAGGTGAAAAGAATGTAATCGAGATAAAGATACACACAGGGCGCCACTAAAAGCAAACTGTCGAACCGGTCGAATGCCCCGCCGTGACCGGGAATCAGCGACGATGAATCCTTCACACCGGCATCGCGCTTGAGCAGAGACTCCGCCAGATCGCCAAGCTGGCCGATGGTGCCGACGATCGCCCCGATGAGGAGGGCTCCCGAAAGCGGAAGATAGGGCAGAACAAGAGCCCGCGCGGCCGCCGCGCTGAGAAGCGCCGCGATGAATCCGGCGATCGCACCCTCCCAGCTTTTATTCGGGCTCACCCGCGGATAAAGCTTGTGCCGTCCGGCGGCGGACCCGACATGAAATGCGGCGGTGTCGCAGATCCAGATCGTCGCGAAGACCGAAATCACCGTGTACCCGCCCCAGCGGTAGATAGCCGCGTGCACCGCAGGATCGTGCAGAGCGGAGGCGTCGGCAAAATACCGCAGAACGGGGAAATCCTCCGGGAGGAACACCTCCCGTATGCCGATGAATGTCCCGAAGAACAGGGGGATGTAGAGGAGTCCGAACAGCGTCGTGCCGAGATTGAGAATGGCAGATCCACCGTTCCGGAACAGCTCGATCAGTGTCAGAACGACGACCGTGATGAGAAGGATGATGATCAGCAGCTGGGACTGCGACGGGAACGGAATCGCCACCCCGGCGTGATCGAACAGACCGGTGAGCCAGTATCTCAGTTTAACGTGGTAGAACGAAATATTGATGAAAAACCCGGCGATCAGGCCGGGAAAGACGAGCGGACGCGCCCCCTTTGCGGCGGCGAGGCGGAAGTATTCATGCAGTGCCACCCCCGAGATGACGATGACGAACGCGGCGAACGGCAGGCCGCCCGTCATGCAGAGCCAGATAATCACCGGTATCGCCACGACGGCTGTTCCGATGCGTTGTGCCAGATTGCTCACGGTGTTTTCCTTTGCGGTGGGTTAATGCTGATCAGAACCCTGTTCGTCCGGCTGTGCCGCATGAAGAGCCTTCGACAGGGAGAGAAAATAGAGCGTCGAAACAAGAAACAGAACCCCGAAAAACCAGAAAATCACAAGGAGCGGACCTGTGGGGAGATGCTCCGGCTCCTTCGCTCCGATGACCCCGTTGTCCATCCCGAGGTACACCATGATGCACGCATACAGATTATTGTAAAAATGCGCGGCGACCGAAATCCACAGGCTTCTGCCGTAGGTGCGGAGAAATCCGAGATATACGCCGAGAACTGCAAGCGGTATGAATTCGAAGGGATTCAGATGAAATCCGGCAAAAATGATTCCCCCGAGAATGATCGCATACACCGGCCCGATCTGAAGCTCAAAACTCCTCTGGATAAGACCCCGGAAGAAGAATTCCTCCACAAGCGCCGGCACCACGGCAATGATCAGGATGACGAGCAGGAATTCTCCGGCCGTGTGGGTGGTCACGAGCAGTTTTGTCAGCTGTTCGATCGCCTCCTTCAGCTGATCCAGAATTCCCTGCAGTTCCGGCGGAAGCTGGATCCGGTCCTGGAAGACGAGGTAGACCTGAAGCATCTGCTGGAGTGAAATGATGCCGATCAGCGGCACGAGGAGCAGGCGGAGTTCCGGCCGGCGAAGCTGGAGAAAGGCCTTCGGCTCACGCGTCGCGAGCCTCGTCAGGGCAATGGCGGGGAGCAGAACCAGGCAGACCTGGGCAAGCCCGGTGATGATCCGCAGACCTGTGACGCTCTCCGCGGACGGGGTTTGTCCGAAGAGAAACAGGGAGATGACCCCGCCCACGATCTGGTAGGTAATGAAGACAACGGCGAGGCAGAGGGCGGCAAAAAGGATCGGAGGAATACCGTGCCGTTCAATGAACGGCGGAACGGGATATATCGTCCCGACCGGCTCGCGCCCCTCTTCCGCCCCGTTCCCGGGCTGATCTCCGTTCATGCGCGGCGCAGGCGATGACTGTTGATCATTGCGGCCAGAAGCGGAATCATCAGCTCGTGATGTCCGGTGAACAGATAGCCGCGGCCGCCGTTTCCGGTGGGACGCTCGACAACGTTGAGCCGCGACCGGTACTGCTGGATCATGTCGAAATTCGCGCTCGAAAAATTCCTCACCGGCGCCCCGAGGTTCCGCGCAACCGTCACGGCTTTCAGGAAAACCTCCGGAAGTATGACGGCGGATCCGAAGTTCAGCACCACCCCGCCGTTCCCGAGCCCGGCCACTTCCCTGCACAGGACTCTGAAATCGCGGAAACTCATCTCCCCCGTCGCACCACCATCCATGGATGGCTGTTGATGGATAATATCGGTTCCGATCGCCGCGTGGACGGTGACCGGCACTCTGAGCCGGTAACAGACCGCCAGGAGGCTCAGCCGCCGCCGGCGGGCCTTCTGCAGTGCCCTGCCGAGTGCTTCACCGTACCCGATCGCATCCTCCGTCTCTCCCCGGCGAAGAACTCCGTTGATAAATTCGCCCGTTTCCCGCGCCATGCCGAACGAACCGTCCGCAATATTGGCCGCCACATCCTCTGAGGTGGTCCCCCAGAGGGCGGTTTCCACGTCATGGATCGCCGCGGCGCTGTTCATCGCAAGTCCGGTGATCACCCCCCTCTCAAGAAGATCGATCAGCAGAGGAGCACAGCCCACCTTCACGACGTGCGCGCCGATCATCACCAGGCACGGTTTATTTCTTTTGCGTGCACGGACAATATCGTGCACAAGATCCCGCAGTTCGCGACCGGCGAGGATGGCCGGGACGGAAGCGAGGAATCGTTCGAATCCGCCCCCCTTCGGCTCATAGACCCTGGCGAATTCAGCGGCCCGGACCTTGTTTTTCCTCCTCCGGATCGGAATCGTTCTGATCCGCGAGAGATCTGCCTGCGGATATGGTTTCATGCTCTTACTCCTTCGGTACGGTTGCTTCACACCGGCTTCGCAGTCCGCGATATTCTATCAATTCTGCATCGACAGATCCGATCGGTATCTTGGTATTGACCCGGACCGGCATTTTCAGGCGGTCGTCCGTCATCCAGACGAATATTTTCCCGTCACTCTTGAACAGGCCGCCCGCTTTCACGATCGGTTCCACCACGTGACATCGGAAATTCCCCGCGTCCACTTCCACCGTCTGCCTGCCGCGGTATTTGACGTCCAGGCCATAGGTGGAATCCTTGAAAAAATTCTGCAGATGGATCCGCTGGCCTTCCGCCATCGCCGCGTAATCGATTGTCCGGGCGTAGTAGAATGCGGACATGATATCGTTGACATACGGCGGAATAGGGCGGCTCCCCTCTGATGTTGTCGCCGTATGGGCCACCTGATCGAACTCGGCCGTGAAATCCCTGCTGAACGACCCCTCCCGCACATGCTGTTCAAACCGCCACGGGAAGATTCCCGCGGAATCAATATATGTCAGATAATGGTCGTCGACGCGATAAAAAATATCAAAAAACGGCTTCGAACGCAAGGTAAACTCGACTTTCAGGCAGGGACGCTGCCGCCAGGTCGTATCCGATATCTTCAGAACCGCTTCCCCCGCCGTTATCACGCCATAATTAATATTGAATTTCAGATATTCCCCTGCGCCGAACGATACATTCGGTATGACCCGAAGCTCTCCCGGACCTGCCGCGGTGTTCGCGGTATCGGCCGGCACGCGCAGAGAATCTGCCGCCGGCACTGCGGTCGCCGGCTGACTGCGCAGAAGAAGCATGACAAGGAGATAAATCGTCATACCGTCTCCGCCTCAAGCTGACGAAGCGCCACCCGGTAAACATCGTCGACGGATATCGTCATCATGCATTCACACGCTGCCCGCCCGCCTCTGCACAGGCGGCAATCTGCCGGCTTGCCGACCGGCGTCAATACAGTTTTTTTTGCCGTGTAGGGTCCCCATCTGGCGGGACTGAGCGCCGTGATCTGCGGATAGAGCCCGATGACCGGAGTGCCGACCGCGGCGGCAAGATGGAGCGGCCCGGTGGAATTTGCGATAAACAGACGGGCCGTCTGCGCCAGAGCGCCGAACTCCAGAAGCGTCAACCCGCTCTTCATCCTGAAGACCCCCCCGCTCGCGATCCGTACGACCTCCTCCACCAGCGCTTCCTCGCCCGGACCGCCGGTGATCAGCACCCTGCGGCTCCGGTCTCCGGCAAGAAGTTCCGCCAGCCGTCCGAACCGTTCCGGGGGCCAGTCCCGGGCCGAGCCGCCGCTTCCCGGATGCAGGATGACAAGCTCATCACCCGCGGCGATGCCGATTTCCGCCAGAAGAGTCCGTACCCGGTCCCGACAGCGTTTTTCGGGGAGAAGCGCCGGCGTGGTATCGATGCCGTCGGAGGAAAAACCGATGGCGGAAAGAAGGTTAAGATTGTACTCGAGCTCATGCCGCTCGGCGGTTTTCCGGTGTTCGTAGACCCTGCGGTTGAAAAGAAATGAGTACCAGCGGTATCCGGTGCCGACCCGAAGCGGGATGCCGGCAAGCAGAACCGCGAGCGCCAGCCGGAATCTGGGGTGTGTGTGCACGGCCGCGTCAAACCGGCCCCCCCGGAGCCTCCGGATAAGCGCCGTGATCGGAACAGGGGCCCCGCCGCTGTCTTCATGAATAATCTCGGTGACGGCATTGTCCGCCTCCACCAGCTCCGATGTGTACCCGCGTACCAGCATCCCCACAATGGCGTCAGGATCGTGTTTTTTTACCACTTTCGCCATCGGAAGAGTGAGAATTACATCGCCGATCCGGTCGGTTCTGATAATGAGGATGCGTTTCGGCCGCACAGTTGACTTCGACGCCATGGTTTTCAATATACGTTGAATGCCGCTGATATACAACGATATAGCGATTCCGTCCGTTCCCGGTGAAGGCAGGGCCGGATTTGATGACATGCGGAATTCTCGATGGAAGTGATTTCACCGGACTTCGGACAATGTTCGAAGGAGGATCCGTGCGATCCCACGTTCAGGATACGCGGGGAGCGACAAAATTAACGGAAACGGACGGACAATCCCTTTATTCCCGGGTGGATTGCCGGTTTTCGGAATAAATAGTGATAGAAATCACATCCATATTGAACAACGATGGGGGATATTGTATCATGGAAGTGGGGATTACCTCATAACGCACTGGGTAACACTTCCTCGTCCCTAAGGGCAACTTCTCCCAAGTTGCCCTTCTTATTTTTCAGCTGTTTTTAATATCGTGAAGTCTGCGGAGGAAGTCCTGATGACGGGCGAGGTACGGGCCCGCATCCTCGCCCCGCGCGGTCGCAGTTTTCAGATCGTTCTGGTTTTCCTCGATCATTCGTTCGAGAAAACGCTTCCGCATCGCGAGGATGGCGTCGTGCGCGATCTGGCGGGAATCGCCGGTCCCGACATCCACCCCCCGTTCCTCCCACGTTTTGCTCAGGGCGTACTTTTCAAAAACGATATCGGCGACGAACCGCCGCAGATCGGGATCGTCGGCGGAGGAAACGATCCGCGCCGGATCGACGGGCGTGCCGGCTTCGGCCGACTCCATGAGAAGCTCCGCCAGACGCCGGCCCTCCGGATGGACGAAATCGTCGAGTGTGATCTGGCTGAAAACCCACTGGACGATCTCCGTTCCCCCGTCCAGCATCGCGTGGAGGAGATCGCGTTCGCCCGGCTGAAGCTCGGCGGCGGCATGGCCCGGCCCTGCGGCTGGATTCTCCGCGCGCTTCGGCGCCGGACGTTCTTCCCTCCCCGCAGACTTCCGTTCCTCACCCAGTTCCTTCTCGAGCGCACGGTGGAGCGTTGATTCATAGAGCCGGTATTTCTGGGCGACCTGCTTGATGTAGAAATCGCGCTTGAGCTCGTCGGTGATCCGGGCGATCGACCTGACGATGCTCCGCACGGTCTTCGCCTGTCCTTCGGGCGTCGCAAACAGTCCCGCTTCCTCGGCCGTGAGCGCAATGAAATCGACGAACGAAACGGCATTCTCCAGAAGCGATCTGAAACCCGCCGCGCCCGCAGTCCGGACAAACGTGTCAGGATCCTCCCCGTGCGGCAGTCTTGCCACCCGCACGTCGAGGCCGTTTTCGTGCAGGAGATCGACCCCCCGGAGCGACGCCTGCGACCCGGCGGAATCGGCGTCATAGACAAGTGTGATCGTTTTTGTATACCTGCCGAGAAGCTGGATCTGATCCTTCGTCAGCGCGGTGCCGCTCGATGCGACGATATTATGAAAACCGGCCTGAAAGACGCTGATAAGATCGGCGTAGCCTTCGACCAGAATTGCGCCGTCGAGTTCCCGGATGCTCTCCTTCGCCTGGTTGAGCCCGTACAGAATCCGGCTCTTGTCGTACACGAGCGTCTCGGGAGAATTGATATATTTCCCCTGGATCGGGTCGTCCTCGTACAACTTCCGGGCGCCGAACCCGACGACTCTCCCGGTCGGGGTAAAGACGGGGAACATGGCTCTCCCGCGGAAGTAATCGTACCAGGTGCCGTCGGGACGGCGGCGGGCCAGACCGGTTTTTTCGAGATCCTCCGGCCGGATTTTCTTCTCCCCCGAAAAGGTCACGAACGCATTCCACCCTCTGGGCGCATAGCCCAGCCCGAACATGCGGATCGTCTCATCGGAAAATCCCCGCCGGTGAAAATAGTCGAGGGCGAACTTTCCTTCCGCGGTGCCGGTGAGGGCCTGATAATAATAAAGGCCCGCCTCGCGGAGAATCTGGAAGTACTGTTCCTGCAGGCTTGCCGTCTGTTGATCGTCGGCGGAGGGGGCGGGAAGTGCGATGCCGGCTTTCTCCGCGAGGGTGCGGAGGGCTTCGGGGAACGAGACTTTTTCGAACTCCATCAGGAAGGTGAACACGTTGCCGCCGACGCCACAGCCGAAGCAGTGATACATCTGACGATCGGCGGAGACGGTGAAGGAGGGTGTTTTTTCGGTATGGAACGGGCAGAGGCCGAGGTAACTTTTACCCCGTTTCTTCAGCCGGACGACGCTGCCGATGATTTCGATGATATCGGTGGCGTTGCGGATTTCATCTATTTTTTCGGGCGGAACGCGCACAGATTGCGGTGAATTCGGGAAGTGTTGCTGGATGAACGGCCAGAATGTCATCCAAGGTAAGAAAATCGGCCGCCTATAGCAAGAAGGGCCGGGGGAAGAACGACGACGGCCGGTTGTTCGCCGGCCGCCGATCGGTAAAGATGTTTCTCGCGCTCACCGTTTTGCGGGTACCGGCACCTTTTCCTTTTTGCCGTTCTTCCGCACCCGGGCTTCCTTCCGGAGGAAGGCCTTTTCCACGGGCGGAACATGGCCGACCGGCTCCTCCTCGAGATCGGGATAGGTGAAGATCTCGTATTTGAAGTTCCGGAGGATGATGTTTTTTCCCGCCCGGCCGAGCACATACTGGGGAAGAAGAGGAATTTTTCCGCCGCCGCCGGGGGCATCGATCACATAGGCGGGGATGGCGAGACCGGAAGTATGGCCCCGCAGTTTGTCCATGATCTCCAGCCCTTTCGAGACCGGCGTCCGGAAATGATCGGTCCCGCGGGTGATATCGGCCTGATAGAGATAGTACGGCCTCACGCGCATCGCCAGCAGTTTGCGCACCAGTTCGAGCATGACGTTCGGATCGTCGTTCACACCCTTCATCAGAACGGCCTGATTGCCCACCGGACAGCCGGCATCGGCAAGCATCTCACACGCTCTCCTGGCTTCGGGCGTGCATTCCCAGGGATGGTTGAAGTGGGTATTGACGTAGATCGGATGATATTTTTTCAGCATCCTGCAGAGTTTCGGCGTAATGCGCTGGGGAAGGACGCACGGCATTTTGGTGCCGAGCCGGATGATCTCCACGTGCGGAATTTCCCGCAATCCCTTGAGGATGCGTTCGAGCAGAAAATCGGTCAGCATGAGCGGATCCCCGCCCGAGAGAATGACATCCCGGATCTGGGGATGGGAGGCGATATAATCGATCCCGTCCTGGATGTACTTCATGTTGATTTTCTTCGAATCGCCGACTTTCCGTTTCCGTGTGCAGAAGCGGCAGTACATGGAGCACTGACTCGTCGTCAGGAAAAGGACGCGGTCGGGATAGCGGTGCACGATGCTCGGCACGGGACTGTGGGAGTCTTCCGCGAGAGGGTCTTCCGGCAGGCCGCCGTCCTCCAGCTCCTGAGCGTCCGGGATGCACTGCAGCCAGATCGGATCGCCGGGGGCGCGGATAAGGCTGAGATAGTATGGATTGATGCGGATGTGGAAGAGTGAGTTGAGTTTTTCCGCCATATCCTTTTCGAAGGAAAAGCGCTCCACCAGATCCTTTGCGCTGTCGACGCTCTGCCGGAGCATTTCTTGCCAGAGTTCCATACTTCTGATCTACATCCTCCTTCCTTACAGTGAGAGATATTTTCCGTAAACGACCAGGTCGTCTCCCGGCCGGTAATAATCCCGGATGCGTGCGACTTCCTCATACGCGTTCCGGAGGTAAAACATGCGTGTCGGCTCGTACGACGGCTGTGACGAGGTTTCGGCCACCATAAGGCGTCCGCCGGAAGCCCGCGCCGTCTCTTCGGCATGACGGAGCAGGAGTCTGCCGAGCCCCTGATTGTGGGCCTCGGGTTTGACCGCAATCCAGTACAGGTCGAACGTACCCGCCGTCATCGGCGTCGGCCCGATGCAGTAGTATCCGACAACCTCGTTCTCCTGCCGGACCGCTGTTGCGATGATGTAATCGGTCTGGCCGGGATCGCCGAGAACGGCGTCGATCAGCTCGAGGGCCACGCGGACTTCGTCGTGCGAAAAGACGCCGGTGCCCCGCAGAATCGCCGCAAGCGGTTCCCGGTCGCGGGCCTCGAGGTTCCTGACGGTTGCTAGGATATCCGTTCCAGCGTGCATTCGATGATCTTGCCGATCAGGTCTTCGAAGGAATATCCAAACGTCTTCGCGGAGCGGGCGAAACCCGCGTCGTCGGAGATGTCGGGATTCGGATTCACCTCAAGGATGAACGGCTGGTGATCCTTGCTCAGCCGGAAATCGACCCGCGCATAGTCGCGGCACCCGATGACCTGGTACGCTTTCAGCGCCATCTCCTTGATCGACGCCTCCAGCGCCGGGGTCAGCGGGGCGGGACAGATTCCCCTGGTGTGCTCGTATTCGACCGTCCCCTTCATCCATTTCGCGTTATAGCTGATAATCCGGTGGAATTCCTTCGGAAGGGTCGACATGTCGATCTCGGAAATCGGAAAGGCCACCGGCTTCTTGTTCCCCATGATCGCCACGTTCAGTTCCCGGCCGTCGATATACTCCTCGACGAGGGCGGGCTGATCGAACTGCCGGAAGATATACCGCACCCGTTTCCTGAGCTCCTCCGCCGAGTTGACGATCGAATTGGAATCTATCCCGATGCTCGCGTCCTCCCGGGACGGCTTGACGATCAGCGGGTACCGGAGGTTCTCGTCGGGCACGATCTTCATCGGACTGCGGATCACCTGAAACCGCGGGGTCGGCAGGCCGTGGTAGAGCAGAATCTCCTTCACCCGGGACTTGTTCAGCGCCGTGCCAAGCGTGAGCGGGTCGGATCCGGTGTACGGGATTCCCATCAGCTCATAGATGCCGACGGCATGCATTTCATGGATCGACTCATTGCCGACGCTTTCGCAGAGATTGAAAATCACGTCGGGCTGTTCATCCTTGAGAAAGGAGACGAACCGGGTGATATCCCCGTCGACATTGAACAGCAGTGATTTATAGCCGAGTTGTTGGATCGCCCGGGCGATATCCTCCCGCTCCTCCAGAACGCCCACTTCGGAAAGATCGGTCAAAACCTCCGCGTCGTTGATGATCAGCTTGCTCCCCTCCTGCAGGATCCCCGCTTCCGACACGAATTTCCGGCCCGCTTTGGTCTGGACGGTCGGTTCATTATATATTACCGCAACAGTGATTTTTTTTCTCATGAGTGATCCTCACGATGAGTGATGTGCGAGGGACGCCTCGGTCTGCCCGAGGCCGTACCGGTGTGCGGCAAGTGCGAGCACGGACCGGATGAGCTGATTATAGCCGATGCCGGCGGCCCGGGCCGCCTTGGGATAACAGGAATTGTCTTCGGGATTCGGAAGAATGCCGGGGAGCGGATTGACTTCTATGATATGCGGGGTCCCCTCGCGGTCGAGGCGCAGGTCGATCCTGCTCCAGTCGCGACAGCGGAGCACCCTGTAGGTTTCACGGCAGACTGTTTCGATGGCGGCCTGAAGCGCGGGGGAAAGACGCGCCGGGCATTCGAATATATCGAGAGGTGCGTCGGATCGGTCCCAAATCCACTTCGCCTCGTACGAATAGACAGGATTGACGCCCGCGGGGAGCGAATCGAACCGGATTTCCACCACGGGCAGAACGGTGCAGTTTTCGCCGTTGCCGAGCATCGCGACCGTGAATTCGCGGCCGCCGAGAAAATCCTCGACGAGGGCCGCCTGGCCGTATTCCTCGTGAATCCGGCCCACCTGCCCTGCCAGCTCCGCCCGCGTCCGGACAAGAGATGCGTCGAAGATCCCCTTGCTGGAACCTTCGTGCAGAGGTTTGACAAAGAGCGGAAAGCGGTCCGGCACCCGGCTGAGATCCCGGGCCGAATTTACGACCGTAAACCGGGCTGTCGGTATATTATAGTAGGAGAGAATTTCCTTTGTTCGCGATTTATCGAGGCAGATCCCCAGGGTCAGCGGATCGGAACCGGTATAGGGAATGCCGAGCATTTCGAGGAGTGCGGGAACCTGCGCTTCCCGGGAGACACCGTGGAGACCTTCTGCGATGTTGAAGACGATCTCCGGCCGTTCGGCACGCAGAAGTTCCGGCGCGTTCTCGTCGGCTTCAATCATCACCACATCGTGTGATTCCGCAAGGGCCGCCCTTACCGCTTCGATGGTTTCAGGCGTGTCCCATTCGGCGTACAGATCGTTGAGATTCAGTTTGGAAGGATGATGCGCAGTGCGCAGCGGGGTGAGAAGAGAGCCACCTCCGGATTGTTCCGGAGGATCCGTTGAATCATTCGTGCCAGATTGTTGAGTACCATCTTCCTTTTTCTGATTGTAAACAAGCCCAACTCGCATCGGAGTGATGTTCGCAGGAAGATCGATCAAGTAACTCGTGCAGTCCTCTCAAGTTGTTCGACATCATTGAGATCCTTCCCTTCTCTCAATGGTTAATTACGATTGCCTGAGTAATATAATCATTTTAACCTATTTGTCAAGAAAAAAATGCTCCAACGAGGGTAAAAATGACTTCGGATCTCCGGTCACCGTCCGACTTTCATCCTCCGGTATCGCGGGACCTTCAGCCATCGGATGATCAGCCGACCTGCATGAGGGTCAGCGCGTCCTTCCATCTCTCCGCGAGCTGTCTCCGGAGTGAACGATGCCCGGCTTCACGGAGATGCGGATCCTCCTGCACGATCCGGAACGCCTCGGAGCGGGCGCGGGTCAGAAGCTCCCCGTCGGTCACAAGGTTGGCGATCTGAAGTTCCGGAATACCGCTCTGCCGGGTTCCGAAAAATTCACCCGGACCCCTCAATTCCAGATCAATTTCGGCAATTTTGAAGCCGTCCGTGGTCTCGACCATCGTCGCCAGACGGCGGACCGACTTCTGCCGTTCCGCGTCCTCCCCCTCGGTGAGGCGGGAAGAGGGCGCACGCTTTACCCCCCGCGCCAGCCAATCCTCCGTCACCAGAAGACAGTACGACTGCTCCCCCCCTCTCCCGACCCGGCCTCTCAGCTGGTGCAGCTGGGAAAGGCCGAACCGTTCCGCATGCTGGATGACCATGACGGTGGCATTCGGTATGTCGATCCCCACCTCGACCACCGTTGTCGCGACAAGAATGTTGATCTTTCCATCCTTCATCCCGGTCATGACGGTATCTTTTTCGTCTGCGGACATCTTTCCATGGAGGAGACCGACGGTGAGATCCGGAAATATTTTCGTCCTGAGTTCCTCATAGCTCTCGGTCGCGGCCCTGAGGTCGAGCTTCTCCGACTCCTCCACCAGAGGATAGATGATATAGACCTGACGGCCCGATTCGATCTCCTGCCGGATGAATTTATATACCGACTCCCGTCGTGAATCGGGAAAAATTACCGTTTTTACAGGCTTCCGCTCCTTCGGCAGTTCGTCGATGATTGAAACATCCAGGTCTCCGTACAGCGTCAGGGAGAGTGTCCTCGGTATGGGGGTCGCGGTCATGACCAGGATATCGGGCTGGATACCGGGCATGTCCGCTCCCGCCGCCGATTTCTCGCGGAGAGCAAGCCGCTGAGCCACTCCGAAGCGGTGCTGTTCATCGATGACAATAAGGCCAAGCCGGGCGAATTCCACCTGCTCCTGAATGAGCGCATGGGTTCCGATGACGATGGAGGCTCTTCCATTCCGCACGTCGTCCAGCACATCCTGCCGCAGGCGTTGTCGCTGGCCGCCGACCAGGAGACGCATGGTGATATCCGTTCCCCCGAGCATCGATGCGATGTTGCGGTAATGCTGTTCCGCCAGGATTTCGGTCGGCGCCATGAGCGCCGCCTGGTAGCCGTTTTCAGCCGCAATGAGCATGGCGATCAGAGCGACGACGGTTTTCCCGCTTCCGACATCCCCCTGCAGGAGGCGGTTCATCGGCTTCCCGGAAGCCATATCCGCGGTGATCTCTTTGATTACCCGCGTCTGCGCCGCGGTGAGACGGAACGGAAGACGGTCGACAAGGGCCCGCGCCAGTTTGCTCTGTACGCTGAAGACGATCCCGGGGAGTTGATCCTTCATTGCCGACCGCCTGAGGGCGAGAAGCATCTGGAGGGAAAAAAGTTCGTCGAATTTCAGACGCTCCCTCGCCCGGCCGAGGAGCAGTTCTGATTCGGGAAAATGAATATTGGCCAGCGCTTCGCGGACGCCGAGGTAACCGAGACGCCGGAGAAGCTCATCAGGAAGATGTTCCGGGACGAGATCGAGAAATTCGTCGATGACCGTCCGGAGAATCCTGCGGAGGCCTTTCACATGGAGATTGACGTCCTTCAGGTTCTCGGAGGAACCGTACTTGGGGACGATACCGGTGGTGTGCAGAAAACCGGAAGGACCTTCGTCCTCATCATCGGGGGTCAGCCGGTCGATGGAGGGATGAATGAACTGGGGTCGTCCGCGGTAGGCAGTGACTTTGCCGGAAACAGCCAGAAGGTCGCCCGGGGCGAATGCCTTCCTGAAGTAGGAGACGCTTCGGAAAAAGATGAGAGGGATCGTGCCGGAATCGTCGCCGAGAATAATGATGAGCCGCTGGCGGGGCGGGCGCCCGACCAGATCGACAGCCCTGACGGTCCCGACGGCGGTTGTCCAGCGCTCCGAGCCGATCGTGCCGGCGAGCCGGGCAACGGGAAGAGCCGAACCGAGGTCAATGTACCCGTACGGAAAATAGTAGAGGAGATCGTAGACTCTGGCAATGCCGTGCTCCTTCAGCGCCTCGGCCCGTTTCGGCCCGATGCCGCGCACATACTGCACGGGATCATCCAGAGAGCGGCGGTTTACGGGAGAGCTCATACGCGGGGGAATCGGCACACCACACCGGGGGAAGGAGTCATTGCGGACCGGTCAGGCGGAGGAGGCCGGGCTGTTCAGATTTCCCCCTTTGCGTCGCGCGTCATCAGGTCGGACGTCGCGATAATCGGATCCTTGTCCTCGAACAGCACCTGGTACACCTCATTCACGATGGGAAGCTCGACGTGCAGTTTACGACCGAGGTCATAGACCGATTTTGTCGTTGCGACTCCTTCGGCAACCATGACCATTTCTCCGAGGATGTCCTGGAGTCTCCGTCCGCGGCCAATTTCCTCTCCGACGTGGCGGTTCCGGGAATGCCTGCTCATGCAGGTGACGATAAGGTCGCCGATCCCCGAAAGTCCGGCAAATGTGTGAGGCTGGGCGCCCATGGATCGCCCGAGGCGGGAGATTTCCGCCGTCGCGCGGGTCATGATCGCGGCTTTCGTATTGTCGCCGAAGCCCGCCCCGTCCGCGATTCCCGCCCCGATCGCAATGACGTTTTTAATGGAGCCGGCGAGTTCGACGCCGCGGATATCGTCGCTCGAATAGACGCGGAAATAGGGTGTCATGAAAACCTGCTGGGCGACGCGGGCGGCGTCGAGGCTCTCCGAGGCCGCCACGACGGCTGTCGGCACCTGCCGGGCCACCTCTTCAGCGAACGAAGGCCCCGACAGCGTCACAACACGAACCGGTGAGATCGTCGGCAGAACCGCCCGCAGAACCTCCGAGACGGTCAGGAGGGAGGTGTTCTCGATCCCCTTTGCGACGTTGACGAAAAACGTATGCCGGAAATCGTGTCCCTCCAGCTGTGCCGCGACAGAGCGGACGAACTGCGCCGGGATGGCGGTCACCACGAGGTCCGCCCCTTCGACGGCGGCGAACAGATCGCTCGTGACGGTCACTTCCTCCGGGATCCTGATGCCGGGGAGAAGGCGGACATTTTCGCGCGACGCCGCGAGCGCACGCGCGTGGTCGTCCCGGTGGGCCCAGAGGGTGACATCGTGAACATTATAGTTGAGGAGAACGGCGAGGGTGGTTCCCCAACTGCCCGCGCCGAGCACTGTTATATGCATGCAGAACCTTCAGGAGAGCGTGAGCCCCCGGGGGAGCGGCCGTCGCCCGGGATCTTATTCCGGCAGGCGGATTTTGGTGAACCGGTGTTCCGTCCCATCGAGGAGCCGGCGGATATTCGCCCGATGCGTATACAGAAGAAGCAGGCTGATGCCGATGCTGAAGAAAATGAGCGTGTGGTACCCCTGCAGTTCGCCATGAAAGACATTGTGACGGAGACACATGGTCAGGGGAAAAGCGACGGCGGCGCTGATCGAGCCGAGCGAGATATACCGGAAGAGCAGGACCACGATGGAAAAGACGCCGAGCGCGATCAGGGCCTCGATCGTCGCGAGACCGAGGAGCACCCCGCCTGCAGTCGCGATGCCTTTCCCGCCCCGGAACCCCCCGAAGGCAGTCCAGACATGCCCCAGGATCGCCATACAGCCCGCAATGATCCTGATGAGCGTCACGTCGGTGAACGGTGTCGCGTTGGTGAAGGGAAAGGGGCCGTACATCAGTTTGGTCACTATCATCGTCGCGATATATCCCTTGAGGATATCGATGGCGATGACGAAAATGCCCATCCGGTATCCAAGTACCCGCATGACATTCGTTCCGCCGGCATTGCCGCTGCCGTGCTCCCGGATATCGAGACCGCGCACAATTTTCGTGATGATGATGCTTGTCGGAAACGATCCCACCAGGTAGCTAAGAACGACCACGAGTGCCAGAGGCATCATATCTCATCCCGATGATAGTTCGAAAAATGACTACAGCCATCCATGTAAAGATACAAAATTGCCGGAAAGAATCAAGAATCGCATGATTCGCACCCGGACCGCGTCCGGCAGATGATTTCAGCCAGTTCCAGGTCCTCGGGGGTCGTTACCTTGATGTTTTCGTAATTTCCTTCGACAATTTTCACCTTCCCGCCCGCCGATTCCACGAGAGATGCGTCATCCGTCGCCGCCCTCTGTTCCGCGGCCGCCTTCCGGTATGCCTCGAATATAACCTGAAAACGAAACCCCTGCGGCGTCTGCACCGCACGGAGCTCATCCCTGGGGAGCGTTCCCCGGACGAAAAGGTCTTCCGAGGCGATTTTGACCGTCTCCTTGGGGATCATGGCCGGCACGGCGGCGCCGAAAAGGGCCGCCGCATCCAGGACACGCTGAACCGTGCCGCCATCCGGAAAGGGCCGGACGGCGTCATGGATCAGGACAAGTTCGGGAGGATCGGCGGCAAAAAATTTCAGCCCATTGTAGACGGAATCCTGCCGTTCGGCCCCCCCTCCGACGACCGCGACGATCTTCGACAGGCCGAACCGGCGGAAGATCGTTTCCATTTCCCCGGTCAGATCGGCCGGAGCGGCGACGACGATCCGGCCGACCGCCGGCAATTCCTGGAAAAAACCTAGCGCATGCACCAGGAGCGGTTTGCCCGCCAGATCCATGAGCTGTTTCGGCGTCCCGGCGCCGAGGCGTACCCCTTTCCCCGCCGCCGGAACGATCACGCCGACCGTGTTGTGTCCGGAAGACATGACACTCAGACGATCAGCATCGCGTCGCCATAGCTGTAGAACCGCCACTTCTCCTTGATCGCCTTCTTGTACGCCTTGAGGACAAAATCCCTCCCGGCGAATGCGCAGACCATCATCAGAAGCGTCGATTCAGGCATATGGAAATTCGTGACGAGCCGGTCGACGATCTTGAAATCGTACGGCGGGAAGATGAATTTGTCAGTCCATCCGCGGTTCGCCTTCAGGTGCCCCGTCGTCGTCACGCTCGATTCGAGCGCTCGGACGGTGCTCGTTCCCACGACGAACACTTTCCCCTTGCCGTCGATCGTCTTATTCACCATATCGACCGTCGATTGCGGGATCTCATAGTACTCGGAATCCATCTTGTGCTTCGAGAGATCCTCCACCTCCACCGCGCGGAACGACCCGAGCCCGAGATGCAGGATGACGGGGGCGACCTTTACCCCCTTCTTCTCGAGCTGTGCGATCAGGCGCTTGGTAAAATGGAGACCGGCCGTCGGCGCCGCCACCGATCCGATGTATTTCGCATACACCGTCTGGTACGACTCCTTGTCGTCGTCCGTGGCATCGCGGTTGATGTAGTACGGCAGGGGCGTCACTCCGATCCGTTCGATCACCTTGAACAGGTCGTTTTTATAGTTGAAGCGGACCGTCCTGCCGCGGGAGGTGGTATTGTCGATGACCTCGCACCAGATCTTTCCGTCATCAAAATAGATTTTATTGCCGATGCGGACCTTTCTGGCTGGATCGACGATCACATCCCATATCCCTTCGTCATGGTTCAGCTCGCGGAGAAGGAACACTTCGATCTTGGCGTTCGTTTTTTCCTTCCGGCCGAACAGCCTCGCGGGAAAGACCTTCGTCTGATTGACCACGAGGCAGTCGCCTTTGGAAAAATAGTTCACGATGTCGCTGAAGCGGTGTTCCTCCATCGACTCGTCGGCGCGTTTCAGCACCATCAGCTTGGATGCATCCCGCGGCTTCGCCGGAAATTTGGCAATCAGGTTCCGGGGCAACGGGTATTTGAAATCTGAGAGTTTCATCTCTCGTCTCCTGTCTGGTGATATGTGTTCAGCTGTTCGTGTCCTGCCGGCCGTCTGTCACCGCCGGCGCTTCTGCACGCGTTTTCCCCTGAGCGCCGCCTGGGCTGCAGCCAGCCTCGCAATCGGCACCCGGTACGGGGAACAGCTGACATAATTGAGATTCAACGACGCACAGAACTCAATCGACTGCGGATCGCCGCCGTGCTCGCCGCAGATCCCGATCTTCAGATCCTTGCGCGTGCTCCGCCCTTTCTTCACCGCAAGCTCCATCAGCGCGCCGACACCCCGGACGTCGAGCGACTGGAACGGATCGCGTTCCACAATCCCGCGGTCGACATACCCCGGCAGGAACGAGCCGGCGTCGTCGCGGGACAGCCCGAGGGCCGTCTGCGTCAGATCGTTCGTCCCGAATGAGAAGAATTCCGCCACGGTGGCGATCTCTTCGGCCGTTACCGCCGCGCGCGGCAGTTCAATCATCGTTCCGACCAGATACTTCACCTTCACGCCGTACTCCGCAAACACCTCGTCGGCGACGCGGCGGACGATCTTTTCCTGCTCCTTCAGTTCCTGGACAAACCCCACGAGCGGAATCATGATTTCGGGATGAATGTCCACCCCTTCCTTTTTCACCGTGCAGGCCGCCTGAAAGATCGCGCGGGCCTGCATCTCGGTGATCTCGGGATAGACAATGCCGAGACGACAGCCCCGGTGACCGAGCATCGGATTGAACTCATGAAGCTGTGAGATCCGGAGTTTTATCTTCTCCGCAGACATCCCGGTCTTTCCCGATAACAGATCGATTTCCTTGTCGGTGTGCGGCAGAAATTCGTGAAGCGGCGGGTCGAGCGTCCGGATGGTCACCGGACGATCCTTCATGACCCTGAAGATACCGGCGAAATCCTCGCGCTGCATCGGGAGCAGTTTCGCCAGAGCCCGCCGCCGTCCCGTCTCGTCGTTCGAGAGGATCATCTCTCTCACCGCGTCGATCCGATCGCCGCCGAAGAACATGTGCTCCGTGCGGCAGAGTCCTATCCCCTCCGCCCCGAACGCCACCGCCGTCTCGCTCTGATCGGGCTGATCCGCGTTCGTCCGTATCCTCAGCTGGCGGATCTTGTCCGACCACTGCATCAGCTTCGAGAACGTCGTGTAGACGGCCGAATCCTTGTCGATCTTTTCCTTTTCGACCAGAATCCGGACCACATCGGACGGCTTTGTCTTGAGCTGACCGTTGATCACTTCGCCGGTGGATCCGTCGATCGAGATGTAATCCCCTTCCCGGACCGTTTTGCCGGCGACCGTCATCGTCCGCGCCGTATAATCGATGTCGAGGGCGCCGCAGCCGACGACACACACTTTCCCCATCTGACGTCCCACCAGGGCGGCGTGCGAGGTCATGCCGCCTCGCGCCGTCAGGATTCCTTCCGAGGCGTCCATTCCCCGGATATCTTCCGGTGAGGTCTCGATCCTGACGAGGATCACCCTCTCGCCCCGTTTTTTCCATTCTTCCGCATCAGCCGCGTTGAAGACGACCCGGCCGGTCGCCGCGCCGGGACCGGCATTCAGTCCCTTCGCCAGGAGCCGGCCGCCCTTGACGGCGTCGGCCTTTTCCTGATAATCGAAGATCGGACGCAGGAGCTGATTCAGCTGTTCCGGTTCGACGCGCATGACCGCCTCTTCAGGGGTGATCAGCTTTTCTGCCACCATGTCGACCGCCACGCGAAGCGCCGCAAACCCGGTCCGCTTGCCGTTGCGCGTCTGAAGCATGTAGAGCTTCCCCTCCTCGATCGTGAACTCGATGTCCTGCATGTCGCGGTAGTGCTTTTCGAGGATCTTCCGCACCTTGAGAAGCTGTCCGTGGATGTCCGGATACCGTTCGGCCAGCCGGTGAATCGCCAGCGGGGTCCGGACGCCGGAGACCACATCCTCGCCCTGGGCGTTGAAGAGGAATTCGCCGTAGAAGACGTTCTCCCCGGTCGAGGGATTTCTCGTGAATGCGACGCCGGTACCGCAGTTGTCGCCCATATTCCCGAAGACCATCGCCTGGACGTTCACCGCGGTGCCCCAGTGCGCCGGGATACCGTTCAGTTTCCTGTAGGCGATCGCCCGGTCGTTCATCCAGGAATTGAACACCGCGCCGATGGCCCCCCAGAGCTGTTCGAGAGGATCCTGGGGGAATTCCTTCCCGAGTTTTTTCCGGATTTCCGTCTGGAAGTCGTGGACCAGGTCCCGCAGATCGTCGGCCGAGAGATCGGTGTCGTTGTGGACGCCCCGCTGTTCCTTTTTCCGCTCGATGATCACCTCGAACGGATCGCGGTCGTCCTTGGAGACCGGCTTGAGTCCCATGACGACGTCGCCGTACATCTGGACCAGACGTCGGTACGAATCATAGGCGAACCGGGGATTCCCCGTCAGTTCGATGAGTCCCTTGATCGTGACATCGTTCAGGCCGAGGTTCAGGATCGTATCCATCATGCCGGGCATGGATGCCCGGGCGCCGGAGCGGATCGAGACCAGGAGCGGTTTCTTCGGATCCCCGAATTTCTTCCCGGTCAGTTTCTCAACCTTCTGCATTGCCGCCAGAACATTTTTTCTGAAATCCTTCGGAAGCGCACCCCGGTGCGCAAGAAAATAGTTGCAGACTTCGGTCGATATGGTGAAGCCGGGGGGCACCGGCAGTCCGATGTTTGTCATTTCGGCAAGGTTTGCGCCCTTCCCGCCGAGGAGTTCCTTCATGTCGGCTTTCCCGTCGGCTTTTCCTCCGCCGAACGAGTAGATCGTTTTACGGTTCATTGCGGTATCCTATTCTGAGAATGTGAATGTGAAATAGTCGTTGTCTGTAAAAACCTGTTGAGAAGATTCCGTGCAAACACGTTCCCCGCGTCAGCCATCCGTTCGGGATGATACTGGACGAGGCAGAAGAACGAGTGGCCGGCCGGCTGACGAAGCTCCAGCGCCTCGACGATTCCGTCGTCCGAGCGGGCCGCCAGCCGGAGCCGATCCGGGATTCCGGCGACCGCCTGATGATGGCTCGAATTCACTTCGCCGTTCAGCGCGCCGATCATTGCGGCGAACGAAGTCGCCGGTTCGGCCGCGATGGCGTGGCGGCATTCCCCGTCGTTCGTCCGGTGCGGCCTGTATCCCGCCTCCACCAGGTCGGGGATCAGGCTACCGCCGAGGCAGACCGCCGCGATCTGCATTCCCCGGCAGATGCCCAGGAGCGGAATGCCGCGGTCCAGCGCGGTAGTCAGGAGGCCGATTTCAAATTCGTCCCGGCGCGGGTCGGTACCGGTTATAGACGGATGAGCCGCGGGACCGCCGTACAGCTCGGGACTTACGTCGTGCCCGCCCGTAAGAAGGAGTCCGTCACAGCGGTCCAGCGTCCCACCGTTGCCTCTGCCGTAGGAGAGCACCTCGATCCTGAGACCGGTCCCGCCGCCTTCCAGCCAGGTTATATATTTCCGGAATTTGTCTTCCGAGCCGCCGGTATCGGTCACCGCAATCGTGATCATCGCGTCACACCGGCCGTCCGGGCGATCATATCTTTCAGCACCTGTTCACCTTCCACGATCTTCATCCTTATTTCGAGATAGCGCCATCGGTCGTCTGTGATCTCCCGCAGTCCGCCGGCGATTCTTGCGGCATCCTTCTCGGTAGTGACGATCAGCCGGCTTCCCGCGTGTTCCGCCTGGAGCGCTATCTCCCGGAGTTCCGCGGGAGAATAGCGGTGATGGTCTCCGAACACCCGGAGCCCCCGCACGTCATATCCGGCGGCCGCAAGCGTCGTGCGGAACGATTCCGGTTTCGCGATCCCGCAGAACGCATAGCAGGACATGCGGGGTTCTGCGCCCGGATCCGTCCGGTTCCGTCCGTCGATGCCGACCAGGGCGGCGGGTTGTTTTTCAGCCGTCACGACCAGCCCGCCGTAATATTTTCTGATGCCCGCCGCGGGATCATCCGCACCTTCCGAGCTCCGGATCAGGACAACGCATCCCGCACGTTTGAGAGCGTGAAGCGGTTCGCGGAACCTGCCTGCGGGGAGCAATACGGGGCTCGTCTGCAGGTCGGCGGCATCGATAAGCACGATGTCGAGGTCGCGTTTCAGATAACGGTGCTGAAAGCCGTCGTCAAGAACAATGCACCCGACATGAAAGCGGTCAATCATGAAGCGGGCGCCCCGGATCCTGCGTTCATCCACCATCACGACCGCCGGGCGGAATTTCCGCGCGATCTGGACCGGTTCATCTCCCGCTTCGGCGGTATCCGCGAGGACCCGTTCACCGTCCGAAACGATCATCGTCCCCCGGGTCGACCGTCCGTAGCCTCTGCTCAGCGTTCCGGTTTTGACGCCGAGGCGCGTGAGGCAGTCGACGATATATTCGACCAACGGGGTCTTGCCGCTGCCCCCCGCGGTGAGGTTCCCGACGGATATCACAGGAACCGGCACCCGCACCTGCGAAAGGATTCCTGCATCGAACATCCGGTTCCGCAGGGCAACAGCGCCGCCGTAGATCCACGCCGCCGGACGAAGAAGCATCATGGTCAATGGCACATCGAATAAACCGCGTCCACAACCCTTGCCGATGCTCCGGGGGAACCGAGTTTTTCCCGGATGACCCCGAGCGCTTTCGACATGCTGGCCCGCCGCCCGGGATCCCGCAGAAGCGCCACCGCCTCTGTGGCAATCGTCTCCGCGTTCGCCCGTCCCTGGATCAGCTCCGGGACAACGGGTCCGCCGGCGACGATGTTGACCAGGCCGATCGACCGGATACGGATCAGCGGTCTGATGATCACGTACGTGAGCCGGGACATTTTGTAGACCACGATCATCGGAGTCCGGTAATATCCGGTCTCGAGCGTGGCGGTCCCGGAGGTGACAACCGCCAGGTCGGCATTCTTCATGATGTCGTAGGATGCATCCTGAATGAGCCGGATATACTCCTGCCCTCTCAGAAATGAACGCATATACTCCATCTCCAGCACCGGCGAAACGCCAACCGCAATCTGAGCTCCGGTCGCCTCATTGATAAGGCGGGCGGCCCCGAGCATCGCCGGAAAAATGCGTTCGATCTCCTGCCGCCTGCTGCCGGGAAAGAGCGCAACCACCGGGTGGTCTCCGCTGAAACCGTGACGCGCCAGGAACTCGCCGCGTCCCGGGGGATCCGTCAGAACCTCCAGCAGCGGATGTCCCACAAACCGGACCGGGATCCCGGCCTTCTCATAGAGCGCTGTCTCGAACGGAAACACCACCAGCATGGTGTCCACAATTCCCTTCATTTTCTTTATCCGTCCCGGTCTCCAGGCCCAGATCTGGGGGCTGATATAGTAGGCGACCGGTATATTCTCTGCTTTGACCCGCCGGGCAAACCGAAGGTTGAATCCCGGATAATCGATCAGAATGACGATATCGGGGCGTCTTCCGCGGAGCAGTGCGGCAAGCGTCCGCTCAACCGCCTTCAGGGTGGGAAGATGCCGCACCACTTCCCAGAACCCCATCACGGACAATTCGCGTATGTGAAAGACCGCATCTAAACCGGCGGAGATCATCAGGTCGCCGCCGATGCCGAAGACGTCGCACGCCGGGTTTCTGCGTTTCAGTTCCCGGACCACTCCCGCGCCATGGAGATCGCCCGACGGCTCGCCGGCAACGATCATGATCCTGGCGGGTCCGTTCATCGGCGGAGGATCCAGAGGCCGACGATGAGGAGCGTCAGGATGCCGATTGCCTGAAGGGTGCGCCGTTCGGAAACAATACCGCGGCGCCAGTCGATGTCCGGCTGGTCATGTTCCCCGCCGGTGTAGGGACGCAGTACCGGAAGGAACCTCGGCACTTCCCTGCAGTATGCCGCATATTCCGCCGCAAACCTGGTCCGGAGGTATTCCTCCTCCAGGCTCACGATCAGGGAGTACTGCACAAAGAACCAGACGAACGCCACGGCGGCGAGGATCGGGGTATCGGCCATGATTCCCGCCCCGGTATAGACCAGAATGTTGCCGACGTAGAGCGGATTGCGGACATGGGCAAAAGGTCCGCGGGTGATCAGGAACGAACCTCCGACAGGTCCCGTGGTCCGCGTCTCACTGCCGGCTATCGCGACGCCCCACAACCGTATTCCTTCCCCGATGAGCACCACGGGAAGGCCGGCGGCGATCGAAACGATCGAGGGGGTGCCGATGATCACCATCGCGATCAGAAACGGGATGGGGGTATAGCTTCGGAAGCGAAATATGGTCTGGCGGATATCGCTGGCCACCGGTCACCCGCCGAGATAGACGTTCCGCCGGGCGAGTTCGGCCCGGTGCCGTTTGCGGACGTTTTTCCGGCGCCCATCGGTGGCGACGACGTCCCTGAGCCGCTCCTGAACCGACGCGAACGTGGTGTATTCAAAATAGGAGATGTTTTCCCGGCGGCAGTAGTTCAGCAGATCGTCCTTCGCAAAGACAATGTCCGCAAACCGGGCCGGGCATCTGTCCGAATATCCCTCGCCGACATAGACGATGAGGTCCTCATCCGCGGAGAGGGTGAGGATATGATTCCGTTTACAGCATGCGCACCGGGTGCAGACCTCGTCGGTGAAAGGAAACCCGGGAACGAACCGTACGCCGCTCCCGTCCGCTTCGGGGACAATCTCCAGATGATTGGAGAACCTTTTCACCGACCCGACTCCGTGCCGCCGGAGGATCCGGTCGATGTAGTAATCCATGCCGTCGCTCAGAATGACCGCTTCCACACCCGAGGATTCACAGAAGGCGATAAACGCGGGGAATGTGGGATCTATCTGCTGGCCGTCGAGGAACCGGTTCAGTTCACCGGGGTCCACCGTACCGCAGGCGGCGCATTCGCGCCGGAAGCATTCGGCGGCGGAGATTTCCTCGCGCCGGTATGCCTCGATGCTGGCGGTGCTTTCGGCGCCGCCGAACCGTTCAAAGAGGGCGTCGCCGACGTCTTTGACCGTTATCGTGCCGTCAAAATCGATGTATACTCGTACCATGCGTAGCGGCCCGGTGTCCGCCGGGGCGGGATGTTCAGTTCGTGACCGTCGCGGATCGTATGCGGGCTTCTTCGTTGAAGCGCACGGTGACGATCTTGGAGATCCCCTCCTCCTCCATCGTCACGCCGTAGAGGGCGCTCGCCGCCTCCATCGTCCGCTTGTTGTGGGTCACGACAATGAACTGCGTATTGTTGGAGAATTTTTTAAGGATCCGCGTGAAGCGGTCGATGTTTGAATCATCGAGGGGGGCGTCCACTTCATCCAGAATGCAGAACGGACTCGGTTTCACGAGATAGATGGCGAACAGAAGCGCGATTGCGGTCAGCGTCTTTTCTCCGCCGGAGAGCAGATCGATGGAGGTCGGCCTCTTGCCCCTCGGCTTCGCGATGATTTCGATATTGGCCTCCAGCGGGTCGACGTTCTCCTCGATCCGGAGATCGCATTCATCCCCTTCAAGGAACAGTTCCTTGAAAATGGTGATGAAGTTTTCCCGGATCTTGAGAAACGTCTCGGTGAAGATTCTCTGGGCGGTGGTATTGATCTCCTCGATCGTATTCAGGAGGGTTTTTTCCGCCTCGATCAGATCGTCCCTCTGCTGGGTCAGGAACGACAGCCGTTCGCTCTCCGCGGTAAACTCGTCGAATGCGGCGAAATTGATCGCTCCGAGGACCCGGATCCGTTCCTTGAGGGCCTTGACTTCCTCGCGCCGCGCCGCGAAATCGACCCACTCATCCTCCGGATATTCCCTCAGCTCGAGCGTGAATTCGAATTCCTCCAGCGCCCGCGTTCTCAGGTGCTCGATGCCGGACTTCAGTTCGGATGTCTTCATCTCCAGATCATGCACCGCGGACGTCGTGTCGTCGTGGAGCCGTCGTTCGTCCTTGACCTGCAGTTCGATCTGATGGATCGAATTCCGCTGTTCCTGATACCTCTGCTGAACCGTCCGCGTTTCCGTTTCCAGCACGGCAAGACCGTCCTTCAGGGCAGTCAGATCGGTCTGCAGTGTTTCCGCTTCGGCTCCAAGCCTGGTCACCTCTTCCCGCGCCCGGGCGATCTCCTGATCGCGCCGCTGGAGTGTAATGCTCGTGTCGTTGATCCGTTCCTCCGCCCTCTCCCGGTCGCGTTCGATCGCCTTGCTCTCTCCCTGAAGCGTCACGACGCGGATCTCAAGATCGTTGACCGCCTTCGTCCGGTCGTTCAGATGCGCCTCGAGCCCTTCGAGCTCGCGGGTCGACCGGTGCAGGAGCTCCTCTTCCTCGCTCCGCCGCCGTTCCAATTCACCGAGATCCGACGTCATTTTCTCATATTCGTCCCGCAGACCGAGGATCTCGTGCTCGAGCTGGCGCACTTCGTTCAGGTTCCGCTCGATGCCGTCATTGGCACGTTTCTTCTCGAATTCGAGCTGGGCGATCCGCATTTCGACGGAGGTCATCTCCTTTTCGATCGCCTTGACCGCATCGCGGAACGACCTCGTATCCATCGCCTCTTCATCGGCGGCGCGCGATTTCACCTCGTCCAGCAGAGTCGCGTGGCGCTTTTCCAGCTCGGCAATCTCGCCTTCCAGCGCGGTGATCTGGGACCGTTTGCCGATGATTCCGACCTCATCCTGGCGGGATTCACCGCCGCGGAGAAATCCGCTCCCCGACGCCGTCTGGCCTTCGAGGGTCACGCAACGTACACCGACGTACTGTCCGAGAATCTTCCGGACGGCATCGACGTCCTCCACGATGAGAACGTCTTCGAGGAGGAAATTCAACAGCTGGCGGTACTTCGGTTCGCATTCCACCACTTCGGCGGCACGGACGGCCCCTCCGGGGGCCATTGTTCCCCGGCGCCTCACCGACGGAATCCAGTCGAGACAGATGAACGCCGCGTTGCCGTGCTTCTGACGCTGGAGATCGGCGACCGCGGCATATCCGTCCTCGACCGAATCGACAACAATCATCTGGGCGATATCGGCGAGAACCGCTTCGACTGCGCGGCGGTATTTCGGGGCGGACTCCACGATATCCCCGATGCTCCGCACATTCTTCTGTTTCCAGGCATCCTGGGTGAGTATGTACCGGGCACCGGCCGAGTAGCCGTCGTTCCCCTCCATCATCCTCCGGATGAATTCTATCTTCGAACGTCGCCGTTCAACCTCGTGCGTCGTTTCAAGGAGCTTTTTCTGGAGTTCCTCGATATCCTGCTTAAGAATCTGTTTCGCTTCTTCCTCTTCCGCAAGTCGGATTTCGGCCTCCGCAAACTGCTTCCGGAGATCGCGGTCGTGGGCGGTCAGCTGGGCGATGAGCGCTTCATTCCGCTCGATATCGCCGGTGTACAGCGTGTTGTCCTCGACGGAGCGGTCGATGCGCCCCTTCAGATTGTCGATCCGCGTCTTGACGCGTTCCTGTTCCCCCTTGTGGCGGATGATCTCGTGAGCGATCGTGAGGACGGTGTCGCGGACGGCCTGCGTGTCGGTTTTCTTCTGCTCGACCGCACGGCCGGCGGCGGCAAACTCCTCCCTGACACGCGCGAATTCGGTCTCCGCACCCGCAAGCTCGCCGGTCAGATGCCGGAGCCGCTCCCGGAGTGCGATCACCTCGCTGGTCAGCGATTCCTCCTGATGACGGAGGTCGACCTTCTCGGATCCGAGCCGCTCGATGTTCGCCTCGAGGGCATGCCTCCGTTCGTTGCCGACGAGAATCTTTTCCTCTATCTGGTGAATTCCGTCGTTCTGCCGGGAAACCTGGCTCTGCCGGTCGCGCAGGAGTTCCTCGGTCGCGGCGGATTCCTTCCGGAGCCGTTCGCTCTGTTCCTCCAGGTTCCGGAGCTCCTGGTCGATGGTCGACTTGTCCTCATGCGCGCCGCGGAATTTCTGTTCGAGCGGACGGAGTTTGCCGTGCAGGTAGGCGAACTCCCGTTCCAGGAGATCGATTTCGAGCGATTTCAGTTTTTTTGCGACTTCGTTGTACTGTTCGGCTTTTTTGGCCTGGCGCTCGAGGGTGGAGACCGTTTTCTGGACCTCCTTGACAATGTCGTTCACGCGCATGAGGTCCGCCTGGACGTCGTCCAGCTTGCGCATGGCGGCCTTCCGCCGGTGCTTGTATTTCGTCACTCCCGCCGCTTCCTCAAACAGCCGGCGGCGCTCGTCGGTCTTGTCGCTCAGGATCGATTCCACCATCTTCAGCTCGATCACCGAGTAGGCGTCGCTCCCCATGCCGGTGTCCATGAACAGGTCGAGGATATCCTTGAGACGGCAGGGAACCTTGTTGAGCTGGTACTCGCTTTCGCCGGAACGGAACACGCGCCGGGTGATGGTCACTTCGCTGTATTCCGTCGGGAGAATGCCCTTCGTGTTCTCGATGGTGAGGGAGACCTCGGCGAGCCCGAGCGGCTTCCGGTTCTTGGTCCCGTTGAAGATCACATCCTCCATCTTGTCGCTCCGGAGGGTGCTGTACCTCTGCTCCCCCAGCGCCCAGCGGATGGCATCGACGATGTTCGTCTTACCGCAGCCGTTCGGCCCGACGATCGCCGTCACGCCGGCATCGAAGGAGACCTCGATGCGCTGGGCGAACGACTTGAATCCGATGACCTCAATTTTCGATAGATACATGCCGCCTCACGCAGGATGCTGTAAGGAATCGAGAATGAACCGCAGGTACATCGACATCGAGAGCGTGTAATCGAGATAGCTGTAGAGCGCCGTACCGGCGACCAGCACCAGAACGATGCTGACCACATAGACCTTCACCGGGATCACATCGTAGATGATGGAGATCCCCTTCAGCAGACGGATCACCGTCCAGACCGTCAGCACCGCGACGAGCGTCACCATCGGCGAGATGTAAAATTCCGTCTCCATCGAGAGACGGTAGAGCACCATCGCAACGGGGATGAGGAGAATGTACGGAAGCGCCGACCAGACGGTGATCGAAACCGCATGGTAGAAATAGACGTGCGTACGGACCATGAGCGACCCGAGCCGCACCAGAACGCTCACCGCGCCGAAGAGCACGAACGTGAGCGCCGAAATCACCAGGATGAAATTCAGCGGATGCCACACAAGCCGCACCAGCCATTCCTTCGCCGGATCCGCGAGGAGCTGGCTGAGGAGGTTGTCGAGCGTCAGATTGTCCCGGTAATGATAGAAGACGCTCGACAGGAGCGTTGCCCACGTCACCGACAGGATCAATCCGAGCGTCACCGTGTGGAGATACGTGATGATGCGCTGATCGCGCACGTCCGCGAAGAAATTGTATGTCCGGAAGAGCGACCTGTTCACGCAGTCGCGGAACCGCCGGTTCCCGTTGTAGAGGAAGAAAAACGAGATGAGCGCGATGATGCCCGCCACGACGTAAATGACCGGGGCGTTGGAGGCATAATTCCCCACCGGCAGAGCCTGGACCTTTTCCCCGTTGTACACCGCCCGGAGAACGTCGAACGCGGTCCGCTTCTCGCGATCGCCGCTCACCACTCCCATCGAGATCACATACGGATCGTGGGAATGCGTCGTGAGGCTCGGTCGGTCGGACGACCAGTCGTTGTACGACCAGAAGACACCCCCGGCAATTTTCGCCTCGCTGATCGCTTCCTGGAACAGCATGGCCAACCGGGCCTGCGATTCCATCGAGAGTGGATCGCTGTATCCGCCACGGTTTCCCGGCTCGACCATCCGTCCGTACCGCACGACAATGAGCGGCTTGTCCGGGAAATGCGCCTTCCACTTCCGGAGCGACTCGCGGAACGCCTTCGCGTCGGTGGTCAGACAATCCCACCCGACCATGTCGGCCTCGGCGAAACAGGGATGTTCCGCCGACTGGGAGGCGAAGTAGACCGGCCGCTTGTCGACGGACCGGACGGCATTCCGGACCGCGGAGATATTTTCGCACATCGCGGCGGAGGTGACCTCTATACCGTCCCCGATACCCCACGCAAGCACGCTCGGATGTTCCCGGTCGCGCGTCGCCATCTCCCGCGCATACGTCACCGCCAGGTCCTGGAAATAATCCTTCCCGAGGATTTCCTCCGGCACGTTCCGCATCGGGATTTCTTCCAGCGCGAGAAGACCGTACCGGTCGCACAGGTTCAACACATAGGGATGCGGCGGGGAGAGGAAGCGGATGACGTTCGCCCCGAGCGTCTTGATCTGCGTGATATCCTTTTCGATCGCCTCATAGGTCAGCGCGGAGCCGTACAGCGGATGATCTTCGAACCAGACGATTCCCCGGAGAGGTTCGAGACTGCCGTTGATGAAGAGGCGGCCGTTGTCCCACTCAAAACTGCGGATGCCGATGTCCTGGTCGAATTCGTCGTACACCGACGCCGGCGTTTTTCCGACGATTTTGACGATGGTCGCCTTCACGACGTACAGATCGGGGGTCGAGGGCGACCAGAGCTTCGGTTCCGGTATGCTCACCTCGGCCGAAACGACGGTCGATTTATTCGGCTGATGCTGGAACGGAACGACCGCGCTCTTGACGACCGGACTGCTGTCGAGCTTTTCAATAAATTCGACCTGATACCCGTACGACTCCTGCGCGGGCGTGGGGCTCAGCCCGTGATCCATGATTTCACTGTGCACGGTCAGACGAACCGGTTTGTCCTCCTTCGGCGGATCGTAGGAGACTTCCACGTTCTCGATCGCCAGCCGCGGGGTCGCGAGGAGGTAGATGTCGCGGAATATGCCCCCGTAGGTTTTCCATCCGCCGACCTGTTGACGCAGAGGCAGGGTAGTTTTGGGAGAGAGCTCGTTGTCGACCATCACCCGGATATTGTTCTCGGAACCGGGCTGGAGGATGTTGGGCGGAATCGGCAGAACGAACGATGTGTATCCGCCCATGTGACGCCCGATGAAATTTCCGTTGATGCTGATCTCGCTCATGTAATTGATGCCGTACACGACGAGCGAAAAGCTGTAGGAGTCGAGCATCTCGGCGGAGACGGTGAACGAACGGGTGAAGGTCAGCCGCCCCTCGCCGTCGTACGACGACGGAACGGTGACGTTCGTCCAGTCCTTGCCATTGATGGAGTAGCGCCACTGACCGGCGAGATCAATTTTCTGCCGCGTGGGACTGTCGGGGTACATCGCGGCATCAGGGCCGCTCCTGGTCGGCTGTCCATTCTCCAAGAACCTGATATCTTTCTGGAACAGCTGGCTTTTCCCCCGGGCGGCAATGGCGAGGAGGCCGAGTGCGAGAAGAACAATTCTTACCAGCGCGCGACTATGTAAAATCGTTTTAATATCGCGAGGTCAGAAAAAGTGAATAGAGAAAACCACCCGAAATTAGCGAAAATCCCGGTTTTCGGATTGAGTTGAAATATAATAAAAATAGGAGGGGAATGCAATGAAAAATATGGGAATTTTGGGGATTTTTTGAGAATGGAGATCACACGGCCGGCCGAATCACCGCCCGGTCAACCGGTTACCATCCCTCCCCGGCGCCTATTTTTTCGATGCTTCGAGGGCCGCCGTGATGATCGCCGTAAAACCATCCGCCTTCAGGCTGGCCCCGCCGATAAGTCCGCCGTCTATATCGGGTTCCCGGAAGAGCGTGCCGGCATTCTGCGCATTCACACTCCCCCCGTAGAGGATGATCAACTGCTCCGCCGCCGCCCAGGAATAAAGCTGTCCGAGCAGTTTTCGGATGAGGCGGTGGACGTCGTTCGCCTGCTGGGGGGTGGCGTTCTTCCCCGTTCCGATCGCCCAGACCGGTTCGTAGGCGATGACCACCTTGCCGATATCATCGGCGCTGATTCCGGCCAGGACACCCTTGATCTGCGCAGTGATGACGCGGTCGGTGATGCCGCTCTCCCGTTCCTGAAGGGTTTCCCCGACGCAGACGATCGGCGTCAATCCCGCGGCGATCGCCTTCTGCACTTTCTTGTTGATGAGCGGATCGTTCTCGCCGTAAAACTGCCGCCGCTCCGAATGTCCGAGGATGACGTGTGTGCATCCGGCCGAGAGGAGCATCCGTGCGGAGGTTTCTCCGGTGAACGCCCCGTCGTCCTGCTGTGACATGTTCTGCGCCCCGAGCCCAATCCGGGTGTTCTCGAGGAGCGGTTTCGCGATAACGAGGGAGACAAACGGCGGACAGATGACGATGTCGGCGTCGGCGGGAAGATCTTTCACCGACGCGGCGAGCGACCGCACGAGCTCCGCCGTCTCGTCGATGTTCTTGTTCATTTTCCAGTTGCCGGCTACGAGTTTCCTGCGCATAGGATTTCCGTAAGATGGTGGAGTGATCGGCGGTCAGGCGGCCTTGAGGGCGCTGGTGACCTTTTCCGCCGCTTCCTTCAGGGTGGAGGCGACTGCAAAATTCAAACCGGATTTTGCGAGGATTTCCCTCGCCTCTCCGGCGTTCGTTCCTTCCAGCCGGACGACGATCGGGACGGTCACGTTGACGCTCCGGGCGGCTTCCACAACGCCGTTCGCGACGCGGTCACAGCGGACGATCCCGCCGAAGATGTTGATCAGGATCGCCTTCACATTCTTGTCGGAAAGGATGATCCGGAACCCGTTCGAGACGGTCGTGACGTTGGCGCCGCCGCCGACGTCGAGGAAGTTCGCCGGCTCTCCCCCCGCCAGCTTGATGATGTCCATCGTCGCCATCGCCAGACCGGCGCCGTTCACCATACAGCCGACGTTCCCGTCCAGCTTAATGTAGTTCAGATTCGATTTCGACGCCTCGATCTCGAGCGGATCCTCCTCCTCGAGGTCCCGCATGGCGACGATGTCGGCATGGCGGAACAGGGCGTTATCGTCAAAATTCATCTTGGCGTCGAGCGCCAGGACCTCTCCGCCCGTGGTGAGAACCAGCGGATTGATTTCGGCGAGCGACGCGTCCGATTCCTCATAGGCCCGGTAGAGCGCGAGGAAAAATTTCACCCCGTTCTTGAATGCATCCCCGGTCAGTCCGAGACCGAATGCGATCTTCCTCGCCTGAAAATCCCGGAATCCGAGCGTCGGATTGATGTACTCCTTTAGAATCTTCTCGGGCGTCTCGGCGGCGACCTTCTCGATCTCAACGCCCCCTTCCGTCGAAGCCATCACCACGTTCTGCGATCGGGCGCGGTCGAGCGTGATGCCCACGTAGAGTTCCTTTGCGATTTGGATTCCCTGTTCGATCAGGAGCCGCTTGACGATCTTTCCCTCCGGACCGGTCTGATGGGTCACCAGCCGCATGCCGAGAATCTGGGAAGCGTGCGTCCGCACTTCCTCGAGGCTTTTCGCGACCTTCACTCCTCCCCCCTTTCCCCGGCCGCCGGCGTGGATCTGCGCCTTGACGACCCAGACATTCCCTCCGAGCGCCTTCGCCGCATCGACGGCCTCATCGACCGAAAATGCGACCCGGCCCTGCGGTACAGCAACCCCGAACTTCCTGAGAATTTCCTTCCCCTGATATTCGTGAATCTTCATGAACGCTCCGTCAATTCAATGTGAAAGGTGTTTCGCCGGAATTATTTGAGCTTCGTCGCGATCGATTTCGCCTGCAGGAACAGCAGGAGGTAATCGTGTCCCCCGGCCTTCGAATCGGTCCCGCTCATGTTGAACCCGCCGAACGGATGAGCGCCGACCATCGCCCCCGTGCATTTGCGGTTGAGATAGAGGTTGCCGCAGAAGAACTCCTTCTTCGCGCGCTCCAGCTTCTTTTTATTCTTCGAGAAGATACCGCCCGTAAGCCCGAACTCGGTGTTGTTGGCGATCTCCAGGGCGTGATCGAAATTCCTCGCCTTGATCACCGCCAGCACCGGTCCGAAAATTTCCTCCTGCGCTATCGTCCCCTTCGGATCGACGTCCGCGATCACCGTCGGCTGAATGAAAAATCCCTTCTCGGCCGGACGCGCCGGCCGGCCGCCCGTCACGAGCCGCCCGCCTTCACGCAGTGCGGTCCCGACGTACTCCAGGATCTTGTCCATCGACCGCTTGTTGATCACCGGTCCCATGTAACTGCTCATCTCGTGCGCCGGACCGACCGACATCGTTTCGACCCGTTTCTTCAGCAGTTCGACGAATTTGTCGTAGACCTTCTCATCCACGATCGCCCGCGAACAGGCGGAGCATTTCTGTCCCTGAAAGCCGAACGCCGCCACCGCAACCGCCGCCACCGCCTCGTCGAGGTTCGTCTCATGGTCGATGATCATGCTGTCTTTTCCGCCCATTTCGGCGATGACCCGCTTGAGCCAGATCTGGCCGGGCTGGACTTTCGCCGCTTCCTCGTTGATCCGGATGCCGACTTCCTTCGATCCGGTGAATGCGATGAACCGGGCCTTCGGATGGCGTACCAGCGTATCCCCCACTTCCGCGCCCGGTCCTGCCACAAAGTTCACCACACCGGGCGGCAGACCCGCCCTTTTCAGAATTTCGATGAACGTGTAGCCGATGAACGGGGAATCGCTCGACGGTTTGAGGATCACCGTATTGCCGGTCACCACCGCCGCGACGGTCATGCCGACGAGGATGGCGAGGGGAAAATTCCACGGCGGTACGACGATGCCGACGCCAAGGGGGATGTAGACCATTTCATCTTTTTCGCCCTTGAGCTGTGTCGGGAGCTTCACCGCGGCGTACCGGAGCATCTCGCGTCCGTAGAACTCGCAGAAGTCGATCGCTTCTGCCACATCGGCGTCGGCTTCGGGCCACGTCTTGCCCTCTTCCAGCATCTCGACCGCATTCAGGTGGAACCGTTCCTTCCGCATGATCGCGGCGGCTTTAAAGAGAACCTGAGCCCGCTTCGCCGCCGGCACGTTCTTCCACGTCCCGAAAGCCTTCCACGCGGCGTCCATCGCGCGGAGCGCATCGGCCGACGTCGCCTGCTGGAACGTTCCGACGACCACGTCGGGGTTCGAGGGATTGAGCGAATTCAGTTTCCGGTCGCTGTAAACTTTTTCGCCACCGATGATGTTCGGATATTCCTTGCCCAGCTCTGCCTGAAGCTTTTTGATTGCCGCTTCCTGCTTCGTCCGGTTGGCCGGTTTTGACCAGTCGGTGTAGGGCTCGTTTTTAAATTTTGATATCGCCATGGGAGGACCTCAAATTCGATGTTATAGATGGAGAATGGGGGAAATATTCCTTTAACGAGCACAAATTTCGCAAAAAAATGTGGAGAATCCAAATAAAGGACAATTAAAAAATGAAGGGGGAAAAGTAATAAAATCTCATGTTCCAGTCACGATAGATACCATAAAATCCGTACCGCAGTCACGGTCCACACCGTGACTGCAGAACGTAAAATCTAGTAGTTTCCCGCGACCGCAGTCGAACGGTTGACAATCGCTTCGTGAAGCTTTACACGTGCGGTATCAGGCCCGGGGGGGGTTCTGTTCTTCGGCATTGTGAGAAGTGAGCGATAATCGAACGCCGATTAAAGGAGAGAATGATTTCACCCGGCGTCGTGGGTTCAGAATGACGAGGGGACTTTCGGCAGACTCTCGTGATCGGATCAGGTGGAATAAAATCAGAAAATATGCACTGAGAGAATTATTCTTTCAGGATGATGTCAGCGGTTGAAAAATCCGGATATCAAGCAGGGATTCGGAAATTTGGTGATTTGAATTTATTCCGGATTTCGGATGTTACGCCCCATATCTTGCATTGCCACAACTTCACTTTTCAGAAATAACCGGCAACAGCGCCTTCATCACCGCATCATGCACCGCCGGCCGAACTGATCGGATCTTTTCGTTCGCTCTTGTCGGATAGACCCGGTTGGTAAGAAAGATGACAAACAAATTCTTCGTTGGGTCGGCCCAGACGGAGGTTCCGGTGAAACCGGTGTGACCGAACGAGATTCCGCTGAAGAGAGATCCCGCACTGCTGTAACCGTTCATCGTTTTTGTGTCCCACCCGAGCGCGCGCGTATCGGCGCCCGCCTGCCGCGTCGTGAAAAGTTTCACCGTCTCCGGCCGGAGATACTCCCTGTGGCCGTACGTTCCCCCGTTCATCAGCATCTGGACCAGAATCGCCAGATCGGAAGCGGTCGAAAACAGGCCGGCATGACCGGAAACGCCGCCGAGAAGATAGGCATTCTCGTCGTGCACCGTTCCACGGACGATCCCCTTCCGCACGATCGTGTCGAGCTCCGACGGCGCCACATTATCCCACATCGACATCGGCGGCCGGTACATCGTCCGCGTCATGCCGAGCGGGCCGAAAAAGACCGAATCGACATACCGGTCGAGCGAGACGCCTGTGATTTTTTCGATGATCTTACCGAGCAGGATGAAGTCGAAGTCGCTGTAGACGGTCGAATCCCCTGTCGGGTAGATCATCTCCGTCTGGTAGACCGAATCGAGCGCCTGCCGGGCCGTTGTGCAGGTGAGATAGAGCCGTTTGAACGGCGGGAGGCCGCCGTTATGGAGAAGAAGATTCCTGATCGTGATGCGCTGTTTGCCGTGGTTGTCGCACTGCGGCAGGATATCGACCAGCCGGTCGTCCAGGCGCAGTTTCCCCTCGTCGTACAGCCTCATCACCGCCGAGGTCGTCGCGATCACTTTCGTCAGAGAGGCGAGATCGTATATCGTGGCGGCATTCACGGCGGGGCTTTTCGCGCCATACTCGAGCGTGCCGAACGCTTTGTTGAACACGATCGCCCCGTTTCTTCCCACAAGCACCTGTGCGCCGGGGAATGCCGAATCCCGTATCGCCTTCTGAATGATCGTATCGATTCGGGCAAGACTGTCGCGCCGGAATCCGGCCGCTTCGGGGCTGTCTTTCCGTAAGGCCGTCTGCCGGAGCTCGACGCCGTCGCCGTACGCCGCGATGCCGGGAATCGTCACCGGCAGTTTACCCCCCACGGGAATTTCGCCGCAGAGCGCCTCGACCGCCGCTTCCGTGGAAACTTCGGCGTCGGAGTAGGTGCAGAGGTACGCGTCGAACCGGGGAAACCCGGAGAGGATATACGGGCTCCCCATCGCGATGAAGCAGGTTTTTTTGTTGTGCAGGGTGAGCGAATCGATCATGCCGGCGAGCTGGGGCGGAAGGCCGAACTGGCCCGATCCGGAGCGGGCCTTCGAAAAGACGATACAGAGAATCAGGTCCGCCTTCCCCGCCGCCTGCCAGAGGTTCCGGCTGTCGATCTCGTTGCTCGAAGGGTCGAGGTGATACGTGGTGAAGTTCGTCATGCGCCGCCGGAGCTGGGCGGTGAAGTAATCGCCGACCGGCTCGTTCGACCAGGGATTCGTCGGCCGGTTGATCTCCGTCCGGTAGTTCTCCGCATCGGCGACAACGACATTCAGAATCCTCCCCCTTGAAAACCGTGAGAGGGGAAGGATGCCGCCGTCCCTCACCACCGTGATCGACTTCCGGGCGATCTCCTTCGCCAGCGCAAGATGTTCGGGCGATTCAACCACGTCGGATACAGAATCGGGGGAAAACGGTGTCCGCCGCGGAAGACCAAGACGCTCTTTCACTTCCAGTATTCTGCGGACCGACCAGTCGATCCGTTCCTCGGAAATCTTTCCGGTCCGCACCGCGTCGGCGAGCACCCCGATCACCGTCTCCTCGTCCGGCGGAAGGAGGAGCACATCGACGCCGGCCTGGATAGCTTTCACCGCGGCGGAATCGGGATTGAATGAATTGACGAGTGCGCCCATGTCCATCGCATCGGACACGACGAGACCGGTGAAACCGAGATCGCGCCGGAGGAGGCCGGTCACCGCATTCTCCGAGAGCGTCGCGGGAATGGAGACATGCGGATCGAGTGCGGGAAGTTCGAGATGGGCGACCATGACGGCGGCAAGATCGCGCCGGATCATTTCCCTGTAGGGCACGAGATCGATGCTGTCGAGCCGCCCGCGCGAATGGGTGACGACGGGAAGGCTGAGATGCGAATCGACGTCGGTATCGCCGTGTCCCGGAAAATGTTTGCCCGTTGCGAGAACGCCGCGCGACTGGACACCTGACGCATAAGCCGCGGCCATGGCGGCCACCAGCGCCGGCTGTTCGCCGTACGAACGGGTGTTGATGACGGGATTCTGCGGATTGAGGTTCACGTCGGCCACGGGGGCGAAACACCACCGGATGCCGAGGACGCGCAGTTCGTCGGCCGTGGCGGCGCCCTCCTGATACGCAAGAGCGGTATCGCGCGTTGCCCCGAGCGCCATTGCCTCCGGGAAACGGGTCCCGCGCCGCAGGCGCATGGCGGATCCCCACTCGAAATCACCTGCCGTCAGAAGCGGTACGGCGGCGAGCTTCTGCATCCGCTCGATCATCGCCGCGGTTTCGAGCACATCGCCCTGAAAATAGGCGAGTCCGCCGATGTGGAGGTCCTTTACGAGATGTTCGGTCTTCCGGTATTCATCGGACGCGTGTCCGTAAAAGTAGCCGTAGGTCCGCGACATGATCATCTGCCCGATTTTTTCCTCGAGCGTCATCGAGCGGAGGGTCTGTCCGGCCCAGCCGGAGGCCGGAGGCGCCGGGGAGAGCTGTTCACGAAGTACCGGTCGGGGCGAAGTGCATCCCGCCAGGATCAGCAGGAATGTGAGGAGGGGGAAATATGCGGACGGCTTAACGGAACGCATTCAAGCCGAGGATCGCCGCGCCGAACGCGGCGGGAAATTTCGGCCGCTGAACGACGACCTGCGGCAGTGAACTGAGAATCTTGTCGCGCACCATCTTGGCGTAAACGTTGTCGGCATCGAGAACGCCTCCCATCAGCGCGACTGGGAGTTTCTTCCGCGGACGCACTTGCATGACGAGAACGCGGACCTGATCGGACAGATCGGAGGCGTTTTTGATGAGGAGAAGATGCGACTGCCGGTCCCGTTCGGCGACGGCTTCAAACACTTTCGGCGTGAACGATGCAATATCGGCGTGATCGTAGTAGATCTTTGTGAGAAGTTCCTCGGGGGACGCGGCGCCGAAATGCGCCAGCGCTTTTTGCGTCAGGACCGTTTTTTCACCCCGGCCGTCGACCTGCCGGTAAACCGCCGCCAGGGCGTCCCGTGCGATCGCATACCCGCTTCCTTCGTCGCCGAGCAGTTTGCCCCAGCCGCCAGCCCGCAGGATTTTATCTTCCTCGGTCCGGTAGAGCACGATCGATCCGGTGCCGGCCACCACGACGATCCCGGGCCCGCTCGCAAACGCGGCCTCGAGCGCGATGCGCGCATCGGTCTCCACGCGCACCTGTTTGAGGGGGAATTTCTTTTTCTGGCTGTGAGCGAGAAGTCCGTCGATGAACTCGGCCCGCTCGGCCGATCTTCCGGCGCCTGCGAGGCCTGTGACAACGTTGGCGATGGTGGAGGAATCGAGAGTGAGTTTCTGGGCACACTCATGGACGAGATCGAAAACCGTCGAAACCGCCTGGCGGACGCCGACGGTAAGGAGATTGGACGGACCGCCGGAGGCCTCGGCGTGAACCGTACCGTCCATTCCCACCAGAATTGCATCGGTTTTGCTCCCCCCACCGTCAATTCCTACGATGTACTGCTTGGCTTCGCCCAAAGATCCATTCCGACAGAATGATGTGATACGGCCTGAAATTCAGGCGATAAGGTATCAAAATTGGCCGTGAGATGCAACAGATCGGATCCCGGCGTCACACGGATGATTGACAACGATGGAAGGATGAATCTTCAATGAACCGGATAGATCCGGCCCGAGGCGGCGGCAAGCGTATTGGACATCAGCATTGCGATGGTCATCGGTCCCACACCCCCGGGAACCGGCGAGATCGCAGATGCGACCTCAGCCGCGGACGGAAAATCGACGTCGCCGGCGATCCTGTATCCGCCCTTCGACGCGGCGTCGGGCACCCGGTTGATGCCGACGTCGATCACCACCGCGCCCGGTTTCATCATCTCCCCGGTCAGGAACCCCGGCCGGCCGATCGCCGCGATGAGAATGTCGGCGTCGCGGGTGTACCGGCGCAGATCCGCGGCACCGGTGTGGGCGATGGTGACGACGGCGTTCGCTCCGGGCTGTTTCTGGAACAGCATGTTTGCCAGCGGCTTGCCGACAATGTTGCTCCTGCCGACGATGACGACATGCCTCCCCGAAGGATCGTTCCCGCTTCGCAGAAGCATCTCCTGCACACCGAGCGGCGTGCACGGCCTGAAGCATGGAGCCCCGGCGAGAAGACGTCCCGCGTTCACGGGATGAAATCCGTCGACATCCTTTCTGTAATCGACCGCGTCGATAACGGCGGCTTCGTCGATATGCCGCGGGAGAGGAAGCTGAACCAGAATTCCGTGAATGCGCGAATCCATGTTATACCTGTGGATCTGCTGGAGCAATTCACCCTGCGTGATCGTTTCGGGAAGACGGGATGTGACGGAGTACCATCCGAGTTCGGTGCAGGTCCTTCCCTTCATCTTCACGTAGGACTCGGATGCGGGATGGTCGCCGACCAGGATGAAGGCGAGTCCGGGCACGATCTCTTTTCCGGCCCGGAGTCGGTCGGCGGCGCTTTTCACCTCGCCGAGGATTTCCGCGGCCATTCGCTTACCGTCGATCAGAGTGGCAGGCATCGCGAACCGGTCAGATAAATGCGGGATAGATGAAACTCTCGAACTTCAGCGCTTTGCCGGTTTCGCCATCGACCTGCAGGTAGACGCCGCAGAGGCGGACGTCGAACGTCGCCATTTCGTACTTGTAGGGCGTCTGGTGAAGGAAGCGGCGGATGGCGATATCCTTCTTGAGTCCGATCACGGAATCGTACGGTCCTGTCATCCCGACGTCGGTGATATAGGCGGTGCCGGCGGGCAGAATCCGGGCGTCGGCTGTCTGGATATGCGTGTGGGTGCCGACGAGCGCGGAAACCTTCCCGTCGAGGAACCAGCCGAGAGCGACCTTTTCGGCGGTCGCCTCGGCGTGCATATCGACGAAAATCACATTTGTCTGCTCGCGGATTTTACCGACCGCCCATTCCGCCTTCTTGAACGGGCAATCGATGGGCTGCATGTAGACTCTCCCCTGCAGGTTCAGAACGCCGACTTTGCCCTTGTCGCCGAGATCGTAGACAATGAAACCGTTCCCGGGATTTTCCGAAGGGTAGTTGAGGGGACGGAGCACGGCCCTGTTTGCCGCCAGAAGCTTCTTGGCATGCCAGTTGTCCCAGAGATGGTTACCGCCGGTGATGACATGAACGCCGAGCGAAAACACCTTTGCAGCAGCCTCCTCGTTGATGCCTTTCCCATCGACCAGATTTTCACCGTTCACGATGCAGAAATCGATGCCGTACTTCTGGATATAGCTCTTGAGGAGGGTTTCGGTCAGATCGAGACCCGGTTTTCCGACGATATCCCCGATGAAGAGGATATTCAACACTTTCTGGGACATGAGGATCAGCGAGTTATGGGCGACAATACGGTTCTGGCTTTGCGCCGAACGATGAGGTGCGGACGGACTGAAAACATGCCGTTTTTTCCCGTCTGCGATGGAAAATATACAAAATTTTGTCTTAACAAAAAATTTTTTTATCTTCTACGATCATAAACAATCGTTCTTGACAAAATGGCAGAAACCACGACCACTCAATCCCGACAACAGACCTCCCTCGAACCGTTACGCGATAACGGCATTTCCGTTCATCCGAAGACTCTCTGGCGCTGGTATCAGCTGATTCACCTCGGGCGTCTGCTCGATCAGAAGGCTGCGACCTACGTCCGGCAGGCAAAAGGCTGGTCCTATCACTCCTCCTGCGCAGGCCACGAGGGAATACAGCTGATCCTCGGCCTTTCCTTCCGTCAGGGCAAGGACTTTCTCTTCCCGTACTACCGCGACCTGGTGACCTCGCTGGCGGCGGGAATATCGGTTCCGGAGATCATCGCAAACGGACTTTCGAAGGCGACCGACGTTGCGGCGGGCGGGCGGCACATGAGCAATCATTTTTCCAAACCCTCGATCCGTATTCAAAACGTATCCTCCGCGACGGGCAACCATTCGCTCCACGCGGCTGGCGTCGCCCGCGCAATCAAACTGTATCACGGCGACGAGATTGCCTTCGCGAGTTTCGGTGATTCGGCGGCGTCGGAGGGATATGTATACGAAGCCGTCAGCGGCGCGGCGCGCGAACTTCTCCCGGTGATCTTCGTCATACAGAACAACAAATTCGGGATCTCGGTGCCGATCCGGGAACAGGCCGCGAACATGAACATCGGCCAGAATTTCATCGGATTCAAATCGGTCCGGATTGTCAGCGTCGACGGAACGAATGTGTTCGACAGTTGGCGCGGGATGCAGGAGGCGCTCGATTACGTCTCCAGCGGCCAGGGGCCGGCCATCGTGCACGCCGACTGCGTGCGGATGAACTCCCACAGCAATTCCGACCGGCAGGAACTTTACCGGACACCGGAAGAAATCGCAGAAGCCCAGCGGTTCGATCCCGTGGCGCGCCTCAGGCACTACCTCCTCGACAAGGAAGGATTCTCGGAAGACGAAATAAAGCACGTTGAACAGGAAAATGCGACGATGATCGAAAGCGCCGCGGCGAACGTGGAGGCCCAGGCCGATCCCGATCCCGCGACCGCCACGCAGTTCATCATTCCCCCGGCCTACGACAACACCCGGGAGGATCCTCAGCGCGAGGAGCATCCCGCGGACGCCCCGAGCCTCACGCTCCGCGAGGCGATCAACGAAACGCTGAAGGAGGAATTCCGCCTCAACAAGAATACATTTCTGTGGGGACAGGACGTCGCGTCGCACGACAAGGGCGGGGTGTTCAACGTCACGAAGGGGATGCAGCAGGAATTCGGCAATGAGCGGGTATTCAACGCCCCGATTGCGGAGGACTTCATCGTCGGCACGGCCGACGGCTTTGCCCGCTACCGGAAGGACATCTGGGTTGTCATCGAAGGGGCCCAGTTTGCCGATTATTTCTGGCCGGCGATGGAACAGTTCATCGAGATTTCGCATGAATATTACCGGACCAACGGCCAGTTCGCTCCGAACGTCGTCATCCGTCTGGCGTCGGGCGGGTATATCGGCGGGGGCCTCTACCATTCACAGAGTCTGGACGGGACATTTGCGACGATTCCCGGCGTCCGGATCGTCATGCCGTCGTTCGCCGACGACGCGGTCGGTCTGATGCGCGAGGCGATGCGGAGTCCCGGCCCGACGCTCTTCCTCGAAAACAAATTTCTCTACAACCAGTTCTTCGCAAAAAGCGCCCGTCCCTCCGGGACGCACGTCGTTCCCTTCGGCAAGGCGCGCATCCGCCGCGAAGGAAGCGATCTGAGCATCGTCGCCTGGGGAACGCCCGTCCATTTCGCGCTCCGGGCTGCGAACAAGATTGCGGACGAACATCAGATTCAGGCCGAGGTGATCGACCTGAGGTCGATCAATCCGCTCGATACCGAAACGATCCTCGCCTCGGTGAAAAAAACCGGACGTCTGCTCGTGGCACACGAGCACGGTCTGTTCGGCGGTTTCGGAGGAGAGATCGCGGCACTCGCGGCCGAGCAGGCGTTCCAGTATCTGGATGCGCCGGTGATGCGCGTGGCCTCCAAAAGCTGTCCGGTACCGTTCGCGCGGGTCCTCGAGCGGGCGATCCTTCTGCAGGAGGAGGACCTCCTGAACGCGGCGCTGAAGCTGGCGGCCTTCTGACCCAAACCCTCTGTTCGCCTTCCCTGCTACCCAGGGAAGGCGAGGGCATTTCCCGAAGTGAGCATCCCCGCTCATCCAGGAGACGTCCCGGAGATGACTCTGTGTGCGGTTTGAGAATGGGGTGACCTTTCATCCTCTTTAATTTACAATCTCTCCCGGCACCTTCCTTACATCCCGCACCACCTCGTGATTCCTAAATCTCATCACGTGTACACCTCTCCAGCGTCATTCCTCCATTCTTGACTGATCATGCTCCATGTGAATGGGGCGGTCATGGATTTCACCTTCCAGCTCAATAACCAGGTTCAGTTCGTCGCGGCAGAAATCCACGATATAGCGTCCTGTCGGATACTGTCTGAGGAATTTCAAACCCTGGAGTTTTCTCTTGCGGATATGACGCCAGAATATCTCCTCCGCCGGGGTTTGCTTTGTGCGATGCTGACGGGCTAAATGAACAGGATATCGGGAAGATGACATGCGCCTCCCAGCTTGATCTTCTGTTGACCAACCCCCTCCGGTTCCTCTCTCTTTCATCGGAATAAAACACCCGGGTGAAGTTTTCCTACCCGCGAAGCCACAATATCCCTCTCTTTTCAAAGAGAGGGATTACGGGGTAAGTTACTCCGGCTGGAACTTCTCCACTTCCTCCACGATCGTCGCCACGATATCCTCCTCCTTGACGCGTTTGATCACCTCACCCTTGCGGTAGAGGATGGCGACACCCTTTCCCGCCGCTATTCCGATATCCGCCTCGCTCGCCTCCCCCGGTCCGTTCACAACACAGCCGAGGACGGCGATCTTGACGGGCTTCTTCACCCCCTCCAGTTTCTCTTCGAGCTGTTTCATGATGCTGAAGAGATCGACTTCCAGACGACCGCAGGTCGGGCAGGCGATCAATTCCACATTGCGCGTCGCCAGGCTGAGCGAACGGAGAATTTCCTTCCCGACTTCCACTTCCCTGACGGGATCGTCGGTCAGCGAGACCCGGATCGTATCTCCGATTCCCTCCGCAAGGAGCGTCCCAATGCCGACAGCCGACTTGATCGTGCCGATTTTCGTCGTTCCTGCCTCGGTCACACCCAGATGGAGCGGGATGTCCGTTCTCTGGGCGACGAGACGGTACGCTTCGATCATCAGGCGCACATCGGTCGACTTGACGGAGATGATGACGTCGTGAAAATCCGATTCCTCGCAGATTCCGACATGCCTCATGGCACTCTCATACAGCGCTTCGGCGGTGGGATACCCGTGTTTCTGAAGAATATCCTCCTCCAGCGAGCCCGAGTTCACTCCGATCCGGATCGGAATGCCGCGCTCCTTTGCGGCGGTCAGCACCTGGTGGATCCTCTCCCGTGAACCGATGTTGCCGGGATTGAGCCGGACCTTCGCGACGTTCCCACGGATCGCCTGCAGAGCAAATACATGATTGAAATGAATATCCGCAACGACCGGGATGGGCGACAGCCGGACGATTTCCGCGATCGCATCAGCCGCTTCCTTGTCGTTTACCGTCACACGAACGATATCGCAGCCCGCCTCAGCCGCCTGCCGGATCTGCGCCACCGTTCCCGCGACATCGGACGTCTTGGTTTTCGTCATGGTCTGGACCGAAATCGGCGATCCGCCGCCGACCGGGACGCCGCCCACCATTACCTTCCGCGTGGCGCGCCGGACCCCGACCCGGTAGGTCTGATGCTGTGCGGTTTCGGGAGCCGGCTGGAGAACCGGGAGTGTGAAATCCATCGTGAACCTGTGCCTCCGTTCGCGTGATCAGTTCAATTTTTTGCTCGCTTCAAACAGAATCTTCTTCTCTTCTTCCGTCAGACTCGGATACCCGCTCCGGCTGATCTTGTCGAGAATCTCGTCGATCTTCTGCTGTGTGACGCTGTTGTCGTCCCCGAGATCCTCATACGTTGCGTTGGAGATCGATGCGCCTCCCGCGTACCGGTCGTCCGGGTATCGCCGCTCGGCGGAGGTATAGACCCTCTCCCGCGCGCTCCCGAAGATCGATCCGAACGGCAGCCGTTTCTGATCGATGAGGAGATAGATATAGCCGACGGCCGCACCGCCGAGATGGGCAAAATGCGCAAGCCCGTCGCTCGTCCCCGTGATGCCGGCGTAGACTTCCAGCCCGATGTAAAGAAGAACAAAATAGCGGGCCCTGATCGGTATGAGGAAATAGATCAGGATCGGACGGTCGGGGAAGAGCATCCCGTAGGCGATCAGCACGCCGTAAATCGCTCCCGAGGCGCCGATGGTGGGGGCGACCGCAGGAACGAAGAGAGGCGACACGAAGAGGTTCGAGAGTCCCGCGCCGACGCCGCAGATGAGGTAATAGGTCAGAAACTTCCTCGACCCCCAGCTGTTTTCCAGCTCCATACCGAACATCCAGAGGGCGAACATGTTGAAGAAGAGGTGCATGAGTCCGCCATGCATGAACATGTAGGTGATCAACTGCCAGGGTCTGAAACCATCGCCGATCGGGAAAAGGTAGAAGATCTGTTCCACGATCCCCGCCATTGCATTCCCCCGGTACCGGAAGAGCGCGACGAAGTTGGTCAGCAGGTAAATGACGACATTGGAGACCAGGAGAGCCTTGATCACCGGGGGAAAGAACCGGAAGCCGCCGAACAGCGAAGGCCGGTAATAGTTCGGTGATGAATATCGGTAATACGCCATGAGATCAGAAACTGTTGATGACACCCGCCGGCAGTTTTTACCGGTCGGTCAGGGCCGCGACGCCGGGAAGTGTTTTCCCCTCGAGAAACTCGAGCGATGCGCCGCCGCCGGTCGAAACATGCGACACCTTTTTTTCCAGACCGAGCTGTGCGATCGCCGCGGCCGAATCGCCGCCCCCGACGATCGTGGTCGCGCCTTTCGACGTGATGTCGGCGAGCGTTGTGGCGATCGCTTTCGTGCCCGCGGCAAAGTTGTCCATCTCGAACACACCCATCGGGCCGTTCCAGACGACGGTCTTCGCACCGAGGAGGGCCGTACTGAATAATTTAACCGTTTCCGCTCCAATATCAAGTCCCATCCACCCCGGGGGAATCCCTGTCACCGGCACTGTTTTGCGGTCGGCGTTGTTGTCCATCCTGTCGGCAACGATGCAGTCGACCGGCAGGACCAGATTCAGATTCCGCTTCGCGGCCAGGTCGAGGATCTTCTTCGCCACGTCCAGCTTGTCCGGTTCGAGAAGCGACGTGCCGATCTCCATTCCCTTCGCCTTGTAGAAGGTGAACATCATCCCGCCGCCGATCAGGAGCGTATTGACTTTCGGCATGAGATTCTCGATGACATCGATTTTTCCGGAGATTTTAGCCCCCCCGATGATCGCAATGTAGGGACGGACGGGGGATCCGATCGCGCGGCCGAGATAGTCGATCTCCTTCTGCATCAGATAACCCGCGACGGAGGGGGAAAGGTAATGGGTCACCCCTTCGGTGGAGGCATGCGCCCGGTGGGCCGAGCCGAATGCGTCGTTCACATACAGATCGCCCGACTCCGCGAGATTCCGGGCAAAGGCGGGATCGTTGGCTTCCTCTTCTGCGTGAAACCTGAGATTTTCGAGGAGGAGACAGCTTCCGTTCGCCATCGCACCGACCATCGTCCGGACCTGCGGTCCGATGCAGTCGGGGGCAAACCCGACGGGCATCCCGAGAAGCCTGGCGAGGTGGTCGGCCACCGGCTTCAGCGTGAATTCCATGTTCGGTTTTCCCTTCGGACGGCCGAGATGGCTCATGAGAATCGCCTTGCCGCCGTCCCGGATGATTTTCCGGATGGTGGGAAGGGATTCGACGATCCGCGTGTCGTCGGTGATTGCGTTCTGCTTGATGGGGACATTGAAATCGACGCGCACGAGAACGCGCTTCCCCTTCAGGTCGACCTGGTCAATAGTCTTCTTGTTCATCGTCGTTATCCTTATGAGTGAAAAAACAAAAGGCTAACGATGCGAACCGATCGTTAGCCTTTGTGGAATCGAAACAGCTTACCGCAGTGTGGAGGCGACTTTCTTTGTGAGATCGATGACTCTGCACGAATATCCCCACTCGTTGTCGTACCAGGTCATGGTCTTGACCATTGAATCGACCACCATGGTCAGATCCGAATCGAACATCGCCGAATGCGGGTTGCCGCGGAAATCGCTCGAAACGAGCGGAGCGCTGACATATTCGAGAACGTGCTTCAGCGGCCCGTCCGCCGCCGCCTTCACCGCCGCATTGACCGTCTCCTTCGTGGCCGGTTTCTCCGTCTCCACGACGAGATCGACAACGGAAACGTTCGGGGTCGGCACACGGACGGCGATACCGTCCAGCTTTCCCTTGAGGCCCGGAAGCACCAGCCCGATCGCTTTCGCCGCGCCGGTGGAGGTCGGAATCATGTTGAGAGCGGCTGCACGCGCCCGCCGCAGATCCTTGTGGGGCAGATCGAGAAGCTTCTGGTCGTTCGTGTAGGAATGGATCGTCGTCATGAGCCCGCGCTTGATCCCGAAATTCTCGAGGAGCACCTTCGCCACGGGGGCAAGACAGTTCGTCGTGCACGATGCGTTCGAGATCACGTGGTGCTTCGCCGGATCGTACGTCGCATCGTTCACGCCCATCACGATCGTCGTGTCGGGCATTTTTGCAGGAGCGCTGATGATCACTTTCCGGGCGCCGTTGGTGATATGCTGGCGTGCTGCGTCCTGGTCGGTGAACTGCTTCAGACCGGTCGATTCGATGACGACATCGACTCCCAGATCCTTCCAGGGAAGCTTGGTGTGATCCTTCTCGGAGAGCACCTTGATCTGTTTGCCGTTCACGATGAGCGATCCGTCCTTTACCTGGACCGTGCCGGCAAAATTGCCGATCACCGAATCATACTTCAGCAGGTGTCCCAGCGTTGCGGCATCGGTGATATCGTTGACCGCAACAAACTCGAGCTCCGGCGAACCAATACCGGCGCGAAGGACATTACGCCCGATCCGGCCGAAACCGTTAATACCAACTCGAACTGCCATCGTTTCCTCCAATTTCTGGATTTTTAGGGTTGAAATCAGGAATTTCTGTCATGTTGAGGTATGAGAATGTAGCGAAAAAGCGAACGAAACACAACTTTCCGGCGTTCCGGGATGTCGCCTCCCTTATTGCGCAAGAGCTGCCGAAGCGGCGCATACATGCTCCGCCCCGCCGCGCCGGAGAACCGCCGCACAGGCGCGCAGCGTGGACCCCGTCGTGATCACATCATCGATCAGAAGCACCGATCTGCCTGCAAGCCCCGGCCTTCCCGCGCCGGCGAGGGAAAACGCGCCTTCCACATTTTCCCTCCGCTCCCCGAGCCCGAGCAGGGTCTGAGATTCCGTGTACCTGCTTCTCCGGAGAAGTCCTGCGGCAACCGGCACGCCCGCGGTCCCGGAAACACCCTGTGCCAGCAGGTCCGACTGGTTATATCCCCGCTCCCTCTTCTTCCTTTTGTGGAGCGGTACCGGAATAAGAAGATCGGGCCTGCCGCCGGACCACCAGGCGGCACAGCCCCGTCCGATCTCCTCGCCCAGGCGGACGCCGACCGACCTGATTCCCCGGTATTTCAGAAGATGGACGGCGTTCTGCAGTGCCCCGTCCTTCTCGAAAAGATAACAGGAATAGATGTCCTCCACGACCCCGTCCCCGCAGAGCTTGTCCCGGATTTCGCACCAGACGGGGTGATCGGGGCTGATCCGATGAAACGAGTTCCAGCATCCGGAGCAGACGGCGGACTGACCGGGACCGAGGTCGCCGTCGCAGAGCAGACAGACGGGCGGATAGACAAAATCGACGACCGGCCGGATCAGCCGCCGGAGCGGTTCCATCAGCATATTCCCTCCCCGCCGCAGGCGCGGCGTTTACTTCGCGGTCTTTTCGAGACGCGCAATCTCGTCGCGCAGTTCGGCCGCTCTTTCGAACTCCAGATCCCGCGCCGCGTTCCGCATTTCCTTCCGGAGTTCCTCGAGAAGGTCGTTTTTCTGCGCCGCAGTCATATACTTCACGATGTTGTCCGCGATCATCGGCGGTTTTTCCCGTTCACGGCGTGCGTCGCGGGCAACCTTGACATCCGCCACCGCCGTGGCGGCGAGCACTTCATCTGTCGTTTTCGAAATCGTGGTCGGCGTGATGCCGTGCTCACGGTTGTATTCGATCTGTTTCTGCCGTCGCCGGCTCGTCTCGTCCATCATTCTCCGCATGGAACCGGTCACCGTATCGGCATAGAGGATGACGCGGCCGTTCGCGTTGCGCGCGGTTCTGCCGGCGGTCTGAATCAGCGACCGGTCGGACCGCAGAAAACCTTCCTTGTCCGCATCCAGGATCGCAACCAGCGAAACCTCCGGCAGATCGAGCCCTTCGCGCAGGAGATTGACACCGACCAGAACGTCGAAATCGCCGAGCCGGAGGTCCCGGAGGATTTCCACCCGCTCGAGCGCATCGATCTCGGAGTGAACGTACCGCACCCTGATCTTGATATCGGTCAGATATTTCGTGAGGTCCTCCGCCATGCGCTTGGTGAGGGTCGTGACGAGAACGCGTTCCCGGCGTTCGGTGCGGAGGCGTATTTCCCCGATGAGATCGTCGATCTGATTCATGACGGGTCTGATTTCCACCTCGGGATCGACCAGACCGGTGGGACGGATCACCTGTTCCACGAAGACGCCGCGGGTCTTCTCCATTTCGTACGGTCCCGGTGTCGCACTGACGAAGACGACCTGCGAGACCATCGTTTCCCACTCCTCGAAGGTGAGGGGACGGTTATCGAGGGCGGAGGGAAGGCGGAAGCCGTGATCGACGAGGGTGCTTTTGCGGGAGCGGTCGCCATGCCACATGGCGCCGATCTGGGGAACGCTGACGTGCGACTCGTCGACGACCAGGAGATAGTTTTTCGGGAAATAATCGAGCAGGCAGGTCGGGCGCGAACCGGGAGGTCGTCCCGCGATATGGCGGGAATAATTTTCGATGCCGGAGCAGTAGCCGACCTCCCGCATCATTTCAATGTCGAAGCGCGTCCGCTGTTCCAGCCGCTGTGCCTCCAGCAGTTTGCCGAGCTGGCGGAGATACCCGAGGCGGTCTTCCAGTTCCTCTTCGATGGAGGTGATCGCGCGTTCCAGCGTGGGAGCGCTGGTCACGAAATGCTTCGCGGGATAGATGATTTCGTCGGTGAGTTCCCGTATTGTCTGGCCGGTGAGGGGGTTGATGCTCGATATTTTTTCGATTTCGTCGCCGAACATCTGGATGCGGATCGCGACGTCCACTTCATAGGCGGGAAGGATTTCGATGGTATCGCCGCGGACGCGGAAGGTGCCCCGCGTGAAGTCGAAATCGTTCCGGAGATAGTGGATATCGAGCAGCTGACGGAGCAGGGTCATCCGGTCGATCTGCTGGCCGCGCCTGACCGGCACCATCTGCTTGAGCCATTCGTCCGGAGCGCCGATTCCGTAGATACAACTCACCGAGGCGACCACAATGACGTTCGGCTGGCCGCTCAGGAGGGCGCTCGTCGCCCTGAGCCGCAGACGGTCTATCTCATCGTTGATGGAGGAATCCTTCGCGATGTAGGTATCGGTCGTCGGAACATAGGCTTCGGGCTGGTAGTAATCGTAATAAGATATGAAGAACTCGACCCGGTCCTGCGGAAAATACTGCCGGAACTCGCCGTACAGCTGGGCCGCGAGGGTTTTATTGTGGGACATGACGAGCGTCGGTTTGTTCACCGCCGCGATGAGGTTGGAGATCGTGAAGGTCTTGCCGCTCCCGGTCACGCCGAGAAGGGTCTGGAACCGATCCCCGCGCAGAACGCCGTCGGTCAGTTCGCGGATCGCCGACGGCTGATCGCCGCTCGGCCTGTATTCGGAGACGAGGCTGAAGTTCATGGAAATGCCGCAGCTGTGGCGGAGACCCGTCCGGGATCCCCGCCAGGTTCAACGGGGGAATGAATCCGGTTTATTCGTACCGGAGTGCTTCAATCGGGTGGAGCAGAGAAGCCTTCCTGGCCGGATAGAAGCCGAAAAATACGCCGACAATCATTGAAAAAAGCACCGAGAGCAGGATCGATCCCGTCGTGACGAATGTGGGCCATCCCGCGATCTTCGAAACCAGGGACGATCCGATCATGCCGAACGCGATCCCGAGAAAACCGCCGAGCAGACTGAGAGCGATCGCCTCCATCAGAAACTGCGTCAGAATATCCCTCTTCTTCGCGCCGATCGACATGCGGACGCCGATTTCCCTCGTCCGTTCGGTCACCGACACGAGCATGATGTTCATGATACCGATCCCGCCGACGATCAGCGACACCGACGCAATGCTCGCCAGGAGCGCCGTCATGACCTTCGCCGTCGAGGCCGACGCTTCGGCGATCTCCGTCTGTGTGCGAATCGTAAAATCGTTGTCATCCGACGCGTTGAGTTTGTGGCGCGCCCGGAGCAGATCGGTGATCTGCTGTTGTGCTTCCGGAATCAGCGGCTTCGATTTCGCCGATGCGGTATATCCCCACGCCCGCATATTGTTCCCCATCATCCGCTTCTCGACGGTCGTGTAGGGTACGATGATCATGTCGTCCTGATCCTGCCCCATCATGTTCTGACCCTTCGGTTTCAGGGTGCCCACAACACGGAAGGGAATGCTCCTGATCCGGATGGTTTTGCCGACCGGATCCTCGTTGTCGAAAAGCTCCTGGACGACGGTCTGACCGAGGAGACAGACCTTGGTGGCGCCGCGCACATCGGCATCGGTGAAAAACTCCCCCTGGTCGATGCGCCAGTCACGGATGGCGAAAAAATCGGGCGAGCCGCCCTGTATCGACGTCGCCCAGTTGTTGTCGCCATAGACGATCTGGCCGCCGGCCCGGATCATCGGACTGAGGTATGCGATTGCGGGACACTGCTCCTTGATCGCCAGCCCGTCCTCTTCCGTCAGCGTCGTTCCCGTCTGGGCCCCGCCGCGGACGCCGCCGGTGTTCATAAAGCTGGGAAAAATCAGGATGACGTTCGTCCCGAGACTTCCGATCTGTGCGTCGACCTGCACCTGCGCCCCCTGGCCGATCGCCACCATCGCGATCACCGCGCCGACACCGATGATGATGCCGAGCATCGTCAGAAGCGACCGCATTTTATTCTGCCGGAGCGCATCGAATGCAATGTTCAGTATTTCATAAAACCGCATCATAGGATCAATCCTTCCCTCCGCCGATTAACGCCCGCGTCCGCCCGGCCCGGGACCCATGCCCCGCTGCTGGAACGGATTGGTCTGACCGTTGCTGGACGCCGATTCACTCGCCACGATGCCGATCGCCACATCATCACCCTCCTTGATGTCGTCGCTGATGATCTCCACATACCTGTTGTCCGCCAGGCCGAGACGGACATTGACGAGTTTCAACTGCTGTGTGGCGCTGACAAGCCATATCCGGCCCATTTTCACGTCGCTCTGCTGCTCACCGGGCTGTTTTCCCGGCGCCGCGTCTGAACCCTGTCCGCGTCCCTGCCGCATCTGACCCTGTTGACCCTGCTGTCCCCGGTTCTGCCCCCCCATCGGCTGACCCGTCTGCTGACCGGACTGCTGACTTCCGCCGTTGGTTTTCTGATCACTGCCGTTCGTCGCCGCATCGGGCGGCGTGAACCGGATGGCCAGCGTCGGCACGCGAAGGACGTTCTCGCGCCGGTCGACGAAGATAGACGCGGTTGCCGTCATGCCGGGCCGCAGTTTCAGATCGGGATTCTCGACGCCGATGATCACCGTGTAGGTCACGACGTTCTGGGTTGTGATCGGATCGAGACGCACCTGGGTCACCGTCCCCGCGAACTGCTGATCCGGATAGGCGTCGACGGTGAAGGTGACCGACTGGCCGTCCTTGATCTGGCCGATGTCCGCTTCGTCGACGCTCGCCTCGACCTGCATCTTTCTCAGATCGGTAGCCAGCAGGAACAGTTTCGGGGTCTGAAATCCGGCCGCGACCGTCTGCCCGTTGTCGATATCCCGCTCGATAATGACGCCGTCGGTCGGCGCCGTGATCGTGGCATAATGCAGATTCACCTGGGCCTGCAGGAGCGCGGCGGCAGTCTGCTTCACCGCGGCTTCATCCGATTCGTATGTCGCCAGCGCGAGATCCATATCCGCCTGCGAGGCGAGCGATTTCTCGAAGAGTTCCTTCGTCCGCTCGTATGCCCGCTTGGCCTGATTGAGTTCCGCCTTGCTCCGCTCAAGGTTCGCCTCCGCCTGCTGAACCGCGGTAAAAAGGAAGGTGGAATCGATTATCGCGAGAACCTGTCCCTTTTTTACCGGTGTGTTATAATCGGCATAGAACTTGTCGATGATACCGGAAACCTGACTGCCGATATTGATCGTCTGGGTCGGATTGATCGTGCCGGTGGCACGCACCTGAAGGACCACATTACCACGGGTCACTTTGTCGGTTCTGAATTTCAGATCTTTGCCGCTCGAACCCCAGAGGAAAAAATATCCACCCGTTATCACCAGAACGACCGCGATAAGTATGTACAAGAGACCTTTTTTCATACGCCTTTCCATTAGATGAATCTAGCCGGAAGGACCGGCAATTAAGGATCTTCTAAAGTGTGAATTTTCAATAAATTAACGTGACCTGGTCGATGTTTCTCAACCATTTTGACAATAATATCGGAATTTCGCTTAACCGTCAGGGAGGGAAATACCCGTTAAAATGGGTCAGATTCAGAACTTTAAGAAAAATTAAGACTCGCTTTCATCTCAGAAGAACCGCGGAATAATATACGCATTATCGGTGTAAAAAGTCTAACCACCCCCGTTCACATCAACAGGCGTTTCCGGATGGATGGTCGGCACCGCACCGGGAATCTGTGCCGGCAGTATCCCGCCCGACCGCGGCAGAAAATCCTGCGGACTATTTCAATAAGACCATCTTTTTTGTCGCGTTATTTCTCCCCGCGGTGATCCGGTAAAAATAGACTCCTCCGGCAAGATCATGCGGTGTGAAATCAACCGAGTAGACGCCGGCTTCCCGGCGTGCATCGACGAGGCGAGCCACTTCCCGGCCGAGAAGATCGACCACGGTTATTGTCACATGTTCCGGATGCGGGAGTTCGCACCGGATGATCGTCGCCGGATTGAACGGATTCGGATAATTCTGGCCCAGGCTGAAACCGGCAGGCTGTTCCATTTCGCTCCCGACCTCGGTGACGATTTCGGAGAGCGGTCGGTACCACACTCCGCCGCCCCGGGTGCCGGCGAAAAGGTTCCCTCCCAGCACCGTAACCGACATCGCATAGACACTCCCGAGATTATCGTCGACCTCGGTCCAGGTGTGGCCGTTGTTCTGAAAGTTCCTTTCAGAATATTCGCGCTGTCGATGGAAAACGTCCTGCGGGTATGCGAATATACAAATCTCGGAGGATGAATAACAGAAATAATATTTTGCGACAGCAGAAATTCGGAGAGATGTGTCGGAGATCAGACGCGGAGGATGTGCGTCACGGTCAACAGAAGGGATTCGTACGGTCCTGCGGTGAAGATCGGGCGGGTTCGGCGGAGGAACGGCAGTGACAGCGCCGACGGAGAGGAGCCGGAAATCTGCCCACCGGTCGGAATCCGATGGGCAGTCCGGATAAACAGGAGATGATCAGGCTTTCGCCTCCACCCTCTCGAGTCTGCCGCCTTCGCGCGCGTCGGCGCGTTTCAGGAGGAGGGCGAAAACAAACCCGACGACACCGAGACAGGAAAACATGACCATGCTCGCGGTATAATCCTGCGTCATATCGCGGAGCAGGCCGTTGAGCCACGGGAAGAGTGCGAGGCCGATATTCTGGATGGTGGTGGTCAGGCCGAACGCCGTACCGACCCTGTTTTTTTCCACGATGATCGGAATCGAAGGCCACATCGCCGCAGGGACGAGCACAAAGGCGGTGCCGATGAAGATCATCGGGAGGATCGGATTCATCATGGTGAAGCCCATCGCCAGAAAAGCGGGAATGATAAGGAGGGCGCCGAAGAGCATCATCAACGCGCGGTGGCCGAATTTATCGACCAGCTTTCCGAAGAAAGGTGCGAAGACCATCGACGCAAAAATCGGGATCGTGGTGGTGCCGCCGGCGGTGCTGAACATATGGATAATATTGTCGAACACCTGCGCAAAGAATCCGCCTTCGCCGCCTGCGGTGAGCGGCAGGCCCCATTTCGTATGGAAAAAGTCGGTCGACAGCGACGTGAACGGAAACATCGCCGAATAAAAAGTGAGACAGAGAATCGTCACATACCAGTAGGAACCGCTGAACTTTTTGATGTCGGCGACGACGATCTTGTCCCCGCCCCCCTCCTCGGACAGCTGGAGAATTTTTTCCGCGCGCCGGTCGAGGATGATATAGACAAAGTTTGCCAGAAGCGAGAGGACGCAGAAAATGACCGCCGCCCAGAGGGCGTAGCGGTAATCGCCGAAGTATTTTGCAATCAGCTCTTCGGTGTTGAAGCTGAAGAGCGTCCCGAGGCGGCTGATCGTGAGGCCGATCCCGAACGAGAGGGCGAGCTCCTTTCCTTTGAACCAGCGCGCGAAGATGGCGCTCTGCGCCACGACGAGCGATTCCGATCCCCAGCCGAAGATGAACCGGCCGACGTAGAGAAGCCAGATGCCGTGGGCGAGCGCGACGATGAACGCGCCGATGGCAACGAGCGTTGTGAAGAGGAGGCTTGCCTTCCGCGTGCCGATTTTATCGATGAGGAGGCCGCCGATGAAGACGGAGAGAATGGCGGCAACGCTGTAGAGGGTGTAGGTCTGGCCGATCGTTTCGCGGTCCCACCCGAGTTTCTCGGCGAGCGTGGATGCGATGGCGCCGAGGCTGTCGTAGGCAAAATAACTGCCGAACGTCAGGACGCTGACAAAGAAGAGCACCGTATAACGGTAGCCCGGCCGTGTGGGATGGAAAAAGGAGGTTTCGTTCATCGATTCATGGCTTTCCGGTCGTTGGAATCAATAAATTTCCTGAACATAGAGAAAATATCGGGAAGAAGCAATGCCCGCACTTTCTCAGAAGGTTCGCAGAACAGCGTAAGCCCCAACCCGTCACGTTCTCCCAAAAACCGGGGCGGCCGTCTCACTCCACCACTCATGGTGGAGCTCAGCAGGAGGATCTCACCACGACCCCGGCCCTGATCCCCCCTATCGTATTCATTCAAACATCCCGTCACCTCGTGAGAGATCGCCCTCTTTTGACGATGCCCCCTCCTGCCCGGGGATATACGATCTCGCCCTGTTAAGCGCAGATCCGCCTTTTATGAACTGCAATGATTTCGCAACCCTCATACCGGCATTCAACGGGAAGAGACAATGGAGATGTTCGGTAAATCCGCTGATGGCGTCGATAT
>DATKPE010000030.1:0-27166 GCA_035524335.1 Bacteroidota bacterium
TCGGCGATATCCTCCGCGTCGACCTCCTCTTTCAGCATCTTCTTGTCGCGCTGAACGACGTCGAGCTTCAGCTTCGCCTCCTTCATCTCCTTTTCGCGCGCGATGATCGCCCCGTAGCGGAGTTCCGCCACTTTCCCGAGATTTCCCTCGCGCTCGAACCTGTCGGCTTCCGTCCGGAGACGCTCGATATCCTCCTTCGTCCGCCGGATGTTCTGGATCAGCTCCTTCTCGTTCTGCCAGTGCGCCCGGAGACCGGTTCTCTGCTGGTTCAGATCGGCCAGCTCGCGCTCGATCTCGCCGATCCGCGCGGCAGACAGCTCGTCCTTCTCGCGCCGGACGGCCTCGCGCTCTATCTCCAGCTGTTTGATCCGCCGCTCCACCTCGTCGAGCTCCTCCGGCAGGGAGTCGATCTCGATCCTCAGCTTCGACGCTGCCTCGTCGACCAGGTCGATCGCCTTGTCGGGCAGGAACCGGTCGCTGATATAGCGATGACTCAGCTGTGCCGCCGCCACGATCGCCCCGTCGGTGATCCGGACGCCGTGATGCACTTCGTACCGTTCCTTCAATCCCCTCAGGATGGAGATCGTGTCGTCGACCGACGGCTCGTCGATCATCACCGGCTGGAACCGCCGCTCGAGGGCCGGATCCTTCTCGATGTACCTGCGGTACTCGTCGATGGTTGTGGCGCCGATGGCCCGGAGCTCGCCTTTCGCGAGCGCCGGCTTGAGCATGTTGGCCGCGTCGACGGCGCCCTGCGCCGCTCCCGCGCCGACGAGCGTATGCAGTTCATCGATAAAGAGAATAATCTCCCCTTCCGATTCGGTCACCTCCTTCAGAACCGCCTTCAGCCGCTCCTCGAACTGGCCGCGGAAGCCGGTGCCGGCGATTAGCGCTCCCATGTCGAGCGCGATGATCCGCTTCGTCTTGAGAGATTCGGGAACGTCGCCCTGGACGATCCGGTGGGCGATCCCTTCCGCGATCGCGGTCTTGCCGACCCCCGGCTCGCCGATAAGGACCGGGTTGTTCTTCGTCCTGCGCGAGAGCACCTGCAGGACACGCCGGATCTCCTCGTCGCGGCCGATGACCGGGTCGAGCTTTCCCTTGCGGGCCAGATCGTTCAGATCGCGCCCGAACCGCTCCAGCGACCGGTATTTTTCCTCCGGCGTCTGGTCGGTGACGCGCTGACTGCCGCGCACTTCCTTGAGCGCCTTGTAGACCTGATCCTTGGTCACCCCCTGGTCGTGCAGAAGCTGGCCGGCCGGGGAGGTGGTGACCGTGAGCGCCAGGAGGAGATGCTCGGTGCTGACGTATTCGTCCTTCAGCGCCTTCGCCTCCTTCTGGGCCGCATCGAAGAGCTGTGTGAGCGCCTGCCCGGCGTACTGCGTGCCGGGCGCGGAGCCGGTGACCTTCGGGATCCTCTGCATCAGCTCGCTGATCTTGATCCGGCAGTAGTCGACGTTCGCGCCGATCTTCTGGAGAACCGGCAGGACGACGCCTTCGCTGTCCTGGAGCAATGCCGCGAGGAGATGCTCGGGCTCGATCGCCTGGTTGCCGTAGCTGGCGGCGATTTCCTGCGCCGCCTGTACCGCTTCCTGCGACTTGATCGTGAATTTATTGAAGTTCATCTGTCTGGTATCCTTTCATACCTGTCGGCCCTGAAATGCGAAAGCCGCGCGTGGGGATCGGATCCCCGTACGACCGCGGCTTTCGGGACGCAACCCTGACCGGAAAACTCTTCCGGACCGGATTGCGGCCGGTGCCGCCCCTTGTGCAGGGGCGGCGCTATGTGCGGCCGTGTTATATCATCGTTCCGACATTGTGTAAGTGCGGGATAAAGGTGTCGCTCATTTATCCTTGTCGTCGACGACTTCGAACGAGGCGTCTTCAACCGCCTTGCCTTCCGCCTTCTTGCCCGCATCGGCGTCGCCGCCCTGCGGAGGCTGTTCGGCCTGCGGACCGCCGGCTCCGGGAGCTCCTCCCGGCGCCTGCTGGTACATCTGGGCCGAGGCTTCGTTCCAGGCGGCGTTCAGGGCATCCATTTTCGCCCTGATATCCGCCGGGTTGCCCCCTTTGACCGCCGATTCGAGATCGTTGGCCGCGGTTTCCACCTTGCCCTTCAGGTTCGACGGCATCTTGTCGCCGAATTCCTTCACCTGCTTCCGGGTCTGGAAGACGAGGTTGTCGGCTGTGTTCTTCGCCTCGACGTCCTCGCGCCGCTTCTTATCCTCCTGCTGGTGCGACTGGGCGTCGTGCTTCATCTTTTCGATCTCCTCCTTCGTCAGACCGCTCGAGGAGGTAATGCGGATGCTCTGTTCCTTGTTCGTCGCCTTGTCCTTGGCGGCGACATGGAGCATGCCGTTCGCATCGATGTCGAACGTCACTTCGATCTGCGGAACGCCGCGGGGCGCCGGCGGTATGCCGTCGAGATGGAACCGGCCGAGCGTCCTGTTGTCGATCGCCATCGGGCGTTCGCCCTGGAGGACGTGGATCTCGACCGACGGCTGGCTGTCGGACGCGGTGGAGAACACTTCCGACTTCTTGGTCGGTATGGTGGTGTTCGCCGGGATCATCGGCGTCATGACGCCGCCGAGGGTTTCGATGCCGAGGGTGAGCGGCGTGACGTCGAGCAGGAGGACGTCGGAGACGTCGCCCGAGAGAACGCCCCCCTGGATCGCGGCGCCGATCGCCACGACCTCGTCGGGGTTGACGCCCTTGTGCCCTTCACGGCCGAAGATGTCCTTGACCAGCTGTTGCACGCGCGGAACGCGCGTCATGCCGCCGACGAGGATCACCTCGTCGATCTGGCTGGGCGAAAGGCCCGCGTCGTGCATCGCCTTTTCGACCGGCGGCACGCACCGCTGGATGAGATCCTCGACGAGCTGTTCGAACTTGGCCCGCGTGATCGTGAGATTCAGATGCTTCGGCCCGTCGGCCGTGGCCGTGATGAACGGAAGGTTCACCTCGGTCTGGATGAGCTGGGAGAGCTCCATCTTCGCCTTTTCGGCCGCTTCACGGAGACGCTGGAGCGACATCGGGTCTTTCCGGAGATCGACCCCTTCCTGCCGCTTGAACTCGTCCGCGATGTATTCGACGAGGCGCTGGTCGAAGTTGTCGCCGCCGAGATGGGTGTCGCCGTTCGTCGACTTCACCTCGAAGACGCCGTCGCCGAGCTCGAGGACGGAAATGTCGAACGTGCCGCCGCCGAGGTCGAACACCGCAACCTTGAGATCCTTGTTCTTCTTGTCGAGCCCGTAGGCCAGCGCGGCCGCGGTCGGCTCGTTGATGATCCGGCGGACGTTGAGACCGGCGATGTCGCCCGCCTCCTTCGTCGCCTGGCGCTGTGCGTCGTTGAAATAGGCCGGCACGGTGATCACCGCCTCGGTGATCTTGGTGCCGAGATAATCTTCCGCGGTCTGCTTCATCTTCTGGAGGATCATGGCGCTGATCTCGGGCGGGGAATACACCCGGTCGTTGATCTGCACGCGGGCGGTGTTGTTGTCGCCCTGGACCACTTTATAGGAGACGAACTTCATCTCCTCGGTCACCTCGTTCTGCAGGCGGCCCATGAAACGCTTGATGGAGTAGACGGTATTCTGGGAGTTCGTCACCGCCTGGCGTTTTGCGGCCTGGCCGACGAGACGTTCTCCCCCTTTCGTAAAACCGACGACCGAGGGGGTTGTGCGCGCTCCTTCGGAATTCGCAATCACCACCGGGTCGTTTCCTTCCATGACGGCAACGACAGAGTTCGTCGTGCCAAGGTCTATACCGATTATTTTTCCGGACATGTTTTCTCCTTTACATAATAGTGTTCTCTTCCGCGGGGGAAGAGTAACTGAAAATCTTCAATATTCTATTCCATCTATTACAAGACCCGTGCCATCCGCCCATTTACTCCATTTCCCGATTTTCAGGCGGATTCAATACGTCCCGCCAGCCCGCCCGGCGCTTTATTCAATCAAAAATCTGTCAGTGTGACAGTAATCCAAATAAATATGGCAATTTCATGATCAATCATGCCATTTCTTCAGGTTGCAAGTGGAGGCTAATTTCAGTACTTTTCGGGCACTGTCTTCAATCATGTTGTATTGAAAACTTCTGTTGGAACGGGCTTCGATAGAGAAATATCTGGATGCTGAATATTTCGGTTCGGTCGTTCATTGTTTTGATGAGATCGATTCGACGAACAGGTATTTGAAGTCGATTGCGGACGAAGCGGCGGAAGGTACGGTCGCCGTCGCGGAGAGGCAGAGTGCGGGACGCGGACGGCAGGGACGGAACTGGGAGAGCGAGACAGGCAAAAATCTCACCTTCTCGGTCATTCTGAAACCGGATCTCGCACCAGAACTGATTGGCCTCCTCCCGATCTGCACCGGTGTCGCGCTCGCCGAAGCGGTGGAAAAAATGCTCTCCATCCGTCCGGAATGCAAATGGCCGAACGATCTCCTGCTGAACGGGAAAAAGTTCTGCGGAATCCTCTGCGAATCTCTCTTCCACGGCGACCGGTGCACGGCGGTTGTCGCCGGGGTCGGGATGAACGTGAACCAGCGCGTATTTCCGGCAGAACTTGCGGCCGGTGCGACGTCGCTTGCCGTTGCCGCCGGGCATGACGTTTCGCGCGAAGAGCTTCTCGCCCGACTCCTTTCCAATATGGAGCGGTGGCACGACATCCTGAAGGCGGGCCGTTTCGCCGATGTGCGTGCCGCGTGGCGGAGCTTTTCCCCGATGCTCGGATCCGAAGTGACCCTCCGGAACCGCGAAAACGCCTTCACCGGAATTGCGGAAGACATCGATACCGACGGCGCGCTGATCCTCTCCGCCGGCGGCGTGCGTCATAAATATTATGCGGGCGATGTGACACTGGGAAAAAACAGATGATCTTTCTTGCCACCGACATCGGGAACAGCAACACGGTCATGGTGCTGTTCCGCAACAGCGAAATCCTCGGGGAATGGCGTTTTGCCTCCTCCCCATCGCTCCGGACCACGGAGCTCCGCGAGCATCTCGGGCTTTTCCTCCGGGAAACCCGGATACCGGCGAACGCCATCGGCGGGACCGGCATCTCGTCGGTCGTTCCGCCTCTCACCCGCACATTCATCAGAACGCTCCGCGGCATGACAAAGCTGGAACCGATGGTCATTTCGGGAAAACTCCCGGTGCCGGTCCGGCTCCGGTACGACGATCCCGGGCGCCTCGGCGCGGACCGGATCTGCGGCATCGTGGCCGCGCGGGAAAAAGCGGGCCGGAGAGCTGTGATCGTGGCCGACTTCGGGACTGCGACGACGTACGACGTTCTCTCGGCGGGCGGACTTTATCTCGGAGGCGCCATCGCCCCCGGCGTCGGCATTTCGGCCGAAGCGCTTTCCCTCAGAACCGCGGCGCTTCCGATCCCGGCGCTCGAGTTTCCGCGCTCTCCGATCGGCCGGAACACGCTCGACTGTCTGAAATCGGGGATTCTCTTCGGGGCGGTCGACGCATTTGAGGGGATGATCCGGCGGCTCAGGAAGGCGGCCGGCGCTTCCGCTCCCGTCATCGCCACCGGCGGTTTCGCGGGGCTGATCGCCTCGCAGTCGAAACTCGTTTCAGCCGTTGAACCGTACCTCGTCCCGGAGGGGATCCGGGCGATTTATTCCTCCGTCATCGCCGGGCGCAAACGCCGGCGCTGATCCACCGCTCCCTCCGCTCGCGTTCAGGCGGAAGCGGCGGGAAGCCTCACCGTGAATTCCGTCATCCTGTTCACTTCGCTCACCACGGAGATCGTTCCCCCGTGTGCGGTAGCGATCGCCTGCGCGATCGGCAGACCGAGTCCGGTGCCCGGAACTTCCGTGCGCGCCGACCGGTAGAAGCGGTCGAATATTTTCGGCAGATCCTCCGCCGCGATGCCGATGCCGGAATCGCGAACCGTCAGCACCACCACCTTATCACGTCTCTCCACGGCGAGACCGACCGTTCCCCCGGGGCGGTTGTACCGGATGGCATTGTCGGTCAGGTTGAGGATCATTCTCCGGAGAAGTTCCCGGTCGCCGTTGACAACGACGGCATCGGCTCTGACGAGGCGGAGCGAAACCGAAAGGACGGAGGCGACCTGCGCCATATCCGCGGCGATTTCCGCCGCGAGCGCACCCAGATCGACCGGCTTCATCGCGATCCGCTCCCTGCCGGAATCGGCGCGCGACAGGAGGAGGAGATTGTCGATGAGCGCATTCATCCGGAGCGCCGCATCGAGACAGTCGGCGATGATGACCTTCAGCTCTTCCCCGCCCGTCTCTTCCCGGAGTCCCTCCTCCAGCCGGGCCCGGAGAAGCGTGACGGGGGTTTTCAGCTCATGCGAGGCGTCGCCGGTGAAACGCCTGAGCCGCTCGAAGGAATTGTCCATGCGCGACCTGTAGCCGGCAATCGCTTCGGCCTTCCTTCTCTCCCGCCTTATGGTAAAAAGGGAAACAGTGACGGACACGAACAGAACGACGAGAACCGCGGCAATATGAAGCTCCCCTATCCTGCGGAGAAGCGTATCCGTCTGACCGGTCGGTAGGGCGAGAACGATCGTCCGGTCGTCGCTTTCATTTTTGAAAAGCCGGTACGGGAGGGCGCCGATGGAAAGATCGACCGGAAAATTCCGGCCGGACACCGGGTCTGAAATATGCGTTCCGCCTGAAGAGAAAACGATGCGTCCGTCGGCTGACCGGATTTCGAGATATTCCTCTCCCGGAACGCCGGGGAACGAGGCCCGGAGCTCTTCATAAGGGATGCCGGATGCCGAAGAATCTGCCGGAGGAGCGTTGAGAAGTGCGGCGACGGTCCGCAAGCGTTCCATGGCGACGCGTGCGGTCTGATCGTCGACCGATTGGCGGATGAGGCTCCAGGAGATCCAGCAGACGAGGCAGACGGGGATGGTGAGCGCGGAGGCGCGCAGGAAGAGGGTCCCGACCGGACGCCGGGGGAACATCACATCTCCCTGATGACGAAACCGACGCCCCGGACGGTGTGGAGGAGGCGGCCGGAAAAGCCCTCGTCGATCGCCTTGCGCAGATAATTGACATAGACGTCGACGATGTTCGTGCCGGTATCGAAGCTGTAGCCCCAGACCTGCTCGGCGATCTCGCGGCGGGTCATCGTCCGGTTCTTGTTGCGGACGAGGAGTTCGAGAAGGAGATATTCCTTCTGCGTGAGGTGGATTTCCTTCCGGGCGCGGCGGACGACGCGGGTATCGGGATCGATTTCGAGGTCGGCGACGCGGAGGATTCTTCCCGTCGCGGCGCCGCATCTCCTGAGGAGGGCGCCGACGCGGGCAATGAGCTCGGCGAAGGCGAACGGTTTCAGCATGTAATCGTCGGCGCCGCTCCGGAATCCCTCCACCCTGTCTTCGACGGTCGATTTGATGGTGAGGACGAGGATCATGCTGTCGACCCTGTTTTTCCGGAGGCCGCGGATGACCTGCAGGCCGTCCTTTTCGGGAAGGAGGAGGTCGAGAATGATCAGGTGGTAATTTTTCGACAGGGCGAGATCGAAGGCCTCTTTGCCGTCGTGGACCAGGTCGACGAGGTATCCCTCCTCCTGGAGGCGGCGGGCGATGGCGTCGGCGAGATGCCTGTCGTCCTCCGCGACGAGAAGGCGGAATTTCGGCTCGGGGTCGGGAAGATGGCCCGGGTGTGATTTCGATTGTCGTGAAGGCATGAAGGAAATCGCTTCCGTCCGGAAGCTACCGATTTTTCACACGAAGGTCAATCGGCCCGCGGGCTGTTACCGGACGCCGAAGATCGAGACCGAGGCCTGGGCGGCCTCGGCGAGCGGGCCGAAATAGAGCCCGAGCAGAAGGGTCGGGATCGCCAGGAGAGCCAGGATCAGGTAACGGCCCGGCGAGAGTGCGAGCGGCACAGTCTCCCCCGCCGGCGTTCTGAGGAACATATTCCGCAGGACGCGCACGTAATAATAGAGGGAGACGACGCTGTTCAGCACGCCGACGACGGCGAGCACGATCATCTTCGCGTTGACGAGCGCGGCGAAGAGGTAGAGCTTGCCGATGAAGCCGGCGGTCGGCGGAATGCCGGAGAGCGAAAGGAGAAAGAGGGAAAGGGCGATGCCGAGCCAGGGAGCCCGGTACCCGAGACCGCGGTAATCCTCGATATCCTCACTGCCGGTGGCGTCGGCCACGAGCATGACGCAGTAGAATGCGCCGAGGTTCATGAAGAGGTAGACGACAAAATAAATGAGGACGGCGGCGATCCCCTGGTTGCTCAGGACGACCACGCCGAGGAGCATGTAGCCCGCGTGGGCGATGCTCGAATAGGCGAGGAGGCGCTTCATGTTCGTCTGCCAGATCGCCGTCAGGTTCCCGAGGGTCATCGTCAGCACGGCCAGGATCGCGAGGACGTTGTTCCAGGCGAACCCGTGGAGGACCGCCCAGTACCCCGGCGGAAGATTCCCGATGGTGGTGTCGAAGAAGCTGACCTTGAAGAAGCGAATGAGCATGGCGAATCCGGCCGCCTTGGAGGCGACGGAGAGGAACGCCGTGATGGTGATCGGTGCTCCTTCGTACACGTCGGGCGTCCAGAAATGGAACGGCACCGCGGAGATCTTGTATCCGAAGCCCGCCACGATCATGATGCCGGCGATGAGGAGGCCCAGCGTATTGTAATCGCCGAGCATGAGGGCTTTCTGGATGGAATAGATGTCGACCGATCCGGTGAGCCCGTAGAGGATCGAAATCCCGTAGAGCATGATGCCGGAGGAGACCGCGCCGTAGAGAATGTACTTGAGGGACGCCTCGCTCGAATCGTCGGCGTTCTTCATGTAGCCGGCGAGGATGTAGGAGCTCATGCTGGTGAGCTCGAGCGAGAGATACATCATGAGGAGGTTGCTCGCGCCGGTCATGAGGAACATGCCGAGGGTGAGCGACAGGATGAGCGCATAGTACTCGCCGAGGGAGCGGCCCGCGTTCCGGAGCTCATGCGACTGGAGCGAAAAGAGGACGACGAGCACGCCGGCCGCAAGGATCAGCGTCCGGAAGAAGAGCGAGAAGGAATCGACCGCGATCATGTTGCTGAAGATGGTATAGCCGCCGCCGGCCGCTTCGCGGAGGAGCGCCGCGCCGGCGATGCCGAGGACCGCCAGCGTCAGCCACCCGAGGACGGTGCGGTTCGCGGGTATGAACAGCCCGGCCACGAGGAGGAGGCAGAACCCTCCGAGAAGGATGCTCTCCGGGTAGAAGAGCTCGATACTGTGCATGATCTGTGAAAGCATAATCTGAGTCCGGGACTATCGTTCCAGGTTGAACATCATGAACCGATCATGGCGATGCCGCCGCCCCGGGCAACGACGTCCACGAGGGTATTGACGGCCGAGGTCATGAGGTTGAGCGCCGGCGACGGATAGATGCCGAGCAGGATGACGATGATGGCGAGCGGGATCAGCGTCCAGAGCTCGCGCGAGTTGATGTCGGGAAGCGCCTTCCACCGTTCCGGCAGGGTGCCGAGAAACACCCTCTGGAGCGTCCAGAGCATGTAGGCCGCGGTCAGCACGATCCCGATCGTCGATGCGATGGTGATGGTGCGGATGGCGGACGATTGGAAGGCCCCGAGGAAGGAGAACGCCTCGCTGATGAAGCCGCTCAGGCCGGGCAGGCCGAGGGCCGCGAAGAAGGCGACGACCATGATGCCGGAGTAGCGGGGCATCTGGTTCATGAGACCGCCGAATTCGTTCAGGCCGCGGGTGTGCGCGCGGTCGTAAATGACGCCGACGATGAGGAAGAGCATCGCGGTAATCGTGCCGTGATTGAACATCTGGAACACCGCGCCGGTGATCCCCTGCGTGTTGAGCGACGCCATCCCGAGGATGACGATCCCCATGTGCGAGATGCTAGAATAGGCGATCAGTTTCTTGAAGTCCTCCTGCGCCATGGCGCAGAGCGCACCGTAGACGATGTTGATGAAGCCGAGGATCGCCAGCGGCACCTGGTAGTGGAGCGTGGCGTCGGGGAAGATCGGGAAGCTGATCCTGAGGAGACCGTACGTCCCCATCTTCAGAAGCACGCCGGCCAGGATGACGCTGATGGCTGTGGGCGCCTCGACGTGCGCGTCGGGAAGCCAGGTGTGGAACGGGAAGATCGGCACCTTGATCGCGAACCCGATGAAGAGGGCGATGAAGGCCAGCGACCGCCAGGCCGTGTTGACGCCGGCGAGCAGGGATCCGGGCTCGAAGTTGGCCGGATTCATCATCGCGAGCATGTTGAACGTGTGAATCTTCTCGCCGGTGGCCGGATCGACGACCGTGACCGAGAAGTAGAGCGCGATCATCGCCAGGAGCATGAGCACACTGCCGAAGAGCGTATAGAGGAAGAACTTGATGGCGGCGTATTCGCGCCGTGGACCGCCCCAGACGCCGATGAGGAAGTACATCGGGAGAAGCATGATTTCCCAGAACACGTAGAAGAGGAAGAAATCGAGGGAGACGAAGACGCCCATCATGCCGGCGTCGAGGAGGAGCAGGAGCGCGAAGTAGCCCTTGACCGACTTGTCAATGCCCCAGGAGGCGAACACCGCCACGCAGGAGATGATCGCGGTGAGGATCACCATGAGAACGCTCAGCCCGTCGATCCCGACGAAGTAGTCGATGTGCACCCTGCCGAACCAGGCGACCGACTTCACGTCGATCCAGCTTCCCTTTTCGATGAACTGGAACCCTTCCGCCGTGTTGATCCCGGCCATGCCGCGGTTGAACTGGGCGTAGATCGTGAAGGCCAGGACAACCTGAATGGCCGTCATGAGCGCCGACGTCCACCGGATCAGCTGTTTCTGCTCCTTCGGCAGGAGAAGCACGATGATCATGCCGAAAACCGGCAGGAAGGTCAGCCATGATAATATTCCGAGACCGAACAAAGACGTCATTGTATAATCCTGTCAGATGATTGCGATCGTGACGCCGGGGAGGGATCGCTCCCTCACCGGAGGAAATAAAACAAAATCATGACACCGGCGATGACATAGGCGAGGTACGTCTGGACTTTGCCGGTCTGCAGTTTCTGCAGGAGGATGCCGAAAAATCCGGAAAAGTACCCGACGCCGTTCACCATGCCGTCGACGATATAATGGTCGAATCCGCCCGCGCCGGCCCAGAAGAAATAAACGGTCAGGAGGAAGCTCAGGATGCCGAACGTGACCGACTTTCCGATGCTCCCCTGGAGCCAGAACCACTGTCCGACCCAGAATCCGACGAGGAGCGCAACGGCAACGCCGACGAGAAGGAACGCGATGGCGCTCACCCGTTTCTCGCGCGCCCGGGCCGAATATCCGAAGACGCTCGCATAGGTCCAGCTCGCGACGCCGTTCACCAGCCCGTCGACGATGTAGGTGTCGAACCAGCGGAGCACCCGCGTCAGGGCCAGCGTGCCGCCGACGACGACGGCCCCGTAGAGCTCGTCGAAGTACCACTTGTTCAGCAGAAATTTATGAAGGCCGCTCAGGCGCGACGCCCACGCGTCGGCGCTGATCTTCTTCCAGTAATAGGTCAGAAATGCGGCGAGAATGCCGAGCGCCGCCATCGCGAGCGAGAGAGCCATTGCGGGAAGATGCGCGGCATGGTGCGCTTCCTCGAACGCAGCCGGTCCCGCCGCCTGCCAGGCCGCCGGCACCGCAGAATCGGGGCGCTCCACCGCGTGCGCGAACCATCCGCCCGCCGGATCGACCGGATTGGGCGCGTAAAAGATGAAGATGCTCAGCACCGCGAAGATGATGAGCGGAAGCGTCATCGTCCAGGGCGATTCGTGCAGATGTTCCTCGCGCCCGGGTTCGGCATGTGTGCCGGCGAAGGTGAGGATGACCAGCCGGAACATGTAGAAGGCTGTCAGGCCGGCGACGAAAAACCCGATGATCGGGATGAGGTAATGGCCGGTGAGAGATCCGAAGGCGAGCGTGCCCGACAGGATCGAATCCTTGCTCAGGAATCCGGAGGTGAGCGGAACGCCGCTGATCGCCAGCGTATAGACGAGGAACGCCGCAAACGTGACCGGCAGTTTTTTCCTCAACCCGCCCATGTTGCGGATGTCCTGCGCGTCGGTGTGATGATCGTGCTTGTGGTGCAGGGCGGTATGCATCGCATGGATCACCGAGCCGGAGCCGAGGAAGAGGCCCGCCTTGAACATGGCGTGCGTCACGAGATGGAAGAAGCCGGCGGTGAACGCCCCGACGCCGAGACCCATCACCATGTAGCCGAGCTGGGAGATCGTCGAATAGGCGAGCACCTTCTTGATGTCGTTCTGGGCGACCGCGATCGTGGCTGAGATGAAGGCGGTAATGGCGCCGATGTAGGCGATGACCATCAGGGCGTCGGCGGTCATCATCGGGAAGGTGCGGGCGATGAGGTAGACGCCGGCGGCGACCATCGTGGCCGCGTGGATCAGGGCGCTGACCGGTGTCGGACCTTCCATGGCGTCGGGAAGCCAGACGTGCAGGGGAAACTGGGCCGATTTGCCGACCGCGCCGCAGAAAATGAGGATCCCCGCCGCGGTGAGCCAGCACTGACTGCCGAACGGCACGGTACCCCCGGCGATACCGGCAAAGATCTCCCGGAATCCGAAGGTATGAAAGGTGAAATAGAGGATCATGATGCCGATGAACATCCCGACGTCCCCCACCCTGTTGACGATGAAGGCCTTCTTGGAGGCGTCCGCGGCGGAGGTTTTCTCGTACCAGTGACCGATGAGGAGATAGGAGCTGAGGCCGACGAGTTCCCAGCCGACGTACATCGTGAAGAAGTTGCTGGTGAGGACGATCATCAGCATGGAGAAGGTGAAAAGTCCGAGGTACGCGAAATAGCGCGAGTACCGGACATCCCCGTGCATGTAGCCGATGGAAAAGAGGTGCACCAGCGCGCTGACGAGGCAGACCACCACCATCATGATGGCGGAGAGATTGTCGATCGTCAGGCCGAGAACGACCTGGAGGGAGCCGAGCACCGGCACGATCCCGAAATCGACCCAGGTGAAGCTGTACGACACCGGTTCCGGGAAGACGTTGAGCTTATAATAGAGAATGGTGACCGCAAGGGCGAGACAGATCGCGAGCATCGACGTGCCGTACCAGTCCCCCTGGCGCGAGAGTTTTTTCCCGATGAAGACGAGAACGACAAAGCTCACCAGCGGGGCAAAGAGGACGATAAGTGCGAGACGGACAAGCAATTCCTGGGTCAATGGATTATTCCTTTAGCTTGCTGATATCGTCGACATTGACGGTATGGAACCGGTGGTAAATATTGAGCACGATGGCGAGGGCGATGGCCGCTTCCGCCGCGGCGAGGACGATGACGAAGACCGCGATCGCCTGGCCGTCCATCTGGAGCCCTCCGTAGCGCGCGAAGGCGATGAAGTTGATGTTGGCCGAATTCAGGATCAGCTCGATGCCCATGAGGACCAGCACGGCGTTCCGGCGGGTGATCACGCCGTAGAGGCCGAGGGAGAAGAGCAGTGCGCTGACGATGAGGAAGTGTACAAGTCCGATGTGCATGGCTCTCCCCTACCGCGGAGTTGATGAAAGGTGATGTGATTTCTCCTTCCGGGCGACGACCGCCGCGCCGACAAGGGCAACCAGGAGAACGACCGACGCGACCTCGAACGGGAGGACGTAGGTGGTCATGAACAGCTCGCCGAGGGAATTCGTGGTGGTGCCGATGTCGCGCACCTGCTCGACCGTCCGCCAGTCGGTGATGTAGAAGATCCCGCAGAGCGCGCCCGCCAGGAGCGCGGTGAGGACGGAGGCCGGAAAGGTCTGCATCGTCCCGGTCTTCAGGTCGACGCTGACGACCTTGTTCGTGAGCATGACGCCGAAGAGGAGGAGGACGAGGATTCCGCCGACATAGATGAGGATCTGGGCGACGGCGATGAAGTCGGCATTCAGTAGAACATAGAGGCCGGCGACGCCGAAGAATGTGAAGAGAAGGGAAAAGGCGGAATAGATGATGTTGCGCGAAAAGACGACGATGCCGGCGGAGACGACCGTCACGACGGCAAAGAAGCAGAAAATAATGTCGAAATAATTCATGCGATTATGGGTGTGGTTGCGCAGGAGGTGACGCCGGAGGCTGATCCTTCGGAGCGGCCGGCGGAGCGGGAGCGGCGGCTTTCGCCTGTGCCGCTGCGGCGGCGGCCGCGGCCTTCTTGGCTGCAGCCTCTTTTTCCATCTCTGCCGCCTTCGCCTTCACGTCCGCAACTTCGGCGGGCGTCAGCGTGGCGTAATTGTAGATCAGGTTCTTCCTGTCGTATTCTGAAAATTCATAGACGTCGGTCATCTTGATGCACTCGGTCGGACAGGGATAGACGCAGAGGCCGCAGTAACAGCACTTGGCGATATCGATGTCGAACTTCGTGACCCACAATTTCTTTTTCTGGCCGGTGGAGGTGGTGCCGAGGTCGTCGGTGGGGAGCGACTTTACCGTCTCGATCGAGATGCAGTCGACCGGGCAGGCCATGTCGCACTGGAAACATCCGATGCAGTCGTCCATGTTGACGTAGAGCCGGTTCCGCGCCCTCTCCGGAAGCTTGAGTCGCACGTCGGGATACTGGATCGTCACCGCCGGCGTGAAGAGGTGCGAGGCCGTGACCTTCATCCCTATCAGGACCGTCCAGACCGAGCGGAATATGTTGCCGAAATATTCTTTCATACGTCCCCGATTGTTCAGAACATCATCCAGGCCCCGATGGCCACGATGCAGGCGAACGCCCACGGGGTCAGGACCTTCCACGAGACATACATCAGCTGATCGACGCGCAGGCGCGGAAGGGTCCAGCGCAGCCACATCTGTATGACGACGAAAAACATTCCCTTCGAGAGAAACCAGAAAAGCCCCCAGACCGGGCCGGCGAGGACGTCGCCGAACGGGCTGTTCCATCCGCCCAGAAAGAGCGTCGCCGCGATCGCAGAAACGGCGAACATGTTCGCGTACTCCGCCAGGAAGAAGAGGGCGAACTTCATCCCGCTGTATTCCGTGTGATACCCCGCCACGAGCTCCGATTCCGCCTCCGGGATGTCGAACGGCGTCCGGTTCGTCTCCGCCAGCGAGGCGACGAAATAAATGATGAAGGCGACAAAGACGAAGGGGAACTTCCGGAACATGTACCAGTGCCAGAACCAGCCGGCCTGCTGTTCGTTGATCGTCTGCAGATTCAGCGTTCCGGCGATCATCACCACCGCCAGGAGTGCCAGCGCGGTCGGGATCTCATAGGAGACAATCTGGGCCGCGGAGCGCATCGCCCCGAAGAGCGACCATTTGTTGTTCGACGACCACCCCGCCATCAGCAGTCCGACCACCACGATGGAGGAGACCGAGATGACGTAAAAAAGTCCGATGCTGACCGTACTGCCGACGAACGCACTGCTGAACGGGATCGCGGCGAACGCCGCGTACGATCCGATGAAGACGACAAACGGGGCGAGGAGGTGAAGCTTCCTGTCGGCCGCCGCCGGCACGATATCCTCCTTCTGGATCAGTTTGAGAATGTCGGCGATCGTCTGCGCCCATCCGTGCCAGCCGCCGGTGCGCATCGGACCGAGCCGGTCCTGCATATGCGCGGAAACCTTCCGTTCGAGATAGACCGCCACAAGCGCGTACGGGACGATCCAGACCAGCGGCAGGAGCGCCATGACGAACCAGACGATGAGATTATTGTCGACGATCCTGCGAAGGAGTTCTTCCATGCGTTACCTGTCCACCTCTCCGAGCACGATGTCGGTACTGCCGGCGATCGCGACCACATCGGCGATCATCGCGCCGCGGCAGATTTCGGGCAGTGCGCTCAGGTTCACGAACGAGGGCGAACGCGCCTTGATCCGGTAGGGGGTCGCGGAACCGTCGCTCACGACGTAGAACCCGATTTCCCCGCGGGCCGCCTCGGTGCGGACGTAGACGTCCCCCGGATTGGGCCGGATGCGCTTCGGAATCGCAGAGGCGACATCCCCCTCCGGCATTCCGGCAAGCGCCTGTTCAATTATAGTGATGCTCTGTTCCATTTCCCGGATTCTGACCATATACCGGTCCCAGCAGTCGCCCACCGTTCCGACCTCTCCCTTGCCGACGGCGACCTCCCACTGGAATTTATTATAGACGGAATAGGGATCGTCGCGGCGGAGGTCCCAGTTGACGCCGGAACCGCGGAGCATCGGGCCTGTGGCCCCGTAGGCGATTGCGACATCGCCGGGGAGGACGCCGACGTTTGCGGTCCGCTTCACAAAAATCTCGTTGTAGGAAAGGAGGTCGTTGTACTCCTTGATCTTCGGCCGGAAATAACTGCAGAACGCCTTCGCCTTGTCGATGAATCCGGGGGGGAGGTCGTGCGAGAGACCGCCGATCCAGAAATAATTGTAGAGGAGACGGGCGCCGCAGGTCATTTCAAAGAGGTCGAGGATCCGTTCCCGCTCGCGGAACATGTAGAGGAAGGGGGTGAACGCGCCGATGTCGAGCCCGTAGGTTCCCGCCGCAATGAGGTGCGACGCGATCCGCTGGAGCTCGGCGAAGATCACCCGGATGTACTCCACCCGCTCAGGCACCTGGATACCGAGCAGTTTTTCGACGGCGAGGACGTAGCTCCATTCCATGTGAATCGCCGCGACGTAATCCATCCGGTCGCAGTAAGGAATGACCTGCTGGTAATTCGTCATCGCCTCGCAGTGCTTTTCGAAACAGCGGTGGAGATAGCCGATATGCGGAATGACGTCGACGACGATCTCCCCGTCGACAACCAGCTCGAGACGGAGAACGCCGTGGGTGGAGGGATGCTGGGGTCCCATGTTGAGGACCATTTCCTCCCGGCGGATTGTCCGGCCGGTGGAGGTTTTCAGCGGTGCGGTGAGGACTTCAGCCATGCGTCGTTCGATCCGGTTCTAGTAGGGAACCTTCATTCCGTGATAAAATTCGGGGACCTTGAAATCCTTCCGGAGCGGATGCCCCGGCCAGTCGTCCGGAAGCAGGATGCGGCGGAGATCCGGATGTCCCGTAAATGTGATGCCGATGAGATCATACGCTTCGCGCTCGTGCCAGTTTGCGGCCGGCCAGATATCCGCCACCGACGGGATTTCGGCCTTCTCGGCCGGAACCTGAACTTTGAGGGTGACGGTGTGCCGGTGGGCCGTCGAGGCAATATGGTAGACCGCGCCGAGCATGCCCTTGCCGGAATCGACGCCGCTCAGGCACATCAGACTGTCGCACGCGAGATCCGCCTCGTCGCGGAGAAACAGGGAGATGTCGCGCAGGTTCTCCGGTGCGACCGACACGAACGGATTCGGCACGCCTTCGGTTTTCGCCTCGCGGATTGCCGGGCCGAAGCGTTCCCTGATCTTTTCGCAAATCTGCTGGGATGTCATACGGTTATGCGGATTTCTTCACAAGACTTTCGGACCGGATTTTTTCCTGCAGTTTCAGCAGACCCTCGATGAGCGCTTCCGGGCGGGGAGGACAGCCGGGAACATAGACATCGACCGGCACCACGCGGTCGACCCCCTTCAGCACGTGGTAGCCGTGCTCCCAGTACGGGCCGCCGCAGTTGGAACAGCTTCCCATCGACAGCACGTACCGCGGCTCGGGCATCTGATCGTAGAGCCGCTTGATCCGTTCGGCCATCTTGAGCGTCACCGTGCCGGCCACGATCATGACGTCCGACTGGCGCGGCGTGGCGCGGAAGAAGATGCCGAAACGGTCCAGATCGTAGTGCGACGCGCCGGTGGCCATCATTTCGATCGCACAGCAGGCGAGACCGAACTGCATCCCCCAGAGGGAAGAAAGACGCGCCCAGTTGAGCAGGTTGTCGATCGACGTGATGATAACGTTGCTGTTGTTGAACTGCTTGTCGAGAAGGCCCATGGGAATCCGGTGATGAGGCTAGTGCTGAGGTTCCTGGATGACGGTCGCTCCCCCGCGGTTCAGGTGCGGGACGTCCGGCTCCGGCTTGTCCCAGTCCAGATCCCCCTTGACCCAGACATAGGCATAGCCGAGGGCGAGGATCGCGAGGAAAAGAAGCATCTCGATGAACGCGAAACCGCCGAGATTCTGAAAAACGACCGCCCAGGGAAAGAGAAAGACGACTTCGACGTCGAAAATGAGGAAGATGAGGGCAATAACGTAGAATCGGATGTTGAACCTGACCCAGGAATCGCCGACCGGCACTTCACCGCATTCGTAGGTCGTCAGCTTGTTCTGGTACCAGCGGGAGGGGCGGATGATCCAGGCAAAAACGAGCCCACCGGTTACGAAAATAGCCCCCACGATGAAAAAGACAAAAATCCTTCCGAAATCGGTAAGCATGTCGGTTCTGGTTCCACCTCAGGATAAAGATCAAAAACGAAGCGCAGGAATATAAAAATATTTTCCGCGAAAGTCAAAGAAATTGAAGGCGCCCGGCGCTCCTGCGGCGCCGGCCCGATCGCCGTTTATTTTTTCCCGGTGCGCGGCGACCGCACGCCGGACCATTCCGTCTCTCTCACGTTCTTCACCCGGTTGACGGACCGTGCCATCGTGAAGAGAAGATCGGAGAGCCTGTTCAGATAGATGACGCCGTTCCGGTCTCTCCGTTTCCGGCCCGAAAGCCCGACGAGATGCCGTTCGGCACGGCGGCAGATGGTGCGCGCCGTGTGGATCGCCGCCGCGGCGGGATGCCCGCCCGGCAGGATGAACTTCCGGAGCGGCGGCAGTGTCCGGTCCAGTTCATCGATGAGCTTCTCCAGCCGCCCGATGTCGTCGCCGGTGATTTCCATGCCGGCCGGAATGTTTTTCTCCGATCCCGCCGCAATTTCGGCCCCGAGCCGGAACAGATCGCGCTGGATCTCCCCCATCTGCCGGTCCATTCCGCGCGGGATCCCGGCCGCCCGTGCGGCACCGATCGCCGAGTTCAGCTCGTCGATGGTCCCGTAGACCTCCAGGCGGGGATCCGCCTTCGGGACGCGTTTCCCGCCCAGAAGGGCGGTCGTGCCGTCGTCCCCGGTTTTTGTATAGATTTTAGACATTGAGATGGAAAAGGCGTTTCGGGATCAGTGTTCGCAGACGGTCATCGTGCCTGCGCTTCCGTGCGTACCGACGGTGAAGTATTCATAGGGGGGGACGAAGGCGACAGACTGGAGCCACGGTCCGCCGGAAAGGGTACTGCGCATCCAGGTGGCTCCCCCGTCAGCGGTCTGGTAGACGGCGCCGCCGGATCCCACCGCCACTGCCGAGTTCTTCGATGCGATCGCCACCCCGGTGAAGGGGACAGCAAGGGAGTTGATCACATTCCAGTTATAGCCGCCGTCCGTTGTCTGGAGGATCGCGCCCGGTGAACCGACAGCAAACCCGTTGAGGGAATCGAGGAACGCCATGGAGGTGAGGTCAGTCGTCACGTTGACCGTTTTATTGGCCCACGTTTTTCCCGTATCGACGGAGACGAGCATCGACGACGAGCTGCCGACGATGTAGCCGAGCGACGGCAGGGGGAACGCCACGGAGGAAAACGAGATCGACGTGGGGCTGGAGCGGACCACCCAGGCCGATCCGCCGTTGGAAGTGGTGAGGATCATGCTCGACGCGCCGACGGCGACCCAGTGGGCGCTGTCGATCGCCGCGACGGCGTCCAGCTCCGACGAAATTCCGGAGGTGTCGGCAGTCCACGTTGTTCCGCCGTCGGTGGTGCCGATGATCGTCCCTCCGGCGCCGACCGTTTTTCCGATCGAGGGAGTCAGGAACGCGAGGCCGTTGAGTGTGGAAAGCGTGTGCGAAGCGAGACTGTCCCACGTCGCTCCTCCGTTCAGCGTCCTGAGGAGATGCCCCTTGCTTCCCGCGGCGAAACCGATCGAGGGGGTGACAAACCGGACGGCGTAATAATCCGCCAGCGAGGAGAGCGAAGCACTGCCGAGGATGCTGATGTCGGTCGTCGCGCGCGCGTAGTTGGACGAGGGTGATTTTTTTGCGCCGTTGATCGCCCAGAGCCGGTAGGTATACCTCGTGCCGCACCGGAGCAGAACATGGTGGTAGATCCGGTAGAGTCTCCCGATCGTATCGACAACCGAATAGGTATTGCTGGTATCGACGGCCGTTTCCAGTACGAACGCACTGTTGTCGGACATCGAATCCTTCCAGGTGAGATCGATTTCGGAGACGGAAACGGCCGACGCGGTCAGTTCATACGGAGCGGCGAGGAGACTCGAGGGAGGAGGAACGACCTGTTTGGGATTTGTGATGGCGTCGGTTTTTTTGCACGACCAGAGGCCGGCCGCAATCAGAAGTAGAGCGGCCGACAGCCGGATTCCCCCAAACCGTTGAAATGCCCTCATAAACCGCATGAAGGGGTCGATCCCTCAGAAATGTGGTGAATTGAATGGCGTCCCGGATCCGGGTTTCCGGACCGGGGGTTACGAACCGGTTCGCATTGCCCGCGGGAATTCGTTATAGAAATGGACCGTGGTTCTGATCCCGCCGTAAAAGTTGCCGAGGTTGATGAATTCGTCGGGTGCATGCGCATTTTCGTCCGGCAGTCCGAATCCGAGCAGTACCGTATCGAGACCGAGGAGCTGTTTGAACTGGACCACGATCGGGATCGAGCCCCCTTCCCGCTGGTAGAGCGGTTTTTTGCCGTATCCCTTTTCGAGCGCCGTGATCGCCGCGCGGACGCCGGGACTGTCGAGCGGAGTCAGAGCCGCTTCGCCGCCATGAAGATTTTTCACGACGACGGAAACGGTCTTCGGCGCGATCCGGCGGATATGCCGTTCGAACAGACGCGCGATTTCCTCGGAGGACTGGTCGGGCACCAGGCGCATCGAAATTTTCGCCGCGGCCTTCGCCGGCAGAACCGTCTTGGCCCCTTCGCCGGTAAAACCGCCCCAGATCCCGTTGCACTCCAGCGTCGGCCGTGCCCAGACCCGCTCGAGCGAGGTATATCCTTTTTCGCCGTAGAGCTTTGCAACGCCGAGACTCTTCGCGTACTCCTTGTCGTTCCACGGAAGTTTCCGGAACGACCGGCGTTCCTCCGGCGTCAGCCGGCGCACATTCTTGTAGAATCCCGGAATCGTGATCCGGCCGTTTTTATCGTGGAGTGATGCGATCATTTCCGCAAGCGCCTGGATCGGATTGTGCACCGAACCGCCGAACGACCCGGAATGAAGATCGGTTTTCGGGCCGGTCAGTTCGACCTGCAGATAACTGAGCCCGCGGAGGCCGTAGCAGAGCGACGGCACCCCCTTGGCGAACATCGCCGTGTCGGAAATGACCACCAGGTCGGCCGCAAGAAGCTTTTTATGATCGCGGACAAAGAGGTCGAGATTATCGCTTCCGATCTCCTCTTCCCCTTCAATAATAAATTTGATGTTGACAGGGAGGGATTTTTTGGTCTTGAGGTACGCTTCAATGCTTTTGAGATGAACAAGAACCTGGCCCTTGTCGTCGGCGGCGCCCCGGGCGTAGAGATTTTCGCCCCGGATAGTCGCCTCGAAGGGAGGGGAAGTCCAGAGCTCGATCGGGTCGACGGGCTGGACGTCGTAGTGCCCGTAGATCAGAAGGGTCGGCTGTCCGGCCGCATGGAGCCAGTCTGCATAGACGATCGGATGTCCCTTGGTCGGAAAGATCTCGATATGCTCCATGCCGATCGCGCCGAGATGATCCGCGAGCCATCGCGCGCACGATTCGATATCCTTCTTGTGCTCGGGCGACGTGCTGATGCTCGGAATGGCGAGGAGCGATTTCAGCTCGGTGAGATAGCGGGATTTATTGTTCTCGACATATTGAAGCACTGATTCCATGACAATCTCTAGATGTAATAGGCGGAGTGGGTGATACCTCTGGAAAGGTCAATATACTAAAGACTTTGTGGAGTTGCAAAACAGTTTACGATTCCCGCCGAAGGTACCGGAGTGATTGTAAATGTACGGGATATTCGGTATCTTGATGCTGTCCGATCCTGTACCGACCTGTATCGAAATGAGTTATTTGATCAATATTCTGCAGATTGTCCTCCCTGTTGCCTATTTTGCAACGATTTGGGTGTACGCCAAGGCCTTCTTCAGCAGTGTGAAGCTTGCCGAACGCCTGCAGTTGCCGATGCTCTTCTCGACGCTGACGCTCCATCTTCTCTACATCGGCGTCCGCTCCGTGGCATTCGATCATCCCCCCATCACCTCCGTGTTCGAGATCTTCTCGCTCATCGCGCTGACGATTGTCATCGTCTACTGCTGGATCGAACTGCGGACGAAAAATCACGCGACCGGATATTTCATCCTCATTCTCCCCTTTTTCTTCCAGCTTGCCTCGTCGGTGTTCATCCGCGAGAAGACGGACATTCCCCCCGCGCTCCGGAACGCGCTTCTCGGGTTCCACGTCACGAGCGCCCTGCTGGGATACGCCGCCATCACGATCGCGGCGGTCTACGGATTTCTCTACCTCATGCTCTATCACGACATCAAATCAAGTCAGTTCAGCGTCATCTACAAGCGCCTTCCGAATCTCGAGACGCTCGAGCGGATGAGCTTCACGGCGACGCTGTTCGGCTTCGTGCTCCTCACCATCGCGATCACGGTCGGCTTGATCTGGCTCCCCCGGGTGTTCAGCACCATCTCCTACACCGATCCCAAACTCCTCGGAACGGTGGCGATCTGGCTCATCTACGGCGGAGGCATGATCGCGAAGAAGGCGGGCGGCTGGCAGGGACGCCGCATGATGGTGCTTACCCTCTTCGGGTTCGCACTGGCGATGTTTTCGATGACAATCATCAATATTTTCTTCAGCGAGTTTCACAAGTTCTATTAACCGTGCACCCCGGCATTTCCACCACCGCGTCACCGGCGGCCGATCCGGCCCCGCAGGAGATGAACATCTTCTGCGTCGGCATCAATCACCGCACCGCTCCGATCGAGATCCGTGAACGTCTCTGGTTCTCCGGCGAGGAGTCGAAGGCGGCGCTCCGGGACCTGAAGGAAACTGTCCGGGAGGCGGTCCTCGTATCGACCTGCAACCGGACGGAACTCTACTTCGTCCCTTCCCCCGCCGGCCTCACCGGCCGGGAACCGTGGAAGATGCTCTGCGAGTATAAACACGCGGACCCTTCCGTCCGGCAGGAACACTTTTACCACCTCGATTCCCTCTACGCGGTGAAGCATATCTACACCGTCGCCTCGGGGATCGATTCGATGGTGCTCGGCGACGTCCAGATCCTCAGCCAGATGAAGGACGCATTCACCCTCGCGCATGACTGCGGAACCACCAGCATCCTCCTGCACCGGCTGTTCGACACCGCGTTTCACGTCGGCAAGCGTGCGCGCACCGAAACGGAGATCACCGAGGGTGCCGTCTCCATCAGCTATGCCGCGGCGGAACTCGCCTCCAGGATCTTCGACGACCTCTCCCGGCGGACGGCGATGCTCATCGGCGCCGGCGAAACGGGCAAGCTGACCGCCCGCCACCTCACGGGCCGCTCGCTCGGACATCTCCTCATCGCGAACCGGACCCGGTCACGCGCGGAGGACCTCACGAAACAGCTCGGCGGCACGGTCGTCGATTTCGAGCATATCGCCCGGGAACTCGCCCAGGTCGACATCATTATCAGCTCCGTCGAATCCCCCTCCTACGTCCTCTCCCATCAGGACGTCCGCCTTGCCATGAAACAGCGGAGCAACAAACCGCTCTTCATCATCGACATCGGCGTGCCGAGGAATATCGACCCGAAGGTCAATACCATCGAAAATGTCTTTCTCCACGACATCGACGCCCTCAACCACATCGTCGACAAAAACCTCTCCCACCGGCGCGAACAGGTTCCCGCCATCCAGAAAATCGTCCTGGAGGAGGTGGAAGGATTCAAGCAGTGGCACGATTCGCTCGATGTCACTCCCACCATCCAGGAACTCCGCGACCGGTTCGAGAACATCCGCTCCCAGGAACTCGCCAAGCATATCCACCATTTTCCCTCCGAATCGCGGGAAGAAATCGACATGCTGACGAAACGCATCATCAACAAGATCCTCCACACGCCGATGGTGAATCTCCGGACCGGCGGCGCCCGGACCCCAGAGAACGATACCCGCACAAAGGTGTTCATCCTCCGCCATCTCTTCGGACTCGACAGGAAGGATTCCGCATGAAACCGCCGCTGACATCGGTCCGGATCGGAAGCCGCGGGAGCCAGCTCGCCCTCTGGCAGGCCGAGTGGGTCAAAGCCGGTCTCGCGAACAGATACCCCGGACTGGAAATCGCGATCGAGATCGTGAAGACGACCGGCGACAGGATCCTCGATTCACCCCTCTCGGCTATCGGCGACAAGGGACTCTTCACGAAGGAGCTCGAAAACGCACTGCTCGACCGGCGCGTCGACCTCGCCGTGCACAGTCTGAAGGACGTCCCGACCGTTCTCCCCGACGGGCTCGTGATCACCGCCGTGACCCGGCGGGAGGACGTCCGCGACGTGTTCATCGCGCACCCGGCAAAGCTGTACAAAAAATTCTCCGACATTCCGTCCGGCGGGACAATCGCCACCGGAAGCCTCCGGCGCCGCTGTCAGATCCGGCACCTGCGGCCCGACCTGCAGATCGTCGACCTGCGCGGCAATCTGAATACCCGCTTCGCAAAGCTGAAGGAATCCGACTGGGACGGGATGATCCTCGCCCGCGCCGGCGTCGTCCGGCTCGGATTCGAATCCGCCATCGCCGAGACGCTCCCGATCGATGCGATCCTCCCCGCCGTCGGGCAGGGAGCGCTCGGGATCGAGATCCGCAGTGACCGGACCGACCTCGCCCGGCTCCTCGCGCCGCTCGCAAGCGAACCGGCGACGCGGGCCGTCGCCGCCGAACGGGCCTTCCTCGCCCTCCTTGAAGGGGGATGCCAGGTGCCGATCGGCGCCTACGCCCGGTTCGAGGAAAACCGCCTGATCATGGACGGCCTGATCGGAAGCCTGGACGGCCGGCGGATCGTCCGCGGCAGTACGCACGGCAACCCGGATGAACCGGAGCCGCTCGCGCGGGGTCTGGCCGAAACGCTCCTCCGGAGCGGCGGCAGGGAAATTCTGGACGAAATACGGGCCGCGGATGCGGCCCGGCAGACAACACCATGAACGATACCCCCCCCTCCCCCGGCCGGCTGGCCGGAAAAACCATCCTGATCACCCGCGCCGCAGAGCAGGCCGAGCCGTTTGCCCGCGCCATCGAGGCCGAAGGCGGCTCCCCGATCGTGTTCCCGATGATCGCCGTCGGACCCCCGCAGTCGTGGGAGAAATGCGACAAGGCGATCGCCGGCCTCTATATGTACGACGGCCTGATGTTCACCAGCGCAAACGGCGTCGACTATTTCTTCAACCGCCTCTCGTCGCTGAACGGCGCCGCGAAGGATATCGAAGGAAAACGGGTCTTCGCGGTCGGCGACAAGACCCGCGACCGGCTGGTCAGCCGCGGCATCAGGGTCGACCACGTCCCGGAAAAATTCAGCGCGGCCGATCTCGCCCGCCAGCTCGATCAGGAAGACCTTAACGGCCGGGCGTTTCTCTTTCCGTGCGGATCGCTCTCGAAAACCCTCGCCGGCGAGAATCTCGTCTCCCTCGGGGCCGCCGTCGATCAGATCGTCGTCTATTCCACCACGCCGGCGAAAAAAACCGACATCGAGGAACTCCACCGGAAATTCGCCGGTGAGGAGATCGACGTCATGACCTTCTTCAGCCCTTCGGCGTTCAATAATTTCGTCGCGCTCATGTCGAAGGAACGAGTGCGCGAATACATCCGCGCATCCCTCGTCGCCGCCATCGGACCGACCACGTCCGCCGCCATCAAAGAACCCGGCTTCGCCGTCGATATCGTCCCGCCTCAGCCGACGTCGGAAGCGCTCCTCGAGGCGATCATCGGCTATATTCAGAAAAACGGCTGACCATGGACAACAGACTCTTCATCGATTCCTGCTTCCGGAAACCTGTCCCCCGCACTCCCGTCTGGATGATGCGGCAGGCAGGCCGGTATCTCCCCGAGTACCGCGCCGTCCGCGCCAGGGCGGATTTCCTTACCCTCTGCAGAACCCCCGCCCTCGCCGCCGAAGTGACGCTTCAGCCCGTCGATATCCTCGGCGTCGATGCCGCGATCATCTTTTCCGACATCCTCGTCGTCCCCGAAGCGATGGGAATGGAACTCGTCATCGAAGAGGGACAGGGAGGGCCCAGGTTTCCCCATCCCCTCCGTTCCGCTTCGGACATCGGACGGCTTTCCATCCCCGGAGCCGCCGACCGCCTCGGGTATGTGATGGACGCCATCCGGACCGCGAAACGAGAGCTCCGCGGACGCGTCCCCCTTATCGGATTTTCAGGATCCCCCTGGACACTCGCGGCGTACATGGTGGAAGGCCACGGTTCGAAAAATTTCAGATTTCCGAAGGAACTCATCTGCAACAACCCGGCCCTGGCGCATGAACTCCTCGAAAAAACTGCACGGGTCGTTGCCCGCTATCTCGCCGCGCAGATCGACGCCGGCGCCGACGCGGTTCAGATTTTTGACACCTGGGGCGGTCTCCTGACTCCCCCCGCGTTCCGCGAATTCTCCCTCCGCTACATCGAAACGATCGTCAGGGAAATCCGCCGGCCCGGCATCCCCGTCATTGTCTTCTGCAAGGACTGCGCCCATCACCTGCCGGAGATCGCGCAGACCGGATGCGACGTCGTCGGACTCGATTGGACGTTCGGTCTCGGCGAGGCCCGCCAGCTCGCGGCGGGCAAAGTCGCCCTTCAGGGGAACATGGATCCGACCATCCTCTACGCACGGCCGGAACGGATCCGCGAGGAGGTCCGTTCTCTCCTCGCCGCGTACGGCCCTCATCCGGGGCATATATTCAACCTGGGCCACGGCATTCTCCCCGATATCCCCGTCGATCACGCGCGGGCGTTCATCGAGGCGGTGAAGGAAGAAAGTCCCGCGTTCCACACCCCCGCATAGCGCTGAACCGATCCCCACCGGGTACGGAGGATTTGAATAAGTTGCCGCAAGTTCTGATATTATCGACATGAAACGGGAATCTTCATCTGCCATTCAGATCACAGTACATTCTTCTCCCCTGACATGAAACAATCCCCTTCCGCGTTCGCGGCGGAACACTGCTTCCGGACGCTTCAGGATTCGATCACCAGGGAACTCGAACGTTCCGACGGCAGGAACAGCTTCGTGGAAGAGCTCTGGGAACTCGCTCCCGCCGCCGAGGGAAATTCCCGCGC
>DATKPE010000031.1:0-6235 GCA_035524335.1 Bacteroidota bacterium
GACATGTGATGAAGAATATCTTCCGTCATCCGATTCATCCCCTGCTGGCAGTACTCTTCCTTACGTTCTGCGGCGGACAGATCGATACCCGCGCACAACACGACACGAAATCCGAAGATCAACACACGACGACAGGCAAGACAAAACTAGTCAGAACACAGGGCACAGACCGGTATGCCCTGGTTCGCTGCGCCATACAGGACAGAAAGGGAAACATCTGGTTTGGGACAACCGGTGAAGGCGTTTACCGCTACGACGGCAGATTTTTTACCCAGTTTACGGTTAAAGACGGACTTAATGATAATCGGGTCTGGTCGTTGCTGGAAGACAGAAAGGGTGATATATGGTTTGGCACGACGAATGGTCTCTGCCGCCGCACGGGGGAGAACATCATCAATATCCCGATCCCGCGCACCTTTTCACCTTCAACCGCGAACGACTATTATAATGATACGTCAAGAAAGAATACAATCTGGAGCATGCTGCAGGATACAAAGGGAAGAATCTGGTTTGGATCAGGCGACGGTGTATATTGCTGCGACGGGAAAGACATTACTCCCTTTTTGGACGATAAGACCATTCTCAATCCGCCTGGGCTTCGTTTAAAAATGGTCGACTGCATCAGCGAAGATGCAAACGGGAACATCTGGTTCGGTTCGGGTATGCCGCCCGGGATGGAGGGCCTGTGCCGGTACGACGGGAATACGCTGACCAGCTTCACACCGGGCGGTGAAAAATGGATCCGGTATATCCTGGAAGACAAGGGAGGACGTCTATTGATAGAGACACGTCAGAACGGGTTATGGCGTTATGACGGGAAGGAGTTTACAAAATTCCCTGTCGCCGAAAACGTTGCCATTACCGCATTGATAGACCGCGCCGGGAATTATTGGTTTGGCGGCGGCGAGAATGATAACGGCTATTCCGGCGCCGGCGGAATATGGAAATACGATGGGACCTCCTTTACGAATTATACGACTAAAGACGGCATGGGCGATTTTGCCGTCTACTGCTTTCTGCAGGATAACAAGGGGAATCTGTGGATCGGCACACGAAACACCGGCCTCTACAGATATGACGGAAAAACATTCACCCGTTTTTCAGAATAGGTAAAAGAACCTGCCTCTCGTATGGCAAATTTCGCCGGCCGATATCGCGCTCCGGTTGGCCTGAAAGGAAATACCCATGAGTAAGAAGGAAACAAAAGATCTTCTGAAGTTCCTGAAGCCTTTCCCCGGCGACATCCGGAAAACCGCCCTGGCGCTTCGGGAATTTGTGTGGAATCGTTACCCCGCGGCCAACGAACTGATCTATGACAATTACAACGCCGTCGCCTTCGGCTGGTCCCTGACGGATAAGCTCGGTGACACATTCTGCTCGGTTGCGGTCGGGAGAAGAAGCCTTAACGTTCATTTCGGATTCTATTGGGGTTCGAAGCTGAAGGATCCGAAGAACATTCTGCTCGGCGAGGGAAACCAATACCGGTACATTCTCGTCCGGGAGATGAATGAATTTCCGGAAAAATATATCGTGCAATTGACCAGACAGGCGTACGCGTATTCGTTATCGAAACTCAAAAACCGACAGCTCACGTTGCGGGGCGCTACGATAACGAAGTCAATTTCAGCCCGGAAAGCCCCGCCGGCGAAACGGCATCGGAAATGAAATGTTAAACCGACGGAGTCTACCACACCGGACAGCGACGCCGGCGGGACGTCTGGTAGTTCCGCGCTGGCCGCGTATGAGCAAACAGACAATTATTCATTCCAGGCCTGCATGAGACCAAATTTTCAATCGAAGCAGGAGGTAGTCATCAACGCCCCCCTGGAGCGAGTGTGGGAGTTCAACCAGGATTTGTCGAAGATTGCCCGGTATCATCCGCGGGTTAATAAAGTCGACTTCCTCTCGGGCAAACGGTATCGCGAGGCCGGAGCTGCGTATCAATGCCACCTGAAGGATGGAAAGAATACGTGCATCGAAAAGGATATCGAGATCGTTCCCATGCAGCGGATCGTCACAGCCCTGCATCAGGACACAATGGGATTGACAAAATTAATGCCCGATTATATCGTGGAAACAACCTTTTCAACGACGGGTGAGAATGCGACCAAAATGGAATTTTCACATTATTATTCCAGCGCGAAACTCGTGATTCGGTTGCTGAATTATGTCATCAGAAGGAAAATTGCCCGCGAATCACAGGATACCCTCGACGCGATCAAGAGAAGCATCGAATCCGATCCTGAATACCGAAAATAGAGGCGAGACCCGCGCTTCAGTGATCGCCAGGCAAAACTGAGTAAACGGGCGCTTTGATATGGTGCTTCACCATTTTTTCCGCCCCCTGAGCACGAAGGGCTGGGGCTGAGATCCGGAAAACGCGTCCGGTGCGCATACGCCTGGCGGGTCTCGTCGAATCACAAGGAAGGTCCGATGAAAACATCCGCGAAATCTTCAGCAACGTCTCCCGGCGGCGAGCAACAGCTCAGGGGGTTCATCGCCAGGTTCACACCGGAGCTCCAGCGACTGATTCGCTCCCTCCGGAGAGGACTGCGCAACCGCTTTCCGTCGGCCAACGAATTAGTCTACGACTACTCCAGATATTTCGTGATCGGCTATTCGGCGACGGAACAGGGAATCGACTCGGTTCTCGCGATCGCCGCGGGCACGGACGGACTCCGCCTCTACTTCAACGATGGCGCCAGACTCCCGGATCCGGAAAAGATCCTCCTCGGTTCAGGCAAGCAAACGAGGTTCATATGGATCGGGTCCTCCGGAACGCTGAAACTCCCGGAGGTCGAGGCTCTCCTGAAATCGGCAATCGTCACGGCAAAAGAGCCATTTCGCAGGGAAGGGCGCGGCAAGCTGATCATCAAATCGTCATTGGCGAAACGACAATCGAAACGGAAACCAAAGCGGTGACCAGGATTCGTACGGCATCGCGAGGCAGTGGCATGTTCGGAATCTGAAATGGGTTCCTGCGCCGGACGAGAAAGGCGCACGCACCGCATCTGAAAATCACATCAACAATGAGCGGCCCGATCAAGGAGTCTTCATCATGGTCTCACTCGGAAGTCATCTCAAAATTCACGTCCCGCAGGAACTCCGGGACAGAGCCGTGGCGTTCTACGTCGGCGTCCTGGGGTGTGAGCGGATACCGTCGCGTAGTGATGCGGTCGACATGCTCCGCTTGCCCGACGGATCGGTGATCGGATTGTTTTCGGTCCCCTCTCCGGAAGCCCTCCCGGAGGATTCCTGCCTCCGCAGTACCTGGCTGGAGCTCATGTGCACGGACGTCGCCGGACTGCGTCGCCGGATACTCGATGCCGGCGTACGGGAGGTGTCATATTTCGACAAGAATCATTTTTATTTCCAGGCTCCCGGCGGCCAGGTGTTCAGGCTGGCGGACGAATCCGAACGATAGCTGTCGGCGTCTGGAACCGCGGCGTTCCCGGCATAACTACGGGACGGGAGCGTATGCAGGAATATTCGTACCTTTCAGACACACCGGAGAATCGGCGATGATCAGAATTCTGGAACCGGTCACCAACGAGGAGCTCGATCGCGTACGCGACCTCTTCCGCTCGTTCGTCAGCTGGCACCGGGATGTTCACGAAGACGACCGTCATCTGATCGACCGGTACTTCGACGCAGGGAAATTCGAGGAGGAGCTGGCCGTCTTACCCGGGCCCTATGCCTCCCCCGACGGGCGGCTTTTGCTGGCTCTCTGGAACGGTGAGGCCGCAGGCGCCGTTGCCCTGCGCCGGATCGATGACCGGACATGCGAGATGAAGCGTATGTTCGTCTATCAACGGTTCCACGGCAAGGGGATCGGGCGCGCATTAGGCGAAGCGATACTCCGCGAGGCTCGTCTCCTTGGATACTCCTCCATGCGCCTCGATACGAGTTTCAGACAGGTGCAGGCTCAGGCGTTATACCGGAGTCTCGGCTTCAGGACGATCGATCCCTACTACGAGCTTCCTCAGGAATTGAGGGAGTGGCTTGTCTTCATGGAACTGAAGCTCTGACATGGCGCAACCGGAAATATTGTTGCTGTCACCCGGTGAATACTGCACCGCCGTTCCCGCTCCGCTACTTCGCCATGCGCATGCATAGACAATCATATTCTCTCCTCCTGGCTCTCGCATCCCTCTGGATATGCGGGTCTGCCATCGGTTCAGCCCAAAATTTATACGACACGGCGGCATCCGCATCACCTCTCCCCGCACCTTTTCAGGCGGGTCACGATTCTGCATCGGCATCCTTCCATGTCGTCACGGACAGATCGTGCGAGCGGTCATTCGTCTGGCGGGATTCACAATCCACAGCCGGCGATCCGCCGTCGAACAGCCTCGACGTGTGGGACAACCGGACAATGAAGCGCGTCTCATCAATCCCCCCACCGGCGAGTCGCCTTTCCTGGTCAGCAGAGTTCACGCCGGATCACGATCACGTCATCTTCTACCCTTACGGCGGCGGTAAAACGTATATCTGGTCGGTCAGCGCCAACACGATCGACTCCGTCAGGATAAAGACCAGCGGATATCGGGTGGCATTTCATGCCGCAAGTCATGACGGGCAGATGCTGCTGGTCGCGCCGGCGATTTCCGCGTATCCTCAGGCGCTTGCCTGCTTTTCCATTTCCGGGAACAAATGGATCTGGTGGCTCACCGATCTCCAGAACCTCCGGGCAGCCGCCTTTACGGGAAATGACAGCGACATTATCGCTTTCGGGGAGGACGACGTGTACAGAATCAACAGCCGGACGGGAAAAATCCGTTCGAGGATGAAAAACATCCTCCGGGGTTACGAGATCGACGCCACCCGCCTGGCGATCAGCCCGGGAGGGACGAGGTTTGCGATCTGGAGGGGACGACGAAGCGACAGCATCCTTGAACCCCTTCTTACCCTGCTCCTGGTCTGGAATCCCCATATGGAGGTCTGGGATATTGGGCAACACGATGTCATAGCTTCGTTCGGCATGCCGAAATGGGGGTTCGACGGATGCGGTTTCACCATGGACGAAAATTATCTGGTGGCACACAGAGGGGACAGGATCTACCGGCTCACCATTGCAGATGAAACGGAGGCCCGACTCGACGCACAGGGCACGCCGGACGATCTGAAGGAGACGGATCACTACAGCATCGGGTGCACAAGCCATGACGGCACTTCGTCGGTAACTGTTATCCAGGCGCTCAGGTCGACCGTACAAAATCCGAAACATGTCCGGCTCTGCTCGTTCACCGGCAGGAGATGGGATACCGCCATCCCCGAGGGAGGACAGGCAATCGGCGTTTCCTACTCACCGGGCGAACAGGAGATCATCCTGGTCTGTAAGGAATGCATCTACGCTCTTGATGCCGGATCCGGAACGATAGCACGCCAGAATCGCGCTCCATGGCTCGTCAACCATTGACGCGCGTCTTTGGACAGCATGAGGAATGCCGCTCCGCGCAGGAAAGGCGGAAACCATCGTCGCCGCCCGAATGCACATTTTTTACAAATGTTGTCTGGTTTCTGACCTGTTCGCCGATTCATGAGCTGAGCCATGCCGCCGGTCTATCTCGTCGGCGGCAAGGTCACCTTCCAGAAGATTATTCCCCGCTTCTGGCCCGGCGAGTTCGGACGGGCGTGGATCACACCTGCCGGCCTCACGGAGGGATGGCAGGCGCACGTAATGACCCCGGCGCCGTACATTTTGGATCCGGTCCGTTTTTCGATCGCCCTCATCGTGCTCCGGCGGGGGTTCTCGGCAAATGCCTTTGCCGTCGGACTTCTCTTCATGCTTCTCTGTCTGCGGCCGGCGGTTCTTCAGACACTGATCAACCGATACCTGCATATTCGGAAGATCAGGAGCGACCTCATGCAACTGTACCTTGCAAAAAGGAAGCAATGACCAAATGTGAGGATGAGTATCCTGCACCGATACATATGACTGGCAAAAAAATGTTATATTCTTCAGATCTCTCCCGGCCTTCAATTACGGGCACCGACCGATCACTTTTTCAACAGGAACGTAAATCTATGACGAGGGCTTGTGTTCTTATCTCCTGCATCCTGCTCGGCATCTCCGGCGTCTTCGGCCAGCGCGCCGCCTTTCGCGACAGCCTGCTCGATGAATTCGCGGGAACGTGGGTCCTCCGGGGCACCATCGCCGGGAAGCAGACGACGCACGATGTTTCCGCCGAATGGATTCTGGGACACGAGTACCTGCAGTTCCGGGAAATCTCCC
>DATKPE010000032.1:0-40809 GCA_035524335.1 Bacteroidota bacterium
GGGGGCGCGGATTTTTACTCCCGTCCGCCTGCTCCCGTTCGACCATCCGGAGGCCGAACACCATCAGTTCCCGAATGCCCTGCAGATCTACGGTACGGAACTCAACGTCCTGCTCTGGCTCGGGCACAAGGCGGGATACGAGCTGTGGGCGACCATCACACGCTATCCGCAGGAGCCCTCCCCGAACTGGCCGTACGCCGGTTTTTCGCCGCCGGATACCGCGCACCTCGATCAGACGCCGTGCGTCAACCGGCCCGCCGCCGATGCACCCTTCAGAGGCCTGCGCGCCGTCCTCTTCGTCAACCGTCAACCTGTCTGCTTCATGGTCGATACCCGGAACCTGACGCTGGCGGAACGGGGAATGGCGAAACCGACAACCATGGGACTGGATATGACCAGGGCGGAGTTCCTTCAGGGACTGGCCAGGGCGGCGATGTATGTCGATCCCCGGTCTTCCGCCGCGGTGATTTTTGGGCAATAGAGGTGAAAGCCCAAACCATCGCATCGGGAACAGCTGTGTTGTCCTACAGACATCGACCGCCATGCAACCAAAGAGAGCCCCGGCAGGTCATACTTCTGATGGCCAATGATAAAATGACAAATGACCAAATATAAAATATGCAGGTTTCAATCATTCGGGTGAAGTTTATAATTGTTTTATTCTTACTCGTCGTCCAGGCCGGGCCTCTCTCCGCCCAGGGACCGGCCGGCGCTCTCTCTGCGGCCGGGTGGCAAAAGGATCTCTCCTGGCTTGTCCAAAAGCTGGAAGATACTCATCCCGAACCTTTCCGGGCGATTTCGAAACCGGCCTTCGGGCAGAAGGTCGACCTGCTCAGGAACGACATTCCGCATCTCCGCCCGAACCAGATCGCCGCCCGCATGATGCAGGTGGTTGCGTCGCTGAACGACGGCCATACGTCGCTCGAGCCCGCCGGTTTCAACCGCTGGTTTCCGCTCCGCTGTTACCGCTTCCGGGACGGGCTCTTCATTACCGCCATCCAGCGCGAGTATCAGAAGTATGCCGGTTCCCGCGTCGTGAAATTCGGCAACGTCGACCCCGACACCGCTCTGGCGCTCTGCGCCTCGTTGAAGGGCTCGAACAACCGGTTCGGCGCGCTCGAAAACAGCGTTCTCTATCTTTCGAACGCCGATCTGCTCCAGGCGCTCGGTATCACCGACGATCCCGGCAACCTCACTCTCCGCGTTGCGCGGCCGGACGGGGAATCCGAAACCATCCGGCTGAGCGCTCAAACGATCGGCGGGCAGACGAACTGGATGCAATGGGGGGAAATGTACGGTCCCGTCCCCGACCTATCGACCTTCTTCGGCGCAAGGGTCTCGGGCGATTACCGGAAAGGCGACAAAGATCTGCCCCTCCACCTCCGCATGCGTCTGCCGTACTGGTTCCAGTACCTTCCGGAGAGCAAGACGGTCTACTTCCAGTTCAATTTCGTCGAGAAACAGTGGAAGGGGACGACCTTTCAGCAGTTCCGGCAGGGGCTCTTTTCCTTTATCGATTCGAACGATGTGCGGAAGTTCGTCATCGACCTCCGGTACAACAGCGGGGGAGACGGGAGTCTGCTCGATCCGTTTCTCCATGAGATCATCAGGCGGGACAACATCAATCAGAAGGGAAGACTTTTCGTCCTCGTCGGCAGAAAGACATTCAGCGCGGCGGTGCTTCTGCTCGGAAGCCTGAAGAGGCATACGAACGCCAGCTTTGCCGGCGAACCGGCAGGCGCACCCCTGAATCACGACGGCGATCCGGAGAGTTACATCCTTCCCGCGAGCAAGTTCGTGCTGAACGTGTCGACCGTCTTCCATCAGGCGGGCGATCCGAAGGATAAGAGCCTCTTTTCCCCGGTCGATTTCCCCTGCCAGTTCACGTCGCACGATTATTTCAGCGGCGCCGATCCGGTGCTGGACCTTGTGACAAAAACCGACCCGGTAACAGTCTGCGACATGTTCCTCCGCAACGGCGGCGAGGCGATGGCGGCATACGCGCATGCGGCCGATCTGAAAAAAGAATACAGCTGGTTCACTCCATTTACGGAGGAGGAGATGAACCGCACCGGCTACCGGCTCGTGGAACAGGGGAGGATCAAGGATGCGATTCAGGCATTCCTCCTGAACGCGGAGACATTCCCGGGATCCTGGAATGTCTGGGACAGCCTTGCCGAGGCATACATGACCGACGGGAATAACGAGCTGGCCGCTCAATACTACCGGAAGTCGCTCGAACTGAATCCCGGCAACGAGAACGCGAGGAACAACCTGGAAAAACTAAAGCATCCCCAATGACGTCGACCTGAAAGACAACCGCACGATAGCCTGTTTTTTTAATGCGGTCTTTCGTCAATCAGCTCGTACTATTCCCGTTCTTTAACAAGGAGTGCAGTATGCCGGACGTTCCGAAGACGAAATTCGAAGGCGCAATACCGATCCTCCGGGTGTCGGACATGAAAACCAGCGTCGCGTACTATACGGAGAGGCTCGGTTTTCGCAACGCCGACTGGGGGAACGAATGGTTCACCAGGGTCGATCGGGATGGCGCGGGCATTTTTCTCTGCCGGGGCTCCCAGGGAAATCCCGCGACGTGGCTCTGGATCGGCGTGGAGGATGTCCGGGCGCTCCACGCCGAGTACACGCTCAAAGGCGTCAGGCTCAATCATCCCCCCCGGAATTACCCCTGGGCTCTCGAGATGCACGTGCAGGATCCGGACGGTCATATCCTGAGGTTCGGCTCGGATCCGATGGAAGACAAACCGTATGACGAATGGATGGACTAGAGTGCCGGCATTGCAGTGATGAATTTCATGACATTCCGGAAATAAAGAGGTATCTTTTAACTGCAAACCGGCAAAATCATCCACCTGAAGGAGATCCCTGCGATGGCAGAGAACAAGACCAAACCGACGGCGGCCGCGGTGAGCTCATTTTTGAAGAAGTTCAGTCCGGACGTGCAGAAGGACTGCAAAACGATCATCGAACTGATGGCGTCGGTCTCGAAGGAGGAGCCGGTGATGTGGGGGAGCGCGATCGTCGGTTTCGGCACCCGCCACTACGTCTACGACAGCGGCCGGGAGGGAGACACGATGATCGTCGGCTTCTCGCCGCGGAAACAGGCGATCGCTCTCTATCTCGCCGGCGGTCTGGAACCTCTGCGGGCCGAGCTTCAAAAACTGGGAACGCATTCCACCGGAAAAGGTTGTCTTTACATCACATCGTTGAACGATGTCGACACCGGCGTGCTGAAAAAAATATTGACGAAATCTTATAAAAGTGTGAAACAGGGGTGACATCCCCGGGGTGCTCTGGCTGGTATGCCGATCCCGCGGCCACGGTGGAACATTGCCGGCGATCAGCGACATGAACCCTTCGCACCGGGCGGCGGATCACCGGTTTGACGCCGGCGGATCGCAACGGCGCACTGCAGTACATCTCAGGCAGAACTGTTGAGCTGTTCGGCGTTCCGGTCTCCGCTGTATACTTTACCGGAGACGCGCCATGAGAAACATATTCTTGTTGATGATTATGACTGCCGGAGCGGTCAGCGCGCAGGAAACCGCCAGATCCCACCTCGCTCTGTTTCATTTCGGCAGGTCTGCCGGCTGATAGCCTCTCTCTCATAGCACCCGTGCATGACACGGCAATCGAGGGCGATGGAAGCGCCAATGGTTGAAATGACCCCCTCAAGATTCACCCGCGGCAGAACGAAATCGGGTCATGAAATCGCCCTCCTTCTCCCGAAACATTTCGCCCCCCGCGACGTACTGGCTATAACACCACGGAGATATATGTCATGAAAAGAACGGGGATTTTTCTTCTTGCGGTGAGTCTTTTCGCCTGCGTCCACGGGCCTCTTGAAGCGCAGAAGAATGCGCCGGCCGACAGCCTCGACACCTTCGTCCGGGAACAGATGGCCCGGCGCCGCATCCCCGGCCTCTCGCTCGCCATCATACAGGACGGTCAGATCGTCGCCGCGAGAGGATACGGCGTGGTCGACGAATCCACCCGGGCCCCGGTGACGCCGGCGACGCTCTTCCAGGCCGGATCCATCAGCAAGCCGGTCTCCGCACTCGGCGCTCTGCACCTGGTCGAGGCCGGGCTTCTTTCGCTCGACGACGACGTGAATCTCAAGCTCACAGGCTGGAAGATCCCCGACAACAGATTCACTGCGACCGAGAAAGTCACGCTCCGCCGGATCCTGTCGCACAGCGCCGGCATGACGGTGCACGGCTTCCCCGGTTATGACGCCGACAGCGACATGCCTCCGCTCGTCAAAGTGCTCGCCGGCGAGGCCCCCGCCAATACCCCCGCGATCCTCGTCGACACCGTACCGGGATCGCTCTGGCGCTATTCGGGCGGCGGCTTCACGGTCATGCAGCAGATGATCGTCGACGTTACAGGCATCCCCTTCCCGCGCTTCATGCGCGAAACCGTCCTGGAGCCGATCGGTATGACGAACAGCTCCTACGAACAGCCCCAGCCTCCCGCGCGCGCGGCCCGGACGGCCGGCGGTTTCTCTTCCGACCGCAAGCCGGTGCACGGCCGGTGGCATCTGTATCCCGAGATGGCCGCCGCCGGATTGTGGACAACACCGACCGACCTCGCCCGCTTCGCGATCGAAATCCAGCAGACCCTCGCCGGTCGCGGTCACGGCGTCATTTCTCCCGGCATGGCGCGCCAGTATCTGACCGTTCAGAAAGAACCGAGCGGACTCGGGATATTTGTCGGGGGAACCGGGGATACCCTGAACTTCAGTCACAACGGCCGGGACGAGGGATTCGACGCCTACCTCGTCGCCTTTGCCCGGACGGGGCAGGGCGCAGCGATCATGATCAACGCGAACGATGATTCCAGATGCGTCGGACGCATTCTCGACTTTATCGGCCGCGTGTACAACTGGCCGGCGTTCCGGGACCCGTCCGGCCCGCCCCGAGCGGTCCGGGCTGTGCGCCTCGACCCGGCCTGGCTCGCTCACTGCGCCGGGTATTTCGAAGCCCAGGAAAACCAGATGATCACACTCGTCCCCGGCGAGACCGGCACCGGCCTCGAAACATGGGTGGATGGCTTCCCCGACGAAATATTTGCGGCGATCGACAGCGTCCACTTTGCCTCAACGGACCGGGGAATGGGCGTTACCGTCCGGCTGGATTCCCGCGGCGGGGTGGAGGGCCTCCTCTGGAAACCCGGGAATGCCCCGAGCGAACGGACCAGCCCGCGCGTGTCGCCGCTCCCGAGCAGCGCATCGGGAGCCCCGGACCCGGATCCGATGCTCACCGGACGGGTCACTGCGGCCCTCAACGCCATACGGGGAGGCGGCCCGGCTCTGCAGGATGCCCCGGATATCGCTCCAAATACCAGAAAGGACTTTGCGAATCGCCCTCCGGCCGAGCTCAATGGCCTGGGAACTCTGACCTGGCTTGGCAGCGAACACGTTGCAGACCGCGGGATCCATCGCCACGGGAGCGACATCGCTCTGGTCGAATTCTATAAAGTGACGACCGGCGCAGGGCCGCGATATCTGCTCGTTCACCTGACGGCGGCCGGGAGCGTCGCCGACTTCGATGTCGTGGACAGATGAACCGGACCGGCGGATTTTTAGCCCTGACAGATTCCCGGTCGCAGACAAACACGGAATTTCCCCTTCTCTTCACTCCCGTCGCCTATATCCCGCGCCTTCTCCACGAGTTCGGCCATTGGCGCGTCGGGGAAATGCCCGGTAACCGGATGGCGCCCGGTCTCGATTATTCCTGGCCAACAGAGGGCCGCTATCTCCGGGAGGAGCATTCTCCGGCGGGGTCGGCCTCGCCCTTGACATGATAGCCGGGAGCGTCACACCGCATGAGGACCAGGAGGTCGACATCAGACAGGCTGATGGGATTATGCCTTTAAAGCACAGCGCCAGGTATCAGGATCACGAGCCGCTATGGCTTCGGGAACTGCGGAGAGCGGCTGCCGCAATCGTCAGCGGTGGGCGCCTTTGTGCCCCGGCCCGTCGATCGTTATATTGAAATCCGTATAAGGTACGAACTTCTGGAGAAGCCGAATGACAGTTGAAGCTGAGGTAACCATCAAAGGAACGACAGCCGCGGTCTGGTCCGCAATCACCGACATCGAGCACGCCGCGGAGAGCATCAGCGGCATCGAGAAGATCGAACTGATCGAACAGCCGAAGGACGGGCTGGTCGGACTGCGGTGGCGCGAAACGAGGATCTACTTCGGGAAACCCGCCACGGTGGAAAAACATATCACGGAGGCCGTCGACAACCGGTTCTGCACGACACAAGCGGAGAGCGACGGTTTCGTGTTCCTGTCCACCATGACCCTTTCGGAGAGCGGTTCCGGCGTCACGCTGACCAGCTCGCACGATACCAGGCCTCAGGGTCTCGTTGCAAGGCTCAAGTCGATCCCGATGCCGCTGTTCAGGGGCATATTGAAGAAGGCGCTCCTGCAGGATCTCACCGACATCAAGACTCTCGTTGAAAGGCGGGGATCGGCTGCATCCTGATCGGCGGCTCTCCCTCGCCCTGCCGTCCAACGTCGGGCCCGAAACAGTTCATACAAGGCGCAGGGTTGCTCCGCATACCGGACATCGGGACACCGACCGGGTGCAGATCATTTTCGGGCAGGAGACCGACGCCTGAAAATCCGCTCAGCGTGAGAATGCGTCAAACGCATTCCGGACGGGGTTGGCATCGGGCCTTCGGCGGGACAGAGCGGGAGGAGGAGGCGGAATTTTATTTGGTGGGGGGTCTGAAAACGCCTTTCCCCGTGGTGAGATATGATTTGAGACTTGTTCCGATCCAATGTGTCCAGCCCGGAGCGCAGTCCTTGTAGCATTCGACCTCGGTGGTGAGGCCTTCGTGCGTGAACTTGACCTCCGTGACGCCGTCATGCTCATGGAGATCGAAAATCAGTCTGGTGCCTGCCCATTCCTTTTTGTCGGAATACCAGGGCATGTTGCAGTCGGTCACAAGCCAGACGATCCTCCGGCCGGGGATCAGCTCCGTCACCGTGAAGTTGAAAAAGGAATCGCCGGTCATCGTCACGATGAACGTGTCGTTCTGTTTATCCGCGCTCCCGGTGCAGGTGACGCCCCACCAATCCGATACGCTGCAGATCTTTTTCACCGTGTCGCGTGCGGTGAGGTTTACCGAAATGCTGAAGGTGAAATCGCCGGTGGATATCATTTCTTCCTCTCCTGTCTGAATGATTTATTTATTCTGCGTCCGGGCACGTACCGGCGCGTTCGTGAAACGACATGGCTTATTGAAAACCTCCGCCCGGATTCATTTCTTCGGCGGGTGAGCATCCTCCCGGCGGTAATCCCTGCGCGAGCCGTTGCCAAATTGTTCAGAGAAGATTCCCGTAAAATAGTTCCAGCCTTTTTCGTGCCCTCTTCCGGCTTCGGTATCGGGAAGACCGGAATGCACGAGGGTCATGAGCGTTTCTTCCCCGCGCGGCGCGAATGTCAGCGTCACGATCGACTCCCAGCCCAGGGTGTTCGGCGACACCCAGGTGTGACGGATCAGGCCCGGACGCCCGATGTCGGTGAACCGGCCGTAATGGGAGGTCCCCCTGAGGGTCCAGTAAAAGAGTCCGTCCACCTTCGGATCGAGCAGATACTTTTCGGCCGCATTCCAGAGCGTGCCCGGGATCTCCGGATTCAGCCACGCGTCGAACAGCTCGTCCGGCGAAGCCGGAATGGTCCGTTCGATTTTGATTTCAATGGTCTTCGCCGGTGTGCTCATTGCTGCTTCTCCTTGTTCCTTTTGTGTATGAAAAACCGTTCAACATGGTCGAGGCGTTCGCTCCAGAACCGCTCATATTCATGCATCCATACCGCCGCTTCCCTGAGCGGTGCCCCCTGAAACGAGATGAAGACCTCCCGGCCCCGCTTTTCCCGTCTGATCAGTCCGGCGCGCTCGAGCAGCTTCAAATGCTTGGTGACGGCGTTCAGAGCGACATCAAACGGTTCCGCGATATCGATAAAGCGGGCGGGTCCGGATTCCGACAGCCGCCTGATGATCGCCCGCCTGGAAGGATGGGAAATCGCTGTAAAAACATCGGCTAAATGGTCCATGGGGATATTATACCAAAAGGTGTAATAAATGTCAAATCCTGTTTTCGTACATTGGGAGTGCCGGACGGGGGCCGGCGGAACGGCGCTGAAATCTGTCCGATACCGGCCCATTGCACAGGAGTCATATCTGACGATCCGCATGGTCAACCCGACCGTCGTCAGCGGCAACGGCGGGACGTCAGGGACTGCGGAGCAGGAGGAGAGCCGGACGATGATGTCCGTATCCCCGCTTCGCAGCGTCCTGCAGGTTCACACCAAACCTCCATTTCGCAAAGGAGAACTCTATGGAAAAGTCTCAGCGAATGCCTCACATCTACGGATACCTGGTCTGTCTGGTCGCGGTGATCACGGTCATCATCTGCGTGTCGACGCTTGTGTACGCCATTCTGGATCTCGGCGATCCGATACACGCCGGATTCACGCCCGCCGGATCGCCCAGCCTCGCCTCGTTCGCCAATTACAAAATGGATATTCTCAAATCGGCTCCCAAGGAGGGCGAAGCGGCGAAGAGCTACATGCCCGACGATCAGACACTGCGGGCGATGTATGAAGCGGCGAAGGACGACAGGATTCAGAGCGTGCGGCACGAATCGAACCGCACGATCGTGATCGACAGCGTCCTCATCCTGATCTGCGTCGTGCTCTTTGTGACGCACTGGAGATGGATGCGTAAGCTTTCCGGCACCGAGGCGTAGGATACCCGTTCTATCCGGTCCCGTACAGACCCTGGCTCCGGCGGCGGGTTCCGAATGCATGGTACCCGATTCAGCGATACCGGAACTGCGCGATTATACTGTCTGATCGGCATATCCGCTCGCCCGGAAGAGTATTTTTCGGAATCATTGATCTTCGGCTGTCAAATCCGTACCTTTTCGGCATTGGAGATACCGATGAAATGGTACCATTTTCTTGCCTGTTTCTTTGCCGGCGCGTTTCTCGCCAACGCCGTACCGCATTTCATTCATGGCGTTTCGGGCGATCCGTTTCCAAGTCCGTTCGCTGATCCGCCGGGCAGGGGATTGTCGTCCCCGACCGTGAATGTCTTCTGGGGGCTGGGCAATTTTCTCGTCGGGTATATCCTGTTCCGCCTTGGAAAAATCTCCGGCGAACGAAAGTGGAATCTCGTCGTGATGTTCCTCGGCGTCATCACGATGAGCGTCATGCTGGGTATCACGTTTGCAGAGAAGATGCGCTGATCCGCGACCGCGGCGGTCGTGCCGGCGGTAGGATCTGATCTTCAAATACGCTGATTCAGGGAGTACTCATGGTGCTGTGCCGACGCATCTCAGCTTATCTGGTTCTCCTCGTCACCGGGGCGGCATTCCTCTCCGCCACGCCGGGTCCCGCGGGTTCCGATACCACCGTCATTGTCGTGCTCGGGACCGTGCACGCTCCTTCCGCCTGCTTTGATCTCCGGGCTCTCTCCGGCATCATCGATCGGGTGAATCCCGATCTCATTCTCGCCGAACTCGATTCAAGCTTCTTCACCGCTTCGATGACCCTGAAGCCCGAGTTTACCGATATCAGTATGGAAAACCGCGCCGTCTCGCTCTATACGCAATCGCATCCCGTCCCGATCCGTCCGTACGACATCGCAGGACGCAACCGGACCTACGAACAGCACAACTATTTCACCCTCCAGCGCGAGCTCAGTTCAGCGCTCAATTCGGCGGAACATGACAGTCTTCTGGGCCCCCGGGCGGCATCTCTCCTCGATGCGATAAGACGATTCGACCTGATCGGCCGGGAGATCGGTTCAGATCGTCCGGAAGTGATCAATTCGAACGCGGTCGATGCGGTGATGGAGAACAAGCAATACTATGGAGGTGAAGGGATGGCGCAAATCGTGGAATCGGTTCCCGCGCTTGCCCGGTTCGCCGATTTTGCTGAGTTTAAACGGGATTTCTGGACCATCCGCAACGATGCGATGGTATACAACATCACCGCCCGGGTGAAAGAGTTTCAGGTCCGGACCGTTCTCGTGCTCTGCGGGTACGAGCACCGTTATTATCTTCGCGCCGCTCTGAATAAACGATCGGGTGCGGGGCGATTCATACTGAAGGAATACTGGGCATACTGAATCGTCCCGGCGAAGCAGGCATGCGCCGCTTCCGCCGGGTAATCGGCCGGCGGCCCCGAGCCTCTGCGCGCGGAACTTGCGAAGCTCGGAAAACACGAGACCGGCAAAGGCTGTCGCTATATCAAATCGCGCGGCGACGTCGACACAAAGGTGCTGAAACAGATATTTGTGACATCGTACAGGAGCGTGAAATAGAGCGGGTGGATGAGGGGGAAGTGCAGAGTGGCGACTCACTTTGACGTGTGAGCTGAACGTTCGGTCAGATTATTAAGCTTCTTCTTTTTTTTACTCCGTAGAGAGATACGGCGATGAACCATCGCATACTCTTATCCGCTTTCCTGATGACCGGCATGATTGCATGCAAAACGGATGAACTGATCCTGCCGGTTCCGAAGCCCGACCTCGTCATCGAGACGATCACCTGTCAGCGGCTGCCGAACTGCCAGAATGACGGGTATGGCGGAATCATCTGTTCGGCCGAGCCGAGATTCGCCTTCACGCTGAAGATCAGGAACATCGGGGATGCGCCTCTGGATCAATTCTTCTACATTTCGAATACCCGATCGATGACGGATCTGGACAGCAATTATTGCCCCCATACGGCCATCGCCAACTATCCCCCGGCCAACCTGCCGCCGAACGGGGAGATCAGCGTTTCCTTCGATGATCTCGTCGCCGACAGCACTGCCGCGGTGCTGTTCATCATCAACACGAACGATCTTTACAGCAAAGGGAACCACCACCTCCCTGTCATCGACGAACGGCGGTACGATAATAATTCCTATCGGCTGAATATGCAATGGTAGGTTGTGGGACGAATCGACACTCATCTCCGGTCAGGTATATCGGCAGATCTGGTGATGAGCGCAGATATATGAGAGATAATGTCACACTTAATGCCGATGCTGACAACCACAGGAATGTGAGTATTCCCGCGATTATAGTCCTAGAATAAATTATGATCTTTCTAGATACGTCAGGTTTGCTGCAATATGTGAAATGGATCGTCTTTACAGCCATAGGCACGGTTCTCCTTTCGATTATTCTGATCTCGTGCGCCCCATCGCCTGCCGGTCACCATTCCGTCAGGTTTGTCGTCCAGCTCCGGAACGGGACAAGAGGTCAGCAGGTCTATCTTACCGGAAATACGTCAAAGCTTTCGAACTGGAACCCGTCGGGCGTGCCGCTCACACGGGAATCGGATTCGGTCTGGTCGACGACAATGGAGTTCCCCCAAAATGAGAGCATCGAGTATAAGGTCACTGCAGGGTCGTGGTGGAACGAGGCCCTCGACAGCAGTGAGAATACCTACGAGAACGTCCGCCTGACCGTGGAACGTGACACGCTCGTTCGTATGCAGGTGTTCGACTGGCTCAATGTCATGGCGGACGGTATCCCCGTGATCGGCGTGAAACGTTTCCATCCCGGCCGGCCCGATCTGAAACTTGACGATCTCTGGAGATACCACGCGGGCGACGATCCGCGGTGGTCGGAGATGACGTACGGCGACAGCAGCTGGGTCGTCACCGATCCGTTGATCGAATGGACCGAACCGTCACAGCCGCGCTGGGAGGGGATCGGTTGGTTTCGGTTTCATTTCTACGCCGATTCATCCCTCTGGAACACGACCCTCGCGCTCCGCATCGAACAGCTCGGCGCGTCGCAGATCTTCTACAATGGCAAGTTGTTATATTCTTTCGGCGAGGTCGGTGCATCCGACTCGTCCTTCCGCCCGAACGCGATGTCGTGGTGGCAGAAGATCAGGATCGAGCCGCGGCGCGACCAGCTGATCGCCGTCCGCTATTCCAATCCCGACCGGAAGAGATTGTCCGGTCTCGGCTATTCCCCCGGTTTTGTGATCACGCTGAAGGAGGTGAATTCGGCGTTCAGAACCGCCGCCTCGGTGCGGGAAAACGCGGAGGTGCAGATCACGTTCACCCTCATCCCGCTGATCCTGTTCCTGGTCCATCTTTCGCTTTACGGCTTCCTCCGATCGCAGAGGCAGAATCTGTACTATGCGATCTGCATGCTCGGCTTTGCCGGCCTCACCTACTTCAGCTATGAGCGCGAGCTCGTCGTCGATGTCGGCAACGTCCTTCTCTTCACCAAGCTCGGCGGAATTTCGGTCACACTGGCGGTGTTGTTCGGCCTTCTGACGATCTTCCAGCTCAATTATGCCCGACTGCCGAAGCGGACGTGGATCTACGTCGGCATGGCCGCGGTCACCGGATTTCTTGTGATGATGGAATACCGGCTGAATATCGTCACCGGATGGAATTACGTCTTCTTCGCCTTCACCGCACTGGAAGGGCTCGCCAGCAATTTCAGAAAGAGTCAGAGCCGCACGCAGGGCGACTGGCTGCTGCTGACGGGATTCCTGATGCTTACCGGATTCATCGCATTTCAGGTCCTCGTCGATTACGGATACGCTCCGCAAACGAACTGGACGAGGCAATCGTATGCGTACGGGATGATCGCGCTCGCTGTATCGATGTCGATTTATCTCTCCTACAACTTTGCCCGGGTCAACCGGAATCTGCAGGTTCAGTTGAAGAACGTCGAGGAACTCTCCGGGAAAGCGATGGCGGAGGAGCGCCTGCGCCATACGGCCGAAATGGAACGAAAGGTCATCGAGATCGAGAGTGAACGGAAGAGCAGGGAGCTCGGGTCGGCCCGGGAACTCCAGCTTTCCCTTCTGCCGCGCGCCATTCCGAAGGTGAAGGGGATGGATATCGCCGCGTTCATGAAGACGGCGATGGAAGTGGGGGGCGATTACTACGATTTCTTCGTATCGGAGAACGGCGGCCTTACGGTCGTGCTCGGCGACGCAACGGGGCATGGACTCAATGCCGGCAATATGGTGACGGCGACGAAGGGACTGCTGAATCTCCTCGCGGGCGCGGAGAAAGTCGAGGATATCATGACGACCGCGAACCGGGCGATCAAGCAGATGAACCTGACTAAAATGGCAATGTGTCTCTCTGTCGTGCGGATCGGCGGAAGAACCGCCCAGTACAGCTCTGCGGGCATGCCGCCGCTCCTGGTCTTCAGGATGAGGAACCGGCGGTGCGAACAGCATGTGCTGAAGGCAATGCCGCTGGGAGCTGTGACGCAGTTCCCGTATGCCGGGACATCGATCGATCTTGAAGAGGGAGATGTCCTCGTCATGGCGAGCGACGGGCTCCATGAGATATTCGACGAGGCGCAGGAGACCTACGGCATCGAGAACGTCATGAACTCTCTGATCAGGCATGCCGGCAGGCCGGCGGCGGAGATCGTTGCGGGACTTTATGAGGATGGAATGGCGTGGGGCGGCGGGGCGCCGCTGGCCGACGATCTGACGATCGTTGCGATCAGGATAACTTCATAATTAAACCGATTTACAGTTAACAATTTACGCAATAATGACCGGCTGGACCACAGGCTTCTGTGAATCGAACGGCATCAGGATCCACTACACGAGAACCGGCGGAACCACACCGCCGATCGTCCTCCTGCACGGCCTGTCGGCGAACGGCGCCTGCTGGTCTCCCCTTGCACGGGCGCTGGAGGGAGAGTGCGATGTCGTCATGCCCGACGCCAGAGGCCACGGGAAATCGGACAAGCCGGAGCAGGGTTACCGGTATATTGAGCTTGCGAACGACGTCGAGGGGCTCATCAAGGCGATGCAGATCCCTTCGCCGGTCCTCCTCGGGCATTCAATGGGAGGATTGACCGCGGCACTGCTGGCAAGCCGCAGACCTGAACTTCTCCGCGGCCTGATTCTGGCCGATCCGACCTTCATCGGCCCGGCGTTCCAGCGCGAAGTCTTCGAAAGCGGCGTCGCCGACCGGCACCGGGAGATGCTCGGTAAACCGCTCGAGATGCTCGTGTCGGATGCGACGAGAAAACACCCCGGCCGTTCGGCCGAAATCGTCGGGCTCCTCGCCCGGGCGCGACTTCAGACGAGCATCCGCGTGTTCGACATCCTCACGCCGCCGAACCCCGAATATATGGAGCTCGTCCGCGCTATCAGAACGCCGTCTCTCCTCGTGATCAGCGACGGCGGGGTAGTTTCTGCGGAGACGGCCGGGGAAATCCGGCGCGTCAACCCTAAATTCCGCCTCGAACAGATCGCCGGCGCCGGCCACGGGCTCCAGTACGACCAGCCCGGACGCTTTGCCGGAGTTGTCACATCGTTTCTCCGCTCACTTCCGCCGGTTGTTACCAGCGGCTGAACACCGAATGGATAAAGGCCGATCAGAATGTCATCCGAACAGAGTCGAAAAGATATCGAGCACTTCAACCGCTGGTCGCGCAGGTACGACAGGTCCTGGATCCAGCGTTTTGCCCTTCCGGTGCACCGGGATATGCTGAATGTTGCAGGGGCGATGGTGCCGGCACCGGCGGTGATTCTGGACGTCGGATGCGGAACCGGCCGACTGCTGATGAAAGCGGCGGAGCGCTGGCCGCGGGCTTCGCTTACGGGTGTCGATCCGTCGGACGGGATGGTCGAAATTGCCCGCCGTCAGGTTCAGGGCGCCGGCATTTATCTGGGAAATGCCGAGTCTCTGCCGGTGGCAGATACGTCGGTCGACATCGTGTTCAGCAGTATCTCGTTCCATCACTGGACCGACCAGGCGAAAGGTGTCGGTGAAATTGCCCGCGTGCTCCGTCCGGGGGGCTGTCTCTGCATCGCCGACATGACGATGCCGGCATGGCTCACGGCATTCATCCGGCGCGTCAGGGTCCGGAGCCGGGAAGAGATGGCCCGGTTGTTCACCGGCGCCGGTTTGAGCGTCGATATCCAGCGGCGGAGCGGAACATGGCTGGTGCTGCTTACAGCCGGGATAAAAAAAACCTGATCGCAGGTAAGGCAGGGCAAATGTTTAACCGGGAAGACACAGAAGAGCACACATAGAAATTGATAAAAACTATAGTTACCTTCGTGAAGCCGCAGTCCTTTTTGCCGAAGGCATCCCTTCGGGAGATGACAAACCGGTCACCTGTGCCATCACTTCAATGGGCAATATGACAAGCGCCAAACCCGATTTTCCGACGATCTTCGGCAAGCTGAGGGGCATTCTGCTGGAGCATGCTTCCCGGTTCACGGTTGCGGCCGACAGGGCGGACTATTACTGCCTCGAGGTCCCCTGCAGTCCGAAGTTCAAAAAAGGCTTTCCGATCGCATGGGTGAAAGTCTCGAAATCGTACGTCAGCTTTCATTTCATGCCGGTCTACTTTGCCCCGGAGCTGAAGAAGGATCTGTCCGCGGAGCTCAAAGCGAGAATGCAGGGGAAATCGTGTTTCAACTTCAGGGCGGTCGACGAAAAACTTTTCGGCGAACTCCACCGGCTGACCGCGAACGGATTTGCCGCTTCGAAAAAGATTGGAGCGGTCTGAGCTGTGAGAACCCTCCACCTGTTGCTCTCCATTTTCGTCTTGATGACGGCCGCCGCCTTCGGCCGGCAGAAGGAGTCTGCTCAAAATGATCTGCCGCCCGTGTATCTCAATCATATCTCCATCTGTGTCGATCAGCAGACCTACGACGACATCGGGAAATCGGATTTCATTCAGAATCAGTTCGCCGGGTTCTCCCGATCGACCACGGTCTCGAACGGAGGCGAGACCTGGACCGGAACGTACATACGCGGCAGAAACACTTACATTGAATTCTTCGCCCCTTCCGGCGATTCCAGGACCGGCGACGCCGGCATCGGCCTCGGCGTCGAGGAAGAGGGCGGAATTAATATTGTGTACAGTGCATTAATGAAGATGTCGGGAGGGAGAGTCAGAAAGGATCTCCGGACGAAAAAAATCGACGGCAGGGACATCCCCTGGTTCTACGATATCGGCATCGACGACGCCGACGAATCGGCGGACTTTGTCTGCTGGGTCATGGAGTATCACAGGGATTATATGAATAACCTCTATCCCGAGGCCGGCGCCGGAGAAAATGGGATCACCCGGAGTCAGGTCCTGAGCCATGCCTTCAAAAATGACAGGTATTTTGAGGATATCGAAGAGGCGACCCTCGCACTTTCCGGCCGAGAGGCCGATCGGTTCGTGGATGAACTCCGTTCCTTCGGGTATAAAATTATCCAGCATGACGGCCGGCGGGAATGCATCGGTCCTGATATCAAATTCACCGTTATTCCAAGAACTTCCTCAGAAGGCGGAATCACAAATCTCCGGCTGAGTTTATTGAAGCCGGTTGAGGGGCAGAATGTGTTGACGTTCGGCCCGAAGTCGATCCTGAAAATCGCCGGGAAACATGCAGTCTGGACGTTCTGAGGAAACAGACGTGATTCCATCCAGCGGTCTCATTGCGCGATGATTCCCGCACCACATATGGCGGCGCGCCTTCGCATTTCATATGCCATCCTGCTTCTCCTGGCCGGTTCGGTATGTCTTTCCGCCGGATCTCCAAGCCCCGATTCCGGTTCCGCCGTCATCTTAGGCCCCGGCATCCGGTTCGGATGGACGACCCGGATGCCGATCTGTCACACCATGTCGAACATACGGATTTCGTATGAAAATACTCGCGATGGAACGGGATCTTCCGGGCGTGCCGGATGAATCCTTTTCGGAAACAGTCCTGAAAGAGGAGGCGCTCCGTGCGTGGGAGCTTCACAGGTCGGGTGAGATCCGGGAGCTCTATTTCCGCGCCGACAGGGATGCCGCAGTCCTTGTCCTCGAATGCGACAGCGCGGAACGGGCGAGGACGATACTCTCGACTCTGCCGCTCGTCCGCGACAGGCTGATCGAGTTCGATATCATCCCGCTGACCGCGTACCCGGGGTTCGAGCGGTTGTTCGGGAAATGAATATGAGGAACGCCGGTTGACGATGGATCGACGTCAGCTCGAAAAATACCTTGCGCTGCTGGGCGTTCCGGAGAGCGATCCGGGTCCGGAATCGCTCAGGAAGCTCGTGAGGGCGCATCTCATGAACGTTCCGTTCGAAAATGTATCGAAGCTCTTCCGATGGAAAACTTCGGGAATCCGGGGCATCCCCGATTGCGACGAATATCTCCACGGGATCGAACGGTTTCACTTCGGCGGAACCTGCTATACGAACAATTACTATCTCTTCCTTCTTCTCGCGGCGCTTGGGTACGAGGTGAGGCTCTGCGGCGCCGGCATGAGCAGGCCCGACGTGCACATCGTGAGCATCGTCGCTCTGGAAGGGAGGGAATACATTGTGGATGCCGGCTATGGCGCGCCGTTCCTTGAGCCGCTTCCGAGGGATCTCCGTTCCGACCATGAGGTCTCCCTCGGAACGGACAGGTACGTCCTGAGCCCGCAGAATCCCGCCGGACAATCACGCCTCACCCTCTACCGCGACGGAGCTGTGCGGCACGGCTATCTGGTGAACCCCGCACCGCGGCGCATCGGGGAGTTCGGCCAGGTCATCGCGGATTCCTTCCGGCCCGATGCGACGTTCATGAACGCCCTTCTGCTGGTAAAATTCGGCATCGATAATTCGGTCGTTCTTCACAACATGATCCTGATCGAGTCGAAAGGTCCTGCATCGGAGAAAACCGCCATCGGGACGACCGGAGAGCTGGCCGGCGTTATCGAAAGGCGCTTTTCTATCCCCGGGTCAGTCTCCCGCATAGCGCTGGAGGGGGTGTCGTTCGGTCAGGACGCGTGGAGCTAAGGCACGGAGAATACGTATCGGAGGCGCACAACCTGATTCCTGAGAGGAGGGAATAGTATGAAATCGGTAATGCGGTGTGTTCTGCTTGCTGCGGTGATATCGTTCGATGCAAGTCTGGCTGTTTCTCAATGGCGTGAATCCAACGGCCCCAGCGACATCAGTTGTTTCGGCGTTTCGGCCGGCGGAAGCGATATCTTCGCCGGAACGGTCGGCAACGGAGTTTTTCTTTCGACGGATAACGGCGCCAGCTGGAGATCGATGAACAGCGGGCTTTCCGGCAACACCGTCTATGCAGTTGTTTCAGGCGGCGCAAACCTTTTTGCGGGTACGGGAGGTGGCGTCTGTCTGTCGACAGACAATGGTGCAAGCTGGACGGAGAAGAATACCGGTCTGACCGACCTGAACGTTTATGCGCTGGTCCGAAGCGGAGTAAATCTCATAGCGGGGACCGACGCGGGGGCTTTTCTCTCCTCCGACGACGGATCGAGCTGGGCGGCGTTGGGGTCCGGTCCGAACGGCTATGTCCGGGCGTTCGCGGCGGGCGGCACAAATCTGTTCGCCGGCACCCTCAGCGGCGGCATCTTTCTCTCCACCGACGATGGGATCAGCTGGACCATGCAGGGTACTGGTCTTGCGAATCGTCAGGTCTATACTCTCGCCGTGAGCGGAAGGAATCTTTATGCCGGGACGATCGGCGACGGCGTTTTCCTCTCGACCGACGAGGGGAAGACCTGGACGGGGGCAAACAACGGCCTGACAAACGACATTGTGTACTCTCTTTCCGTGAGCGGCACAAACCTGTTTGCCGGGACCGGAGGCGGAGGTGTTTATCTCTCGTCCGACAGCGGTATTTCCTGGGGTCAGGTGAACAACGGACTTTCGAACGTATGGGTGCTGTCGCTTTCGACCACCGGAACGGGTCTCTTCGCAGGAACCGTCGGCGGTGGTGTTTTTCGCTCGACCGACAGCGGTGCGAGCTGGCGCGGGATGCACAACGTACTGACGAGGTTAAGCATCTGGACACTTGCTTCGGCCGGACCGTCCCTCTTTGCCGGAGTAGGTGCCGGCGTCTACAAATCATCTAACAACGGAACCGACTGGAGTGCGGTGAATACCGGTCTGCCGGACATTTCCGTATTCGCCCTGTTCGCGAACGGCCCGGAACTCTTCGCCGGTACATATTACGGCGGCGTGTACCGGTCGACCGATGCCGGAACGAGCTGGACCCCCGCCCAAACCGGAATGGAGAATGAATGGGTCTGGTCGTTTGCTGCGAACGGATCTGATCTCTTTGCCGGCACCTATTATGACGGCATGTTCAGATCGACCGATGACGGCACGAGCTGGACGGCGCTAAACAATGGCAGGTCGAACAACAATGTGCGGGTGCTGGTTTTCCTTGGCGCAAATTTGTTTGCCGGATCGATGGGGCAGGGGGTATTTCGTTCGACCGACAGAGGAGCAAGCTGGGCGGAAGCCGATACCGGCCTTACAAATAGCAATGTGTCTTCGTTCGCCGCGATCGGCACAGACCTTTTTTCCGGAACATTTGGGGGTGGCGTGTTCAGAACGACCGATAACGGCTTGCACTGGTCTTCCGCCAGCGCCGGGCTCACGAATGAAATGGTCTCCGCCCTTGTAGCAGATGGAGGGAACCTGTTTGCCGGGACAAGCGGAGGGGTTTTTGTATCCACGAATGAAGGCACGAGCTGGGCGGCGGTGAACAATGGTCTGACCTATACCGACGTCTATTCTCTTGCCATCCACGGTCCGAATCTTTTCGCCGGAACGGACGGCGATGGAGTCTGGCGCCGCCCGATATCTGAAATGGTAACCTCCACGGGGCGATCCCGGCCCGGTCTGCCTGCGCATGTTTCGCTGGCGCAGAACTATCCGAATCCGTTCAATCCTTCGACAACCATCCCATTTGAGATCCCGGTCCGGTCAAACGTGTCGCTGAAGGTCTATGACGCGCTCGGGAGGGAAGTCGCGACGCTCATTTCCGGCATGCTTCCACCCGGCAGGTATGCACCGCGGTGGGTTCCGCCCCGCATCTCAAGCGGAGTTTATTTCTATACCCTGCGGGCCGGTTCGTTCGAGGAGACAAAAAAACTGGTTCTGCTGAAATAAATGTCCATGCAGTGTGCCGGAACGGCAAATGACCCGACCGGGGGCAGTGCCCGTTGACCGGATTATCGGCCTTGACGGGAACCAGGTATACGGGGGTGTGATATGCGGTCATCCGTTCGAACAACAATAAGGTTTGCACTCATCGGATTCGCGGGTTTGCTTGTTCTGCTGATTGCGCTTAAACTGCTCATTCCCGCCGGAGAGAACGTTCACCCGCCGCTCTCCCGTCTTGATGCGGGGACGAAAACAGCCATGGTCTCATATCTGCGCGACGCGGGCCTGAAGCCGGAAGAGTACATCGTATCGAAGTTCAGGATATACGATGTTGTCCTGCTCGGGGAAAACCACCGTGTTCAGCAGGATCCTCTGTTTGTCCAGAGGCTGATTCCCGTTCTCTACCGGAATGGAATACGGCTCCTCGGATTCGAATTTGCGAGCCGCGAGGATCAGTCGAGGCTCGATCATCTGGTCAACGCCCCGACGTATGACGAATCACTCGCCATCGGTATTCTCCGGAACTTCGAGTGCGGCATCTGGCCGTACAGGGAGTACCTCGATATTTTCAGGGCGGCCTGGGCGCTGAACGCCCGGCTCCCGCACGACTCCGAACGATTCCGCATTCTGCCGATGACGTCATACATCGACGGTGAAAAACTCAGGTATGGAACGGATTCGGAGAGGAAGGAGCAGGAGCGCTGTCTTACATCCGCGGATTCGCTCATTGGAGAAGTTGTGGGGCGTGAGGCGCTGGAGAAGGGAAAGAAAATCCTCGTTTACTGCGGTTTTCATCACGCATTTTCGCGGTTCAGACAGCCGATGACCGATGACAACGGGGCTGTTTTTTCGGGACGGTATTTTGAGACCCGGGGCGGTCAGCGGATATACCACAGGTACCCCGGCAGGGTGATCATGGTAAAGCTCCATTCACCTCACTGGTATCCGGCCTTCAAGGGTTATGGATTACCGTTTGGCGGGGTCGTCGACCAGGTCTTTCAGGGTTATCGACAGCCTGTCGGATTCGATATCGCCGGTTCGCCTTTCGCTGGCTTCCGGGATTCAACCTCGGTGTATGCGCTGGGCCGCGGCAGTATCTCGTTTTCCGATTTCTGCGACGGGTATATCGTCCTCGACGAGATGAAAAATTTCCGGCCCACGACGGTGATCCCGGCCTGGCTCGACGGGGTTTCTTTCTCACAATTCAAAAGGCATTTTTTCAGAGAACTGCCATTCTATGTCATTCACCCCGGAATATTTTTATGGATGGTTGACGACAATCCTGTAAAGAATTATCCGCAGCTCGGGCGGGAACTGGAGCAGGAACCGTGACAATCGATCCGGACGGTGCCCTTATCCGGGTGAAATATCCTGGCTGACCGGAATGTCCGATGAGCCGGAACTCCCCGGCGTCTTTCCCGGCATTCCCGTTTTCTGCGATCTGTACGGGTTGTTCGGTTTCTATAAATATTTTGACGCTGAACGCACGCAGAGTCAAATATCCGATCATACGTGCGTTGCCGGCCGGTATTTACCCGGAATTTTTGTTCGTTCGTGTAAGATGTGTATCTTCAGAAAATGATCCGCGGGTATGCCGGCCCGATGAGAAATGGAAAGATAGTTTCATCAAATCATGCCGAAAAACCATCTGAGGAGTGCGTTGTCATGGATGTCCACCTGAACTTCCTGGCCGTTGTCGTTGCCGCGGCGGCAAATTATATTCTCGCCACCCTCTGGTATGCCGTCCTGTTCGGGAAAGTGTGGCAGAAGCTCACCGGCATCACCGGCATGAAGCCGGGGCCGGGAACCATTGTGATGTCGCTCGCCGGCTCGTTCATCATGAGCTATGTTCTCTGGCATTCCATTCTGTTCGGCAATGCGTACGTGAAAATGAGCGGCCCGGCCGGCGGTCTGATGGGCGGCTTTTTCGGCTGGCTCGGCTATATCGTTCCGGTCACTCTCATGACCAAACTGTATGAAAAGAAACCGTGGGGCCTCTGGATGCTGGATAATGCCTTCTGGCTGATTTCCCTCCTTGTCATGGGGGTGATCCTGTCTTCATGGATGTGATTGCCACAGGGACGGAAGGTTTCATCCGCGGAGGTTCCGGTGCGTGATGGTCAGGTGCAAACACAACATCGCGGAGGAGGGGGCATGAAAAATCTCGTTATTCTCCTGGTCGCGCTGTCCGCTCTGGCGATCTGCTCTCACCGTTCCGTCGCGCAGACGCAGGGCGGAGTCGAGGCGTATACGCTGGTCATCGTGAGTGCGGACGCCAACGCGCCCGGCGTCAAATTCGACGGCTCGTATGCCTTTTCCGGCACCGATCATCCGATGAAGCTGGTGATGGTGCACGAAACCACGCCGTTTCAGGTGAAAGTGGCCGGCTCGGATTTCCTCGGCATGTTCCAGCCCCGTACGAAAGGTCCGCTGTTGAAGGTCTCATTGACAAAACTACGCGGCGATGCCGTTGTGGGGCAATCGACCGGCACCGGCCGGGTGAACATCATCTACGGAAGGAGGGAAATGACCGGGTATGGCTGGCCTGATGGCCGGGGAAACATATCGGAATTGTCAATCCTGCCGATTTCACACCGGAAACCCGGAACGGGTACATAAGCTGTCCTATCGTCCGGCCCGAATCTGCGCCGGTCGATCATCCGATCAACTGCCGGATTGACTCTCTCCGTCCGGCTCGCTACATTTCAGACGGCGGCGGCATGTTTTTCATACTTCTCCCTTCATCGGGCGAAAATATCTTCCATCAGGCACTGCCGCCCGAAGAGCTTTCCGATTACACCATCATCCGCGTCAGCGGCAGGTTCTTACCGGTAGTAGTGTCTTGAAAGGAGAGTGCGGCCGCATTTCCACGCGGAATTTTTGCGATTGAAACTTTTGTCATTGGAAGTTTGTTTTGGACATTGGTCATTAATTGTCCATCATTGTCAGTCCGCATCCATGGAGGATGTATGCGAATCATACCTGCGATGTGCGTCGGGATCACTGTCCTCATCGCCTGCAGATCCGAATCCACGGTCGGGCCCGTCCCTTCGGGGGAGTTTCACTACAGGGCATACGACACGGGAGGTACGCTGATCAGCACCGGATATTGCACGATCACCTTCACCGATTCTGTCAGCGTCACCGGGAACTGGCATTTTGAAAAAGTCGACACGCCCCCGAACATCGGGCCGCAGACCGGGGACGGAAAACTGGCCGGCCTGCTCAGCGGCGGCATGCTGTCGGTCAATCTGAATCCCGGCTATGTCGACAACAACGTTTTCCTCCGGGGCCAGTTCACCGGGACCGCCTACAGCGGCGCCTGGAGCTGGAGCGGCTTTCCCGGGGTCATCAACCGGGGAACCTTCCGGGCGGTCAAACAGTGACCGGACGGACCTCCGGGATATCTGAAAAAGTGTATCACATCTGATTCTACCGCGACGCTGAAAAGGACCATCATATCCAACGGATGAAGTTATGAGCAGACTGGTTGTGAGGAGTTTTTCGGTTTCCATCGATGGCTTCGGGGCGGGCCCGGGCCAGAACCTGGAACGCCCGCTCGGTATCGGCGGGATGGCGCTTCACGAGTGGGTATTTCCGACCGCAGCATTTCAGCGGATGCACGGCGCCGGCACCGGCGGAACGACCGGTACGGACAACGAGTATGCTATGCGCAGCTTCGAGAATATCGGCGCGTGGATTCTCGGACGCAACATGTTCGGCCCGATCCGCGGTCCGTGGCCGGACGACGCGTGGAAAGGGTGGTGGGGCGATACGCCGCCGTACCACACGCCGGTCTACGTTCTGACCCATCACCGGCGCGAATCGATACCGATGAAGGGGGGAACGACGTTTCATTTCGTCACCGGCGGCATCGGCGCGGCGCTGGAACTGGCGCGGAATGCCGCAGGAGAACGGGATGTGAGACTCGGCGGCGGGGTCGCCACGATCCGGCAATATCTCCGCGCCGGGCTCATTGACGAGCTCCATATCGCGATTTCACCCGTCATTCTCGGCTCGGGGGAAAAACTCTTTGCGGATATCGATCTGCTTTCGCTCGGCTACCGGTGCGTCGAACATACGCCGACCGAAAAGGCCACGCATGTTGTGCTGAAGAAAGACTGACCGGGCTCTGCGGCGGATTGCGTTTGTACCTGGAGAAAGAATGAAGTTTCTTTCCATACTGACACTGATCGTGCTGCTGTCTGCGGTTGCGGCGGGCCAGTGGGTTCAGACCGCCGGTCCGTGCGGCGGTGCCGTCTATGCACTTGCGTCGGGGGGATCGAGTCTGTTTGCCGGCACCTTCGAGCACGGCGTCTACCGTTCCACCGACCATGGAGGGCATTGGTTTCCGGCGGACAGCGGATTCCCGGCAACGTATCTCTCCGTCTGGTCCCTACTCTACAACAATCCGAATCTTTTTGCCGCGACCGACTGGGGTCTTTACCGGTCGACCGATAACGGCGGCCACTGGGCGGCCTTCGATTCCGGTATGACCGACAGCCCGGGCGGATTCACTCTCTTCGGAACCTCAGTTTTCGCCTCAACGAGCGACGGCGTCTACAGGTTGTCGGGTGGAAGCAGTGTCTGGGATTCCGTGAATACCGGACTCACCAACCGCGCAATTTACGCAATTTCATCGAACCCGACGACGATTTTTCTTGGGACCGCCGGGGGAGGAATCTTCCGCTCCACGAATTCCGGGAACAGCTGGATCCAGGCCGATTCCGGGCTCACCGATCTCACGGTCTACGCGATCGGTTCGTTCGGTACGACGACCTATGCGGGAACCGGCTCGGGGGTCTTCGCTTCAACCGATAACGGCCGCTCCTGGAGCACGCTGAACACCGGCATGAATGCGACCTACTTCACCTCGTTTGCCGGCGCGGGCTCGTACGTTTTTGCCGGCACAGGATCGGGGATGTTCCGGATGATGCCGATCCTGAGCACCTGGGCCCCGGCCGTCAGCGGTCTTGCCAATCCGTACATCCTCTCCATCGCGCTCGACGGCAGTGCGCTCCTTGCGGGCACGAGCGGCGGAGGCGTTTTTCGTTCGACCGACTACGGCGCCACCTGGTCGGGTACCAGCACCGGTCTGCCGTACTCGGAAATCTGGACCCTTTCGCAGATCGGTTCGACGCTGTTTGCGGGCACCTATAACGGGGGCGGAATATTCCGCTCCTCCGACGCCGGCACGACGTGGACTCCCGCCAATGCCGGCATGTCGACTCCCTATATCCGTTTCATCGCACCGGTGAAGAATGCGATCATCACCGGAACCCTGTCAGGCATTTTCCGCTCGTCCAACGGAGGAGATTCCTGGACGCCGTCGGGATATACCAACGATGTGCTCTGTTCGCTGACGGTCGATTCGATGATCTTTGTCGGGACGATGGACAGCGGGACGATCCGGTCGACCGATCAGGGCCTGACCTGGCTGACGGCGAACGCCGGCCTGGAAAACGAGGAAGTGGATGCCCTCACCGCCGTCGGGGCCACGCTGTTCGCCGGAACACACGACATGGGAGTCTGCCGTTCGACAGATTTCGGCGGCCACTGGGCGCAGGTAAATAACGGTCTTCTCTACGGTGAGGTCAGAACACTGGCGACATCCGGCAGCATCCTGTTCGCCGGCACCCTGGGCCCCGGATACAACATTCCAAGCACTGTCTTCCGCTCCACCGATCTGGGCGATCACTGGAGCACGCAGATCACCGATGGTTCTTATATTTCTTCTGCAGTCATCGGGAAGAACATTGTGGCCGCCGGCGGGCATATCATCATCTCGAGCGACAGCGGCGCAAGCTGGTCGACCGCCGACTCGGGTCTTATCACCGGTGGATTTTTCTCGCTCGCCGCCGATGGTTCCAATCTGTACGCCGGAACGGGAATTTTGGGGGTGATCCGGTGTCCGCTTTCGGATCTCATTTCGTCGGTCCACGATCATACCGCCGGGCTCCCCGGTGAATTCCGGCTGGAGCAGAATTTTCCGAATCCGTTCAATCCTCTCACAGTCATTTCGTTCACTCTCCCTGCGCGGTCGGCGATCACGCTGAAAATTTATGATGCGCTGGGGAAGGAGATCGCAACGCTCGCGTCCGGGGAACTGACGGCGGGAACGTACACGAGGGTGTGGAACCCTGCGGGCGCTGCGAGCGGCGTTTATTTCTGCCGCCTGCAGGCGGGGAAATTCTTCGCGACAAAAAAGCTGATGCTTCTGAAATAGAACTCACCGGCGCGGGTAATTGTATCATGGAAAGGAACAGATATGATGCGATTATTGGCAGTCGAAATCGTGATGTTTCTGATGATCGATGCAGTGAATGCCCAGACCGGTCTGCCGGTCAATCAGAGCACCGTTTATGGAGGGATGGGGATGTTGCAGAAGGAACAGAGCTACTCCAACGGACCGTCGGCGCGGGAATCGTTCGTCGCGGGCGGGGCGGGATTCAGATTCGAACATTACGGTTCCCGGCAGTTTTCCTTCGGAACCGATTTTGAGGTCGACGGTTCGGACGGCGTCATTTTCGGCACATTCACCATCGATCTGGAATATGCCCTTGTTCGAAATGATCATGCACCCGGCGCCTACCTCGAGTGCGGATACGGCGTCACCGCTCCTTCAATTTTCGTGACCGAGCTCTTGCGGTTGGACGCCGGAACGTCGCATCTGGGAGGCGGGATGACATTCCCCCTCGCAGACGACCGGTTCCTCCGGATCGGCCTGTCGTACATGCGCTTCAGGTCCTACGACAATTCCAGCGGCGCCAGCTTCTCGACATACTCGGCGTTTCTCCTTACGGCCGGGTATACGATCGCATCTCTTCATTGATGCAGTGGAATCAACGAACAATTACGGAGACGATTCGTTCTGCGTTCCATCCCGATATATGACGACGGAGGTTCGTATGATGACATTCAAAGCGTGTTCAGTATTTTGGAATAATCGACCGATTATTTCAGCCTTCTGTGCCGGGTTCTGCATCGGTATTTTTGTGCCGCTGATATACCTGCTCATGGGCGGCGACATATTCATTTTCGTTCCCCTCTGGGCGAAAATCATCTTCTACCCGGGGTTATTGACCGGGAACCTTGTCTATCCTCTCATTGGATTCTCCGGCGCAATATTCTCCGGCATAACCGCCCTCGCTCTGTTTTATGGTCTGATCGGTATGGGGATCCGCGGGCTGATCATGACCGGCAGTAAACGAAACCGTATTCAAACACTATGAATCAGGTAAAGTCGACTAAGGCTCGCTGATATGATACAACTTCAGAAAAAAGCGCGAATCGCAGGATTTCTCTATCTTCTCGTCGCGGTCACCGGTCCCTTCGTTCTCCTCTACGTCCCCGGAAAACTGTTCGTCGCTGGGGATCCCGCGGCGACCGCCGCGAAGATCGCCGCACATCTGCCGCTCTTCCGCGCCTACATCGTGGTGGAGCTCCTCTCCGAGCTGTTTTTCATCGCCACCGTGCTGGCTCTCTTTCTTCTCTTCAAGGATACCGGACGGCGGCTCGCGTTCCTTATGCTGATACTTGTCCTGATCGACGCCCCGTCGGCATTTCAGGGAGTCGCAAACCATCTTTCCACACTATCCCTGGTGCAGGATCCGGATGCGATGACCGGTTTCGATGCGACGCAACGGGCATTCCTGTCGACAATACAGATTACGCTCGACAGGCAGGGACTGCCGGTCTCCGAACTGTTCTGGGGATTGTGGCTTCTGCCTCTCGCGGTCCTTGTTTACCGGTCGGGTTTTCTCCCCCGGTTCCTCGGCATCTGGCTGTTTCTGAACGGCATTGCCTATGTCGTCATAAGTATGACCGGCATCCTCCTTCCGGAATACTCAGGCGTCGTGTCGACAGTCACCCTCCCGATTCTGTTCGGCGAGATTGCCTTCACCCTCTGGCTTCTGATATTCGGAGCAAAGCGATATCCGTTCGCCGCGTCGGTTCCCGGCTCCGCCCAGGGTTGATTCCATTTGCGGAAGAATGTTTGCATAAGCGGTGAAAGTTCTGTACTCTCGGATGAAGCCGTTCGGGAATGATCCGCATTCCCATGACCTTTCACCTATGACAGGCAGGAGAACCGATGGAGTACAGAAAAAGATTTTCTTGTTTGAAGTGCGCCCTGATGGCGGTAATGATCGTCTTTCCGATGTTCCAGAGGGTGAATGCGCAAACCGCGGCACGCCCGGAACCGTTTCTGGCTCACCTCAGCGATACGACGACGAACTATCAGGAAATATTCCCGGGTCCGCCGAAGACCGCATCGATGCATTCGGGACTTGTCGTCCTGACGCCGGGGACGTCGGTCGGCCGGCATTCCACAAAAAAATATGAGGAGGCGATCGTCGTCCTGTCCGGATCGGGAGAATTCAGGGTGACGGGCGGTCCGACACTGCAGTTGAGCCCGAATTCCGTCGCCTACTGTCCCCCGAAGAGGGAGCACGATGTGGTCAATACCGGCACGGCGCCTCTCCGGTATATCTACATTGCGGCAAAACACGAAAAATAAACAGGAAGATGAATTTCACGCCGGCATTACGGCAGAACCGCACACCCCGACAACCGCCACCCCGAAGGAGCAGGCATGCAGGCATTCGCAATCAACCTCTGGTTCGATACGCAGGCGAAGGAAGCCGCCGAGTTTTATGTCTCCGTCTTTCCGAATTCCCGGATGGGAAGGATGACGTACTATACGAAGGAGGGATTCGAATTTCATCATAAACCGGAGGGATCCGTGCTGACTGTCGAGTACGTCCTGAACGGCACGAAATACGTCAATCTCAACGGCGGTCCGCAGTTCAAACCGAACGAGGCGATCTCCTTTATCGTGAATTGCGACACGCAGGAGGAGACCGACCGGATGTGGGAGAAGCTGACGGAGGGGGGCGATCCGAACGCGCAGGCCTGCGGATGGCTCAAGGACAAATTCGGCGTTTCCTGGCAGGTGGTGCCGGACGGATTTTTCGAGCTCATCGGCTCGCCCGACAAGGAGATGACCGCCCGCGTCCTGAAGGAGATGTTCACGATGAAGAAACTGGATATCAACGTTCTCCGGCGGGCGGCTCAGAAAAAATGAGAGAGTACTCCCGCGCTGCAATCTACCCGATGAGGTGAATTTTGCCCGGGGTACGCGCTCCCAGGAAGCAATTTGTCCGAAGCGGTAGTGAAAAACTGAAAAGGTCCGGATAGAGCATGATACGTGAGTGTCTCCATGGGCAGTAAATCCATCCGAATAATTTCCTTCCTGTGTCTGGCGCTTGGAGCCCTGACCGCGATAGCCGTCTGCCGGCCGCCGGAGAGAGCCGGTTTTGTTTTCCATCGGACCGGGGGCGGACAGTGGAGGGGGGCATGCACAGTCAACACCGACGTTTTCCAGACCGCCGTCTTCACTCTCGATTCCGCCTCGTCGATAACGAGCGGCAAATGGCGCGGCGACATGAACCCCTCTGCAGTCTGGTCGGGGATTGAGACCGACTCGGGCTGGATCGATACGACGGTATCGGTAGGAGGTGTGCTGGCGAGCAAAAGAATGAAGGTCGCCGGCGGGTATGCCGATTCCACGATCGAGATCGAACTGTACCCGGGCGGTTTCGGCGTTCTCAGGAGCCAGGACGGGTGGTACGCAATTTCGGAGTATCACCGCTCCGGCCGGGAGATGATCTTTAGCATCGACACCTCGGCGGAGGTCGCTCCAAACGCGCTCGACGGGGATATCATCAGACGCGCGGCGAACATCCTCTCTTCGGAAACGGTCTGGAACCGGGCCGACAACCGGAACTGCGATCCGAAATCGACCGCATGGAGCATCTACTGTGCCATGGAGCGGGCCACGAGAGAGGTGACCGGCGGATTTCACCACCGGCGCCCCGCGCTCCAGCTGATCCGGAAGATCGTGGAGGAGAGAACGGCGGGCCGGAACTACCGCCACCGGCTGATGGACTATAACAACGATCCGGCGACCACATTCGAAGAGGTGACGAGCCTCTTCACCGAAGCCCTGAGCCGTATCCGGCGCTGAATCCGGCACGGATATCGGGTCATTCAGCCCGAGAGGGAGGGTTTCCGTTTCTTCGAAAGAGTTTTTATATTCCCCTATTCCAACCGTGTACCGTGACCACATCAATCAACCATTGTCAGCGGGACGGCGGTGAAGCCTGCTCTCTGCGGGGCACTGACCGGTAGTTCACGCTGTGAAAGGAGCAAACGATATGAGCGACGAAAAAAAATGCCCGGTGTCGGGCGGAGGTACCTCGAACCGCGATTGGTGGCCGAACCAGCTGAGGCTGGATATTCTGCACCAGCATTCCTCCAAATCCAATCCGATGGAAGGGGATTTCGACTATGCGAAGGAGTTCCGGAGCCTCGATCTGGCGGCCGTCAAAAAAGACCTGGCGGCGCTCATGACAGACTCGAAGGACTGGTGGCCTGCGGATTTCGGCCATTACGGACCGCTCTTCGTCCGGATGGCATGGCACAGCGCCGGCACCTACCGAATCGGCGACGGACGCGGCGGCGGCGGAAGAGGCCAACAGCGCTTCGCCCCGCTCAACAGCTGGCCGGACAACGTCAGCCTCGACAAGGCGCGCCGCCTTCTCTGGCCGGTGAAACAGAAATACGGCCGCAAACTCTCCTGGGCCGACCTGATGATCCTCGCCGGGAACGTCGCTCTCGAGACCATGGGATTCAAAACATTCGGGTTTGCCGGCGGCCGCGAGGATGTCTGGGAACCCGATCAGGATGTCTACTGGGGCTCCGAGGCGACATGGCTTGCCGACAAGCGCTATTCGGGAGACCGCAATCTGGAGAACCCGCTCGGCGCCGTGCAGATGGGGCTGATCTATGTCAATCCCGAAGGCCCGAACGGCAACCCTGATCCGGTCGCCGCCGCGCGGGATATCCGCGAAACGTTCCGCCGCATGGCGATGAACGACGAGGAGACGGTGGCTCTCATAGCTGGCGGCCACACTTTCGGCAAGACCCACGGGGCGGGCCCGGCAACGAGCGTGGGGCCGGAACCCGAAGCGGCTCCCCTCAGCGAACAGGGTTTCGGCTGGAAGAGCAGTTTCGGATCGGGCAAAGGCGCCGATGCGATCACGAGCGGACTTGAAGTCACCTGGACCGGCACGCCGACGAAATGGAGCAATGATTTCTTCCGGAACCTGTTCGGCTACGAATGGGAGGTGACGAAAAGCCCCGCCGGCGCACAGCAGTGGAAGCCGAAGGGCGGCGCCGGGGCAGGAACGGTGCCCCATGCGCATGACCCGTCAAAACGGATCGCCCCCTCCATGCTCACCACCGATCTCTCGCTCCGGTACGACCCGGCATACGAGAAGATCTCGCGACGGTTCATGGAGCATCCGGATCAGTTTGCGGATGCGTTCGCGCGCGCGTGGTTCAAGCTGACGCACAGGGATATGGGCCCGCGGGCCCGCTATCTCGGCCCGGAGGTGCCCGCCGAGGAACTCATCTGGCAGGACCCGATTCCGGCTGTCAACCACAGGCTTATCGACGCCCAGGATATCGCTTCTCTGAAAAGTAAGATCCTGGCTTCGGGCCTTACCGTGTCACAGCTGGTTTCCACGGCCTGGGCATCGGCATCGACCTTCCGCGGATCCGATAAACGGGGGGGCGCCAACGGCGCGCGTATCCGTCTTGCGCCGCAGAAGGACTGGGAGGTCAACCAGCCGTCACAGCTGGCGAAGGTTCTGAAGACGCTGGAAGGCGTTCAGAGCACGTTCAATGCGGCCCAGACCGGCGGTAAAAAAGTCTCGCTCGCCGATCTGGTCGTTCTGGGCGGATGCGCTGGAATCGAGCAGGCGGCGAAAAATGCGGGACATACCGTTACCGTTCCATTCACACCGGGACGCATGGATGCCTCGCAGGCGCAGACCGATGTGGAATCGTTCGCGGTCCTCGAGCCAGTCGCTGACGGATTCAGGAATTACCTCAGGGTGAAATTCAGCATCCCCGCCGAGATGTTCCTGGTCGACAGGGCTCAATTGCTGACCCTGACCGCCCCCGAAATGACCGCGCTTCTCGGCGGCATGCGCGTTCTGAACACCAACGCCGGCCAGAACCGGCACGGCGTCTTCACGAAACGGCCGGAGTCGCTGACGAACGACTTTTTCGTCAACCTGCTCGACATGGGAACGGAGTGGAAGCCGTCTTCGAAAGACCCTGATCTCTTCGAAGGGCGGGATCGAAAATCGGGCGAGGTGAAATGGACCGCGACAAGGGTCGATCTCGTCTTCGGCTCGAACTCCCAGCTCCGCGCCCTGGCCGAGGTGTATGCCTGCTCCGACGGCGGGATGAAACTCGTCCATGACTTCGTTGCGGTCTGGAACAAGGTGATGAATCTCGACCGCTTCGACCTCGCGTGAAAGCGGGCTGAACTCTGCGGCAGTGACCGGATTCGGCGGGTGTCGCACCCTGCCCGCTGATCCGGTCGTTCGCCGCGGTATAATGCATCGACACCATCACCGGTATGCCATCCGACGGAGCATCACATGAAAGCCACCGCATCCTACAAAGTGAATACATGGGAAGAACAGCCGTACGAGGAAATATCTCCCGGGATGAAGCTCACCCGGGCCTCGGTCGAATACGGCTTCACCGGCGACCTGGAAGGGAAGGGGAAGGTCGAGTATCTGATGTTCTACAGCAGGTTTGACGCCGCCAATCCGCACAATGCAACGGCATCCTACCTTGGTCTCATCCGTTTCACCGGGGCGCTGGCGGGGAAAACCGGAAGCTTCGTCCTGACGGACAACGGCGCTTTTCAGGCCGGCACGGCACGATCGCGGCTCCTGATCGCCGACGATTCCGGTACCGGCGACCTGCGCGGAATCTCAGGCACCGGTATGTACGTTGCGGATAAGGACGGATTTCGCCTCGAACTCGACTACCGGCTTTCCTGACGGTCGTCGTTCTCCCCTGGCGCCGGTGATCGCCGGCCGGTCCGGATGAATTTTATTCTCTCATGTTTTGAGCCCCAGGGCATTCCGACAATTCATTTCCCTTCCGCCATGAAAATAATATCAGCATCGATCGTTTTGATATGCGTGACCACCGCCGCGGCGATCGGACAGACGCGGCTCGTCGATTCCTGCGTCTCCTGGCTCGCCCGGAACGGTAAACCCCCTGCGGAGTATGTCGTTTCCAAATTCTCTGCGTACGACGTCGTCCTTCTCTCGGAGGACCACCGGATCCGGGAAAATCTGCTGTTCGTGCAGAGCCTCATTCCGGCGCTGTATCACGGCGGGATTTTCACCATCGGGATGGAGTTCGGCGCGAGCGAGGACCAGGCGCGCCTCGATTCGCTCGTGACGGCCCCGGTCTATGACGAGGAGCGCGCCCGGGAGATCATGTTCAGCTATAACACCGGCTGGGCGTTCCGCGAATACATGGACGTCTACCGGAAAGCGTGGGAGTTCAACCGCACCCTTCCCGCCGGAGCCCGGAAATTCCGGATCCTCAACCTGAGCTACATCTACAACTGGGAGGGGTTTTCGGGACAGAAGAACCCGGAAAACATGAAAAAAGTTTTTTACCGCGGGAACACGGAGCGCTACCGGTTCGGGATCGTCGAACGGGAGATTCTGAACCGGGGCGGGAAAATCCTCGTCCTCACCGGGGATATCCACGCCTTCACCAGATACCATTATCCGTGGTTCGACTATCTGGCGCCGGAGTTCGTCCGGTACGACAGCACGAGTTTCGGAAATCTTCTCTACGCTAAATACCCGGGGCGGGTTTGCTCTATTATCCTGCACCAGCCGTTTTCAAACTATATCAACCGGGAACCCGGAATGGTCTCGCCGGGGGGCGGGGCGGTCGAAGCGATCATGGCGCGCCTGGAGAATGCGCCGGTAGGGTTCGACCTTCCGGGCACGCCGCCCGGGCGTCTGCCCGACAGCAGTTATTTTTCGATGGGATATTCCGCCTTCACGCTGGCCGCAATGTACGACGGGTATGTTTTCCTCTCCCCCATTCACCGGCTCCACGGATGCACGATCGACTCGCTCTTCGTGACTGACCGGAATTTCGCGGCTGCCGTCCGGAACACGCCCGATCCCGACTGGCGTCCGCGTCCCCGCGATCTCGCGGAATACTACCGGCAGGTCGGCGAGTATGCCGATGTCCGGAGGTGGTATGGGGAGGTGGATAAGAAATAAGGAGATGCGCCGGGATGGAATCGGCGGTGCAGTGCCGGGCCGGTGAATGCAACCTTCCCCGGCTGTATCCGGTCTAACCGGTATGGCGACCCGCGAATGTGCCCTATGTCCCGGCTGATCTCGTTTTTTCCGCTTATTCTCGTCCTCGCGTCCGGTTACGCGCAGGAAAAAGTGCCGGCGCTCGAGCTCGCGGACTGCCGCTGGTTCGATGGCAGCAAATTCGTGACAGGGACCCTCTATTCCGTGAGAGGTAAATTCACCTTCCATCGGCCGGCCAGGATCGACTCGGTCCTTCACCTCGCCGGCAGGTATGTCATTCCCCCTTTTGCCGAGGCGCATAATCACAATATCGACGGTTTCGCGAAAGTGGATGACCGCATCCGGCGATACCTCGCTGATGGTGTTTTTTACGTTAAAAATCCGAACAGCATTCCGCGTTATACCGCGACGCTTGCGGGAAAGATCAACACACCCGCCTCGGTCGACGTGATCTTCTCGAACGGCGGTCTGACCGCCTCGGGCGGTCATCCGATGGAGCTGGTCAGGAGGAATACTGCCCTCGGTATCTTCACCGATCGGGACGGGGAGGGGGGGATGTATTATGTCGTCGACAATCCGGACGAGCTCCGCCGCAAGTGGAATATCATTCTCGACGGCCGGCCGGATTTTATCAAGACCTATCTTCTTTATTCAGAGGAGTTCGCTGAACGCAGAGACGATACGGCATACTTCGGTTGGAAGGGGCTCGACCCTGCGCTCCTTCCCGAGATCGTTCGCGCCGCGCATCGGGCGAAGCTCCGGGTTTCGACTCACGTGGAAACGGCGGCCGATTTTCATAATGCGCTCATTGCCCGGACGGATGAAATCAACCATCTTCCCGGTTTCAGGGCCGACTCCCTGACCGATTTCCGCCGCTATGAACTGAGCGAAGAAGATGCCCGGTCGGCCGCCGTACGCCGCGTCGTCATAGTGACGACACTGGCGGGAAGCGAGGGGAGCGGGAGTGAACGGTACAGGGAGAGACTGAAGGTTCTGCAGAAAAGAAACCTCCTCCTGCTCAGGCGGTATGGGGCGGTTATCGCGATCGGGAGCGATGAATACCGGCAAACCTCGGCGGCGGAAGCGGCGTACCTCTCGGGGCTCGGTATCTTTTCGCCCGCGGAATTGCTGGGAATGTGGTGCCGGACTACTGCGGAAGCGATCTTCCCCGGCAGGAAAATCGGAAGAATACGGGAGGGGTACGAGGCAAGTTTCCTTGTCCTCGAAGGGGATCCGCTCGCCGATTTTTCGTTCACGCATACAATCATCCTGAGATGCAAAGAGGGCCGGTTGATGAAGGGACCGGAACAAATGAAATAGAATCTCAGGATTGCCCCCCTGATCGGGGGACAGCGTTCCCGCACAATTTTCCTTTAGTTCCTATGCGTATAAAATCAATGAATACAGGCTGTTTTGTGAAATAATTTCCGACCTGTGGTTTGAAATTCTTCCCCGAATTTGCTACCTTCTTCCATCCTCCCATCAGTTGTGTCCTCAGTTCTTTCCAATTCACATGACGGAATTCTCCGTTACCATTCAGTTCCTTTTCGCATTAAGGAGAGCAAGTTATGGCTGATAAGAAAGCTGACCTCGCCGGCCCCGGCATAGGGACCTACGAAGAAATCGAACGCGTCCTTCCGACCGACTATACATCGCTGTTGAACCCCAAGGAAACGCAGATCGCCCTCGCCGCCCTCAAGCGGCATATCGAAGACAACCTCTGCAAGGAACTCGGCCTCATTCACGTCGAAGTACCCCTCATTGTCGATATGGAAAGCGGCGTCAACGACATGCTCGACCGCGACGGCTCGCGGACGCCGGTGCAGTTCCATATCTCCAACGACTACAATAAACATCCCATCGACGCCCAGGTCGTGCAGGCCGCCACGAAATGGAAGAGAGTCGCCCTGAAACAGTTCGGCATGAAAGCGGGCGAAGGTCTCTGCACCGACATGCGCGCCGTCCGGAAGGATTACTTCCTCGACCACGACCACAGCTGTTACGTCGACCAGTGGGACTGGGAGCGGGTCATGACCGCCGAACAGCGCAACGTCAAGTTCCTGAAACAGACCGTCAAGAAGATCTGGAAAGTCATCAAGGGCTCCGAGGACTTCATCCAGGACATGTTCCCCAAGCTGAAGAACAAGAAATATCCGAGCCTGCCGGAAGAGCTGACATTCCTCCACGCCGAGGAAATCCTCGATATGTTCCCCGACCTTCCCCGGAAACAGCGCGAGACCCAGGTGCTCCAGAAGTATCCCGCAATCTTCATCATCGGCATCGGATGGCCGCTCAAGGACGGATATCCGCACGAAATGCGCGCCGCCGATTACGACGACTGGGTGACAGACACTTCCGCCGAAACGAAGAAACAGACGCACGGCCTCAACGGCGATATCCTCGTCTGGAATCCGGTCACCAAACGGCGCCATGAGCTCACCTCCATGGGCGTCCGCGTGACGAAGGAGACACTCAAAAAACAGCTCGAGATGTCGAAACAGCTCGACTTCATGAAACTCCCCTATCACCAGGCGATCCTGAACGACCAGATTCCGCTCAGCATCGGCGGCGGCATCGGCCAGTCACGGACCACGATGCTCCTCCTCCGCAAAGCCCATCTGGGTGAGGTGAGCGTCACGGTGTGGCCGAAGATCCTGAAGGAGATCTGCGCGAAAAGAAAAATCTTCGTCCTCGAGTAATCCTTCACCCCCGACCGCCCGTCTTCCCGACGGGCGGTCTTTTTTTTGCCCCTGAGGCGGCGGTGGCCGCGCCGCCCCGGATTCATTGCTTCTCCCGCCGGATTTTCGTATGTTATCACAAATTTCGTTCACACTTTATCCGGATCCATGAGTTCATTGATCATTCACGGCGGGGCATGGGATATCCCTGACGACGCCGTCGAAGCCCACCGGAAGGGCGTCGCCCGGGCGCTGGAAATCGGGTGGCATATTCTGGAAACCGCGGGAAGTTCCGTCGACGCGGTCGAAAAGGCGATCCTCTCCATGGAGGACGACGAAACGTTCGACGCGGGGCGCGGATCGCATCTCAACGCCGCCGGCCAGGTGGAGCTGGATGCCAGCATCATGAACGGCCGGACGATGTCGTGCGGCGCGGTCGCCTGCGTCCGCTTCGTTCGCAATCCGATCGGGCTCGCCCGCAAGGTGATGGAAGAGAGCGAGCATATCCTCCTCGTGGGGGAAGGCGCGGAGCTCTTTGCGAAGGACCGCGGGATCCGCCTTTGTACGCAGGAGGACCTCATCATCGACCGGGAACGGAAACGCTGGAACGGCGTCCGGGGCCGGAAAAACTTCACCACGAAAGACGCCTTCCGTAAATCGAAAAAACCCTCGGATACCGTCGGCGCGGTCGCGATCGACAGTTTCGGCAACATCGCCGTCGGCACCTCGACCGGCGGGACGTTCAACAAGACCCCGGGACGGGTCGGCGATTCGCCCCTCATCGGCTGTGGATCCTATGCCGATAACAGCATCGGCGGCGTCTCCACGACCGGATGGGGAGAGGGAATGATCAAGGTCGTCATGGCCAAAACGGTCGTCGACCTTCTGGAGTACAACAACGGCGACGCCCAGAAAGCCGCGGAGGAGGGGATCCGCCACCTCAAGGACAAGGTCGACGGGCATGGCGGCGTCATCGTCCTCAACAGCAGGGGGGAATTCGGCATCTCGTTCAACACGCCCAGAATGGCCTACGCCTACCGCAACAGCGACATGGACGCGCCTGTCGTGCGCGTATGAACCTCGGCTCGCTCGTCGGGCATCTGCTGGAACTGCTCCGGAGCGGCGAACGCTCCAGCCAGCCGATCGACCGTGCGACCGCAGAGTTTTTCCGCCGGCGCGGTTATCTCGGCTCCCATGACCGGCGGTATATCGCCGACCACTACTTCGGAATTATCCGCCACCGGCGGTTCCTGGAAGCGCTCCTGGAACAGGCGTCGGCCGATCTGCCGGGCGGCGAACTTCTCGATAAATTTCCCGACCGCTTTGTCGTTCTGGTTCTCCTCTACGGCCTCTCCTCCTCACCGGAGCCGGCGGTTGAAACGATTATTCCCCCTGCGCTCTGGAAAACCTCCTTTCCTTCGATCGACCTCGGCCTCTTCACAGACTGGTATCGCGACCACCGTTCGCTCGCATTTCTCGGCCCGGACGAGCTCGTGCGCCTCGGCGTCCGGTACTCGTTTCAGGACTGGATGGTGCGTCTCTGGTCCGACCGCCTGGTTCAGGAAGCCGGAGAACTGCTGGAATCGATGAACCTTCCGGCGCCCGTTGCGCTCAGGGTCAATACGCTCCGGTGCAGTGTCGGAGAATGTCTGGAACGGCTGAAGAAGGAGGGCGTCGAAGCCGTTCCCGGCCGCCTCGCGCCTCACGCGCTTCTGCTCCGGAAACGATTTTCCGCCCAGTCGACGCCCGCCTTCCGGGACGGCTGGTTCGAAATCCAGGACGAAGGGAGCCAGATGGTGTCGCTCCTGGCCGATCCGGCGCCGGGCTGGCGTGTGATCGATGCCTGCGCGGGGGCCGGCGGGAAATCGCTCCACCTCGCGGCGATCATGCAGAACCGGGGAGAGATCCTCGCCATCGACCCCGACAGGAAAAAACTTGCCGAGCTCGGGACACGCGCGGTACGGAGCGGCGTCTCCATCATACGGACCGCTCAGAGCGATGCCGGCGACGGCGTTCCTTCCCCGGCTCCGGCCGACCTGGTTCTGGTCGATGCTCCCTGCACCGGATCCGGCACGATCCGGAGAAACCCCGCGCTGAAGTGGCGGCTGAACGAGCAGTCCCCGGCCGAATATCACCGGAAGCAGGTGGAGATCCTGGAACGGTGCGCACAGCTGGTCCGGCCGGGGGGACGGCTCGTCTACTCCACCTGCTCGCTTTTTCCGCAGGAGAATGAAGAGGTCGTCCGGGATTTTACCGCCGGGAACGGAAAATTCCGCGCGGTTTCGTTCACAGGTCCCGGCGCGGCGATCGTTCCGGGAGATCAGCCGGGGGAATGCACGCTCTATCCGCACCGCCATGGCACGGACGGATTTTTCATATCCCTTCTTCTCCGGAATTGGTAGTGCTCAAGTTTAAATCCTCATGCGACCCGTGATTCTGCCAGATTGTCCCACGTTAAGAGGTCTATCCAGTTCCATAATCGGTTCGTGATCTTGGCTTCCATCGCCGGAGTGACTCGAAGGCTCTGATGGATGCGGATGAAATTGTAGTAGAAGAAATGCACGTCAACCGCCGCCTGTAAATTACGAAGCTTTTTCGAGAATCCATTGGTGAGCCTCGTAAAGCGTCGGGATTGCATCCTCACGGTTAGATTCTGGCGTTCGATGTACGATGTGCTGATATGCCGATTGATCGGCTCTCCGGTGATGGGCTTCTTCGTAACCCGTATTATTTGGGCGGGGGAGTACCGTTTTTCGCCCTTCGTTTCTTCCCTGTATTCCTTGTGAATTTGAGCGTAGTCAATCTCCGCGCCGAATACCCTGTCCACTGCGTCCCGATAGGCGGGGAAGGCATCTGTGCTTAATTGGAAGCGAGTATTAACCCTTACCGAGAGCTCCATCATGAATGATGCGGCGAGCCTTGCCGTGCGCTTCCCCACTCGATAGCAAGGTACTAACTTCGTATCAGCGTCCAGAGCAATGAACGTATAGAAGTCTCCCCGTTCCGCATCGTCCTGTATCGCTCGTTTCTGCTTACATCCGACGTAGCACCAAATCTCATCGACTTGCATGAAACGGGACTGTACGCCCTGCATCATTGAATCGTGAAAGTTCTTCGCCTTCTCTCCGGCCTCAACGATCAATTTAAGGATGGTCGGTTGGCTCACGCCTGCAATGCGGGAAGTCGCCCTAATTGATTGCCCTTCGGTGATTAACGAGAGCACAAGAGCCTTTTTGTGGATCGGAAGGTTGTTCGCCATGATACGCTCCTTGATTTTAAGCTCTGAGGAGCGTATATTATATCAGGTCGGTTGCCGCTCCTCAAAAGCGGTGATTGATTAGGGCTTGCAGGTACTTCGAATACTTGTAAGCCCGTTTTATTTACTTCTGTCGCTTTTTCCATTCCTCAACCTCGTTCCGATGAACGAGCGTCAGAGTCTTAAACTTGTACGTCGTGAGCTTATCGTCGCAGAGATAATTCCGAATCGCTGTCGGCTTAATCCCCAACTCCAACGCGGCTTCCTCTACCGTCAAGAAATCGGATTCGTTCGCCTGTTTGAGTGTTTTTGTCGTGCTCACATCCATAATATACATGATAGAGTATCAAATGTCAAGTGAAAAGTGATTGATTTTCTATTGACAGCAAAATTTAATTTACCTATCTTACCAATAGCGGAGAGGGTGGGACTCGAACCCACACAACCCGTCAAGGTCGGCGATTATAAGTCGGTCGCTTTCACCATTTCAGCCACCTCTCCGTCGTTTGCTATATTCTGCCTCTGGCTTTGTGTGTTGTGCCAGAGTAAACACGATGTTCCATAATTCCCTCCTTTCTGAAGCCTGCCAGCTTCGTTAAGGTGATTGATTACAGCCCCTCGAAAGAGGGGTTTTTTATTTCCGAAACGATGGGTATAAAATAACGGGTGGGCTGTTCTACATATCGAATGGTGGAATTCTACTATTCGAATAGTAGAATT
>DATKPE010000033.1:0-111302 GCA_035524335.1 Bacteroidota bacterium
TTCCGGCAGATGGAAGATAACTGACCGTCCGAACGGGGACGCGACAGCTGCCGCTTCACCGGAGGAGGAGCATCTTCTTTACGGAAAAATATGATTTCGACGGGTCCTTGAGACTCGTCGCCTTCAGGCTGTAAAAATATACTCCGCTCGGCGAACCGGCCGCATCCCAGACAGCTTCTTTTGATCCCGCCGGTTCCACCCCGTTCCGCACCGTGCAGATTTCCCGCCCGAGAATGTCTGTCACCAGAATCGTCACCCTGCTCTCCGCGGGAAGCTCATATCTGATCGTGGTTGAAGGATTGAACGGATTGGGATAATTTCCGATCAGGGCGTACGACAACGGCGACGTTCCCGCATCCAGCGAATGTAAGATCAGGAAATAGCTGCGGTTCGAACGGTCTCCCGGCCCGCCCGCATCCTCTGCATCATCAATACTTCCCTCGCCGCTCAGCAGAATTTTTCTTCCGTGCATTTCCAGGATCGCCTCCACCGGTGCGCCGGGGGGAGTCTGCCATGAGAGTTTGACCGGAGAAATCGGGGAAGAAATCCGAAGCGGGATCGATGTTTTTTTACCGGCAGGAACGGATGCATACCGCGAATCATTCCCCCATCGTACATCAAAGCCACCTGATGGCGGCGCTGGCGGCAGCCGGTCAGCTCCGGTCTGAGATGCGCTGTTTTCCCCCTCTCCGAAATAGAGCGTCCGGGATTGTGTATTTCCCGCAGATACCGTAAGTGAGCCGGCATTCCGCCGGGAGACCGGTTCCGCACGATCTGCAATGGAGCCCGGCGCCGTCAGCTGCCCGGGTGAGGGCGGACGTTGAAGCTGTGCTGTCGCGCTTACCTCCATCGTTCCGGCGCTGTCGGACCATAACCAGTATCCCTTCCCCGGCTCCAGCGTATCAGCCTGCGAATATCCGGTATCGGAAGAGGAAAAGAACACGTGTCCCCCTGTCGGGGACGGCAGGATCACAACCGATTGGGCGGATACGGGGCTCCCGATCGCCCCGATCAGATTCCATCCCCGGCGTATCGGCACCGTATCGGCCGCGAGAACGAGACCCGCGAAGGGAGTGATGGCGCTATGCACCTGCTTCCAATAGCCGCGGCCTGCCGTCATCATGTTATCGGGGGTATACGTACCGTTATATCCGAAAAGACCATCGAGCGGATACGGACAGAGGACGCCGACCGGCAGGGAGAGAATCTGCCACCCGGTATCCGGCGGCACGGAGACAATTGTCCCGCCGGCGGTTCCTTTTCCGACGCCCGAAACGAGAATAGTATCCGGCGCATGGCCCCCCTGATAGGTTATCACGACGTGTCCCGTTTTCAGACCGGCGCTGAGCGGATTGAAAGTCACCGGACACGCCAGGCTTTCGGAAGGTGCGAGCGCGCCGCCGTCGGCAGCTACGGAGATATCCGGGAGATCGGCGCTGATCGATTGAATCTGAAGGACCCCTGAGATCTGGAGGTTATGGAGAGCAACGGTCAACGTTTTCCGACAGCCGATCTGAACGGTATCGAACAGACAGCGTCGGCCGGAGAGGTAAATGCCGGGGATAAAGAACGCCGGAGTCGCTGTATAGTCGAGGGTGTCGGACGAGGTATCGATCGCAACTGCCCGCAACGCATAGTAGCCGGTCGCGAGGGAATCCGGGATTGGCGTTCTGAAGACCGTGTCGGACACCGCGGCGGCGAGCGGATGCCAGAGCGAGTCGCGGATATCGCGGTAAAACATTGTGAGGGCCGATCCCTGAGAGGGAAGCGCCGCGATCTGATTGAACGGCAGGGTATCGGGGAGCAGTCCGTCCCGGAGCGTCTGGAAATTTCTGATGTGCGGGACGCTGTGATATCCGCCGGACGTTCCGGTGATTTTTGCGACGGCCTGTCCGGCAACGGCACCGATCCGGTATCCGCCGTCTGTCGCCGTAAAAACAAACCGCCCGGACGGCAGAAAGAACCTGGCGTAATCGTCCGTGATCAGGATATTTCCCAACGTGCCGGAGGACTGTTCAACGCCGCCGGCGAAAAGCGTATACGCAAGCCCGACGCCGGTATGCACCCCGCACGGCGAAATGAAATACGCCTCTTCAGTGGCATCGATGTTGAACGTCGCTCCGTCGATCCAGGCCTGACCGGCCCAGACAGGCATTTCCCTTCCGAAGGGAACGCCGAAGCGTTGCTGTCTCGTCGCGGCCGCCGGCATGGAGGGGGCGAGGTCGCTGAATGACCAGAAGAGCTTGATCGTATCGGGAGCCGTCACGGTGGAATAGGCCGACTTGTAAAGCGGTGATGCGAATATTTCCAAGGGCGACGGTGAGGCCCAGAGGTGAGAATACCACCGATCGATGCCTGCCGGCTCGGGAGAATACCACGCGGTGAGAAGAAACGGCGGCGACAGCGTGCCGATAGTGCCGGAAAAGTCGAGCGTGATGAACGATTGGGGTGATTGCTGGAAACCCGCCGCAAGAGTGAGCGATTGCGTCCCCGGAGGGAGATCAAAACTGTAATGCCCGATGCGGAAGGCGGCCGGATCATTCCGGAGAATCGCGGAGGATGAAATGCCGGAGCCGAGGAAGCATGCCACATGGTAGAAATTGCCTTCCTCCACCTCGGGAACGAGCGATACCGAATAGGAATATGCGGAACTGACATTCGAGAAAAAATGATCTGATCTGTAGATGCCTCCGATGGATATCAGACCGATCCCGGATCTCGCATGGATGAGAGATTCGGTCCCCAGTCCGTTGAAGGGGAGCGGCACGCCATTCTGATCCAGAGGCTGGAATGTGATATCGTTCAATGCTTCACTTCTGTTGATGGCCACCCGGGATATGCCGTCTACCGGGATCCGTTCCCGGAGAACGTATGCAGAATCTCCGTAAAAAGTGGAAACGATATCGAACGTGTCGGCCGGGACGAGATCGACGGCGGTATCCCGGGAATTGTACAAAACGCTACCGAAGGCCGAGTCCGCGGTCCGGCCGTTGTGGATGAAGACGATCGACGGCTGTTGGTCGAACTTCAGCGCGATTGCCCGCGATTTGAGGAATGCCAGCGGGACGGTTGCTGAGCTCCCGAACGTGGCGGACGACAGCATTATACTGTCGACATACGCCGGCACCGCTCCCTTCGGGAACGGGCAAACCGTGTTGTCAACGACAAGGGTCACCTCCGTCGACAGGGAATCGCCCGGCGGCACCGTCATATCCGGCGGATTGAACATTACTTCAGTTCCGGGAGGGAGGGTCTGTGAAGAGGTAAAGCGGACCTCGTCCGCGTCTCCCGCTCCGTTGAACACCGTGAGACGCTGTGTGACGGACCAGGTCTGCCGTGAAATATCGTCGAGCCCGAAGGTGAGAATGCCGGGCGAGACCACCACGCTCTCCGCGGCGGCATTCATGATATCGAGCCTCCCCCGTCCCTCCGTCCAGAGGTCCCCGCCGATGTTCCGGGCAGATCCCACGAGCGCCGCCTTGACCTCATCCGGCCCCCACGAAGGATGCAGTTGGCGCAGGAGCGCCGCCGCACCCGCCACATGCGGCGTTGCCATCGATGTTCCGCTGTATGATATGTACCCCCCGCCCAGTTTCGCGGATTCAATATCATTACCGGGAGCCACAAGGTCGGGTTTGACATCAAACGAGAGATTTGTCGGCCCGCGCGAGCTGAAGAATGCGATCATGTCGTTATCCGTACTTGCCCCGACCGTCAGCGCACGCCGGGCACACCCGGGCGAACCGATGGACTGATAGATGCCCGAATTGCCCGCGGCAACGACACAGACAACCCCGGCCGCGACCGCATTGTCGATCGCCTGCGAGATGGGATCGGTCGGATCACCCGACCCGCCGAGGCTCAGATTCAGCACCTTGATGGGAGTCGGCGTCGACGGATCGTCGTCCGGGTCGAGCGCACGGTCGATTCCCGCAATCACGGTCGACGTGCTCCCGCTTCCGTAGGCGTTCAGCACCTTGAACGCCCAGAGACGGGCATTGTAAGCGACGCCGCGGAGGTTCACCGGCGGCGGCCCGTTTCCCGCCACGATGCCCGCCACATGCGTGCCGTGCCCGTTGTCATCCATCGGATCACTGTTTCCGGCGACGAAATTGTACCCTCCCACCACCTTCGCGTTGGGAAATGCGGATCCGCCAAGCGCCTCGTGAAGATAGTCGATGCCTGTATCGATGATCCCGATATCGATGTTCTCGCCATGCGTGCTGTAGGCACCCCAGAATTTCTCCGCCCCGATCACGCTGTTGCTCGCCGAATCGCTCACGGATACCGTATAATCGGGACTGACGCCCGAAACATAGGGAAGCTTTCTGACGGCCTCCACGACGCTTCTGGCGGCCGAGATCGCCGCCCCGTTGAGGGCGGTTCTGTATTCGAACGTTATCTGTGCCGCCGGCATTCCACCCTGAACCGGCATGGCGGACGAGAGCCTCGCGAGATCGCTCCGGAATTGCGCATGCTCAGATTCGACGGCGGACACCGCCGACTGCACGGAGATAGCCCCTCCCTTTGCCGGTCTTTTCTGGAGGACGCTCAGCGGGAGTGACGGAAAAGTGACGATGACGTTGAGCAGATCTCCGCCCGGAGCCGGAATATCCGCAAGAACGCTGTCACGGCGCACAATGAGAAGCCGGGCGGAATCTCCGCCGGTGAAGGTTCGGTGATACGAACCCGTTCCGGTCCGAAAAGGGTTGCCTTTTCCGGTTGCCGGGAGAGGATGGCGGAGAACTGCCTGTCCACCGGCAGTCTGCAGGGCAGAAAGGATCAGAAGTATGTGGCACGATATGCGTTTCACAGCCGACCGCATGCTGGTTCGTTATTCTCCGTCGAGATGAGTTTGACAAGAAATCGGATCCTGATCCGTGCGGGCATCGGGTGCGCGGCAGGGACCCCCGGGAAAGAAGCGCCGGCGCCTCCGCCGCTTCCATCGTGATGCAGTAAAGTAACGACAGAACCTGTGAATGTCAATAACCGCGGCTCTCTTGGGGTCAGATTACGCGATAATCTCCCGGCAGTATTTCGATTCTTCATCCGTTAAAATGCAGACGTCCTCAGAACGACAGTCTGGATTATGCCGGCGGAGCCGTTCCGTGACATCCTCGCTCTGTCCGATATAATACCGGTCGGCTTTCAGACTTTTCAAGACGTAGACGTAATAGGGCATGAATGCAAATCGCCTCCGGTGTGGGAGGCGATTGTGTCGGAACGGCGGGATTTATCCCTAAGGGATCCCTTCGGGAAACCCGCGACCCTTTTTTTTTTCTCTTGGAGCGTCCTCCATCCCACAGGCGATTTCAAATAGTGCTCTCGCTGTATTGCTTCCTTCCTTGTCCCATACTCCTCCACGTCGTGGATCTGCCATGGACGATATCCTTTGGTAGACCACACTCCTCCCCTGTTATACCGGCGGAGTCGTTCCATGACATCCTCACTTTGTCCGATATAATACCGGCCGGCTTTCAGACTTTTCAAGACGTAGACGTAATAAGGCATGAATGCAAATCGCCTCCGGAGTGGGAGGCGATTGTGTCGGAACGGCGGGATTTGAACCCGCGACCCCTTGCACCCCAAGCAAGTGCGCTAGCCGGGCTGCGCTACGTTCCGATGAACTAGTACGGGCACCAATTTTTTATGTCAGCCGGACGAGAAGTTCCTCCAGAAATCGTTTCAATTCCACCATGTCGTTCCGGAGCCGGTTATCCGCCGGCCTCGGTGCCGTTGCGGCGACCGATTGCATCGCCGGCATCGGAGCATCATCGATCAGTTCGAGCTGTTCGCTCGATTCGACCTCCGGAATATACGACAACAGCACCTGTTTCGCCCCCTCGATCGTGTAGCGTTCGTCGCGGAGAAGTCTCTTGATATAGAGAATCAGCTTGATTTCCTTGTTGGTGTATATCCTGTTCCCGGCACGGTTTTTCGCGGGCTTCAGCTGTTCGAATTCCGATTCCCAGTACCGGAGGACATACTGCTCCAGATCGGTGATCTTACTGACCTCACTGATCGAGTAATAGAGTTTTTTGATTCCCTGCTGTTTCATACGAGTATCCGCGACGAATGAGGGGATGTTATGACGGCAGGGGAAACATACGGAATTTCCGTCCGAAAGGCAACCGGCTCAGCTCCGTTCGATGACGGCGCAGGCGACTACCACGCGTTCGGCATGGGATATTGAGACGTGAATGGTCGTTCCGGATAGCCTTTTTTTCGCATTTCCATGGAGAACCACCGAAGGCTCGCCGGAGGGAGCGTTTTCAACCTCCACATCCTTCCATCGGAAACCGCCAGCCCAGCCAGTTTTCATCGCCTTTGCGACCGCTTCCTTGACCGCAAACCTGCCGGCGATATGGTGCGCGCTGTTCTTTTTCGACCTGGCATACGCGATTTCCCGTTCGGTGAACACCTTGCTGAGAAACACCGATCCGTACATGCCGATGGTCTGTTCCAGCCGGGGAATTTCAACGACGTCGATGCCGATTCCTTCAACCACCGCGACCTCCGCGGCTGTTCTCCCGGTCGACAATCGCAAGTACCTCCTTCACGTCGGTAATCTCGAAATCGGCGTGCGTTTCGACGGTTCCAAACGTGTCACCATAGCGCGCGAAGACGGTTTTCATTCCGAGGTTACCCGCACCGATCATGTCGCGCTCGGCCCAATCCCCGACCATGAGCGCCTCCTCGGGCCGCACCTGCAGAAGGGCCAGCGCCTTGCGGAATGGTCCCGGCGCCGGTTTCCGTTCTCCGGTGTCCTCGAAGGTGACAACGGCGTCGAAAAGGTGGTGAAAGTTCAGGTAGGAGAGGCGGAGCCATGCTTCGCGGGCCGGCGCATCCGAGACGACCGCGAGCCGGATCCCCTTCTTCATCAGCTCGATGAGGGTCATCGTCACGTGCGGATAAGGCACGAGCGCCGCCTCCCGCGCCCTCCGGTAGGCAATCACCCCCGCGGAGAGAATTTTATAATCCAGCTTCTTGAACTCGTCGTACAACAGCTGGTCGAAAACACTCTGGAATTCGATTCCCCGCTCCTTGTAGATCGCGTCGATCCGCGTCTTGGCCTCGTCGGTGCTGAGGCCGAGTCCGGCGTCGACCATCGCATGCACGGCGGCATCGATCGCCTGCCGTTTCATCGCCATAAAATCGACGAGCGTATTGTCGAGATCGAATATGACGGCCCGGATCACTGTTTCGCCCTGCTGTTTTTCGCCACTTCGTCCTCAATGTACTGGCGGAGCGCAGGCTTGATGAATGTGCCGTCGATGCCGTATTCGGCGAGCGCCTGGGCGAGGGAGGACGCCTTCCGCTGGTCGGCGAGACGCTTGTTCACCACGAGGAGCTTCTGGCTTTTGAGTATGCAGTAGCCCCCCTCAAAATCCCCTTTTTCGTACCGGAGCTGGACGCCGATCTGGCCCGACAGCTCCTCAAGGTCCTGCAGTATCTGGATATAATTCATGATGTGAAGACGTTGAAAATCCGGCGTGCGGAAGAATATTCCAGACAAAAGAACGTCATTTCCCGCCTGAAAATCAACTGACGGCCGGAGAGCCCTCAGCGGGGTTTATGGTCGAGGGAATCGGCCCTCGCCATCAGCGAGTCGTTGCCCGGATGGTTTCCGGCGTATGAGCGGTAAACCGCCGCCGCCGTTCCGGGCCGCCCGCGTTTCTCGAAGAGCCGGCCGATGATCGAAACGGCTTCGGCGTTGGACGGATCCGAGGCAAGCGCCCGTTCCGCTTCATCGATCGCCTCGTCCTTCAGGTCGATCTGGCGGTAGAACCGTGCGAGCGACAGGTGAAGCATGCTCCGCGCCGGGGCAGACGTCGCGGTCTGCAGAGAATCCCCGGTCCGGAGAATGGCGTCGAAAACCTTTACCACGATATTCGAGGAATCGACCCGGAGCGCTTCCTGCAGGAACCGCATCGCACGCAGCGTATCCCCGTTCTGGAGATTGTAGTGAATTCCCCAGAGGAGTCCCATGAAATAATCGCTTCCGCCCGTCGCGAGCGTATCGATCACCTCCGCCGCCCGCCGGTAATATCCCAGTTTCCAGTATTGTGCCGCCGCCCTCGAGCGGGTTACCGCCCGCTCTTCCATCATCTTCGAAGAGACCGATGTCCGGAGGAGGGCGGCGATATCGAACTGCGTTCTGGCCATGCCGGCATAGGACATCGTCTGCGGAAGCGCCATCAGATTTGCATACATTCCCTTCGCAGTGAGCGTATCCCCGGCCATGAGCGCCGCAACGAGCGTTTCATAGACAATGGCGGGATGACGGGGAAATCGGCGATATGCCCGTGTGAGGGTGCTCTCGGCCTGGATGTAATTTCCGGCGAGCAGTTCAGTGCGGCCGTGCCGCATGAGCCGGATCGACGTCACGGTGTCCGCGGGTGAAAATTGTCCTGCGCTCCCCGGGGGCGTCAGATTCCGTTCGCGCACGCGGAGGAGATGAAGATTCCCGGCATCACAAACCGGCTCGAACCAGAACCGCCGCGTTTGCGTCATCTGGAATTCGAAGACGTTCAGGTCGCCCTGAACGACCGCGAGCAGATACTGCACATGATAATCCCTGAGCGCATCCTCGAAGGCCGCAAGCTGGACGCCCGGATCGAGATCGACCACCTTTCTCCCCCCGGACACGACGGCGAGTTCCTTCATCGGGCTGGCGAGCACATCGCCGGATGCGGTATGCTCCCCCACCCAGCGGCCGACGCTTTTCCAGTCATACGTATAGAGCGCGGAGATGAATCTGGTCGACCGTAAAAGTTCCTCCGGGGAACGCCTGTAGGCGATATTCGTGCCGTCCAGTTCCGCAAGTGCGAGGCCGTTCGGAAGGAGTACGGCCCCCGCCGCTGTAAGGAGGATCAGATTCCTGACGGTCACGGCGGCAGGGACTGTTTTCTTCAGAAGAAATCCCGTCCCGGTTCCGGCATACCAGATCGCCAGCGGGGTGATCGGAAGAAGAAACCGTATGTCGTGTACCGGATAGGCCAGGATGATTGCGAGGAACAACAGCAGGTACGTCAGCCTCAGCCACGACGTCGGAGATCGCCGGATGTCAGCGGCGATGCCCGCGATCCCGGTCAGACCGATGAGAACGGCAATCGGCACATTGAGACGGGCGATCGCCTCCTGCAGAAACCGGAACGGAGCCGAGGGTTCTGCGATGACGTCCGAGAGCTGGCGGGAAAATCCTGTCAGGAACGTCATCTCTCCGATGTGCGAGGCATACACGTTGAGGGAAGCCCATATCCTTCCGGCCATCTCCTGCCAGAGCGGAGCCGTGGAAGGCGTCAGGAAATGCTCGGTGACGATGGAGAGATTTCCCTTTTGCACCCCCTGAAGTGATCCGACCCAGACCTGATTGCGGTAATACCAGACGCCCAGAACCGCGCCGGCCGAGAGGAGGATCACAAGAGAGCGCCGGAACTTTCCGATCGAGTAAAAATAGAGCGCCGCCGCGAGCACCAGGGCGACCCCGACTTCCCGCAGAAGTCCGATACACGCCAGGAGAACGACGAGAAGAAGAGCCGACAACCGTGTTTCCCGCCCGCACGACGGCACGGAACGTTCGCTGAGCAGAAGAATGCCGCACGTGAACGCGATGAACGGCGCTTCCGAGAGCATTTCCGTGCTGAACAGAACCATTGCGGGATTGAAGGCGAAGAGCGCAGATCCGATGAGGGCGCTCCTGCGGGTACAGTGCCTCTGGAGGAACAGGAAGAAGAGAACGACGCTCAGCGCCCCCCATCCGAGCGTCCAGCATTTGACCGCGGTGATGGAGAGCGGAAAGATCGTCTCCACCGGGGCGATCAGCACGGCATAGAGCGGGGCATTGATCACAAAGCGGTCGGGATCGGGCTGTGTGTCGTCGACGAACCCTCTCCCGTGGGCCACGGCATTTCCCCAGATGAGGTAGCGACTGCTGTCGGGCGTGTAGAGCGACACATCGTTGATGCGGAGAGCGCCGGCCAGAAGAAAGAGGAGGACAATGAGCGCAATCCCGCGATACCCGCGGAGAAGTTGAGGGGTCATGCCGATCGTTCAGTGTGCCGGTTCAGGGGGGATTCCTTTTCTCAGCGGGCGGAAGACAGCGACGGCGACCGCAGTATAGTAGCAGAAGAGCGCTATCATCGGGACGCCCGCCAGTGCCGCGAGGCGGTGGATGAACAGTTTCCGGAACTCGACGAGATCGTTCGAGCCGATATGGTCAAGATACCAGATTTTCGCGTCGAGCACTCCGGTATACACCTCGACCGGCGTGAAGAGGTAGAAGAGGACCGCGCACATCATCAGCCACCCTTCCTGCTTCATGCGGTAGTTCGTGGTCCGGAGATAGAGGATGCCCGCAATCCAGGTGACGACATAGGCGACATCCACAACGACGGAGCTCTGGGCGATGAGGGCATAGACGGCGCGTTCGACATACGGATGAATATTCGGCTTGAAATCGATCGTGCCGGTCTGGAGCAGATCGAACCCGATCATGGCCCTGATCGTAATGCCGCCGAGCCAGAAGATGGCCCCGCCGATCAGGATCAGAACGACACATGTATGGAATCGTCGTTTCATGGCGTCATCTCTGCAAGCACATGATGTTGTCGCCGGCCGCCGGCATCCGTCACCGGGCCGCTTTCAGCGGCGGCGGATGGCCGTCGAGAGAATAGTTTTTGATCCACGTCAGTTCCGACAAAAGATCCTTCAGCAGATCGAGCGATTCGTGCGTCAGTGAAAACATCCGTTCGCCGAAGAGCGCGTCGGCGATCGTGGGATCGGTGGAGCAGAGCGATCTGATCAGGCCGGTGACCGAGACCAGATTGGCCTGAAGTTCCGCCGAGAGATGTTTCGATTCCTCGCTCCCGGACCCGCTCCGGCGGAGTATGTCGAATGCGCGCGTAATGAACTTCGCGGTGAAGATGATTTTTTCGAATTCCTCGGACCGCTCCGTCTGCGCCGCGAGCTCCATCAGAAGGGCAATTTCCGTCCGGAAATGGAACCGCCGTCCGCTGTAGCGCTCGACGGCGCCCAGGTACTCTTCCACTTCGGGACGGCCGAATATCCCCCTGGTCATGCGGCCTCGCCCTCGAGCGGCAGAAGAACGGTAAACGTGGATCCGACGCCCACCTCGCTGGTGACCGTCGCCCTGCCGCCATGGGCCTCGGCAACATGCTTCACCAGCGCCAGTCCGAGTCCCGACCCCTTCTCGCTCACGAGCGGCGTGTTCTTTGCCTGATAAAACTTGTTGAACACCTTGTCGACATCCTCCCGGGGAATGCCCACCCCGGTATCGGTGACGTCGATCTGTACACAACCCGCCCTGCCGCGGGGCAGGTCGCACGTCGCATGATGCGTCACCGCAATATCGATCGACCCGTGTTCCGGCGTGTACTTGAGGGCGTTCGAGATGAGGTTGCTGAACACCTGCGTTATTCTGTCGGCGTCGATCATCATCGGCGGCACCGGGTCCGACCGCAGACTTACACGGATGTTCCGGCTCTGACCGATGAGCTGGCCTTCCTGGACGAGTGGGGTAATCAGTTCCACCAGATCCTGCCGGGTGAAATTGAATTTCATCAGGCCCGCCTCCATTTTTGCTACATCGAGAAACAGGTTGATGAACTGATTGATGCGGTTTGTCGCATTGTGAATCATCCCGACCGCCTCCCGCTGACTGGGAGCGAGCGGGGTGCCCCCCTTCATGTGCACGATCGAGTAACAACCGGCCTTGATGACCTGCAGAGGGGTCCGCATCTCGTGCGATATCTCCGACATCAGCTGGCTCCGCATCTCGTCGAGACGACGAAGCTTCTCCCCCATCGTGTTGAAGGCGACCGTCAGATCGGCGAACTCGTCGGTTGTCGTCACCGGCACCGTTGCGTACTCTCCCTCCGCCACCTTCTGGGTCCCGGAGGTGAGCGCCGTGATCGGCTTGGTGAAGCTCTTTGCCATCAGTAGCCCGAGGATCACCGCGATGAGGGCCGTGAGGTATATCGAGTATTTCACACCGGTCACCGATCCTGCGATCTTCTGGTCGAGAATCCTGAGCGATCTGCTCAGCGTCGGAATGTATGCCGTCCGGATCTGCTGGATCGCCCCGATGAGCGAATCAACGAGGGCTTTCCGTTCCCCCAGAACCGGCGCCGGGTTGTAGGACGGATTCTGCTTGACCAGCGTCATCTGACCGTGGATGAATGAGATGTACCGCTGGTGGATCGTCCGCACCTCCACCACCTTCTCTGCGGCCTCCTCCCGGCCGACCATGACCGCGAGCGAATCGACGCTCATGTTCACTTTTCCGGTCACCACGTCGAATGTCGCCTCCAGATAGGTATCCCGCGAATCGAAAAACTTGGCCGACAGATCCCGTTCACTTTCCACGAACCGGTCGATGTCGTCCACCAGCGGAATGATCCGGAATTCCAGTTCCTGTGAAGAAAGGGAGGTCAGCTGGATGTAGGCGTAGACCCCCCCGAGAAGCATGACGAGGACTATGACGAAAAATCCGCCAATGATTTTGAGGGAAAACCTAATCCGGAATACCGGAGGTCGTGATGTCATAATCCGCCGAGGTCAACAGAAATATCCGCTATCCCCAAATAACGTGGCAAGTTATATGTAATCGTTGAAAAAACACTTTAAGATAGGCGAGTTTTGGGAGAAAGTCAAATGAATGGCGAATTGAGCCTGCCGATCATACCAATACCGGCATCGCATGCGGCCAGCGTTCTTTTGTGCATCATTAGGGAAGATAGAGCATGGAGCGTGTGATCATCCCCTCCGGAGTCGACAACCGGTACAGATAGACGCCTGCCGAGACGCCGGCCGGTGTCCAATGAACGGTGTGTTCACCAGGTTCCATTTTCCGGTCGATCAGGGTCGCGACGTGCCTTCCGAGGATATCATAGACTGCGAGGTTGACATTTTCCGCGGAGGCGGTGACAAAACGGATCGTGGTGGCAGGATTGAACGGATTGGGATAATTCCAGGCCAGCAGTGGCGGACCGGGCAGGAACGGCCGTTCCCTGACAGCATCCAGGTTCCCGTGCGGGCCGTGCGCCGTGATGATCAGCCGCCCCGCGGCGGGGAACGGCACTATAACGGAATCCACCGCGCACATATCTGCCGTCACGATCGTTCCCGTCAGATTATCCGCGATGGACATGCTGTCGTACCATGTCGCGAGTCCGGGGATCCAGCGTACCGTTGCCGGGAAATCGGCGGCGGTCAGGACCAGCAGGTAGGTATCCGTCTGTGCCGGGGATATGAAGGCGCGAAGGTCGAGCAGTAATCCGTATCCGAAGCAGGACGAAGGTACGGACCGGGGATCCGTGAAATAAACGCAGAGGGGGGAAGAGCCGCACCTGTTCGCGGGAAGCTCAAATTCGCCGAGGGCCGGGTCGATGCAGTACGTTGCCGCAGGATTGACACCGAAGTAGACGGTCTGGGTATGGTGCGAGCTGTCGGTGACGGTTACCGGCACCCTCAGCGCCGCTGTCTGGGCGGTGACGGCGGAACAGGCGGCAAGGAGCGCCGCGAGGATCCCGGCGGTTAATAATGGCAATCGCAGTTTCATGGCGGCGGACAATATATTCAACTGTGCGATCAATTTCAACGGCTTCCGTCCCATCCCAGTTGCAAGAAAGGCGCAGGTTCACTACATTTCGTTCCTGACAATACAGTATTCGCACACAGATAAAGGGGTCAGACGCTGATGAGGTCGACAATCCGCCTCGGTATTACGTGTTTCGTACTTCTGTCCGTCATTCTCGCGGCGGCTCCCGGGCAGTCGCAAAAGAAGAAACCGGCGCCAAAATCCTCCAAACCGATCTCCTATGCCAAGGACATCGTTCCGGTCATGAAGACGTACTGTCTTCCGTGTCATACCGAGGACGCGATGAACCCGAGCCGTCTCTACCTCGACACGTATGAAGGCCTGACGGCCGGGGGAAAGCACGGTCCCGCAATCGTGACGGGAAAACCGGATTCGAGCCTGCTGGTCCGGAAAATATCCGAGGCCCCTCCGTTCGGCGATCCGATGCCGATGAAACGGAAAGCGCCGTTCCCGGCCGACACTCTCGGCCTTCTCCGCTCCTGGATCCTGCAGGGGGCAAAAAACAACTGACGCAATTCCCGGCAGACGCCGACGACAGACATGGATCAGAACAGTTCACATAAATTTCTCATCGACAGCTGGCTCAGTTCCGCCGACCGCTGTATCCGCGAGGGCCGGTATGTTGCGGCCGACGAATTTCTGCAGAAGGTGCTCGAAATCCAGTCCGATAATCCGACCGCGCGCGTCTTTCTTGAACGGATCCAGTTTCTCACCAACCAGCTTTCGCACCGGACCGGTCTCCAGCCTGAACTGCAGAATGAAATCCGCCATTATCGCGAGATCCTCCTCCGGCGCAAATCTTCCGAAATCAATTCCTATCTCACGGAAGCGAAACGCCAGATCGAATCCGGCTACTTCGACCTGGCGCAGGAACAGCTGATTCACGCCAAGGCCATCGACCCGGGAAATCTCTATGCAACGGAGCTGGAGCGGCGCCTCGAGGATCTCCGGGGAACCGCGCGGGGAGGCGTGTCGAAGGAACGGGAATTCCGGTACAGATCGCGCGTCCTCAAATACTGGATGAACGGCAAACCCTCCGGCGACCAGCAGACCTACATTGCGGGCGTCCGCAGGGAACTCGGGATCCCCGATGACCTCGCCGCGAAGCTCGATCACGACGTTCAGTGCGAGGCATACCGCGGAGCGCTCCATGAGCTCTGGATGAACGGGGGTCTCATCGGATTCACGAATCAGATGATCGAAGGTCTCAGGAAAAATTTCGGCATCTCGCGTCTTGATCATGCGGCGGTGGAGCGTTCGCTCCTTCAGGATGTCCGCCGGAACCGTATTCTCGGCACCGTCCTGGTCGCCGATCATGATGAAGCGATGCTGAATGAATTGACCTACAAGCTCCGCATGAACGCCTATACCACCATCGGCGCCGTCACTACCGAGGAGGCCCTGGCGGGATTCCGCATCGCGCGGCCGGATATCGTCATCGCGGCATCCGAGTTCACCGGCGGAGAATCGGGCTTTGCCCTTTTCGAAATGATCCGCGCACTCCCGAACTGCGCCACCCTTCCCATCTTCCTCACCGGCAGTGGAATCGACCGCACGACCCTCCTGATCGGGAAGCGGCTCGGTGTGGAGGAATTTTTTGAAAAGCCGCTCGATTACGAGCTCCTGTTCGCCACGCTCAGGGGGGTCATCCTCCGGCTGAACTCCGGGAAAAACCGCCCCGCCCCCGCGCCCTCCCAGGATCGCTCCCCGCGGCGCTGACGCGCCTATCTGTTTCTGATCTGAGGTTTCGGCCTGCGCCTGCGGTAGATCTCGATCCTGCGGTCCTCGCCAGATACCGGCACGACGCTGATCGTCCCGTCGACCTCCATGACCGCGGTTTTCACCTCCTGCAGACTCCCGATGCCGTGTTCGCGGACCACCCGCTCGAGTTCCTCCATCGTGATCTCCTCATGCGCCAGGTGTTCCGGGATCGCCCGGCCCGCGTGCACCAGAAGCGTCGGTGTCCCCTCAAAGAGCGCGCCCGCCCGCCGGGAGCGGAACCCGATCAACGTCAGGAGAAAATTCATCGCCAGCAGGGTGGCCGCCGCAATCAGACCGCCGAGGAGCGAGGAATCATCCCCCACCATCGCGTTCTGAACGGCGTTGCTGATCAGCAGAATGAGGACCAGATCGATGATCGAGAGCTGGGCGACGTGTTTTTTCCCGAGAAGCCGGAGTCCGGCGATCACGGCGGCGTAAACCGCGGCGGACCGGAATATGATGTCGAAGTAGTGTGATCCCATGACCGAAGCACCTCCAGTAGGTTCAATGCCGGCGGCGGGAAAAAACAAAGGGCGAATATTCTTCGCCCTTCAGAACCATCCGCCGATTCGCACGGTTCAGCCGACTTTCGCCCTGAGAAATTCCCGGTTCAGCCGCGCGATATGCGTTACGGAAATCTGTTTGGGACATTCCGCTTCACAGGCGTAGGTATTACTGCAGTTCCCGAATCCCTCCGCATCCATGGCCGCGACCATGGAGAGGACCCGCTCCTTCCGCTCCGGCGCTCCCTGCGGAAGAAGGGCGAGCTGGGACACCTTGGCGGAGACGAACAGCATGGCGGAGGAATTCTTGCAGGCCGCGACGCAGGCCCCGCAGCCGATGCAGGCGGCTGCATCGAACGCCTCATCGGCAATTTTCTTCGGAATCGGTATGGCATTGGCGTCGGGCGTTCCCCCGGTATCCACCGAAACGAAACCGCCCGCCTGAATGATCCGGTCGAACCCGCTCCGGTCGACCACAAGATCCTTGATGACCGGAAACGCCTTCGCGCGCCACGGCTCGAGGGTGATCGTATCGCCGTCCGCGAAAGAACGCATGTACAGCTGGCAGGTGGCAACGCCCCGCATCGGACCGTGGGGTCTCCCGTTGACCACCATGCCGCAGGTCCCGCAGATTCCTTCCCGGCAGTCGTGATCGAAGGCAATCGTCTCCTCCCCTTTCCGTGCCAGCCCGATGTTCACCAGGTCGAGCATTTCGAGGAACGACATGTCGGGGGTGATGTTCTCTGCCCGGTATTCGACGAACCGCCCCTCGGCGGTCCGGTGCGCCTGTTTCCAGACGCGGAGTGTGATGTTCATAATCGTCCGTTCGGTTTCGGCATTGGATGGCAATTTCTCATTTGTAACTCCGCTGTGACGGCTTCACGTACTCGAACGTCAGCTGTTCCTTATGAAGCTCCGCTTTTTTACCCGGGCCGCCATACTGCCACGCTGCAACGTAGGAGAACTGTTCGTCGTTCCGCTTGGCTTCCCCCTCCTCGGTCTGATATTCCTCGCGGAAGTGCCCGCCGCACGATTCCTCGCGGTGGAGGGCATCGGCGACCATCAGTTCCGCCAGCTCGAAGAAATCCGCAACCCGGTTCGCCTTCTCGATCTCCTGATTGAAGCATTCCGCACTGCCGGGAACCCGCACATCCTTCCAGAACTCCTCCCGGAGCTCCGGGATTATCTGCAGGGCTTTCTTCAGCCCGCCGGCGTTCCGCCCCATCCCGCAGAGATCCCACATCGTTTTGCCGAGCTGTTTATGGAACTCATCCACCGTGCGCTTGCCGTTCACCGAGGTCAGCCGGCGCGTGATCTCACCGGCGCCGGTTACAGCTTCCCGGAAGGAGGGGTGATCCGCCTTAACGGAGGGAAATTTTGACGATGCCAGATAATCGCCGATAGTGTAGGGAATGACAAAGTACCCGTCCGCAAGTCCCTGCATCAGCGCGCTGGCGCCGAGCCGGTTTGCGCCGTGATCGGAAAAATTCGCCTCGCCGAGCACGAACAGACCGGGAATCGTACTCATCAGATTATAATCGACCCAGAGACCTCCCATCGTATAGTGCACAGCCGGGAATATCCTCATCGGCACCTCGTACCCGTTCTCGGCCGTGATCTCGTGGTAGATATCGAAGAGGTTCCCGTATTTCTCCTCCACCCACGCCTTGCCGTTGCGCGCGATCGCATCCGAAAAATCGAGGTAGACCGCAAGGCCGGTCGATCCGACCCCCAGCCCCTTGTCGCACATCTCCTTCGCACGCCGGGATGCGACGTCGCGCGGCACAAGATTGCCGAACGACGGGTAGAGACGTTCCAGATAATAATCGCGATCTTCTTCGGGGATCTGGCGCGGGTCGCGCTTGTCTCCCGCTTTTTTCGGCACCCATATCCGGCCGTCGTTCCTGAGGCTCTCGCTCATGAGGGTCAGCTTCGACTGGTGGTCGCTGGCGACGGGGATGCAGGTCGGATGGATCTGCGTGAAACAAGGGTTGCCGAAGAATGCCCCGCGTTTGTGGGCCCGCCAGATTGCCGTTGCGTTGCAGTATTTCGCATTCGTGGAGAGATAAAAGACATTGCCGTACCCGCCGGTGGCAAGGATGACGGCATCTCCGATATAGGTTTCCATCGCTCCCGTTTCAAGATGGCGCGCAACGATACCGCGGGCCTGACCGTCGATCACGACAAGATCGAGCATCTCCCGGCGCGGGTGAAATTTTACCGTCCCCTTGCCGATCTGACGCGAAAGCGCGGAATAGGCGCCGAGCAGGAGCTGTTGACCCGTCTGGCCCCGGGCGTAGAATGTGCGGGAGACCTGGGCGCCGCCGAACGAGCGGTTGTCCAGAAGTCCGCCGTATTCCCTGGCGAACGGAACCCCCTGCGCGACGCACTGATCGATGATGCTATTGCTCACCTGCGCTAGCCGGTAGACGTTCGCCTCGCGGGCCCGGTAATCTCCCCCTTTGACGGTGTCGTAAAACAGGCGCCAGATGGAATCGCCGTCGTTCTTGTAGTTTTTCGGCGCGTTGATGCCCCCCTGTGCCGCGATGCTGTGAGCGCGCCGGGGAGATTCGTGATAGCAGAGGGCGGTCACCTGATACCCGAGCTCGGCAAGAGAAGCCGCGGCCGAGGCGCCTGCCAGGCCGGTGCCGACGACGATGATATGATACTTCCGCTTGTTGGCCGGATTGACGAGCTTCAGGGAGAAACGATGATTATCCCATTTTTTTTCAATGGGGCCGTCGGGAATTTTCGATTGTAATGCCATGCGTCTGCCCCGTCAGAATTTCAGGAGGAAGTAAACCGGCATTGCCGCAAAGCCGAGTGGAATCAGAACCCAGAAGAGAAGACCGATCAGGTTGATCAGCGGCAGGTACGCCGAATTCCGGAGTCCGAATGTCTGGACGGCCGACTGAAAACCGTGCCGCAGATGGAGCGCGAGGAGAACCATCCCGGCGATATAGACCGACCCGTACACCGGATCTCCCAGGGCGGCTTTCACCAGCGCGTACATCTCCACCTTGTCGGCCCCGAATCGTGCCGGCGCCCAGAACTGCCGCAGGTGGATGATCAGGAAACACGCCACCACCGCACCGGTGATGAACATGATTCTCGACACCAGAGGGCTGTTCTCCCCCGCCGCGTTTACCGCATACCTGCGCGGCCGCGCGCTCCGGTTCTTCAGCCAGAGGATCGTGCCCAGAATCATGTGGCCGAGGAAGATGGCGAACAGGAGTATTTCAATCACGCGGATGAAGAGAAGACTCGGGAGGATCTCTGCGTACGCGTTGAACGCAGCCCCTCCGTCGTTCTTGAACAGCAGGAGATTACCGCAGAGGTGGACAATCAGGTATATGCAGAGGCAGACCCCCGTCGTGCCCATGAGTATTTTTTTTCCGACGGAGGATTGGTACAGCCCGAGGAGGAAATTCATAAGCGACCGTTCGTTTTCGGAAATTCACGTCTCGATCTCGTGGATTGAACCGGAGCTCTGCCCTTCGCGGGGAAAGGCGGTGAAATCGAGGCCAATGTAAAGAAACTCTACAAGAAATGCAACCGGATTCAGGGCCCGATCGTGTCCCGGATGTATTTCCTGACCGACACGGCACTGCCGAAGAGGCCGAGCACGACGCCCGCGCCGCAGAGACCCGGATAAAACGCCTGATCGACCGTGAGAAATTCCCGGAGATCTCCCGAGAGGTAGCCCGCGGCCGTGCTCACGACGTAGAGGAGAATTCCGGCCGCCGCGAGACCGCCCGCGAATCCCTGGAGCACCCCCTCCAGCAGGAACGGCGCACGGACAAACCAGCGGGTGGCGCCCACCAGCTGCATCGCCTGCAGAGTTTTCCGCCGTGCGTGAATCGTGAGACGGATCGTGTGCGCAACCAGAAACACGGAGGAGAGCGCGAGGAAGAGACCGATCCCCATGCCGAGCAGGCTGAAATTCCGCGCCTGCGTCTCGATGAATTCAAGCATGTCGCGGCGGTAGATGATCCGGTCGATCCCCTTCATCCCGCCGATCTGCTTCTGAATCGCATCCGCCTGCGCGGTCGTCCGGTACGGTTCCTTCAGAAATATCCGGAAGGACGGGGGAAGAGGGTTGAATTCGAGTATGGTGCGGATGTCCTCCCCGAATTCCTTTTTGAAGGTCGCCGCCGCCTCGTCCTTGGAGACGAACTGGACCCGCTCCACTCCCTCCAGCATGCGGATCTGACCCGACAGCTCGGTGATCCGTGCCTGCGTCACCGGTTCGGTGAGAAAGGCCTCCATGCCGACCTGTGCACGGATGGCGCCGATCAGGCGCGCCGTGTTCGTCGAAAGGATGTACATCATTCCCAGAAGAAGAAGGGCGATGGAGATCGTGATGACCGATCCGGCCGTCGCCATTCTGGCCTTCCCGAATCCGCGTAATCCCTCCCGTATGATATAGTTCGTGCTCACGTTATGGTCTCCTCGGTCGGCCGCACCGGTCTGTGCACAGTGCGGGGGCCGTTCTTAGAAATTCGATTTGTCGTTCCACCGGAGAAGTTTCCACGGATCGCCGGCATTCGTGCGCGTAAGGTAAAACTCGGCGACACCGTTTACCTCCTCGACGTCGGTCGGACCGAACGTCACCGTCAGATCGTATCCCCGCTCGATCGTCTCCGACGTATCCGTTTCGGTGAAGGCGATCTCGCTGTTCCAGATCAGCGTCAGCGACTGGACACTCTGGAACATCGTGTTCGTCAGCTTCATCTCATCTTCCCTTCCCCACGTCTTCTCGATGAGCAGGTCATAATCGGTATAAATGAAGGCGAAGCTCGGCGAGAGGAGCGATCCGTAGAGGGTGGTGTCCTTGAATGCATAGGCGTTCCGGAACGCGCAGAAAATATTCTCCACCTGACTCAGATCGCCGCAGATCTGCTGGCCGAGCTCCGTATTGATCCGCGGCGCGAACGGATTGAGACAGCTCAGCGCGGAGCAGGAGATCAGGGCGGCGAGAAGAACGACTGCTGTGCGCATATCAGCTTCCCCAGAACACCGCCTTGAGGTAGCTCCATGTCGAATCGGTGGTCGTTTTGGAATCGTGCCACTGGGTGATGGCCCACCGCTTCCCGTCGGTTGCAAGCGACAGGCGCATCGTCCCCCGGACGATCTGGGGAATTCCGATGCGGTTGTGCGGGAAGAAGAGCGTATAATCGACGGAATAGATAACCGAGTCACTGCTCACGAAGATCGGCGGGGAATCCGGAATGGTGAGGGAGGGAATTCCGGAGGTCGCCTCCTTCAGGTTCGTGAAATATCTCTGCTCGCCCTCAAGGTTCCACTGGTTCATGACATCCGGATAGGAACGCTGGGCGTCGGCTGCGGCCTGGAAATAGTACGGACGAAAGGTCGTGTCGACAAAACAGCTCATGTAATTGTTGAGGTTCTTGTCACTGACGGAAAAGACCAGATTCCGGAGCACCTTGTCGTACGTGGTGGGGGTTTCGAAATTCGACGACCCCTGTGTCGGAGGCTGAGGATCCCGCGTCCGGAACAGGTCACATCCGGCCGCGGCAAGGAGAAGTGTCGCCGCCACGAACGGAAGAAGACGCGTCACACCGACACACGTCCTTCCAGTGCCCGGGCAAGCGTCGCTTCATCGGCGAATTCGAGATCGCCGCCGATCGGTATGCCGCGGGCCAGCCGCGTGATCTGCAGGTTCAGCGGGGTGAGCAGACGGGAGAGGTACAGGGTTGTCGCTTCCCCCTCGATGTTGGGATTCAGGGCGATGATGACCTCGCGGACGTCGGTGCCGATCCGGTCGATGAGTTCCTTCAGTCGGAGATCTTCCGGCCCCACACCGTTGAGCGGCGAGAGGGCGCCGCCCAGGACATGGTAGAGCCCGCGATAGCCGTTCGTCCGTTCCAGCGCAAGGACATCATTCGGCTCCTCGACGACGCAGAGGAGGGACCGGTCGCGCTGGGGATTGGCACAGATGGCGCACGGATTCTGTTCCGTGAACGTCCAGCAGGTTGTGCAGTAGGTGATCTTTTCCTTCACATCGACGAGCGCCCTGGCCATCCCCCTGACCTCTTCCATCGGGAGTTTCAGAACGTACATGGCAAGGCGCTGGGCGGATTTTCGGCCGATGCCCGGAAGTCCGGCAAATTCCTCCACAAGTCTGTTGAGCGATTCCGATGTCGTGAGCATAACCCCGATTCCCGGCCGGTCGGTCAGAATCCGGGGATATTCAGTCCCGGAATGTTCGGGAGCATGCCGGCAGTTGCTTTCGACATCTCCTCCTGCGCCATTTTCTGGGATTCGTCGAGGGCCTTGTTCACCGCGGCGACGATCAGATCTTCGAGCATTTCCGCATCAGCGGGATTGATGACCTCTTTTTCGATCGCGATCCGGGTGACCTGCTGTTTCCCGGTCACGGTCACCTTCACCATGCCCCCGCCCGCCTCTGCGGTGACGGTCTTCTGTTCCAGCTCAGCCTGGATCTGGGCCATCTTTTCCTGCATCTTCTGGACCTGCTTCATCATCGCCTGCATGTTGGGCATTCCCATCGCTGTCCTCATCCGATCTGATCGTGAATGTATGGAGACCTCTGTAGGCGAGCAATATATCGTTTTTCGTCTGAAAAACAAAGATTAATCTCCATCCGGTCCGCCTTTCCCTCATCAAAGGCGGGACCGTCCGGTTATCCCGAGGATCGGGCCGCTGCCGAATAGTTTGATTTCATCCGGATAATAAATATATTTCATGATCACAGCAGATCGTGCGGACGAACAGAGCTGAAATGAGAGACTGAACAAGAGACCCTCCACCATAATCATACTCACCTCATACCATCTCAAAATCACCCCAACCGCTTGATTTTCTATACAAAATCAGTTACCTTTTAGGATAATTTTCACCCATTTCATTTGAATTCTAAGAAAATTTCCGATCCGCGGCATCGGTCCGGTACGGCGGAGAGTTCTGACCAGTCGCTCCAGGCTGAATTGAAGCGCAAGGGAAATATCCCCGCCCATATTGCCGTTATCATGGACGGGAACGGGCGCTGGGCGAAGAAGCGCGGTCTCCCGCGGATTGCCGGTCATCATGAAGGGGTGGAATCGGTTCGCGATACGGTTGAGGCGTGCGGACAGCTTGGCGTCAAGTACCTCACCCTCTATGCATTTTCAACGGAAAACTGGAAGCGGCCGAAAGAGGAAGTTTCTCTCCTCATGCGACTGCTGATGGGAGCACTCCGGGATGAAACAGACAAACTGCACCGGAACAATGTCCGCGTCCATACGATCGGCGATACGGCATCCCTCCCCGCGGAGGTCCAGACCGAGTTGAAGGAAGCGATCGAGAGAACGAAACAGAATTCCGGTCTGAACCTTCTCCTGGCGCTGAGCTACAGCGGGCGCTGGGACATGGCGACTGCGATGCGCGCGATTGCACACGAGGTCGAAGCGGGAAAAATCGGTGCCGGCGCGATCGATGAAACCCTGATCGGGAAATACCTCTCGACCGGCGGGATCCCCGATCCCGATCTCCTGATCCGCACAAGCGGGGAATTCCGGATCAGCAACTTCCTCCTCTGGCAGCTGGCATATTCCGAAATCTACATCAGCCCCTGTTACTGGCCCGACTTCCGGCGGGCTGAGCTGTACAATGCGATCGGCGATTATCAACAGCGCGAGCGGAGATTCGGCATGGTCAGTGAGCAGGTCCGGGAACCTCAGCGCTCGCAGATCTCACAATTCTTCAAGAACCTTTCAGGAACGTAGAACGTTGCGCGGCATTCCACTCCTCATTCTGTCCCTGCTTCTCTTTCTTCACGTCCGGATCTCCGCCCAGGAGATACCGCTCGCCCAGCAGGCCCAGCAGGTCCACATCCTCGGCATCTCGGTTGAGGGGAACCGCCAGGGAAGCGGCACGGAACAGAGCGCCATCATCAGCAATTCCGGCCTGAAGATCGGCGACATGATCACAATCCCGGGTGAAGATATCCACAAGGCGATCGTCCGGCTCTGGGCTCTGAAAATATTTTCCGATATCCAGGTCCTGATCGATAAACGAATCGCAGACGGAGTCTACCTCCTCATCAGGGTGAAGGAATATCCCCGGTTCGATCATCTCGAAGTCAACGGCGGCGGGGATATCAGCCAGGACGACATTTTGAAAAAAGCGGCCCTTGTGAAGGGACAGATCGTCTCTCCCGAGGACATCAACAAGCTGGTCCGCGCCGTCCGCGATCAGTACACGGACGACGGACATCTGCTCGCCGAGATCAAGGCAGATACCATCGCGGCAGATTCCGCCCGGCCGGGGTATGTGGCTATCCGCCTCACCGTGAACGAGGGGCCCGCGGTCACCATCGACAAGGTTCATTTTACCGGCAACAAGGCGTTTACGGAGGATGACCTCAAGGGAGAACTCGACGACACGAAGGAAAAGACCTGGTGGCACATCTTTTCGCACCCGCGGTTCGACAAGAAAAAGTTCGCCGACGACAAACAGAAACTTGAGAAGTTCTTCCGGAAGAACGGCTATCTCGACGCGGAAGTCGTGTCCGACAGCGAATGGTACAGCGCGGATAAACAGCACATCTCCGTGCTCGTGACGGTCAGTGAAGGGCCGCAGTACTTCGTCCGCGCCATCTCCTGGGACGGCAATACCGTCTACTCCCCCGAGGTCCTCTCCGCGCGCCTGCAGTTCACGCCGGGAGAGGTCTTCAATCAGGAAAAATTCGAACAGAACCTGCGCGGCAACCCCGACCAGAACGACGTCGCGTCGCTCTACCTCGACAACGGATACCTCAAGTTCAACCTCGACCCCGAAATCAAGCGCGTCGGGAGGGACAGCGTCGATCTCATCATTCACGTCTACGAACGCAACCAGTTCAGACTCGGGCAGGTCGATATCAAGGGGAACAAAAAAACGTACGACAACGTCATCCGGCGCGAACTCTTCACCCGCCCGGGGGATTATTTCGACCGGTCGGCTATCATCAAAAGTCTTCGCCAGCTCTCCCAGCTGAATTACTTCAACCCCGAAAAAATCCGCCCTGACACCCGCATGGTCGACGACCAGACGGTCGACCTCATCTACGAAGTCGAGGAAAAGTCGAGCGATAACGTCAATGCGTCGGTGGGCTACAGCGGCGCGTTCGGTTTCACGGGAGCTCTCGGGTTCACGATCAACAATTTCGCCCTTTCCGATCCGCTCTCGGGCGGTGCGGGACAGATGCTCAGCTTCGACTGGCAGTTCGGGGAGGCCTCCCGGTTCCGCACCTTCAGCCTCGGCTTCACCGAACCGTGGCTCTACGGCACCCCGACCACGCTCGGCGTCAGCCTTTTCGATACCCGGCAGATCTGGATTTACGATCTCCAGCAGACCGGTCTCTCGATCCGGGCAGGCCGCGGACGCCTCGGGTGGCTCGACGTCTATTCCCGGCTCGATTACGGCCTCCGCATCCAGCGGAACGACGTCCACAACGGCGGCGGTCTCTACCAGGAGGGGCTCCACACGCAGGTAAGCTTATCGCAGACCATCTCCCGGAACAGCACCGACAGCCCCATCTTCCCGACCAGCGGTTCCAACGTCGGCCTGACCACCGAAATTTCGGGCGGACCGCTCCTCCCGGGCGACGTCGCGTTTCACAAATGGTCCTTCAACGCCGACTGGTTCACCCCGCTGGCCGCCTCGGGCCGGCTGGTGCTGTACTCCTCGACCACCTTCGGCTATCTTGACGGATTCAATGCGAATCCGAACATCCCCCCCATCGAACTCTACTTCATGGGCGGAACGGGCATCGGCCTGATTTCGACGACCGCACTCCGGGGCTATGACGACAGGAGCGTCGGACCGCACAACGTGAACGGCGAAACCGGCGGCCGTGTCCTTGAGAAACAGACCTTCGAGGTCAGACTCGCGCTGACCCTCAATCCGATCCCCATCTACATCCTCGGTTTCGCGGAGGCGGGGAACGTCTTCACCGATTTCCAGCGCACCGATTTCTTCGATCTGAAGAGATCTGCGGGGTTCGGCATCCGTCTCACAATCCAGCCGCTCGGCATGGTCGGGTTCGATTACGGCTACGGATTCGACAATCCGGTCCTTCCGGCCGGGGATCCGAGCGGGTGGAAATTTCATTTTCAGTTCGGCAGGGGCATGCAGTAGTAAATTTCAGCCATGTCCGTTTATTCACCATATATCATGAGGATACCGTGAAACGATTCATCCGCAGTACGTTCTGTCTGCTCGCGGCAGTCATCGCCTGCTCCATCGGCCTCCGCGCGCAGGCAATCAAGATCGGGTATGTCAATTCGGCGAAAGTGCTCCAGGAGTTCCACGAAGCGCAGGATGCCCAGCATAAACTCGATGCCATCGGTTCGGAATGGCAGTCGGAACTCGACAAAATGGACAAGGAACTTCAGGCCAAGTACGAGGATTACCAGAAAAAGGAACCTCTGCTGAAGGAAGACGAGAAACGGACACAGCGGGACGACATCCTGGCTCTCCAGCAGAAGGAAGTCCAGTTCCGTCAGCAGAAGTTCGGAAATACCGGTGAACTGGCCGCCGCCACCGATTCGATCCTCCGCCCGATCAAGCAAAAGGTCATGAACGTCATCCAGAAGGTCGCCAAGGACAACGGGGTGCAGTTCATGTTCGACCGGAACGACCAGATTCTCGTCCTCCTCTACGGCGATCCGAAGTTCGATTACACCTACAAGGTCATCGATATCCTTAAACGCGGTTCTTCGAAATAACAAGCTGAAGGGATCAGCCATGAACATCAGATTTCCCGTCGTCGCCGTTCTCCTCCTGCTCTCGCTGGCATGGACCGCCCCGGCCCATGCCCAGGCAAAAATCGCCTGGGTCAATTCCCAGTCGATCATGGATAAACTCCCCGAGGCCCAGGACGCCCAGCGCCAGCTCGACAACATCGTTCAGCAGTGGCAGACCGAGCTGACCAAGATGCAGACCGAGTGGCAGAAAAAATACGAGGAGTATGACAAGAAGAAACTGATCCTGACCGATCAGCTCCGGGCCCAGTCGGAGAAGGAACTCCAGGAGCTCGACAAGAAAATCGCCGATTACCGTTCGAAGAAATTCGGCCAGAACGGCGAGCTGTTCAGCAAACAGAACGATCTGATGAAACCGGTCCAGAACAAAATCTTCAAGGTCATCCAGGATATCGCCAAGGAGGACGGTTACGATTATGTGTTCGACAAGAGCGGGGACATTCTCCTCCTCTACTCGAACGACAAGTACGATCTGACCTCCAAGGTGTTCGAGCGGGTTCAGACATTCAAGCAATAAGCGATGCGCCTCCGCGAGATTGCAGAACTTGTTCACGGCGAGCTGAGCGGCGACGGCAACGCGGAGATCGCCCGGCTTGCAAAAATTGAGGATGCCGGGCCCGGGGATATTACCTTCCTCGCCAACCTCCGGTACAAGAAATTTCTGGCGACAACAGGCGCGACCGCCGTCCTGATCCCGCGCGGTACCGTTCTGGAAGAACTCTCCCGCCGATCCGCACCCCTTTCGCTCATCCGAGTCGCCGATCCGTACGGGTCGTTTCAGACCGTCGCCGACGTCATCGCACCGGCGCGCACGGCGGTTCCTCCCGCCGGCATCCATCCGACCGCGGTGGCATCCCCCGACGCCAGGATCGGCCAGGGCTGTGCAATTGGTGCGCACGTCGTCATCGGCGAACGCTGTACGCTCGGAGCCGGCGTGATCCTCCATCCGGGCGTCATCATCGGATCGGGCGTCGGGATCGGGGACGGTTCGGTTCTTCACTCCGGAACCGTGGTCCGGGACGGATGCTCTATCGGCCGGAGGGTGATCGTGCACGCCAACACCACGATCGGAAGCGACGGCTTCGGCTTCACTCCGACGCCGGACGGCAGTTACGAAAAGATCTTCCAGCGCGGAATCGTCGTGATCGAAGATGACGTGGAGATCGGAGCGAACTGCGCCATCGACCGGGCATCGCTCGGCGAGACGAGGATCCGGCGGGGAGCGAAGCTCGACAATCTGATTCACGTCGCCCACAACGTCGTCATCGGTGAAGACACGGTCATCGCCGCGCAGACCGGAATCTCGGGAAGCACAAAAATCGGCCGGCAGTGCCAGATCGCCGGTCAGGTGGGGTTGTCCGGCCACCTCACAATCGCGGACCGGACGACCATCGGCGCACAGTCGGGCGTGCCGAAATCGATTGAGGAACCGGGTGAAACGTGGTTCGGCTATCCGGCCTTTCCGATCAGGGAAACGCTCCGCATCCAGGCCTCGATGCGGATGCTCCCGTCCCTCCTTGTCGAACTCCGGCGGCTCGAAGAACGGATTCAGGAACTTGAACAGCGCACCGGATCCCGCGGGGCGCCCACTTCATCACGATAGAAAGGCAGTGCATGCTCCTTCAGCAACGAACCATCAAGGAACCCGTTTCGCTTTCGGGCATCGGTCTGCACACCGGCGTCACGGTCACGATGACGTTCCGGCCCGCCCCGGTTGACACCGGGATCCGTTTCCGCCGCGTCGATCTCCCCCACCAGCCCGAGATACCGGCGCTGGTCGACCACGTCGTCGACGTCTCCCGGGGAACGACACTGCAGATCGGGGACGCCCGCGTCCATACGGTCGAGCATGTTCTGGCCGCCACCGTCGGACTCCAGGTCGACAATCTGTACATTGACCTCGACAACATCGAACCGCCCATCTGCGACGGCAGTTCGAAGAACTTCGTGGAGGCGCTCCGCAAAGCCGATTTTGAAATGCAGGACGCCCCGAAGGACTGCCTGGTCATCACCGAGTCGGTCCGGTACACCGACGAGAAGAACGGGGTCGATATCGTTGCGCTCCCGACCGACGATTACCGGCTCACGGTCATGATCGATTATCAGAATCCCACCCTCGGGAGCCAGCATACCGGACTGTTCGACCTGGAGAAGGAATTCGTCCAGGAGTTCGCTCCCGCGCGGACCTTCTGCTTTCTGCATGAAGTCGATTCCCTCTACGGACAGGGACTCATCCAGGGGGGCAATCTCGAAAATGCGATCGTCATCGCCGATCAGGACCTTACGGAGGAGGACCTGCAGAGGATCTCCGTCAAACTGAAGCTGAAGACGAAAATGGTGATCGGCAAGAACGGCACCATCAACAACCGCGAACTCCGTTTCAAGAACGAGCCGGCGCGGCACAAACTGCTCGATCTGATGGGCGATCTCGCGCTGATCGGCGTACCGATCAAGGCGCAGATTCTGGCGGCCCGCCCGGGACACGCCTCGAACGTCGCCTTCGCGAAGAAAATCAGGAAGCTCTACCAGCAGGAGAAGCTGGTCAAAAAATATCAGTTCCAGCGGAAGGAAGGGGTTGTGTTCGACAGCGACGCACTGCTCAAAATCCTTCCGCATCGCTATCCGTTCATTCTGGTCGACAAGATCATCGAATTCAAGCTGGATGAACGGATCGTCGGCGTCAAGAATGTCTCCCTCAACGATTGGTATTTTCCCGGCCACTTTCCCGGGCGGCCGATCATGCCCGGCGTGCTGATCTGCGAGGCGATGGCGCAGACCGGGGGAGTGCTTCTCCTGAACGGTCTGGAGAATCCCGAAGGCAAGCTCGCCATGTTCACGAGCATCAACAACTGCAAATTCCGCAAACCGGTCGTCCCGGGCGATCAGCTCCTTCTCGAAGTGACGATCCAGGGCCGGCGGGCAAAGCTGGCGATGATGAAGGCCCGCGGGTTTGTGAACGACGAGCTCGTCGCGGAGGCCGATTTCTCCGCCGCCATCGTCGACCGGAACGAAGCCGCGCCGGCGAAACCCTGAACCGCCCGCAGGAGAACTCCGATGAGCACCACCATCCACCCCACCGCCATTGTCAGTCCCAAGGCGAAGCTGGGCGACAACGTGAGCGTCGGTCCCTTCACGATCATCGAGGACGATGTCGTGGCCGGGGACGGCACGAGCATCAGTTCGAACGCCTTTCTCGCGAGCGGGACGCGGCTCGGCCGCGAATGCAGGGTTCATCACGGCGCGGTGCTCGGCTCCCCGCCGCAGGACCTCAAATTCCGGGGCGAGATCACGACGCTCGAGATCGGCGACCATACGGTCATCCGGGAATACGTCACGATGAACCGTGGCACCCATGACCGCTGGAAGACGACGGTCGGCAATCACTGCTTTCTGATGGCCTATGCCCACGTCGCGCACGACTGCATCGTCGGCAACCACGTCATCCTCGCGAACTCGGTCAACATGGGCGGTCATGTCATCATCGAGGATCACGCGGTCGTCGGAGGCATCGTGGCCATCCACCAGTTTTCCCACATCGGATGTCATTCCATGATCGGCGGCGGATTCCGTGTCACGAAGGATGTCCCCCCCTACGTTCTGGCGGGCCAGGAACCGCTGGCGTTCAGCGGGCTGAATATCGTCGGCCTCCGGAGGCGTAATTTCCCGCAGGAGACTCTTCAGCTGGTCGAGAAGGCATACCAGCTGATCTATTATTCCCAGCTGAACGTCTCACAGGCGCTCGAGAGGATCAAAAAGGAACTGCCGGCCACGGATGAGATGAAGCACATCGTCGATTTCATCGAAAAAAGCAAGCGCGGCATCATCTGGACCCGCCGATGACGTGGCGCTTCGTCGACACCGGGTTTCGGTCCGGAGCGTGGAACATGGCGTTCGACGAACAGACGGCGGTGAATTTTGACCCTTCCGCGGATTTGCCCCTCCTGCGGGTGTACGGCTGGAATCCGCCGACCATATCGATCGGGATTCATCAGAGCGCGGAGGATTTCGACCTGAAAAAAATCGCCCGCGATCGCCTGGCGCTTGTGCGCCGGCCTACCGGCGGGCGGGCGATCTTTCACGCGCATGAACTTACCTACAGCGTCGTCCTCGCCGCCCGGGGCCGGGGTGCGAGAGAGATATACCGGGAGCTGAGCCGCGGCATTCTGGCCGCGCTCGCGTTCCTCGGAATTTCGGCCGACGTGGCCGGCACAGACGACCGGCCTGTCCCCCCCGCCGACCCGCTCTCCATCCCCTGTTTCGGCACCGCTACCAGAAGCGAGATCAGGGCGGGGGGCAGAAAGATCGTCGGCAGTGCCCAGCGGCGGTACGGCGAAACGATTCTCCAGCACGGGTCGTTCCTGCTCGGACCCCGCCACCGCGAACTGGGCGGGTACGTGGCGACGAGTCTGCGCGGGGCGACAGAGGCGGTCGAACGGCGTCTTGTCGACGCGACGACGGAGGCGGAAACGGTGCTGGGACGGCCTGTCCCGTTCAGCGAAGCCGCCGCGGCGTTCCGGGCGGGTTTTGAACAGGCCTACGGCATGACATTTGTGGAACAGCAGCCGGACGATTTTCGGCCGGTGCACACGGACTCACAACTTCTCCAACCGCTATGAAAAAGCCATCCGCCGCCACGGCGAAACCCCGCGTCGTCACGACCAAAACGGTCCTGACGATGAAGAAAAACGGCGAGAAGATCGCCATGCTCACCGCGTACGACTATCATGTCGCCCGCTATCTTGATCAGGTCGGGATCGATATGATCCTGGTCGGCGACTCGCTCGGGAACGTCGTCCAGGGGTACGAGACGACCCTGCCCGTGACCGTCGACGATATGATCTATCACGCAAAGGCGGTCAAGCGGGCGGTGAAAAACGCCCTCATTGTGGTCGACATGCCGTTCATGTCGTTTCAGACGAGCATCGACGACGCAGTGCGGAACGCGGGCAGGATCATGAAGGAAGTCGGCGTCGGAGCTGTGAAGCTGGAAGGGGGCGCCTATATCGCCGACATCGTCCGCCATCTTGTCAAGATCGGCATACCGGTGGTGGGACATCTCGGCCTCACGCCGCAGGCGATCAATAAATTCGGCACCTACGAAGTCCGGGCGAAGGATTCCCGCGAGGCCGAACAGCTGATCAGCGATGCGATTGTCCTGGCCGAGGCAGGGGTGTTCGCGATCGTCCTCGAGAAAATCCCCTCCGCCCTCGCAAAGAAAGTGACGAAGAGCATCGACGTGCCGACCATCGGCATCGGAGCGGGGCCTCACTGCGACGGCCAGGTGCTGGTGGTGTACGACATGCTGGGGCTGACGGAGGAGTTCAAGCCGCGTTTCGTCCGCCGCTACACCGAACTGGCCGAAATCATGCGCACCTCGTTCACCTCCTATATCCGGGACGTCAAATCGGGAAAGTTCCCGACGTCCGGGGAAAGCTACTGACGGGTAGCGATGGCCAGAACCAGACCGGTCAGCATCCTCATTTCCAACGACGACGGAATCGACGCGCCCGGCATCGAAGCGCTCGCGAGAGAGATGAGAAGGCTCGGCACCGTCACAGTGGTCGCCCCCGACAAACAGCGGAGCGCCGTCGGGCACGCCATTACGATGAATTATCCGCTCCGCTCCACCAAGTTCTACAAGCAGGGAAAATTTTTCGGCTATGCGATCGAGGGAACACCGGCGGACTGCATCAAGCTGGCGGTCCGGTCGATCCTCCCTTCCCCTCCCGACCTCGTCCTCTCCGGCGTCAATCACGGATCGAACACGGCGATCAACGTCATTTACTCGGGCACCGTCTCAGCGGCCACCGAGGGCACCATTCTCGGCATTCCCTCGATCGCCGTCTCGCTGACAACCTACGGCCCGCCGGATTTCCGACCCGCCGCCCGGTTCGCGCGAAAGCTGGCCGCGATGGTCCTGCACAACGGACTTCCTTCCGGGACACTTCTGAACGTCAATGTCCCCGCCGTTCCCGCCCACGCCATCCGGGGCGTCCGTTTCACCCGGCAGGGAAAGACAAAATGGGACGACACGTTCGACGTCCGGACCGATCCGAACAATAAGGAGTATTTCTGGCTTACCGGAAAACTGGAGGTGATCGATCACGGAAGCGATACCGACGAAATCGCGATCCGGGAGCGATGCATATCGGTCACGCCGATCCAGTACGATCTGACCGACTATCAGGAGCTGACAAAACTCCGCAGATGGAACACGAAACAGCTCCTCCCCGGCGGGACCCGCCCTACGTCTGCTTCACGAAAAAAATAACCACCATCAGCGCCACGAAGGCATACTGCACGGCCCTGGCAGTCTGCGCATTCCACCGTTTTATCGCGTGCCAGCCGAAGGCGAGCAGGTACATCGCCGCCGAGAGCGCGGCAAACAGGCCCGCGCAGCCGGCATAACCGAGCGTCGGTCCGTAGAGCCGCACAAAACTCCACTCATACGTGTATCCGTACACCACCAGCAGGTGGGTGACATAGACGATCAGGGATTCCTGTCCGAAGAGAATCATGCCGCGGCTTTTCGCCGGTGCGGAGGGACGTTCGGCCGCCCAGAACCCCGCCAGGATGCAGAGGATGATGCCGAAGCGGACGAAGAAAAATTCGGGACTCGCATTGAAGAAGCTGTGCGCGGGATAGAGCGTCAGGGGCGCGGCCTCGCAGAGGAGCGCCGCCGCGACCGCCAGGATGCCGGCACGCGCAAGCTTTGCGGCGGCGGGCCGCCGCTGGTCTTCCGCATGGCGGAAAAGATACATCCCCGCGAGGACTCCACCGATGAGAAACGCCGACCAGGGGAAAAGCGGGAACTGGGATTTCACCCGGTTGGTCAGGTAGGGCTGAAGCCAGGGCGGAAGCGAGCCGAGGTCGAGATTCCGGAGCAGAGGGGCGAGAAACACGAAGAGCACCGCGGACGCCGAGAGGGCGATGACGAAACGGCGCTCGGTCCGGAAGATCTGAACGAAGATCACCGTCAGCAGGAGCGTCAGGGCGATCACCTGGAGAATATCCGCCTGATAAAACGGGATCCAGGTGTTCGCGTCTGCGATCCCCTTCAGCTTCGTCCACGAGAAAAACGGAAGGTGGAGCGAATACGCAACGATCAGGAGAAAACCGAGGCGTGCAAGATAGCGGAAAAGTGTTTTTCCCGGGGTGAGGAAGGCCTCACGTCTGCGTGAAAGGGTGATCGCCAGGCCCAGTCCCGCACAAAACAGGAACGACGGCGCGACGAGTCCGTTGATGAAGCTGATGACCTTGTGGAGCCCGGTTTCCTTGATGGAGGGATTGAGGAGCGCATTGACCACATGCGTTTCGATCATGACCACAACTGCCCAACCCCTGAACAGATCGATCGATCTCCAGCGGGGAGAGCGGGGAACCGACGACGGATCAGTCACCTGAACTCCGGCAATGGGCTCTTATTTTTTCGAGATTTTGCGCCGGATGATGGCGTCGAGATTATCGAGGTCCACCGGCTTGGTTACGTAGGCATCCACCCCGAGGGTCTGACCGTACTTTTGGGCAAGATGGTCGTCCATGCCGGTGAGGAAGAAGAAGGGGATGTTGATGAACTTGTTGTTCTTTTTCACCTGTTCATAGAGTTCGAATCCGTTCATCGGCGACATGCGAAGGTCGGCGATGATGACATCGGGAATCTCATCCTTCGAAAGATGATCCAGGGCTTCCTGCCCGGAGAGAAACGTCGACACGGCATACCCTTTATCCTCGAGACCGAACTTCAAGACATCGAGTGAAGTTTTTTCGTCGTCGATATAGAGTACTTTCGGTTGCGCGGGCATGGGATCCTCTGAAGAAAAATTTTGGTAACATCGTCTGGGCACAAAATTAACCCGTTTTTGAGGAAAAGTCAAATCCCAGCCGATACTGCTCACACGCCGGCGGCGGTTCTGACGCACATCACAGCATCTATCGGCGGATTTCCGGAGGGAGTTCGGCTCGAATCGGACTGCACGGGATGGATTGCGGCGGCAGGCGATTTGCTTGCATTTACAGTCAAAAATCTCTAATTTATTTCGAAAATTCCGGGACGATTCATTGCGCACAGGCCGACGCATCTTCCGCATCCTCATCCTTTTCCAGCTTCTGCTGATCGTCCCGTTCAGCCTCCTTCATGGACAGGCCTTTCGCCGGATCTATCCGAGGGTCGAACGGACATCATACCGCGGGATGCAGATGCGGGCCGATGGAAATCCGGGCCGGCCGAAGATCGGGCTCGTCCTGAGCGGCGGCGGCGCGCGGGGCCTCGCACAGATCGGCGTTCTCAAGGCGCTGGAGCGGCATCACATCCCCATCGATCTGATCGTCGGCAACAGCCTTGGGAGCATCGTCGGCGGATTGTATGCGTCGGGGTATTCGATCGCCCGGATCGAGAGCATCGCCACGCATGCGGACTGGAAGGATCTCCTCTCCTTCTCCGAGGAGACGAAGAGGACCGACCTGTTCAGCGAACAGAAGGAATCCCAGCAACAGGGATTCCTCGTCATCCGGTTTGACGGCCTTGAGCCGGTCATCCCCTCCTCCATCTCCGGCGGTCAGCGGCTCTCCAATTTTTTTTCCTATCTCACCCTGCAGGCCCCCTACCATCCGAATCCGAGCTTTGACGATCTCAAGATTCCCTTCCGGGCGACCGCCACCGATCTGATCAGCGGAAAGCGCGTGATCCTGGACCACGGATCGCTCGCCGAGGCCATGCGGGCGAGCGTCACGGTTCCGCTCCTCTTCTCGCCGATCGAACGGGATTCGATGGTGCTGGTCGACGGCGGTCTGGTCTCCAACATTCCGGCCGATGTGGCCCGCCGGCTCGGCTGTACGCTCGTCATCGCCGTCAACTCCACCAGCGCGATGCGGACGGCGGATCAGATGAGCGCTCCCTGGGAAATCGCCGATCAGATCATGTCGATCATGATGCAGGAAACGAACCAGGAAGAGCTTCGCCAGGCCGATGTGGTGATCACTCCCGAGAGCGGCCGCCGGATCGTGTCCGATTTTTCGGGAATCGATTCGCTGATCGCGGCCGGGGAACAGGCCGGAGAGGAGCTCATCCCGGTCATTGAGCGGCGTCTGGCCGCCGCCCCGCCGGATTCCCTCGGGCTCATACGGTTCGACAGCATCAACAGCGCCCTGCCGCAGTCACTCCGCCCCCTGATCGGGAAACATCTCCCCGGCGGTTCCGGCACCACCGGCGATTACCAGGATCTCATCGACGAACTTTCGGCCGCACAGTTCGGCGCCCATCCCTCTGCCGAACTCTTCCGCGACCGGGACGGCATCCGCGCCGTGATTACCGCCCCCTCCCCCGTGGAAATCACGCGCATCCGGTTCACCGGCGCCCGCGCCGTTGCCCAGCAGGTCATCGACTCGGCCGTCGCCCCCTTCTACCATTCGGAATTCACCCCCGACCGAATCCGGCTCCTCCTCGAATCGGTCGTCGACGTCTACCGCCAGCGCGGATTCTCCCTCGCCCGCATCGATTCCTTTTCCACCGGCGAATCCGACGGTTCCCTCTCCTTCCGCATCGACGAGGGAGCCATCAGACAAATACGGTACGAAGGGAATTATCTCACAAAGGACTACATCATCCGGAGAGAGTATCCCCTCGACGAAGGAGAGATCTTTACAATCGATAAAGCGACCAGGGGAGTCGTGAATATCAAGAGCACGGGACTGTTCGAGTATGTTCTCCTCGATATCCGGTATGAATCGGACCGGCCGGTGATCATCCTCCGGGTCAAGGAAAAAAGCCCAGAACTGCTCCGGATCGGACTCCATGTGGATGATGAACGAAGCATCGTTTCCACCTTCGACATCCGCGACGCGAACTTCCGCGGCGCATGGGAAGACCTTGGCCTTCTTGCCCGATACGGCTATCGTGACCGGGGCGCCGAGTTCGGCTACACCATCCACAGAATCTTCAACACCTATTTCACCCTGAACCTGAAGAGCTACGTCGGCTCACGCGACATCTTCACCTACAAGGACGATTTTTCAGAAGGCGGCCGGGGATGGGACAGGATCGAAAACGGGGAATACCAGAAGGGAATGTACGGATGGTCGCTCGCCTTCGGGAGCCACTTCGAACGCTTCGGCGACGTCTCCGTCCAGTTCAGAATGGAAAATCAGAAGGTCACGGGCCTCGCCGGACTCGGCTACGTCCCCGATCAGATCAAGTTTGCAAGTCTCCGGGTCCTCAGCACTATCGATACCGAGAACAAGTTTCTCTTCCCGACCGCGGGAACGTATGTATCGATCTCCTATGAATCGGCCACCCAGAACCTGGGCAGTGAGGTCGGCTTCGGGAAAATGCTTGTCGTCTATGAAACCTATCTCACCCCCTCGGCCTCGCACACCTTCCGGCCGAGGATCACCTTCGGCTTCGCCGATAACACGCTCCCGCTCACCGAACAGTTCACCCTCGGGGGAAGAACTTCGTTCTACGGACTGCGGGAAGACGACAGCTACGGCCGCCAGCTCATGCTGATGAACATGGAATACCGGTACGCACTCCCCTTCAAACTGATCTTCGATTCCTACCTGAAACTGCGGTGCGACCTCGGGTCGATTTCGCTTCAGCCGCAGGAACTGAAACTGGCGAGTTTCCGGTATGCCTACGGCGGCGAGCTTGCGCTCGATACACCCCTCGGCGAAGCGTCGGTCGGCGCCGGCCAGTCGTTCTATCCCCGCCGGGATCTTCCGGGCAACCCGATCGGCTTCGGCCCCCTTCTGGTCTACTTCTCCATCGGCACCTCGCTCTGAGCGCGGATTGGAATTGCGCCGGGCGGTTCGTATCTTTCCGGCGTCATGCAGGCCTCGTTTTCCCTTGTGGAGCATCCATCCGATCTGGGGATTGAAGCACGCGGCGCCACACCGGCCGAGGCGTTTGAACAGGCCGCCTGCGGCCTCATCGCGGTCATCCTCGATCCTGCCACCGTCGTGAAGAACGAAAAGCGCAGTATTGAGGTCGAAGCCGCGGATATGGGACAGCTTCTCGTCCGCTGGCTCTCCGAACTTCTCTATCTCTACGATGCGAAACATTTTATCGCCGGTTCGATCAGGATCGAACAGCTCGGCGACCGATCCCTCCGCGCGAGCGTGTGGGGCGAACAATACCGGCCGCCGCGCGCCGGCACCAGGTGCGATGTGAAAGCCGTCACCTATCACCAGCTTTCCCTCCGCTCCGACACGGACGGCACCGTTCTCCGCGTATTCCTCGATATCTGAATCATTATCATGCAGACCAACCCGGGATTGAAACAAATCGACCGGTACCGTTTTCTCCTCCCCACGGCGTACCGGAAGGGAATGCGGATCGAAGGGCTGATTATCGCCGATGAAACGCTGATGGCGCAGATCTCGCGCGACCAGACCATCGAACAGGTGGCCAACGTCGCCTCCCTGCCCGGTCTGGTCGGCCGCTCCCTCGCTATGCCCGACGCACACCAGGGATACGGATTCTGCATCGGGGGCGTCGCTGCGGCGGACGCCGCCGAGGGAATCGTCTCTGCGGGAGGCGTCGGGTTCGACATCAACTGCGGCGTCCGGCTCCTCCGGACACCTTACCGGGACACCGACGTCCTTCCCCGGCTCGACAGCCTGATCGAGCGCCTCTTCCGGGATATCCCCTGCGGAACCGGTCGCAAGAGCCGGTTCCCTCTCGATCCGTCCGGTATGGATGGCGTGCTCGCACAGGGGGCGTCCTGGGCGGTGAGCGGAGGATACGGAACGGCGGAAGACTGCGCTCATATCGAGGACGGCGGCTGTCTCCCGGGAGCCGATCCGGCCGCAGTTTCCCCGCGGGCAAAGGAACGGGGCATGATTCAGCTCGGCACCCTCGGTTCGGGCAACCATTTCCTGGAAATCCAGGCCGTCGAACAGATCTACGACGCCCCGCTCGCCGCACGATTCGGGCTCGCGGAAAAAAGCATCGCCGTGCTGATTCACAGCGGCTCCCGCGGCCTCGGGCATCAGGTGTGCACCGATTATCTCGATATCATGCAGACTGCGATGCAGAAATACAGACTCTCCGTGCCCGACAGACAGCTCGCCTCCGTCCCGGTCCATTCAGCCGAGGGGCGCTCGTATCTCGGGGCGATGGCCGCCGCGGCGAATTTCGCCTTCGCGAACAGACAGATGATCACCCATCTCACCCGGGAGGCGTTCTCCGCGATCCTCGGTTCAGGGAATCTCCCTCTTGTCTACGACGTATGCCATAATATCGCAAAGACCGAAGAACACCGGGTGGATGGCGCCCGGAAACGGCTCCTCATCCACCGGAAGGGTGCAACCAGGGCATTTCCCGCGGGCCACCCGGCACTGCAGGGAGAATTCGCAGGGACGGGCCACCCGGTACTGATCCCCGGAAGTATGGGGACGGCCTCCTATGTCCTGGTCGGGACCGACCGCGCGATGGAGGAAACATTCGGATCCTCCTGCCACGGCGCCGGCCGGCTGATGAGCCGGACGCAGGCGAAGCGGGAAACGACCCCGGAAGAGCTTCTCACCGCGATGAACCGGAAACGGATCCTCGTCCGGGGCGAATCGAAAGGCGGTCTGGTGGAGGAAAAACCGGACGCTTACAAGGACGTCGATCATGTTGTCGATGTCATCCACGGCGCCGGCATAGCCAGGAAAGTGGCCCGACTGATCCCCCTTGCCGTCATGAAAGGCTGAACATGAAACCCAACGACGCTTCAAACAGGAGATCCGCAGAATGCTGACCGACCGTCAGCGGCAGGCACTCGCGCTCGACCGGCATCTTTCGGTCACGGCCAATGCAGGGGCGGGCAAGACCAAAGTTTTGGTCGAACGCTTCCTGCAGATCGTCCTCGGAACCGATACGCCGATCAACCAGGTTGTGGCGATCACCTTCACCGAAAAGGCCGCGGGAGAGCTTCGCGCGCGGATTGCCCAGGAAATCCGGGCATCGATCGCGACAGCCGGAAACGGGCGCGAGCGTTCGAAACGGGAGCAGGTCCGGGATACGCTCGCAGAAGCGACCATCTGCACAATCCACGCCTTCTGCGCCCAGATTCTCAGGGAATACCCCGTCGAGGCCGGCATCGACGCCGGTTTCTCCATCTTGGAGGGCATCGACCAGCACTTCCTGCTCGACGAGGCGTACCGTGACGCAGTCGCCGATATCTTCGCCGAGGGCGGAACTGTCAAATCGGCATTCTCCCTCCTCTGCCGTTCCCTCGGCGTCGGGACTGCGGAACGATTCATCAGATCGCTCCTCGCGAACCGGGAACAGCTTCTTCAATGGAATGAAAACCTCTTCACCCCCGGCGGGGATGATGCCTCCATTCTTCAGAAGTGGAATTCACTCGCGGACGATGCACTCCTGGGCCTTCTTGGCACACCCGGACTGGGGGAAACGATGCATCGCCTCGCCGCATCGGCGTCGGGCCGGAAGGGGTCCGCCCTCCTTCCATTTCTCAGGGATTTCGACGCACGTTCAGATCCGGCGGCGGGAACGGCGGCGATTCTCGGCTTCATCGATCTCTATTTCACCAAACAGATGGAACCAAGAAAAGAGGTCGCCGGAAACCCCGCAGGCGGATCCCCGGCGGATATTTCGCTTCTCAAAGATATCGCCGCCCCGCTGAGAGAGCTCGCCCCCGACCCTGACGACGGCCCAGGGAACGGCCGGCTTCTCCAGCTGACCAGAATCCTCGTGGAGGTGGCGCTCCGGGTTTCGGAACGCTATGCCCGGAAAAAGTATGACGGCGGATATCTCGATTTCGACGACCTTCAGCTCCACCTCCGCGATATGCTCCGGAAACCGGAGTCGCGCTCCCTCATCTCGAGAAAATATCGTTTTCTGATGATCGATGAGTTCCAGGATACGAATCATCTCCAGTATGAGATCATCCGCCTCCTGATGGACGATTTCCGGCAGGGAAACCTCTTCATCGTCGGAGACCCGAAACAATCCATCTACGGCTTCAGGAACGCCGAGGTCGAGGTCTTCGAACAGTCCAAAAGGGACATCGGCGGCGGCGATGCGCCCGAGACCGCCGGCATTATCCTCGCCGAAAGTTTCCGGCTCCTCCCGGCCCTCACTTCCTTTACCAACCGCGTCTTTTCCGCGCTGATGGCTCCCGAAAGCCGCTTTGACGTTGGATACAATGAACTGGTATGCGCCCGACAGGCCCCTCTGGAAGGGTCTGTGGAACTCCTCCTCTCCCACGGATCGGGGGAAACGTCGCGGCGGGAGGCCGCCATGCAGGAAGCCCGCCTTATTACACAACGCCTCATCCGGCTCCATTCGGAAGGTCAACCGATCGCCGGACCCGAAGGACTCCGTCCCTTCCGCTGGAGCGACGCCGCCGTCCTCCTCCGGAAAAGGACTCACATGGATGAAATCGAAGAGGCATTCCGGACGGCAGGGATCCCCTTCACCCTCGCCGGAGGCCGGGGCTTTTATCAGTCCCAGGAGATCTACGATATCCTGAACTACCTTACCTTCCTCCTCAACAGGGAGGATGACGTGGCTCTCGCCGGCATCCTCCGGTCTCCGCTGTTTGCGATATCCGACCGGGTCCTCTTCTCTGTCGCGGCGAACGGCGGGAAAGAATCTTTGTGGGCAAAAATTATACGGAACGGAGATCGCGCTCCATTGCCCGATCCGCTCCGGAGAGCGGTGGACATCCTGAAAATCGACCTTGCGCTGGCCAACCGCATTCCCATCTCCGATCTTATCCGGGGTATATGCAGGTCGACAGGCTGGTACGGTACCCTCTCGGGCCTCGACCGCGGAGCGCAGGCAATCGCCAATATCGAAAAGCTTCTCGCAATCTCCCGGGATTTTGAATCCCGCGGATTTCTGACACTCTACGATTTCGTCGGCCGGATCAAATTTCTCGCCGATGAGGAGGAGCAGGAAGGTCAGGCCCCATTTGAATCTACGGACGATGTCGTACATCTCATGACAATTCACGGGGCCAAAGGCCTTGAATTTCCGGTGGTTTTTCTCCCTTATCTCCACCATCCGTTTCAATATGATCGTCAACTCTTTCTGGACCCAACGGTTGGGGCGGGATTCAGAATACCTGATGAGGAGAACATGGAGGAGGTTGTCGAGCCGCGGCTGTACCGATATCTTAAGATAAAGAGCGTGCAAAAAACCGATGCGGAAGAAAAGCGAATATTCTATGTCGGCGTCACAAGAGCCAGAGACATGCTTATCCTTTCAGGTGCCGTGACCGAAAAAGAGTCCGCCAAATCGTGTCTCAGGTGGCTGTATACCTCCCTTGATATAGACGGACAGTCTCTCACGACCGGAAGTCTCACCCTCCCCCCGGTACCGCTAAAACGGCTCGAAATGAGCGGCGCAGCGGCCACGGATGAGAATTATGTTCTCAGGATTGACGTGACCGCCGGCGCAGGCGACACGAGGCCTCCTGTCTCCGCTCAAAAACTTCCGGAACCCCGACCGGCGCGTCCGGTCGTCCTCTCTCCGATCGGGGGACAGCGACAGGGGGAATATTTCGCGGCAACGCAGATCAGGACCTATCTCGAGTGTCCGGCCAAGTTCTATCTTAAGTACGTCCTCGGCATCCCGGAACGGGGCTCGCGACCGGCGGATTTCGACGAACATGAGGAACCCGACGACCGGTTGCGGGGGGAGATCCTCGGAACGATCATACACCATGTGCTGGAACAGCTGACGGATGCAAACCGGTCGGGGCCACCCCTCGAGGAGCTGGTCTCGGAGGTGGTAGATTCTCATCCTCCCCCGGAAAGTGGCCGCAGGGAGGAGTATATCAGGGAAGCGGTTCGCCAGGTGGGGAATTTTGTCACATCCCCCGCCGGTGAAGCGATCCTCAACGCAAAGCGATTCAATACTGAATTTTCGCTAACGACCGTACTGGGCGAGGATTACCTGACCGGAACGATCGACCGGCTGTACGAAGCGGGGGATGGCAGATGGGCAGTCGTCGATTACAAGACCGACGCCGTGACAGAGCGCGAACTGCGGAAACGGGCGGAGGGGTATAAAATTCAACTTGAAATTTACGCTCTCCTGGTGAGTCTGTTCCATGGTCAGCCGGAGGTTGATGCGACGATTCTCTTTCTCCGCCACACGGGCCGGCCGGTTCAATTTCATTTCGGCCCTACGGAGCTGACAGCCATTAAGGAAAAAATTTCGGCGATCATAACGGACATCAAATCGGGACGCTTCACGCAGGATTTCCGGCATTGTCCGGAATGCAGTTTTTCGGTCAAGGGCGGCTGTATTCTAAATCCCTCCTGATTCCCTCAAGTAATCCCTCCTGTTTTATCCGTTTTGGGATATTCACATCCGGTTTCGAACCCTCCAAATTTTGCAGAATTGTGGATATTTTTGTTTGGAACCTGTGGATAACCGGCAAATTATTATCCTGTGAGCTTTAATTGTTTTAGCTCAAGCAATTCTTAAAAAAGTTCTTGCATCTTATTGTAAAATTATGTAACCTGTCGATATTTCAGGGGCAGGAAAATCATTTTGACATCATGAAAACGGAATTGGAAAACAACTGGAAATTACGGGCAAATCTGTCATGAATTCACCTCAAAAATACGAAGAGATACTCGAAGGTATTTCGGGCGGATTTTTCGCATTGGACAGTGAATACCGGTTCACGTACTGGAACCGTGCGGCGGAGGAAGGTACGGGGCTCAAGCGTGAGGATGTGCTCGGAAAGAACGTGTTTGAGATTTTTCCGAATGCCAGGGATGCCGAGCTCGGTGAGAAGTACCGCACCGCGATGACGAAGAAATCGTTCCAGAGCATCGAGACATCCTATCGCGACGAGCGGTTCGAGGCGTGGTACGACATCCGGGTCTACCCGACCGACAGCGGGATTTCCGTTTTCTTCCAGGACATCACCGAGCAGAAGCGACAGCAGAGGCAGAAGGAAATGCTGATGGAGGTGTCGCACGTCATCAACGTCGCACCGCATCTCGACGATCTTTGTCTCAACGCGGGCGAACGGATCGCCGCGTTTCTGGAAATCCCCTCCAAGTTCGTCTGCATCTACCGGTACGACCAGCGTTCCTCACTTCTCCACCTGATGGCGCCCTCGCTTCTCGATGTCCGGATCGACCCGGAGGTGGAGCACCAGATCGTGGATGAGAAATCGACGACGATCGCCGTACAGACCGCCCTGGGCAAGAAGACCATCGTGACCGACGAGCTCTCGCGGAGTTCGATCGCCTCCTACTTTCTGACGGAGACGACGTCCCTGAACCTGAAGACGCTCATTTCCCTCCCCCTCCTCGTCCAGAATGAACTCCAGGGCGTGCTCGAAGTTCTGTCTCCCAAAGTCGACAAGTACGTCGACGAAGAGCTCAAAATGCTCTCCATCATCGCGAACGAACTTTCGATCGGCATGAGCCGGAAACGGCTCATGGACGAGATCACGATCAAGAACATCGAGCTCGAAAACGAGAAGAAACGGACAGACGACGCCAACGAGACGCTCAAGCGCTTCCTGGCGACCTTCAGCCACGAACTCCGGGCTCCCCTCAACGCCATCGTCGGCTTCTCCGAGATCCTCACGAACGACCTGAGCATCCTCCCCGAGGCGAAGGTGAGCGATTTCATGAAGAACATCCATGAAAGCGGAAAGCACCTGCAGGGACTGATCAACGACATCCTCGACCTGTCGAAGATCGAGGCGGGGAAAATGGAGCTCCACGTCGAAGCCTATCCGATATCGTACTTTACGGAAAGCGTCGCCCGGGTCATGCAGTCGCTTCTCCACCAGAAACATGCCGAACTGAAATTCGACATTGCCCCGGAAATCGATCAATTGGTGGTCGACCAGACGAGATTCAAGCAAATTCTGGTCAATCTGGTCTCCAACGGCATTAAATACAGCAATCAGGGGGGTACGGTCACGGTCTCCATGCGTCGGTTCGTGAACGAAATCGAAATCGCCGTCATCGATACCGGCATCGGCATCAAGCCGGAGGACCTTCCCCGCCTGTTCCACGCGTTCCAACAGGGGAAGAACGCCCACGGGTCCAAGGAAGGGACAGGCCTCGGCCTGGTCATCACAAAACGGCTTGTCGAGCTCCACGGCGGTCAGATCACCGTCGAGAGCGAATGGGGGAAGGGGGCCACGTTCCGTTTCCGGATCCCGATGGTGGTTGCCGGCGAGGTCGTCGAATCAGCCGATCAGCTCCTCAGGGTTGTGAACGATCAGCAGGTCACGACGAAGGAGGGGGAAAAACCGCTCGTGCTGATCATCGAGGATAACCCGCAGGCCAGCCAGCTGATCCAGATGTACCTGCAGGAGGCGGGATACAGAACGGATACCGCCCGGGACGGTTCGGAGGGAATTGAAAAGGCGAAACGGCTCAAGCCGCACATCATCACGCTCGACATGATCATGCCGATCAAGGACGGCTGGCAGGTCCTGAAGGAACTGAAACGGCACCCGATCTGCAAGGATATTCCGATCATCATTATTTCGATCACGGACGAGAAAAAACTCGGCTTCAGCATGGGCGCGGTCGATTATTTCGTCAAGCCGGTGAACCGCGATGAACTGATCAAGGCGGTACAGCGGGTCCCCCTCCGGACGGTCAAGAACAAGGATCATCCGAAAGTGCTCATCATCGACGACGACAAGACCGCCGCCGAGCTGATCCAGGTCATCCTCGAATCGGAAGGGTATGAAGTCATCAAATCGATGCACGGGAAGGAAGGGGTGCACCTCGCCGCCTCGGAAAAACCCGACCTGATCATCCTCGACCTGATCATGCCCGATATTTCCGGCTTCAACGTCGCCTATCAGCTGAAGCAACAGCAGTCGACCCGGAACGTTCCGATCATCATTCTCACCTCGATGGAGATCGACGAGGAGACGCGCGAGCAGATGCAGGGATTCATCTCCACGATCATGAGCAAATCCCGGTTTACGAAGAAGGACCTCCTCCGCGAAATCACCACCATCGAAAAGATGAAGTAGACGCGGTACCGGTTACAGCAGACCCTGTGCACGGAAGAAGCCCGCAAGGGCTTCTTTCATTTGCGGCCTGTCGAACCGGACCACCGTCCTTGCAATCGCCGCGGGATCGAACCGGAGCGTCCCGAACCGGCCGATCGCCTCAATGAGCGATTCCTCCGATTGGCGGGAAAAGAAGAGTCCGTTCACGCCGTCCACCACCGTCTCCAGCGCGCCTCCCCGCCCGAATGCAATCACCGGCTTTCCGCACGCCATCGCCTCGAGCGGGACGATGCCGAAATCCTCCTCCCCCGGAAAGATGAGCGCCTCGCACTCCCTGTACCGGCGCACCACTTCCCCGTCCGGAATGCGCCCCGTAAATTCAATGGTCGGACCGGCGATCCTGCGCAGATTGCCCTCTTCCGTACCCCCACCCACGACCACCAGCCGGTTCCCCAGCAGGTTGCAGGCCCGTACGGCAATATCGATCCGCTTGTAGGGCACAAGCCCCGCAACGACCAGGAAATACCCTTTTCCGGCGGTTGAAACGGAAAACCGGCGCAGATCAACGGGCGGATAGACGACATCCGCGTCCCGGCGGTAGATCCGGGAGATCCGTTCCCGGACATTCTCCGAGTTGGCGATGAAGCGGGTGACGCGCGCGGCAGAACCGAGGTCCCAGCGCCGGAAGGGCCCGCGGAGAAGCCGCATCACCATGCCGGCCGGGCTCCATGCCCTCGCGCCGCCGAAGTAATCGTCGAACTGGTCCCAGATATATCGCATCGGGGTGTGGCAGTAACAGATGTGGGGAACGCCCTCCGGAACGGCGATCCCTTTCGCCACGGCATGACTGCTGGAGATCACCAGGTCCGCCGGCGGCAGTTTCATCGTGCGCGTGAGAAGGGGGAACAGGGGGAGATACCGCTGGTACTTCGTGCTTCCCCACGGCAGACGCTGGAGCAGAGAGGTCAGAATCGTGCGCGATTCGATGGAGGGGGAACAGCTTCCGGTCCGGTGAACGAGCGTCACGACCGGCGCGGCGGGAAAAAGCTCGAGGAGCACCTCGAGGACCGCCTCGCCTCCGCGCATGCCGGTGAGCCAGTCGTGAACGATGACAACACGCCGATCGGTCTTCATAGTCAGTCAATATACGAAAATGCCTGTATTTTCACGCTTATTCCTGCCGGACCGTTTGCTTTGGATTTCTCCTCTGCCTATATTTGATTCCATGATCCGCATCCCACTCCTTCCGGCACGGCTTTAGGACATGTCGCTCCTCCTGGTGCTGGCGATTACCGCATTTCTGTTCCTCGCCACGGTGACGCTCATTCTTCTCCTCATCGGCCCGACACTTCTTCTCCGGCCGAAGCGCCGGCGGGCCGACTATTACCGCTCTATGGGCGCCCCGGCACACCCGGACGATCTCGGACTCCCCTCCGAATCGCTCCTGATCGGGACGGACGACGGGCTCACCCTGAACGCATGGCTCATCCCGGGAGCGGAACCGGTCCGGGGTACCATTCTCTACCTGCACGGGGTCGGCGACTGCCGGATCGACGGGTTGCGCGCCGCAAAACTTTTCCATGACCACCATTATACCTCCGTCCTCTTCGATTCGAGGCGCCACGGAGAGAGCGGCGGCAGATTCTGCACCTACGGGTATTACGAAAAGATCGACGTCATGAGGGTGATCGATCAGGTTCTCAAACGCAGTCCGGGCCCCCGCCCGCAGGTCGGACTCTTTGGAACATCGATGGGCGCCGCCGTGGCCCTCCAGGCCGCAGCCATCGACCCGCGGATCGCCGCGGTGGCGGCGGAGAACTCCTTCGCAACCCTCCGGTCGATTTTCGACGATTATCAGAAACGGATGATCAAACTTCCGTTCCATTACCTCAGAAACCTGGTCATCGTCCGCTCCGAATTCCTCGCCGATTTCAAGGCGAGCGATGTTTCACCCCTCGACGCCGTTGGACGGATCCGGATCCCCCTGCTCATCGCGTACAGTGAACACGACGTCCGCATCCGGCCCGGGTATTCCCGGCAGATCTACGCGGCCGCCCGCGGACCCAAGACGCTTCTTCCGATCGCGAACGCCCAGCACAACAACACGTGGGATTCGGGCGGCGAGAGCTACCACACTGCGATCCTCGATTTTTTCTCCCGCGCCCTGCAATGAAAACCGTCGCCGCCGCCGCGCTCCTCCTGATCCTCTCAACCCCGGGCGCGGCAGGGGAACTCTTCTCCACCGCACGGGCGTCTGAAACCGTCCGGCATCTCGCGGTCGACATAGGACCCCGCCCGATGGGATCTCCAGCCGAAGCCGCCGCCCTCCGCTTTGCCGCAGATCAGTTCCGCGCGAACGGCTGTGACACCTCCTACATCATGCCGTTCGACTTTACCCACAAGGTCAACACCTCAAGCGGTATCGCGGTCGGCATCAAACGGGGAACCTCCGGTCGCATCATCGTCATCGGCGGCCACATCGACTCGAGCAGTCCGGAAGCCCCCGGCGCCGACGACGACGCCTCGGGCTCGGCCGTCGTTATCGAGTGCTCCCGGGTGCTCGCGTCGTCCGTGCATGCCTCCACGATCGTCTTCTGCTGCTTCGGCGGGGAGGAACAGGATCTCTGCGGCTCCGAGTATTTCGCCGGACACTTCATCTCCATCGACAGCGTCACCCTCATGCTCCAGACCGACATGGCCAACGGTCTCGGCGTTCTGGACATCGATCCCGACGGCAGAGGCGGCATGAGCGCCCCTTCGTGGCTTGTTCGCGCTACGGTCGAGGAGTACCGGATCCTCGGCTATACGGCCCTCCGGTATCCGACCCACTTTTTTTCCCTGAACTACGCGACCGGCTCCGGGGCCGGTTCTGACCATGAATCCTTCCTGGCCCGCGGGGTTCCCGCTATTGACTTTTCCACCGACATTGCAAGCCCCATCCATACACCGTGCGACAATATCGGAAATTTCGATCCCCGCGGCCTCGGCAGAACGGGCGAGCTCGTCCTCCGTCTCTTCAACCGGTTTGACGGCGGAGTCCCCTCCCGGTCGCCCGAGCGGTACTGGCTCTGGCTCGCCGGCCCTCTTGTGATCGTCCTTCCTGCCGGCGCACTCACTGCGCTACCCGTGCTAGCATTCCTCACGGCTATCGCCGCATTTATCCGCCTCCGCAGGCAGGAACCGCCCGGGACACCCCGGGTGCGCTGGTCGTGTTTCAAGATCTGGCTGAGTTCGCTCATCCTCCTCAGCGCCGCAGTCTGTTCCGGCGACGTCGTCTCCCTCGTGCGTTCCGTCCGGTTTCCCTGGGTCACGAACGCAGGCGTCTACGTCCTGCTCGGGATCAGTTCGGCCGCCGTTCTGCTCCCGGTCTGGATTGTTCTTCTGAGGCGACTCCGGATTTCCCGCCGCCCTTCGGGGTATTTTCTGATTTCGGCCATCTCCCTGATTATCCTCACATTTCTCCTTTCGCTCCTGAACACAAAACTCGGCATCGAACCGGCGGCGGCTCTTCTTCTGCTGTCGCTTGCCGTCCTCGTTCCCTGGCCGGGGGTCAAAATTTCTCTCGCGCTCCTCGCGCCCGTCTGGCCGTTTCGGCTGGTATTCTCCGAATGGCTGGTCCTGCTCCTCAGGTCGTTCGCCGCATCCCCGGTCTCGAACTGGCCGGTCCGGAACACAACGTTCGTCATCCTTCTGAGTCTCCTGAGCCTTCCGTTCCTCACCGGAACCGTCGCACTGGCCCGCCAGTCGGATCAGGTCGCGCGTGCACTGCGCAGAATGGCTGGTCCGGTCGGGAACCGGTTCGCCCTCGCAGTCATGATCGCCATATACTCCTATCTTCTGTTTGTGCCGGTTTTCTCCCCACGCTGGGAGCGGGAGGTCAACGTTCGGGCCGCCGTTTCGCTCAATACCGGCGCTTGCGGTCTTTCGCTTGAGGGGAGTGAGTTTCTGGACGGCATCGGATACCGGACGGGAGATACGGAGGGCGTTGTGTCGGGGCGCTCAACGGTCAGGGACCTGCCGGTCCCAGAGTATTTCGACACAACGTGGGTTCACATTGACCGGTCCGACACGCTTTCCCGGAACGGTGACGTCTGCCGGCACGCTGTCACGCTCAGAATGCATTTTCAGTTCAGACCGTACACCGTGGCGGTCCGTTACAGCGGCACCCTGAATCCCGGCCGGACGCTCCGATCGCCGTGGAAGTACAGCATGGAGAAAGAGAGCACAGCGGTGATGTCGTGGTATTCCTTCCCGGATTCCGATCTGACGGTGCCTGTTTCGTGGGAAATGGGGGCGGGCGACAAACTCGTCGAACAGATTCAGGTGACCTTTGACCGGCTCCCCTGCCGGATCGGCCTGACCCGTCCGGTGACCTATTTCATACCGCGGACGATGTACAGCGGGCGATGGACGTACAGCGGTGATGCGTCGATGGCTTCGGGACTATGATGTGATCCCGGAGCGGAGAATCGCGAGGAGTTCCGTCATATCGGCGGGAAGGGCGGAATCGAACCGTTTCCGTTCCCCGGTCACCGGGTGGATAAAACCGAGCGTTTTTGCATGGAGGGCCTGCCTCCCGATGATGGTGAGAAGCCGCTGGACGAAATCCCGGCGTGACGGCGTCGTCGGTCCCCAGGCGATTCTTCTTCCCCCGTAGATCGGATCCCCGAAGACCGGATGTCCGATATGGTGGAGATGCACGCGGATCTGGTGAGTCCGGCCGGTGAGGAGCTTAAGGGAGAGAAGCGAGAGAAATCCGAACTCTTCAACGACGCGATAGGTCGTCACCGCCGGTTTTCCCTCGGAGCGGACGGCGATTTTCTTCCTGTCGGATGCACTGCGCCCGAGGGCTGCCTCGATGACGCCTGATTTCTTACCGTCGAACGTTCCCCAGACGACCGCCTGATATTCGCGTTCGGTTTCTCTCCGGGAAAACTGGCCGGCGAGATGCGCGTGAACCGTGTCGTTCTTGGCGATCAGGAGAAGACCGCTGGTATCCTTGTCGAGCCGGTGTACGATGCCGGGGCGCGTGCGGTCATTGACGGCGGAAAGGCCCGCTCCCGCGTGATGGAGGAGGGCATTGACCAGGGTCCCGGTATAATGTCCGAACGCCGGATGGGTCACCATCCCCGCCGGCTTGTTGACGACCAGGAGAGCATCATCTTCGTAGACGATTTCGAGGGGGATGTTTTCCGGTTCCACGTCCGGGGGAGGCGGTTTGGGAATTGTGATATCGATCGATTCCCCGCCGGACACCCTGTAGCTCACCTTCGCTTCACTTCCGCCAATCCGGACGAGTCCCGCGCGAATGGCCTTCTGGACCTTTGCTCTGGTGGCGTTCTCGATGTGGCGGGTGAGATAGACGTCGAGCCGTTCGGGTGACTGTCCCGGCGGCACGTCGATGTGGATTTCCCGGGAGGGCATCCTCTTCAGGTCAGGGTGGAATCGGGGTTGCCGAGATCGGCTTCGGACACGGGTACCGGATCGGGCGTCCCGCTCCCGGGGGAAGTTCCGGTCTCAGCCGTGCGGCGGTGGGAAAAGATCATGAGGATCACGCCGCAGGTGACCGAGGCGTCGGCGAGGTTGAAGACCGGGAAGCGGGAGAGATGATAGCCGAAAAAATTCAGCGTAAAAAAATCGGCATCGATGAAATCGACGACTCTCCCGTAAAACAGCGGACCTTCGTGGAACAGGAGTCCGTAGAAGACGCGGTCGATGAGGTTGCCGATTGCGCCGCCGAGGATCATGGCGAGGGAAATGCGGAAGGCAAGGTTTTCATGCCGCGCCTTGTACATGTAGAAAAGGATCCCGAGGCTTGCGAGGATGGAAAAGAGCGAAAAGAAGATCTTTCCACCGATGTCGATCCCGAACGCCATCCCGGGATTTTCGATGTAGGTCAGGCGGAGGATATTGCCGAAAATCGGCCGGCTCGAACCGATGGGAACCCCGGCGAACCGGAGCCCGATCGCTGGTATCTGAATCCCCTTGATCCAGAGTTTCGTCAGCTGGTCGGCCAGAACGATGAATATGCTGAGGTTGAGAACCTTCACGCCGCTCTCCGCTATTTCCCCGACCGGAGCTTACACTGCAGACACTGCTGGGCGTGCGGAACCGCTTCAAGCCGCTCCTTCTCGATGAGCTTGCCGCAGTTGGTACACCGGCCGTACTCCCCTTTTTCGATGCGGGAGAGGGCGTCCTCGAGATAATTCAGAAATTTTCCCTCCCTCGAGGCGAAAAGAAAGGTTTTCTCGCGTTCCATCGCGTCGGTCCCCTGCTCCATATGCGTAGAGTACATGGAATTCTCGCTCGCATACTCCCCCGTCGCGGCATCCATCATGCTGTCGCGGAGCGTCTCCAGCTCTTCCAGAATCTCCTTTTTCTTTTCGATGATGATCTGTTTGAAATGCTGGAGATCATGGGCTGAGTAAACGGCCCGCTTCACGGGGGCCTTGGATTCATCGGTTTTCGCCAGTCGCGGCTTCACCTTGACCCTGGTTTTCGCTCCGGCCGGGGCGGGCTTCTCCATCTTCGCCTTCGGCTTTGTGCCTGATTTCGCCGTCACAGGAGCGGGTTTCTTTGCTTTTGCCATAGGTTCCTTCTTTCTGACAGTGAAGAAATATATTGACTGGTTCAGCCGTTGACGCAATTCATGATTGGGCGACCACCCGCTCGATGCGGAGGCGGCACGATTCGCCGTTGACGTCGATCTCCTCCCCGGCCACTCCGGCGTCCGGGTGAATGTCGATCGCAAGCGTTTCATTTTTGATGTACGGAGCGAGCGCTGTGACAGCGCCGACCAGCCTCTCACTGCCGGTGAAGGCGATGCGGATCCGGTCGGTCACCTCGAATCCCGAATCCTTCCGGAGATTCTGCACCCTGTTGACGAATTCCCGGGCGAAACCCTCGTTCAGAAGCTCCTCATTCAGCTCCGTATCGAGGGCGACGGTGAGACCGTTCGCCGATTCCGCCACCCAGCCCTTGACGTTCTCATGCAGGATCTCGACGTCGTCGCGCGTCACCGTGATTTCAATCCCGTTGATCGGCACCAGGATCTCACCCTGTTTTTCCAGCGCGGCGATCTCGGCCTGACCGAACGTCCTGATGGCGGCGGCCACCGGCTGGACCACTTTTCCGTGCTTTGGACCGAGCGACTTAAAATTAGGTTTAATAGTCTTATGCACGATCCGGGAATCGTCCTGCACGTACTCGATCGCCTTCACGTTGATCTCTTCGAGGATGATCTCCTCCATGCGCGCAATGCTCTGCCGGTGCCTGTCGCCCGTCACCGGAATGATCACCCGCCGGAGCGGCTGACGCACCTTGAGATTCACCCTGTTCCGGATCGCCCGCACCAGCGAGACGATCTGTTCCGCCTGCGCCATTCTTGCCTCGAGCTCAGGATCAAGCGCCTCTGTTTCGACCTCCGGAATGAATGCCAGATGCACCGATTCGGCGGCTTCCTTCTTCGTGACCCCGCTCAGATTGCGGTACAGCTCCTCGGCGAGGAACGGCGCAAACGGGGCGATCAGCTTTGCGATCACCATCAGACAGTCGTAAAGGGTCTGGTAGGCGCACAGCTTGTCGGGCCCCATCTCGCTCTTCCAGAAGCGCCGCCGGTTCCGGCGGACGTACCAGTTCGAGAGCTGATCGATGGTGAAGTCGCTCACCGCCCGGGCGGCCCGCGTCACATCGTACTCATCCATCGCCGTCCGGTAGTTCTTCACGAGAGTGTTCGCCGCCGAGAGAATCCAGCGGTCGATTTCGGGACGTTCGGCGACCGGGATCCGCCCCTTCGCGTAGGTGAACCGGTCGATGTTGGCGTACAGCGAGAAGAACGAATAGGTGTTCAGGAGCGTGCCGAAAAATTTCCTCTGGACCTCGACCAGACCCTGTTCATCGAACAGCGTCGGCCTCCAGGGCGGGCTCGTCGCCACGAGATACCACCGGAGCGTATCGGCGCCGTATTTCTCGATGATCGCGAAGGGATCGACCGTGTTTCCCTTCGTCTTGGACATCTTCATCCCTTCCTTGTCCAGGATCAGTTCGTTCACGATCACGTTCCGGAACGCCGGTCTGTTGAAGAGGAAGGAGCTGATGGCATGAAGCGAATAAAACCAACCGCGCGTCTGATCGATTCCTTCGCAGATGTAATCCGCCGGATGCCGCTCCCCGAAGAGGTCGCTGTTCTCGAACGGATAGTGCCACTGCGCAAACTGCATCGCACCCGAATCATACCAGACATCGATCAGTTCCGGCGTTCTCCGCATCTCCCCTCCGCACGAACAGTCGAAGGTCACTTCATCGACATACGGCTTGTGGAGATCGACCGGTTCGGCGAAATGTTTGCCCGCCTTGAGTTCCTCAATACTGCCGATGCACTTGTGCCCGCCACAGCTGCCGCAGACCCAGATCGGCAGGGGCGTGCCCCAGAAACGATCGCGCGACAGGGACCAATCCTTGTTCTCCTCGAGCCAGTTACCGAACCGGCCCACCCCGACCTCGGGCGGATACCAGTTGATCGCCGTATTCAGTTCCACCATCCGGCGGGCATACTTTGTGGTCGCGATGTACCACGATTCACGCGCATAATAGAGGAGCGGAGTCTTGCACCGCCAGCAGTGCGGATAGCTGTGGGTGATCGTCTCCTTCTTGTAGAGGATTCCGCGTTCGCGGAGATTCCAGATGATCTCCGCGTCGGCCTCCTTGACGAATTTCCCCGCAAAGTCGCTCACGGCGGACTCGAACTCGCCGCTGGTATTCACCGGGTGAATCGTCGGCAGGCCGAATTTGCGCGATACCTGATAGTCGTCCTCACCGTAGGCCGGAGCGATATGGACAATGCCCGTGCCGTCCTCGGTGGTGACAAAATCGGCGGTGACGACATAGAACGCTTTCTCCCGCACCGCGTGATAGTTGAAGATCCGTTCGTATTCCCTGCCTGCCAGCGTTCCGCCCTTGAACCGTTCCAGCACGGTATACTCTCCCTCGAGGACGCCGAGACGGGCTTCGGCGAGTATCCAGGTCTCGCCGCGGTAGGAAACGCGGACATAGTCGATCTGCGGATGAACCGCCAGGGCGACGTTGGATATGAGTGTCCATGGCGTCGTAGTCCAGACGAGGAAAAAGGTCTGCTCTTCTCCGCGGACCTTCATCTTGACATAGACGCTCGGGTCCTTGACATCCTCATACCCCTGGGAGACCTCATGGGATGACAGCGGCGTTTCACAGCGGGGACAGTAGGGTTGAACCTTGAATCCCTTGTAGATCAGATCGGCGTCGTAGTACTGTTTGAGGGACCACCAGACCGATTCGATATACCTGTTCTCGAAGGTGATGTAGGGATCGGAGAGATCGACCCAGTAGCCCATCCGCTGGGTCATCGATTCCCACTCGGTCTTATACTTCCAGACCGATTTCCGGCATTCCTCATTGAATTTCGCGACACCGAATTTCACGATGTCGTCCTTGTGACGGAAGCCGAGGGCTTTTTCGACCTCGATCTCGACCGGGAGCCCGTGAGTGTCCCATCCCGCCTTCCGGTGAACCTGATAGCCGCGCATCGTCTTGTAGCGGCAGATCAGGTCCTTGAGGGTCCGGCTCATGACATGGTGGATGCCCGGGCGGCCGTTGGCGGTCGGAGGTCCTTCGAAGAAGGTAAAGCCTTCGCCCCCTTCGCGGCCCGACACGCTTTTTTCAAATATTTTCTGTTTCCGCCAGAATTCGAGGGTCCGTTTCTCGAGACCGGCGTACTGGAGTTTATCGGATAATTCTTTGAACACAGGATGAATATTCAGTTAAACATGGGCCGCCGGATGCCGGAGCAGTCGGCAGGTCTGCATGATCGTTGAAAGGGATACAATATACATGAATTAGAGACGTCCCACAAGTTCCTTCATGATCATCGTCAACTTCGGCTCGGCCGCATTTGCAACCGCGATGATCTCGGCAACGTCGACGGGACGGAGCGTCTCGGGGAAACATTCGTCGGTGATGATCGACATTCCGAAGACCCGCATGCCCATGTGGTTGGCCACAATCGATTCCGGAACGGTCGACATGCCGACCGCATCGGCGCCGATCTTCCGGAGAAACCGGTACTCGGCTCTGGTTTCAAGATTGGGCCCCTGGACCGCCACGAAGACGCCGCGGCGAAGCGGAATCCGCTTCCGGCCGGCGAGCCTGCCGGCAAGCGCGATCAGGCCGCGGTCGTACGGTTCCGACATGTCGGGGAACCGGGGACCGAGCTCCGGATCGTTCGGGCCGATGAGAGGATTGTCTCCCTGGAGGTTGATATGATCCGTAATGATCATCAGATCGCCGCGGCGGAATTTCGGGTTCATTCCCCCTGCGGCGTTCGAGATGAGAAGGGTGCCGACCCCGAGGCCCGCCTTTGCCGACATGACGCGGACCGGGTAGGTCACCTGCTGCATCGTGTAGCCTTCATAATAGTGAAACCGCCCCTGCATCGCCACGATCCGCTTTCCCGAAAGCGTTCCGAAGATCAGCTTCCCGTGATGCGACTCGACGGTCGACACGGGAAAATGCGGGATCTCCTCGTAGTCGAGGACCGTTTCCGCGTCGATCTCCTTCACCAGCCCGCCGAGTCCCGTTCCGAGGATGATGCCGATCTCCGGCTTCGACCGGGTGTGCCGCCGGATGTACCGGAGGGTTTCGCCGAGCTGTTTCTTCAACGGACTCATTGTTCGTCACCGAGAGTTTTGATGATCTCTTCGATCTCCCGCATCTCGTCCGACTCCTTCAGACCGGTGCGGACGCGTTCGGGGGAGAACGACGGTTCCCCGCTGTCGAATGACCGGATCATATCAAGTTCCGACTGGAGGAAAAGCTTCAGCCGTTCGCGGATGGCGTCCCTCTTCGCGGTCAGGATGATCGTCGCCTCCTTCACCCCGGTCAGCGCGGCGTACGCCTCCTCGATGGTGCGCGCCGCCTTTCCCGCCGCCTCCTGACGGATGAGATCGGCCTCCTTCTTCGCGGCATCGACGGTTCGCGCGCTGGTCTCCTGGGCCTGCACCAGCGTCTGCTGGATGGAGCGTTCGAGCGTCCGGACGGCGTTCACCTCCGCTTCGAGCGAGGCGACACGCTGTTCGAGCTGGTCCTTCTGCAGGACGAGAAGCCGGCAATAGTCGGCGACCTCCCGCAGAAACGAATTGACTTCAGACGAGTCGGCACCGCGGAATTTCCGCCGGAACGTCCGTCCTGCCACCATGTTGGGATCCATTTCAGTCTCTCCTGTTCTGGAGGCCGACCGGGACGGCCGGGGTGCGCGCTCCAAAAATAGCGGTCCCCACCCGGATCAGCGTTGCACCTTCTTCGACTGCAATTTCAAAATCGTTCGTCATGCCCATCGACAGATGGGGAAGAAAAATACCATCCCGCCTGCAGGAATCCTGGAGACCTGCGAGTTCGCGGAACGCCGGACGCGACTGCTCCGGATCGGGAAGCATCGGCCCGATGGTCATGAACCCTGCGACCGCGAGACGGGGAAGAGCGAGGAGACGCTCCGTCAGGCCTTGGGCATCCTTCACCGCAGTGCCGAATTTTGTCCGCTCACCGGTCGTATTCACCTGGACGAGGACCGTCGCGACGATGCCCGCGTCCGACGCTCTGGCGGATATTTCCTGCCCGAGCTGAAACGAATCGACGGAGTGGATGAGCCCGACACGGCCGATCAGCGATCGGACCTTGTTCCGCTGCAGGTGGCCTATGAAATGCCAGCGAACACGGGGATCCTTCACAATCTCCTGTTTTCGCAGCATTTCCTGCACGTAATTTTCACCGATGTCCGCAACGCCGGCCTCAACGGCTTCGGAGATCAACGAACCGGGAAACGTCTTCGCAACGGCGAGAAGGACAACATCCTGCGGATTCCGACCTCTCCGTGCGCACGCACCCGCGACGCGATCGCGGATATTTCGGATATTCTCGGAGATCATCGGCGTGCCAGGAGATCAATATACCTGATTTCCGTCAAAAAATCAACGAACTGCACCGGGGGATTACTTGACTTAGGATTATTTTTTTGTTTCCTTGCATCAAATACGACTGTTTCAGACAAACGGTCAGCTCCGACAACCGCTCCCTATGGATACTTTCGAATTCGACGATACCGAACACCGGGACGATTTCGATCAGAACAAAAGCGACGACGAACAGATTCAGCGCCTGCAGGAACACCTCCACGACCAGGGCTTTCTGAATATCGAGTCGCTCGAGGAAATCATCAATTATTACTTCGAAAAGGAACGGTTCGAAGATGCGCTCCATTTCACCTCCCTTCTGCTCGAACACCTGCCGTTCAATGCCGACGCATGGCAGAGAAAAGGGATCATCCTCAATCATCTTCAACGGCATGAGGAGGCGCTCGCCTGCTTCGACAAGGCGCTGGCGCTCAATCCCGTCGACGCCGAACTCTTTCTGAACCGGGGCATCGCGCTGGAACACCTCGGCCGCTATGAGGAAGCCCTCGCATCGCTCGACAAGCTCCTCGAACTCGATTCCTTCAATGAGGACGGACTCTTCAGCAAGGGGATCGTGTTCGAAAAGCTCGAGCGGTTCCCCGAGGCGATCGGGATATTCCAGTATCTCCTCGACATCACCCCCCAGCACAAGGACGCCCTCTACGAGCTCGGCTACTGTTACGACTGTTCGAACAACCTCGAGGAGGCCCTCCGCTGTTACGAACGCCACCTCGACCTCGATCCGTTCAACTACAACGCCTGGTACAACCGCGGCATCGTCCTGAACCGGCTCGCCCGCTATTCCACCTCGATCGAGAGCTACGACCTCGCCATCGCGCTCCGGCCGGAGTTCACCGCCGCCTGGTACAACAAGGGAAACGCCTTCGCCAACCTCGGCAGACTGCACGACGCGATCCACTGCTACCGCGAAACGCTCCGCATCGACGTGAAGGACATCCCCGCCTGGCATAATCTGGGCAACGCCTACGAGGAACTCGGCCTCTTCACGGAGGCGATCAAGTGCTTCACCCAGGCGATCAAATTTGATCCGACCCATTACGAATCGTACTTCGGCCGCGGGAGCTGTTACGATTCCCTCGCCCAGCACCGGAAGGCCTACAACGACTACAACAAGGCGCTCACCCTCTGCAAAACCTATCCCGAACTCTGGTACGCGAAGGCCGACGCGGCCTATAATCTCGGAAAGTGGAAGGAAGCGCTCTACAGCTACCGGATGACGGTCCGCTTCGATCCCGCCAATACCGAAGCCTGGTTCGACCTCGGCGAAACACTACTCGAATACGGATATTTCAAGGAAGCCCTCAAATCGTTCAACAAATGCATCGAACTGGAACCGAAGTGGTCCGATCCCCACTACAGCAGGGCCAAGGTTCTCTTTCTCATGCGCAAGACGTTCGATGCCATCGAATCCCTCAAGACATCCTTCCAGCTCGACCCGCTCAAGAAAAACATGTTCGAACAGGAGTTTCCCGGCGTCCACTCGCTTTCGGAATTCACCCGCATCCTGAAAAAGTAGCCGGACCGAGCGGACCCGAACCCAGCATGAACCGGGACCTAGAAGAGAAATATCTCCATCTGCAGTCGATTCTCCGTTCGATGGACTCCCTCGTCATCGGCTATTCCGGCGGGGTCGACAGCACACTCCTCCTGAAGGTCGCCGCCGACGTCCTGGGCGCCCGCGCACTCGCCGTCATCGGAAAATCCGAAACCTATCCGACCCGCGAATACGAGGAGGCGGTGAAGGTCGCCGCGGAGATCGGCGCCCGTGTGGCGGAAGTCCGGACCGAGGAAACCGACAACCTCAAATTCCGGGAGAACCCGGCCGACAGATGTTACTACTGCAAGACGGAACTTTTTTCGAAACTCCGCGCAATTGCGGCCGAACGATCGATCCGGTGGATCGCCGACGGCACCATCGTCGACGACCTGTCCGACTTCCGGCCCGGCATGCTGGCGCGGTCGGAGCAGGAAGTCCGCTCGCCGCTCCTCGAGGCCGGATTCCGGAAGCAGGATGTCCGCGATCTCTCCCGGGAACTCAACCTGCCGACCTGGAACAAGGGCTCATTCGCCTGTCTCTCCTCCCGCTTTCCGTACGGGACGGGGATCACGAAGGAGAATCTTTCCCGGGTCGACCGGGCGGAATCGCTCTTCCGCGACAACGGTTTCCGGCATTTCCGGGTCCGACAGCATGATGAACACACCGCCAGGATCGAAGTGGGTCCCGAGGAGATCGGGCGCCTGTTCGAGGGGGAACTGCGGACGGCGATCGTCGCGCGCCTGAAGGAGCTCGGCTTCACCTATGTGACCCTCGATCTGCAGGGATACCGCACCGGCTCGATGAACGAGGTTCTGCCGCAGGACCCTCACGGGACCGCGGGCGGCACTGCGCCGCTCCCGGCGTAACATTCCGCCCCGGGAACTCTGCGGGATTCCGGATGGTTTAACGATTATTGATGACAAGGATCGATCCGATGAAACGTGCCGCTGTACTGCTGTTCTGTTCCCTCGCGGTTCTGTTTTCCTCCGCCTCCGCCCAGGATACCCAGTTCGGTCAGAATAAGGTCCAGTACCGCGAATTCGAATGGTACTACATCCAGTCGAACCACTTCGACGTCTATTACAGTCTCGGCGGGGAACAGCTGGCGGCCTTCGCGGCCGATATCGCCGAATCCTCCTACGCGCGGATCAGCGCGTCGTTCCGCTACCAGATCACGAACCGGATCGCCATCGTGGTCTATAATTCGCACAACGACTTTCAGCAGACGAACGTCGTGAATTCCTATCTCGAGGAAGGCATCGGCGGCGTGACCGAAATGTTCAAGAACCGGGTCGTCCTTCCCTTCGAGGGGGACTACAAGAAATTCCGGCACGTCATTCACCACGAACTCGTCCATGCCGTCATCAACGACATGTTCTACGGCGGGTCGATCCAGTCGATCATCACAAACAACATCACGCTCCAGCTTCCCCTCTGGTTCAACGAGGGGCTGGCGGAATACGAGTCGCTTCACTGGGATACGAACTCCGACATGTTCCTGCGCGACGCCGCCCTGCACGAGTATCTCCCGCCGATCAACCGGCTGGACGGGTATTTCGCCTACCGCGGAGGCCAGTCGGTCTGGAACTATATCGCGACCAAGTACGGGGAGCAGAAGATCTCGGAAATCCTGATGCGCATCAGGAGCTCGCACAATGTGGACCAGGGATTCCGCGCGGCGATCGGGCTCAACGTCGAGGAGCTCTCTGAGCGCTGGCAGAAGGAGCAGAAAGTGCTCTACTGGCCGGATATCGCAAAACGGACGGAGGCGGAGGATTATGCGAAGCGCCTCACCGATCACCGGAAGGACGGCAGTTTTTACAACACGAGCCCGGCTCTTTCTCCGGCCGGCGACCGGCTTGCCTTCATCTCCAATCCGGACGCCTACTTCGACGTCTATATCATGAGCGCCGCCGACGGTTCCTCGCGCGACAAGCTCATCAGCGGCCAGCGCACGCCCGACTTTGAGGAGCTCCACCTTCTGACGCCCGGCATGTCGTGGTCCCCCGACTCCCGCTTTCTCGCCCTTGCGGCGAAAAGCAGTGACCAGGACGCCATCATCATAAAAAATGTCCAGAACGGCGACGAACAGAAGATTGAACTCGGCCTCGACGGCATCTTCTCGGTCAGCTGGTCGCCGGAGGGAACCGACTCCCTTCACCCGCGTCACCAGCTTGCCTTCATCGGACTCAAAAACGGCAGATCGGACATCTACACCTACGATCTGGACTCGCACCGGCTCGAAAACCTCACGCACGATCCGTTCAGCGACGCCGACCCCTCCTGGTCCCCCGACGGCACGGCCATCTATTTCTGCTCCGACCGCGGCGACAACCTGGACCCCGACCGCATCCCCGAAAACTTCAGGATGCAGCACTACGATTTTCACCAGCTCGATCTCTACCGGCTCGACCTCGCGACAAAAAAGATCTCCCGCCTGCTCCATCTTCCCCAAAGCGACGAGACGTCGCCCGTCGCCGCTCCGGACGGAAAACACCTCCTCTTCGTCTCCGACCTGAACGGGATCAACAACATCTATGCGCTCTCGCTCGACAGCGGGACCTACCGGCCGCTCACCAATTCCATCAGCGGTGTCTACCAGCTCTCCCTCTCGAAAGACGGGACAAAACTGGCCTTCAGCTCGCTCGTCTACGCCGGCTTCGACCTCTTCATCCTCCGGAATCCCCTCGATCAGAAAACGCCCCTCGCATCGCTCGAACCGACGGAGTTCCTCCGGCAGCTTTCGCTCCGGCCCGCCCCCAGGCATGACGACGCCGGCCATCCGGACAGCGTCGCCATCGCGGATGATGTCGTGATCAGAACCGACACCCACGATACCAGCGGCGTCTTCGGCAACGCCGTGAAGCTCGACCTCCGCAATTATGTCTTCAACGACAACTACCGCGACCGGAAGGAACGGAAACCGGACACCGCGAGGTTCCCCCTTGCCGCGCATAATATCGATTCCCTCGGAAATTACGTGCCGACGAAATACAAGCTGAATTTTTCAACCGACATCGTCTACGGTAACGCCGGTTATAACACCTTCTACGGCGTCCAGGGATCGACCATCATGGCGTTCAGCGACATGCTGGGCAACCATCAGATCTACCTCCTCACCGATCTCTACTTCGATTTCAAGAACAGCAACCTCGCGCTTGCGTACATGTACCTCCCCAAGAGGATCGATTACGGCATCCAGATCTTTCACAGCGCAAGATTCCTCTACCTGGACGACGATACGCTCGGCGAGCATCTCTACCGCTTCCGCAATTACGGTCTGACCGGGATGGCGTCGTACCCCATCAATAAATTCAACCGCTGGGAGGGATCCCTCTCCTGGTTCAACATCTCGCGGGAAAACATGGATATCCTGGACGAGCCCGCACAGACCCGGACAGTAATCCTCCCGTCGGTCAGCTACGTCCACGACAACAGTCTCTGGGGGATGATTTCTCCCGACAACGGCGAGCGCTACAACTTCACCGCCATGGCAAGCCCGAAGATTCTCGGCCTGTCGCTCGGGTTCACGAGCATCCTGGGCGACTACAGAAATTACTATCACCTCGGGAAGAACTACACCTTCGCGCTCCGCCTGGCGGCGGGCGGCAGTTTCGGTCCCGATCCCCAGCGCTTCGTGGTCGGCGGCGTCGACAACTGGATCAACCGGCAGTTCGAAGGAAACCACATTCCGATCGACAGCGCCGAGGATTTCGTGTTCCTCACCTCGGGCGTCCCGCTCCGCGGCTATAATTACAACGCCGAAATCGGAACGAAATACGGTCTGGTGAATCTCGAGATGCGATTCCCCTTCTTCGGATACTTTGCCGCCGGCCCGCTTCCCATCTTTTTCCAGAGTCTCTCGGGGGTCCTGTTTCTCGACGTCGGCGCCGCGTGGAATCACCGGAGCGACTTCAAGGCCTTCGACCGCGATGCGGGCGGCACGGTCTACATGCGGGATCTCCTGTCGGGAATGGGCTACGGCCTCCGGGTCGCTTTCCTCGGATTTCTCCTCAAGATGGACGTGGCGTACGCCTACACGCTGAAGGAATTTTCGGACCCGAAATTTTACCTCTCCCTCGGACCCGATTTCTGATGACGGTCAGCTGAGCGGAAGGGTGACGATGAACGTGCTTCCCGCACCCGGCTCGCTCTCGACCGCGATTGTGCCGTGGTGCAGGCCGACGATCCATTGTGCGATGGAGAGCCCGAGCCCGCTTCCCCCCATGTCGCGCGATCTCCCTTTCTCAACCCGGTAAAACCTGTCGAAGATCTTATTCTGCTCTTCCGGCGCGATACCGACGCCCGTATCGGCGACGCGGATAACGGCATGCGCTTCCGTCCGGTCGGCGCTCAGGATGACGGTTCCCCCTTCGGGGGTGTATTTCACCGCATTGTCGAGAAGATTGAGGAACAGCTGGCGGAGGCGGACCGGATCGCCGAGGACGACCGCATCGGTGTTTCTCGAGAGGCGTACGGTGATCTGTTTTTTCGAGGCGATGACCTCGCTGTCCTCGTAGAGTTCCGCGATGAGATCGCGGATATTGACCGGCTGGAGCGGAATGTCGGCCAGATCGGCGTCGGCCTTGGCAAGAGCGAGGAGACTGTCGATAATGGTGGCCAGGCGGAGAATTTCCTCCAGGTTGCTGACGAGGACGCGCCTGTATTCCTCGGGTTCCTTCGTATTCCGGAGGGCGAGCTCGACCTCCCCTCTCATGATCGTGAGAGGAGTCCGCAGTTCATGGGAAGCGTCGACGGAAAATTGCCGGATGCGGTCGAACGAGAGCCGGAGCCGTTCGATCATGTCATTGAAGGTGGCGACCAGCCGGCCGATTTCATCCTGGACGGCCCGGGGAGGGATGCGGGTGGCGAGATTGTGCGCCGAGATCTCGCGGGCGGCCTTCGTTATTTCGTCGACCGGGCGGAGCGAGGTATAGGCGAGGAACCAGCCTCCGCCGATGGAGATGGCGAGCGCAATCGGAATGAGAATAAGGAAAATGGAGAAGAGGTTGTCGAGCACCTCGGTAACCTCGCCGAGCGGATAGGCGACGTAGATGCGGGTCATTTTGGTCGCGGTGGCCACGACACGGAAATCCGTTCCCCGCTCGCTCCGGACGGTGATGATCCTGGTGGTATCGAGCGGCACTTCGCCGACCATGGGATTCTCCTCTCCCACAGTGAAGGACCGGAAGACGACCAGACCCGACTTGTCGGTCACCTCGATCATGGTCTTCTTCCAGTTCATGAGGGCATGCTCATAGATCTGGTTCCAGACCTCTTCATCGGCATCGGACGGCTCCTGGCCTTCTTCGGGAAGGGGAGGCTGTTCGGGAAGGACGATCGTTTTTTTCTTGGAGACGAATTTTTTGCTCGGGCGCATCCCGCTTCCCCGCGGCTCGATGATCGCCCTGACCCAGTGGACTTCGTTCAGGAGCGACTTGTCGAGATTATCGAGGAGTTGTTCGCGTGAATAGGTATAGGCGATCAGACCGAAGGCGACGAGGGTGGTCAGCAGGATGAGGGAATACCAGAGGGTGAGGCGGGTACGGATCGATTTGAAAAAGCCGAGCATCACTCGTCCTTGAGAACGTACCCGACGCCGCGGACGGTGTGCAGCAGTTTCTTCTCGAAAGCGTCGTCGATTTTGCTCCGGAGGTGATTGATATAGACGTCGATCACATTTGTGCCGGTGTCGAAATTATAGCTCCAGATATGTTCGGAGATGATCGTCCGGGTGAGGACGCGGTTGAGGTTGCGCATGAAATATTCGAGGAGGGCGTATTCGCGGCCGGTGAGGTCGATCAGTTTCTCCCCGCGCCGCGCCTTATGGGAGACGGTATCGAGCTGAAGGTCGGCGACGCGCAGCATGGTGGTCTTTTCGGTGGCGCCGCGGCGGAGGAGGGAGCGCGTGCGTGCGAGAAGTTCGGCAAAGGCGAACGGTTTGGTCAGATAATCGTCGGCGCCGCTGTCGAGTCCCTCCACTTTATCGTCGGTGGATGATTTGGCGGTGAGGATCAGGACGGGGACGGTCATTTTTTTTGCGCGGAGGTTCCGCAGGACGGTGATGCCGTCCTTGATGGGGAGAAAAATGTCGAGAATGATCAGATCATAGCCCCCGTCGGAGGCGAGGATTTCTCCCTGGTCTCCGTCGCCGGCGACATCGACCGCGTAGTGCTCCTCCTCCAGACCCTGCTGAATGAATTTCGCCACCTTTTTTTCATCTTCCACAACGAGAATCTTCATTCACCACTCCGATTGTTTCCATCAATATAAGAAAGTGGTCTTTGGGATGATATTAATGCAATATTAAAATTTTTTAAGAAGACGGGCGGATCGGAGATCCCGGCATCCACGGGAACGTCCGCTCTTTCAGGTCAGCGGGAGTTTTTGTATATTAGGCGCACCGATGAAGATCCTTCCGCTGCTCATACTCCTCATCTTCGCGGCCGGGGGCTGCATCCAGCAGATCGCGCTCAACTCCCTCGGATCGGTTCTCGACACCGGCTTCGACGTCATCAACAGGGAGGAGGATCTCACCCTCGCCCAGGCATCAATCGCCTCCGACCTCAAGCTTCTCGAAACGCTCATCGCCCGGGATCCCGGCAATGCGCATTACCTTCTTCTCGCATCGATGGGATATTCGAGCTATGCCCTCGGTTTCGCCGAGGACGACAGCGTCGAACGGGCGAAACTGTTCTATGCGCGCGGGCGTGATTTCGGCTTCAGAATTCTGGACGCCGGCGACGCGTTCAGGACGGCACGGGGACAGGGGCCGCAGGAATTCCGGGAAGCGCTCCGGTCGCTCTCCCGCGACGATGTTCCGGCCGTGTTCTGGACCGCGGTCGGCTGGGGCAATTCCGTGCTTCTGAATCTTTCGGATCCGGCCGCGCTGGCCGATCTCCCGAAGATCGAGGCGATGATGGAGTTCGTCGTCCGGAACGATTCGACGTACTTCTACGGCGGCGCCCTGAGTTTTCTCGGGGCCTATCACGGAAGCAGGCCCGCCATGTTTGGAGGCGATCCGCGGCTCGCGAAAAATTATTTCCACCGCGCTCTCGGCATCTCGGGGGGAAAATTCCTGATGACTTACATCCTTTTCGCCAAAACCTGCGCCGTCCAGAGCCAGGACCGACAGCTCTTCGAGAGCTGTCTCACCGCGGTCGACACGGCATCGCTCGACCGGCTCCCGGAGGCGCGTCTGTCGAACGCGATCGCAAAAAAGAAAGCGATGATTCTCCGCTCAAAAACCGACACACTTTTCTGACCTTCGGATATCCCATGAGGCGTATCATTCTTCGAACAGTCCTGATCCTTTTCCTCCTCGCCCCCTCCTCCCCACTCGGCGCGCAGGAATATATCATCAAGTTCGCCACCGTCGCGCCGGAGGGAAGCACATGGATGAACGTCATGAAGGAATACGACCAGGCCGTCCGGGCGGAGAGCCACGGAAGAATCGGCTTCAAAATTTACCCGGGGGGCGTTCAGGGGGATGAAAAAGACGTCCTGCAGAAAATCCGCCTCGGCCAGCTTCAGTGCGCCGGAGTCACCGGCAACGGCCTTACCACCATCGCCCCCGCGGCCCGGATCCTCGACGCTCCCTTTCTCTTCCGGAACTATGACGAAGTCGACCGGGTCTACGCGACCTTCGATGCGGAATTCGAGCGGGCATTCGAAGAGAACGGCTATGTGAACCTCGGCTGGGCGGAGGTGGGATTCGTCTACGTATTCACCAACACGCGCGTTGAAGGCCCGGCCGACATGAAAAATGTCCGGATGTGGATCTGGGAAGGGGACCCGATCGCGGAAGCGGCCATCGCCGCCCTCAACGTGCACGACGTTGTTCCGCTCGCCATCACCGACGTGTTCACCTCTCTTCAGACCCATCTCATCGACGGCGTCTACGCATCCCCCCTTGCGATGATCGCCCTTCAATGGTTTTCCCGCACGAAATATATGCTCGACGTCCCGCTTGCGGATGCCGCGGGAGCGGTCGTCATATCAAAGAAAAAGTTCGATCAGCTGCCGGCGGACCTGCAGGAAATTCTCCGCCGCAACGGGAAAATATATCTCGGGAAGCTCACCCGCCTGAGCCGCGAAGAGAACAGAAAATCGCTCGATGCGCTGAAGAAAAACGGCGTGATCATCGTCGAACCGAAGAACTCGAAGGACCTCGCTGAATACGAACAGCTCGGGAAGCAGGCACGGCAGACCCTGGCCGGAAAACTCTTTACGGCGGACCTGCTGAACCGCGTCGAACAGGAAATCGCCCGCCTCCGTCCGGGATCCGGCGCAGGCAGGAAATAGTATCAGCGCGCGAAGGAGTGCAGTGATGAAACGGCTTCTGCTGTTTGTCTTCCTCTTCGTCTCAACCGCCTTCCCCCAGCAGGGGCGCCTCATTAAAAATCCGCTCCGGGAACTTCCCGTCTGGGCACGCCTCGCCTTCACCCGCCAGAAACTGGATTCCCGGTTCGCCATCACCCTGGAACGGTACCCGCATCTCCTGAAAGGAGACTTCAACGCGGACAACAGACGGGACGTCGCCCTCCAGATAACCGATCTCGCCGGCGGAAGCCAGGGCATCGCCATTATGCATGCCCCCCGGCCTCAGGCCGAGCAGATCCGGATTGTCATCATCGGCGCCGGCGTCAGCAGTCCCGAATTTCCGGAAAATCTGAAAGCCTACCCGCACTGGTCCATCCTCCCGAACGACGAGATCGACGGCACCGGCCTTCCGCGGGAGCTGAAAGGCGACGCCATCCGCCTCCAGAAGAGCGACAGCTCGGGAGCCTATATCTACTGGGACGGGAAAAAATATCAGTGGCAGCCGTTCCGGAGAAAAACACCCCGCTAGAGCCCCCCGTCCCGGCCTCATCGTCCCTCAGCGGACGTCGAACGGGATTTTTACAGTCCGGTCGTCGAAAATGCAGAGCGAAGTGTACCGGCCCGAATGGAGACCGGACACATCGGCCGCGGCAATGTGCCTGCCGGGGAGTTCGACCGCATCGACCACGCTTGCAACCTCCCTGTTCCGCTGATCCAGGATGCGGAGAATCACGGGCGTCACCCGCACGAGTTCGTACGGAAAGTAAACGGTCGACGAGCCGGCGGGCTGGAACGGCTCTTTCACGACGCCCGAATCGCGGAAGACCCGGGATATGACGGCGAGCTCCGAGACCGGCAACCGCTCTTTTCCCGGGAGACTCTCGTTCCAGAGCCGGTCGACCGCGGTCACACTGTAGGAGTACCCCGCTCTTCCGTTTTCCCGGATGGTGTCGAGGTAGGAATGGCGCACGGGCGGCAGGATCGCGACGATATTCCCGGGCCTGGTCCGGTCAGGCTCGCCATCGGGGGAGCGGTAGACCACATAGGCCGCGGGAAGCTCGCCGTCGGCCGCCGGAAGAGGCGTGGACCATCGGAGGACGACGATCCCGTCGTTCATCGTGCGAACGCGAAGATCCGCCGGCGGGAGCGGCGGAACGGAATCTCTCCAGAGCATGGGGGGAATCAGCGCCGGGGCAGGATATCTCCCTCCCATCGCGAGAAAATCCTCAATATTGCTGTACCGGAAAAACGAGTTGCCCTGCATCCCCTCCTCCCGGCTCAGGTCGATCAGCCGGGGAATGTCCGGAAAAACGGCCGGCTTATAGGCGCCGATGCCGGGATAGAGATGCCGGCCGCCGGCATGTTCGCTCCAGTCGCGCAGGACCAGGGCAAAATCGGGATCGCCGGAGCCGCCGCCGAGCGGCCAGTAGAGCTGAGGAGCGAGATAATCCTGCCATCCCTCCAGGATCCATCGCCGGGAATCCTGATACAGGTCGGTGTAGCTCTGGAGACCCCGGAATCCGGACGTGTTCCGGTAAATGCCTATTGGACTCGAGCCGATTTTGAGGCGGGGACGGACGGCAAGCGCCGAATCCCGGAACTGCCGGGCGATGGCGTTGATATTGTCCCTGCGCCATTCATCCTTCGGCACCGATCTGCCGTAGTGCCGGTACGTCGTCTGGTCCGGGAATTCCTGGACGGGATAGCGGAGAAAATCGAACTGAAAACCGTCGATGTCGTATTTGCGGACGAGGTCCATCGCAACATTAATGAGATAGCGGCGTGCGTCGGGAATGCCGGGATCGAGCCACCATTCGCCGTTGACCTCATGGATCCAGTCGGGATGGGCGAGGATGAGGTGCCGGGGGGAAGATTCGGCGGGTGGACCGCCGCCGTTTTTCACCATGACGGTGTTGAACCAGGCGTGCACTTCCATACAGCGGGCATGCGCCTCCTCCAGAACGACGGCGAGGGGATCCCAGCCCGGATCTTTGCCGAGGGTGCCGGTGAGCTGGGGAGACCACGGTTCATAGTCCGATCGGTACATCGCATCGGCGCGGCCGCGGACCTGAAAAAAGATGGTGTTAAAGTGAGCCGCCGCGAGCTTCCGGATCATCTCCCTGAGAGAACGCTCCTGTTCCTCCCGGTCGGCGGATTTCGGCCAGTCGAGTCCGAGCACGGTTGCTATCCAGACGGCGCGCACCTCCCGTTTGGGAGGAGCGGGGCCGGAGGCGGTTGCCGCGGAGGCCGTGAACAGGAAAAGAAAGATGCCGGAAAAAAACCTGAGGAGTCCGGCGGGGAAAAAGATGCGCACGCACGTGGTCCGGAAATTGGTTCCGGCAATATACATCGGCAGTGAGGGAATTGCAACAGATCTTCCCCTGTTCGCCGGGGCTCTGCAGGAGTTCCCGGATAAGGGGAAGGCCGAAGCCTCCATCCGGGAGGGTCAATTGTGAAGGGGGGATTCCGCCGGAGTAAGCGACAGTGCCGGAACCGGCATGCTAACATCCGACGGTGAAGTGCGTAAAATGATTGACTTTCTTAGAAAATAGACGTATATTTTTATTCCGAAATCTTCAGATATCACCAATTTTCCACCATTTCCAACCAAGAGTGTAAGGGATCGTTGTGAAAAAGAACCGCGGCAAGCTCATTTTTATCCTCATTTTCATCTTCCTGGCGCTCTATTTTCTGTACCCGACCTACAGGGATTACAACTTTACGCAGGATCTTCGCAAGCTGACAGGGAAAGACAGCATCGAATACCTTGATCAGCATGAAGCGGCGATGCGCGACGCAAAGTCGAAGCGGATCAAGCTCGGTCTCGATCTGCAGGGCGGCATGCGGATAGTGCTTGAGGTCAATACCCTGAAGCTGATCGAGGATCTCGCCAAGAACAAGGACGATCTCTTTACCGGTCTGATGGATGAGGTGAAGGCTCAGGCGAAGGCTTCGCCCGATGAGGATGTGATCGATATTCTCCTGGCCAGGTTCCAGGCAAAGCAGGTGCGTCTCAGCAGGTATTACGGGAGCATCCGGGACTCGGACGACGACATCATCAAGCGGCTCAGGGATGAGACGACCAACGCCGTTGACCGGGCGAAAGAAATCGTCCGGAACCGCGTCGACCAGTACGGCGTGTCGGAGCCTTCGATACAGAAACAGGGCGCCCGCCGGATCATTGTGGAACTTCCCGGCGTGAGCAACGAGAAGGACGTGCAGGAACTGCTGAACAGCACGGCACTGCTGGAGTTCAAGCTGGTGACCGATCCCGACATCATGATCAAGGTGTACGATTCCATCGACAAACTGCTCGCCGGAAAGCCGCTGAACGATTCCGCCTCCGCGGCCGATTCCGCGAAAAATCTGGCGGCGCAGAAGACCGATTCGACGCATGCCGCCGACAGCTCGCTCGCAAAAACGTCTGTCAGCGATAAACAGGCCCAGGAACAGGCCGAGAAGGATCACCCCTTCTTCACGCTCGCCAATCCGATGCAGGGACAGAATCAGGGATGGAGCGGCGATCTGTTCACGGCAGAAAACGACCGGCACCGGGTCGACCGCATCCTGGCGCGGCCGGATGTCCAGCGGCTGGTCCCCTCCGAGGTTGCGTTCGTCTGGGAAGCCAAACCGCGCTTCACCGCCGACGGCAAAAAATTCTTCGCCCTCCATGCGGTCAAGAAAACGGCCGAACTCACCGGCGGCGTGATCGTCAACGCGAAGGCGACCATCGATCCGCAATTCAACACCCCGGTCGTCGATATGGAGATGAACAGCGAAGGGTCGCATGAATGGGCCCGGATCACCGGCGCGAACGTCAAGAAGAAGATCGCCATCATCATGGACAACGCCTGCTATTCGGATCCGGTGGTGCAGACGAAAATCACCGGCGGGCGGTCGCAGATCACCGGCATGGCCGACGCCGAAGAGGCAAACCGGCTGGCGATCGTGCTCAAATCGGGCGCACTTCCCGCACCGGTCGATATCATCCAGCAGGTCACCGTCGGACCTTCGCTCGGCGAAGACTCCATCCGTCAGGGTATCTGGTCGGCGATCCTCGCCCTGGGCCTGACGGTGGCGTTCATGGTCATATACTACAGCACCGGCGGCACGATGGCGGACATTGCGCTGTTTCTGAACATCCTCTTCGTCCTCGGGGTTCTGGCGGCATTCAAAGGCACGCTGACCCTCCCGGGCATCGCGGGCATCATTCTGACGGTCGCCGTCGCGGTCGACGCGAACGTGCTGATCTATGAGCGTATCAGGGAGGAATCGGTCACGGGGAAGACGCTTACCGCCGCGATCGACGCCGGCTATACCCGCGCCTTCACGGCGATCTTCGATGCGAACCTGACGGCCTTCATCACCGGCGTGATTCTCTACCAGTTCGGGACCGGACCGGTCCAGGGCTTCGCACTGACGCTCATGATCGGCATTGTGGCCAGCGTCTTCAGCGCCGTCGTCGTCAGCCGCGTGATCATCGAAATGCTGATCGAACGCGGCAAACATGTGAGTTTTGGCTGATCACCTTTTAACCGGAGATTTTTGAATGCGATTTTTCCGCAAGACATCGATTGATTTCATGGGAAAGAGGAAAATGTGGTATACCATTTCCCTTACCGTCATCCTCCTCGGGATCCTGTCGCTCTCCATCAAGGGCTTTCACTTCGGGATCGACTTTCTCGGCGGAACCGAGATGATCGTCCAGTTCAATCAGCCGGCCGACGTGGGCCGTATCCGGACGCTGATGGACAACTCCGGTTTTCCGCGCTCGGAACTGAAGGCGTACGGCAATCCGAACACGATCCTCATACGGACGCTTCTGCAGGGAGAAGGAACCTCGGTCGCCGACCGGATCAAGGCGGAACTGCAGAAGACCTTCCCCGATCAGAATCCCCGGGTTCTGTCGGAACAGAAGATCGGCCCGAAGATCGGTTCCGAACTCCGGCGGAACGCCCTCCTCGCGGTGCTCTCGTCCCTGATCGCCATGTCCCTCTATGTGGCGTTCCGGTTCAAGTTCATCTACGGGGTCGGGGCTCTGGTCGCGCTCTTTCATGACGTCATGGTGACGCTCGGCCTGGTCTCGGTCCTCGACGGGTTGACGCCCTATACCAATTTCGAAATCGACCAGAACATGATCGCGGCGTTCCTCACGATCATCGGTCTTTCCATGAACGACACTGTCGTCATCTTCGACCGGATCCGCGAAAACCAGAAAATCTACCGGTCGATGGGACTCATGGAGCTCATCAACAAAAGCCTGAACGAGACCCTGAGCCGCACGATCATCACATCGGGCACCGTGTTCGTCATTACGACGATCCTCTTCTTTTTCGGCGGGGAGGTGAACCGCGGGTTCTCCTTCGCGCTGACCATCGGCATCACGACCGGCACGTATTCCTCCATCTACATCGCGAGCGCCATCGTGCTCGACTACACCCTCCGGAAGCTCGGGAGGGTCCAACAAACCGTCGCCACCCCGAAACCGCACTATGAAACTGCGAACAAGTGAACTCGACGGCGTCGTCGTCATTCAGCTGGAAGGAAGCGTCCTCGGCGGGCCGGACGCCACCGCGCTGAACGATGCCCTCCACAAACTGCTGGAAAAGAAGAAGAAACAGGTCGTGGTCGACCTGGCGGACGTCGAAACGATGAACAGCTCGGGCCTCAGCATGCTCATCAATGCGCTGAACACCATGCGGAAGGCGTCCGGCGACATGAAGCTCGCCGCGGCATCGAAAAAAATCGAGAGCCTCCTCGTGATCACAAAGCTCAGCACCGTGTTCGAGGTCCATCCAACCGTGAAAAAAGCGGTCGGGAGCTTCAAATCCTGATCCCGATGCAGTCGCAGTAAATCTTTCCCTCCGGTGCCGCTTCCAGCACACCGGAGTTTTCATTTGCAGGTGCACCGTGCCAGTCCAGATCATCGTCGGCGCCCAGTGGGGCGATGAAGGAAAGGGAAAAATCGTCGACCACCTCAGCGCGGAGGTCGATATCGTCGCCCGCTACCAGGGCGGCGCGAACGCCGGCCATACCGTCGTCATCGGCCAGACCACCCACGTCCTCCACCTCATCCCCTCCGGCATCTTCCACCCCCGCGTCACCTGCGTCATCGGCAACGGCGTCGTCATCGACCCGATCGCCCTGCTCGAGGAAATCGAGCAGATCAGAAAGATGAAGATCGATATCGCGGGCCGGCTCCTCATCAGCCATAACGCCCACCTCATCATGCCGTACCACAAGCTTCTCGATACGATCCGGGAACGGACAGCGGATAAAATCGGCACCACGGGACGCGGCATCGGACCCGCCTATATCGATAAATTCATGCGGACCGGGATCCGGATCGTCGATCTCCTCGACCGGGACGTCTTTGTCGGCAAACTGAGACGCAACATCGAGGAAAAAAATCAGATCCTCAACAAGGTCTATGAATCCCCGGGCCTTGACGTCGACCGGATCGTTGCGGACTATGAGGAGTTCGATAAGAAGATCGACCCGTACGTCACCGATACCGTCGTCTACCTCAACCAGGCGCACCGGGCGGGCAAAAAGATCCTGGCCGAAGGAGCACAGGGCGCGTTGCTCGACATCGACCATGGAACCTATCCCTTCGTCACCTCCTCGAATCCGACCAGCGGCGGCGCCTGCACGGGCCTCGGCATTCCCCCCACCGCCATCCAGTCGATCCTCGGAGTCGTCAAAGCATACACCACCCGCGTCGGCAACGGCCCCTTCCCGACGGAAGAGGCGAACGAGACCGGCGATCGGATCCGCTCGCTCGGGGGCGAATTCGGCGCAACCACGGGCAGGGCGCGGCGCTGCGGCTGGTTTGACGCCGTCGCCGTCCGCTACTCGGCCCTCGTCAACGGCATCACCAAAGCCGCCATCACCAAACTCGATGTTCTGGACGGATTCGACGAGATCAGGATCTGCACCGGCTATACCATCGGGGGCAAGGTGCTCAAAACGTTTCCCACAGATCTCCGGACGCTCGAACGGGTCGTGCCGGTGTACGAGACCGTCGACGGGTGGAACCAGCCGACCGCCGGGGCAAAATCGTATGCCGAACTCCCGGCCCGGGCCCAGGCTTATCTGACCATGCTCGCACACCTGACCGGAACGGAGATCATTATGGTGTCGGTCGGAGCCCGGCGGGATCAGCTGATTTCTCTTCCGGTGTGAACGTCATGGCAGGGCCCCGATCCGCCAATATCAAGCTGATTCTCCTCATCGCCGCGGTGATCATCGTGGTGGCGACGCTCCTCTACACGAGAATCCTCGTCAACGAACTTCTCGAGCGTGAACGGGAAGTCGCCGACATCTATGCGAAATCGATCGAATTCGTTGCCAACCGGCCGGCGGAAAAATCCGGCGAACAATCGGATTACAGTTTTATCTTCGATGAGATGATCCGGACGATCGATTTTCCGGTCGTCCTCTCGGACCCGGGCAATTCCCCGCTCGCTCCGTATTATACCAGCGCCAAGAACGTCCAGTTCGACACCACCCTCTCCCCCGATCAGCAGAGGGAATATCTCGCGGGCGTGATCAGGGAGCTGGACATGGTCAATCAGCCGATCAGGGTCATGCTCCAGGATACCGTGCTCGTCAGTTATGTCCACTACGGCAATTCCCGCCTCATCACCCGCCTCCGGTGGCTTCCCTACATCGAAATCGCCGTGGCCGGCATGTTCATCATTCTGGGATACGTCGGGTTCAGCTATATCAAGCGGAACGAGCAGAGCAACATCTGGGTGGGAATGTCGAAGGAAACCGCCCATCAGCTCGGGACGCCTATCTCGAGCCTCCTCGGATGGGTCGAGATCATCAAGGGGATGGAACACGACCGGTCGAAGCTCATTCCGACCATCGAGGAAATGGAACGGGACATCCAGCGTCTCCAGCGCGTGTCCGACAGATTTTCCAAGATCGGTTCACGACCGAGTCTCCGGGAGGAGGATCTGGACGAACTGATCGGATCGACCATTCAGTATTTCAAAACACGGCTTCCCTCCCGTTACGGCGAGGGACGGCAGATCGATATCGTGATCGAGGAATCGTCCCATCCCAAAGCGCTCGTCAACAGGGAACTGTTCGGCTGGGTGATCGAAAATCTGATCCGCAACGCCGTCGATGCATTCGAGGAAGGGAAGGGAAAGATTTCCTTCTCCCTCGCCGACCGCGGCGCGGAGGTGGTCATCGACGTCCGGGATACGGGAAAGGGAATCGATAAATCGCTCCGGAGGGACATCTTCCGCCCCGGGTTCAGCACGAAACAGCGCGGCTGGGGTCTCGGGCTCAGCCTTTCAAAACGGATCATCGAATCGTACCACAAGGGGAAAATTTTCGTCAAGGAAAGCAGGACCGGAAAAGGGACCACTTTCCGGATCCGCCTCCCGAAGTAACCCCGGCCGTCAGGGAACCGGTACGACCAGATCCGGATCGGTCTCCTCCCACGTGCCGGAGAGGATCTCCTCCCGCCCCCGCAGAACCGTCCACGACGCCTCATACGGAAGAAGCTCCGGATTCGACCGAGCGCCGGCAGGCGCGATCCAGACGATCATTCCGTCCGCCAGATACGGATTTTCGATCGCCTGAACGAGCGTGAGCGAGCTGTCGGCGACCGTTTCCCCGCCGGCAGTCACCGAATCGCCGGAGACCCGGAACGGAAATTTATCCAACAGCCGTCCGACCGCCGAGTTTTCATCCGCCCGCCCGTAGAGGAGAACATCGTCCCGCTGAAGATCCGCGAGGGTGGCCTGCCGGTCGCTGACGACCGTTACGGACCATCCGCTCCTGTCCATTTCCGAGGAATCGCGACGTGCAAGCCCGGCCAGATGGCCCGACGGGTCAGTGGAACCGACGATCATCGTGCAGGACCCCGGATCGGACAGATCGCTGATTTTCACCGGCATTTTCTGATACTTCAGGAGCACGCCGGAAGGATCGGCAATGACCCGGCGCGGTCTGCGCGGGGTAACGAGGGAAAACGGAACATCATTCCGGTAGACGCCGGTTGAATCCTCTCCGAGCCAGACGGTGCACCTGCCGGTTCCGGCCGCCGAATCGCACCCGATTTCGACCGGTGAGGTGAATTTTTCATAACCGACAATTCTGACCCTTCCGCGCGTCGTCCATCCCCCGCCCGAGGCCGCCGTCCTGACATTATAGAGTCTGAACCGCGGAATTCCGCCGCCGCCGGTCCACTGATCAAAAAACCACCTGAGCTTTTTCCCCGAAATCTCCTCCGCGAGCCGTTCAAAATCATCCTGGCTCGTCTCCTTCAGGCGGAATCTGACTGCCCATTCATGATAGAGCCGGAAGAAGGCGCTGTCGCCGATGATTTTCCGGAGCATGGAATGGACGAAACTCGATTTCAGATAATGCGTCGGCAGGGCCCGGAGATCGATTTTCCGCCGGAGCGGAAGATCCTGATGGCGGGCGATACGGCGGAGAAGCGATCGGAGGAGGGGGTGATGCTGAAGCGAATCGCGGACCGAGAGGGTTCCCTGTAGCTCACCGTACAGGAGAGCCGAATACTCGCACATTCCCTCGCTGAGAAGCGCGGCGTCGGTATCATCGATGAACACCGTCATCGGCCACCATTGATGGGCGATTTCGTGCGGGAGGACCGCCTCGACCCGGTCGAAACGGGAAGCGGCATGCAGTGCCCGGTGTTTGACGAGAATCATGCCGGGTACCGCGATCGCGAGCACGCCGCGCCCGGCGATCCAGTCTTCCACCTCGACAATGGTAAGACGGGGAAACCGGTAGGGGGTAAACATTGACCCGTAGACGCGGAGGATATCACGGGCACGTTCTGCGATGCCCTTTCCGCGGGCGGAATCGTCCGGCATGAGCGCCACCGTGACGCCGGAATCGGCATATTCACTGCGGCGGCCTGCACAGATCCAGCCGAGAACCGGCGCCACAGAATCCAGACGGTATGTCGTGACGAGAGAATCCGCCGTACTACGCCGGGCCGCCGGTTCACCCGGGGCATAGACCTGCCATCCGGCGGGAACTTCGACCGAGGTGACCGTTTCTCCGATCGTCCGGGATCCCCCGGGAAGGATTTCCTCGCTCCGGAGCGCGGCTTCTTCGGAGCCGATGCGCGAAAATTCAGAATGGGGGTCGATGGTCCCCGAATAGGAGATGGCGGCCGTCAGCACGGTTTCCGCCGGACAGCGAAGGAGGACAAGATGTTCTCCCCGCCGGCTGAAGGGCACCGGACGACCGTTGATCTGAACCGCCGCCACCTCATAGCGGGGGAGGAGGAACAGATCGATCGAATCGGCCCCGGGCTGAGGTCGTCTGAGAAGAAGCGTATCTTCCGCCGTAAATCCGGCCTGGCCCGGGAAGATCCGGAGGAAGCAGTGCTGGCGGATGAATTCAACCGCCTCTCCGGAACCGGCGCGTGCCGGGAGAGCGGCGGCGAGAAGCACGGCCAGTATCGCTGTGCGGCGGAGTATCAGATGTCGGATCGCAGAACGCACACGATGATGGTCAGACCGAAGCCGCGGGCGGCGGCGGGGGCATCGGGGTCAGACCCTTCGGTTTGTAGACGCTGTAACCGATGAGACCGCCCAGGAGACCGAAACCGCCGAACAGCACGACGGAAAAGACCAGGTTTTTCACGAACTTGACGACCGTGAGCTCCTCGGCGAGCGATTCCTCGATCTTCCGGAGAGCCTCTTCGGGGATCTTGATGCTGGAATTCCGCAGGAAGTCGATGACGAATTTCCCCGCGACGTCGCCGAGCATGGCGGTAATCACTGCGCTGACGGTCGCGGCGATAACGGCTCCTATCACCCCGGCCAGAAAACCGGCCAGGAGACAATCGGATGAGGTGAAGCCCGGATCGCCGGGGGGAAAATTGTCGTGATAGAATTTTGCTGTCAGAAATCCGCCAAACAGAATACCGGCACAGCAGAAGCAGTTGACGAAGCTGACGAAGGGAATCGACGAAATTGCGCCGATCACGATGCCGCCGTACAGCACCGGCATCTTCATATCGGGTTTTTCATTCATGGGTGCTCCTTGGTTCATGGATACGCGGTGTGAAGAGGCCTGCGATCGCGTTCATCGCATCGGGAAGAAGGACAAAGCCGGCCGTGAGGCCGAAGAGCGCTCCGGTGAACGTTCTGGTCAGCACGCCGGCCTCGTGGAGACCGGTCAGGTCGGCGGCAACGTCGATGAGCATCGGGGAGACGCCGATGAGCCAGAACGGCAGTGTGCTCCGAGGGCGGACCGGGGGCACGAAGGGAGCGGCGATCAATGCCGCGAAAAAACCGGCATAGACGGCCGTACAGCGGATGCAGACCGCGAAGGGGTGTCCGGTGAGAAAAAACGACCTTGCGGCGTCCTGGTGGCAGACCGGACGGAAGAAGCGGTAGATGTCGGCCGCCGCCGGCACTCCCCATGCCGCCAGGACCGGAGCCGCGATGATCAGTGCGCACCAGAGGGCGGCGGCGAAAAGGAGACCTGCATATATCAGTGGACGGGATTGCATCGGGGTAAAGTAGCAGAAAATGGTTATATAATCAAGGACGGAATTGAAAAAGAAGGAGGAATCAGGTATATTCAAATCGTTTCCGGAGACCGCAGGGGCGGGAAGCGGATTTCCCTCCCTGCCCCGTCGCCGATTCTCACAGTTCGTCACCCAGGAATGCGTTCATGAAAACACTCGGCATCGCAAAAAACTATCTCGGTATAGAAGATGAATATTCCGGCTACGCCGGCTCGCGGGTGGTCGTCCTTCCGGTCCCCTATGAGCAGACCGTCAGCTACGGCGGCGGCGCCAGGCGGGGTCCGGGCGCCATCCTCGACGCATCCCACTACGTCGAATTCTACGATGAGGAAACGGGCCGGGAGGTCTACCGCCAGCTCGGCATCGCCACGCTCGCCCCGATGACGTTTCCGGCGAAACAGCAGGAGAGCTCGCTGGAAAAAATCTACCGCACCGTCAGCGATCTCCTGCACGATAAAAAATTTGTCGTTGCCCTCGGGGGGGAACATACCATCTCGCAGGCCACGGTTGCCGCCTGCGCCGAACGGTTCAGAAATCTCTCGGTCCTCCAGATCGACGCGCATTCCGATCTGAGGGCGGAATATCAGGGGAACAAATTCAGCCACGCGTCGGTGATGGCCCGTATCGCGGAGTTCATCGATCCCCGCCGAATCGTTCAGGTCGGGATCCGGGCCCAGTGTATCGAGGAAGCGGACTATATCCGGCGGAGCGGCATTCACACCTTCTACGCCCATGAGATCAGAGGGGGAACCTACTCGAAAATCGTGAAGGACTGGGACGACCTGGCGGTCGAAAAACTGACCGATCATGTCTATGTCACGTTTGACGTCGACGGCCTCGATCCGTCGATCATGCCCTCCACCGGAACGCCCGAACCGAACGGCCTCTTCTGGCATGAGACGATGAAACTCCTCCGCAAGGTCGGCAAACGGAGGCATGTCGTCGGCTGTGATATCGTCGAGCTCGCCCCGATCCCGCGCCTGCATCACGCCGATCTCGCCGCGGCGAAGATCGTCTCGAAAATGATCAACTATTTCTGCTGAGACCGTTCCCCAACCTCACCTCCGACCATGGCAACAACCGCCCCGACAGCCCTCACGCTTGAACGCGTGGGACCGGCCCGGGTGGTCCGTCTGACCGCCGACGGATTCGACCGGCTCACTCCGAAGGAAAAAATATTCTGCTATTACCTCTCGCAGGCGGCGATCGCCGGCCGGGATATCGCCGTCGACCAGCACCACCCCGACGCCCTCGAACTGAGGGACCTTCTGGAGGAACTCTTCACCCATCCCGCCGGGATCGATCCGGACGTTTTCCGGGCGGTCGGGAACTACCTCAGGCTCTTCTGGATCAACAACGGCTTTTACGACACTCTGACGTCGGCAAAATTCCTGCTGGAGTGCACCTTCGGGGATTTACAGAAGGCATGCCGCGCGGCTGTGTCAGGCGGCGCACGCTTCAACCCTTCGAATGACCATCTGGATCAGACCCTCGAACGGTTCCGTCACCACCTGTTCGATCCGGAATTCGACCGGCAGATGACGAATAAATCGCCGGGAGAGGACTGGATCAGGGGAAGCGGAGTGAATTTCTACGGCCGGGGGATCACGGCGGACGAGGTCTCCGCGTGGGCTGACCGGGGCGGCGAACAGCATCCGCTCAACGCCTCGGTTCTCCGGAAGAACGGACGTCTGTACGAGGAAGTGTGGCGTGCAGGCTCCGCCGATGTGCCGCCGGGGCGGTATGCGAGGGAACTTTCCGCCGTCATCGGCTGTCTCGAACAAGCTCTCCCCTATGCGGCATCTGAACGGCAGGCGCAATCGATCCGCCTCCTCATCCGCTTCTTCCAGACCGGCGATCAGGACGATTTCCGGAAATACAACATCCATTGGATCACGGACGATTCCCCGGTCGATTTCATCTTCGGATTCATCGAGGTTTACATCGACCCCCGGAGCAGAAAGGGCGAATGGGAATCGTCGGTGCTGTACACCGATCCCGGACAGACGGCCCTGATGCAGGGCATCGCATCGAGGGCACAGTATTTTGAAGACCGGGCTCCATGGGCGGAAGAGTACAGAAAACATGCGCACACCATTCCGCTCGCCCGCGCGGTGGACGCGCTGTTCCAGACCGGCGGCACCGGGCCCATCTCGCCGATCGGCATCAATCTTCCCAACGAACAGTCGATCCGGCAGGCGTTTGGGAGCAAGAGCGTGCTTCTGAGGAACGTGGCAGACATCACCACGCTTGCGAACGGTCGGGCGATCCTGAACGAATTTGCCTTCGATCGCGAGGAGATCGGGGAGGATGACCGGTACGGAATACGCGCCGGTCATCTTCACACCGCACTTCATGAAATTGCCGGGCACGGATCGGGAAAAGTGAGTGCGCGTCTGGAGGAAAAGGACCCGTCCCATATTTTCCCGGGACTGTACAGCACGCTCGAAGAGACCCGGGCCGATCTCGTCGCGCTCTGGCATGCCTGGGATCCGGAACTCATCGCGATCGGTGTCGCCAAAGACCGGGAAGAGCTGGAGGGCATCGCGAAAACGATGTACCGGCAGGCGATCCTGGCCGCGCTCACCCAGCTCCGCCGCATAGGGAAAAGCGAACGGCTCGAGGAGGATCACATGAGGAACCGCCAGCTCATCGCGCACTACATCATGGCAAATTCCCGTGCGGTGGAAACTGTGCGGCGGAACGTAAAAACGTACTATCACATTGTCGACTTCGCAGAGGCGCGGAAGTGTGCCGGCAGGCTTCTTGCGGAGGTCATGCGGATCAAGGCGGAGGGCGATCTGGACGCATGCAGAACGCTGACAGAACAGTACGGCACGTCCGTCGACCTTCGGCTGAGGGACGAGGTACAGATACGGGCGGAGGGACTCGACGTGGCTTCCTATTGTGCCTTCGTCCAGCCGGAGCTCCGGCCGGTGCGCGACGCGGCCGGATCGATCACCGGCGTCGAGCTCGGATACCCGGAGAGCCTCGCCGAGCAGATGCTGGGGTTTTCCCGTTTCACAAGTGCGTTGAGGAAACACGCGGGCGGGTGAGGATCCCGGGAGAGAGGGGACGGCAGGTTGCACAATCGCTCCGTTTTATGTACATTTAAACTGCAAGCAACCATTCTTCACTTTCTCACGAGTATAAAAGAACTATGCGTATCGGCATCCTGACCGGGGGCGGTGATGTCCCCGGCCTCAATCCATGCATAAAAGCCGCAGTCACCAGGGCATCGGAAGACGGGCATGAAATTATCGGCGTGCGGCGGGGCTGGGGCGGCCTGCTGAGGTACAATCCCGACGATCCCTCGTCGCAGACAGAGCACATCATTCCGCTGAACCGGGTGAACACCCGGACGATTGACCGGACGGGCGGGACCTATCTGCACACCTCGCGGACGAATCCCGGCAAGGTGAAACCGAAGGAGCTTCCGGATTTTCTGAAGGAGGCGTTCCCCCCGCAGGGAAAGGATCAGCCGATCGATTGCACGAAGCACGTTCTGCGGGTGCTCGAACAGCTGAAGATCGACGCCCTGATCGCGATCGGGGGCGATGACACGCTGAGCTATGCCGTACGGCTTCACAAGGAGAATTTTCCGATGGTCTGCATTCCGAAGACCATGGACAACGATGTCTACGGCACGGATTACTGCATCGGGTTTTCGACGGCGGTCACGCGGAGCGTGGAATTCATTCATGCCCTGCGGACGCCGACGGGGTCGCACGAGCGGATCTGCGTCGTCGAGCTGTTCGGCCGCTACTCCGGTGAGACGTCGCTGATATCGGCCTATCTGGCGGGGGTCGACCGCGCGGTGATATCGGAAATCGATTTCGACGTCCAGCGTCTCGTCGATTTTCTCGTCGAGGACCGGAACCACAATCCGAGCAACTATTCGATCATGACCATTTCGGAAGGGGCAAAGCCGATCGGCGGGGAAATGATGATGATGGGCGAAGCGGACGCCTACGGTCACAAGAAACTGCGCGGCATCGGCGATTTCATCAGTCAGGAAATCGAAAAACGCTCGGGGACGAAAACCATTTTCCAGCCTCTCGCCTATCTCATGCGGAGCGGCGCTCCGGACGCGCTTGATCTGATGGTTTCGACGAGCTACGGATATCTGGCGACGGATCTGCTGGTGAAAAAACAGACCGGCCGGATGGTCGCCCTGCGGGACGGAAAGTACACGACCGTCTCGGCCAATATCATCACCGAGGGGAAAAAACGCGTCGATGTCGACGAACTGTACGATAAGGAACGCTACCGTCCGAAAGTGGCTCACCTCCTCGGCAAACCGATGTTTCTCTACTGAGCTCCTGCGAACCGCCAGATGCGCGAATACCTGCACGGAAAAATCCACAGAGCCCGGGTGACCGAGGCCAGTCCGGATTACATCGGCTCGATCACCATCGACGAAGACCTTCTGGAAAAAGCCGACCTCCGGGAACACCAGAAGGTTCTCGTCGCCAGTCTCAATTCGGGAAACCGGGTTGAGACCTACATCATCCGCGGTGTCCGCGGCTCGGGTCAGATCTGCATGAACGGCCCGGCCGCGCACCTGATCAATGTCGGCGATATCGTCGTCATCATGGGGTTCGAAATCACGGAAGAACCTCCGCCGCCCAACATCGTTCTCGTCGACGACGACAACAGATTCGTCCGCTATCTGTAACCCCCTGCCCTGCGGCCGCATCCGGACCGCAGGGCTTCCATCGCCGGTTCTTTTCCATGACGCCATGTTCCGCTCTCTCTCCGCGGCCGGCGTCTCTTAACCCGACGGCACCGGCCCTCCCGGATGACGATGCAACAATCCCGCCATCCCCCCGTACCGGTAATATAGCCATTCACCCGGGAAGCATGATGAAAGTTTCCGCTCTCCTGCTCCGCTTCGCCGCGATTGCAGGTCTTCTCTACGTTGCGCTGTTCGTCTATGTGGCGATTTCACGCATATCGTATCCTTACGAACTTGAATGGATGGAGGGGGGCATGCTCGACCAGATCGGACGGGTGCTCACCGGATTGCCGCTGTATACACATCCCTCGGTCAGCTATGTCCCCTTCATCTATCCCCCTCTCTATACATATCTGTCCGCCGGATGCTCCCTGCTCATCGGAGCGGGGTTTCTGCCGCTTCGTCTGATCTCCCTCTGCGCCACCCTTGGCTGTTTCGTCGTTCTGTATATGTTCGCACGCAGGGAGACCGGCTCGGCCGCCGCCGGTGCGATCGCGGCGGGCCTTTTTGCTGCCATGTTCGAGATCTGCGGCTCATGGTTCGACATCGCCAGGATAGATTCTCTGTTTCTCCTTTTCATCCTTCTTGGTGCGTACCTGCTCCGGTTCAGGACGGGCGCCCGCGGCATCATCATCTCGGGTCTCATGTACGTTCTGGCCCTCTTCACCAAACAGTCGGCCAATGTGACGATCATCGCCTTCACCATTTTTCTTCTCCTCACCGTCCGGGACAAATCGCGCTGGTACTTCCCTGCCGTCGTCATTCTGGCGGGCGGAGGGGCTGTTGTCCTCCTCCAGTGGCTGAACAGCGGATGGTACTTTTATTACGTGTTTCTTCTCCCGCTGAAACACGCTTCGAATTATGCGATGATCGAGTATTTTTTCCTGCGCGACATCGGGTTGCGGCTCCTGCCGGGATGCGCGGTCGCCCTCGCAGGCCTCGCCGCGATGTACCGGCACAGGACGAAACCCGTCCCGTTGTTCTACGTTTTTCTGACGGCCGGGATGGCAGTGACTGCGCTTGTTTCCAGAATCCACCGCGGGGGATATGTCAATGTTCTTATGCCCGTCTGCGCGGTGATCGCGCTGATGGCCGGCATCGCATGCGGCACATTCGCCGTCCGGCGGAAGCACCGGGGTGAGGAACCGGAATCGGATCCTGCGCCCCCCTCCCGGCTCGCCGGCGTACTCGCGTTTGCGATTCCCGCCTTCTGCATTTTCCAATTTTCCCTGCTCTGGTATTCGCCCGTGAAGCAGATCCCGAGTCCGGCGGACCGGCGCGGGGGCGACGCCCTCGTCCGCACGGTCGCCGCAATTCCGGGCGAAGTCTATCTTCCCTTCCACGGCCACCTCGGACCTCTTGCAGGGAAATCCACCTTCGCACACGCTATGGCCATTGACGACATCCTGTACAGCAGTGACGACCGGATGAGGAACGCGCTCATGAGCGACATTTCGGCCGCGATCGTCGCCAGGAAATTTTCGGCCATAATTTCGGATCAACCTTTTTTTTCAACCCCTATCTCCGAAAATTACCGGTATGCAGGGAGGATCTTTGACACCGCGGACGTTTTCTGGCCGGTCGTCGGGTATAAAGTCAGACCCACCGCGATCTTTCTCGCCCGAAAAGGGGATTGACTGGGCTTTTTCCGGCCGTCTTCCAGTCCGGGAAAGGAACCCTTTCCGGGTTGCCGGCGGAGCCTTCCGAATTGCTTTTTGGGCAATCTTTTCATTGATTCATTATATTTACTTCCGGCATGCCGCCGACCGCTGCCCCTTCGAACGGAGATATGAATTCAACCCCCTTAATGAAGCAATACGCCCAGCTGAAGGCGAAGTACCCCGATACGGTCCTTCTTTTTCGCCTGGGTGATTTTTACGAGACATTTGAGGACGACGCGGCGATCACGTCACGGGTTCTCGGTCTGACCCTCACGCGAAGGAACAACGGCGCCGCCGGCGACATCCCCCTTGCCGGGTTCCCCTACCACGCGCTGGAATCGTACATGCCGAAGCTCCTGAAAGCGGGGTACCGGGTGGCGGTCTGCGAACAGATGGAGGATCCAAAATTCGCCAAGGGACTCGTCAAAAGGGAAGTCACCGAAGTGGTGACCCCGGGCGTCTCCTATTCCGACACCGTTCTGGACCGGAAGAAAAACAACTACCTTCTCTCCCTCGCGCTTCCGAGTGCAGTCGCGACCGGAGATACGCTCATCGGCATCTCCTGGGTTGACGTATCCACCGGTGAATTCCGGGCGGCGGAACTCCGCTTTTCCGACGCTGTCAACCACATCCTCTCCCTCCAGCCGGCCGAAATTCTGGTACAGAAACGCGACCGCGAAACAATTGAGGATCTCCTCCGGAATTCAACCTCGCCGGTGATTTCAAAACTCGACGACTGGATTTTCACCTACGAGTACGCCTACGAGCTTCTCATCGGACAGTTCAAAACCCAGACACTGAAGGGATTCGGAATGGAGGAATTCCGCCCCGGCATCATCGCCGCAGGGGCGATTCTCAACTACCTCCAGGAAACGCAGAAGTCGAACCTCCTCCACATCACAAAAATCACCCCCTTTCAGCCGTCCGATTATATCGCTCTCGATCCCTCCACAAAGCGAAACCTGGAGATCATCCGTTCCATCGAGGGAAAAGAGGACGGCACCCTCTTCTGGGTACTCGACCGGACCACAACTCCGATGGGAGCCCGGTTGCTGAAACAGTGGCTCAACCGCCCGCTCAGGTCTCTCCCGCTCATCCGCGAACGGCTGGAGGCGGTGCGGGGTCTTTTCCGTGATCATTCCCTCCGGGAAAAGCTCTCCGCCGAGCTTGCGACGATCGGCGACCTGGAACGGCTCATCTCCAGAATATCGACACAGCGGGCGACGCCGAGGGAAGTCGCGGCATTCCATCTCATGCTTGGAGGATGCGAACGGGTCAAATCCCTTGTGAGCGACGCGTGCCGGGCGGACGAGTCTCTTCGCCTGGCGGGTTTTGCCGACGCCATCGATCCGCTCACCGGCCTGCGGAAAACCATCGCCGCAACGCTGAGCGACGACCCGCCCGCCCTTCTCGGGGACGGCGGCGTGATCCGGACCGGATTCAACAGCGAACTCGACGAACTCCGGTCGATCGCCGTGAACGGCAAAAGCTGGATCGCTCATCTCCAGAAATCGGAACGTGAACGGACCGGCATCTCCTCACTGAAAATCGGGTTCAACAACGTGTTCGGCTACTATATCGAAATCACGAACACGCACAAGGAGAAGGTCCCTCTCGACCGCTATCACCGGAAGCAAACCCTGGCTAACGCTGAGCGGTATATCACCCCCGAACTGAAGGAATATGAAGAGAAAATCCTCCATGCGGAGGAAAAGATCGGCGCGCTGGAAAACGAGCTCTTCACAAAGCTCCGGCAGGCAATAGCCGCCGAGGCCGTCCGGGTCCAGCAGAACGCATCGCTGATCGCGACGCTCGACTGTTTCACGGCGCTTGCAGGGGTGGCGCACGAACAGCGCTATACGGAACCGGAAGTCGACGACGGGGAGATCATCGAGATCCGCGAGGGCCGGCACCCGGTGATTGAAAAACTGCTCCCCCCGGGCGAGACCTTTACGCCGAATGACGTCGTTCTCGACAACGGTGAAAACCAGATACAGATCATCACCGGCCCTAACATGAGCGGCAAGTCGAGCTACCTCCGCCAGACGGGGCTCATCGTTCTCCTTGCGCAGACGGGCAGTTTCGTCCCCGCCGCCCGCGCCCGGATAGGGCTGGTCGACCGGATCTACACCCGCGTGGGCGCCAGCGACAATATCTCCTCCGGCGAGAGTACCTTCCTCGTGGAAATGCACGAAGCCGCCAACATCGTCAATACCGCATCCGCCCGGAGTCTCATTCTGCTCGACGAAGTCGGACGGGGAACAAGCACCTTCGACGGCATCAGCATCGCCTGGGCGCTTACGGAGTACCTTGCCAACCGGATCGGCGCGAAAACCCTCTTCGCCACCCACTATCACGAGCTGAACGAGCTTGCCGACCTGTTTCCCCGGATCAAAAATCTCAAGGTCGAAGTGCGCGAATACGGCGACAAAGTAATCTTCCTCCATAAAGTCACGCCGGGTTTCGCGGACCACTCATACGGAATCCAGGTCGCACAAATGGCGGGGCTTCCGGAGGAAATCATCCGGCGAGCAACCACCATTCTCCACAACCTCGAACAGAGCGACCTGACACCCCATGGCGCCGGACGGAAACCGAAAGGACGGATCGGTGCATCGGAAATGCAGCTCACTCTCTTTGAAATGAAGGATGATGCGCTCCGCGAGGAACTGAACCGGATCGACCCCGAAAAGATGACCCCCCTCGACGCACTGCAGAAGCTCATCGATCTGAAAAAAAAGTCCGGATCGTCCTGACCCACATTTTTCCGGAGAACCGCTCCCATGAATCTGACCGAAATCAGAGAATTATTCCGGTACAACAGCTGGGCGCACCGGCGGATGTTCGACATCGTCGCACAGGTTCCCCATAACCTCTACATGCAGAGCGCCGGGACGAGTCACGGCAGTCTCCACGGCACCGTCACCCATACCATCGGGGCCGAGGGGCTCTGGCTCCTCCGCTGGAACGGACATTCCCCGACCGCCCTCCCTTCGCCGGCGGATTTCCCCGACTTCGCCGCCGTACGGAGTCAATGGGAGGAGACCGACAGGGATCTCCAGGCATTCTGCATCGCCCTCGCGACCGAAGAAAGTCTCGGCCGGGTTATCCGCTACACCGACCTGAAGGGCAATCAGCACAGCGAACAGCTTCACCGGCTCATGAAGCATCTGGTGAATCATTCTTCCTACCACAGAGGCCAGATAGCGATGTTCCTGCGGCAGTACGGATGCATACCGGCGTCTACTGACCTGCTGATCTACTTCAGGGAGCATCCGGCTCCTGCATATTGACTTCAGATCCCCATTTCCATATCTTCGGATAATCCCTTTCGCTGACGGCTGAATGTCCGGACCGCTGATCGGGCCCGGGCCCCCGGATGAATGAAACTGTCGCGATTGATGTCCCGCTCCCGCAGGCCCGGGACACGGATCCGCCTCAGCGTTCCTGTTTGGCATGGCCGGCGGGGAGGGTGCATATCCACCCCCGGAACGGCCGCTCCATGCGGAGAGGAACACCATGAACCGAATTTCGCAGATCCTGATCGCCCTTTCCATCGCCGGCGCAGTCGCCGCCGGTATCATTGCCGGATTCAAACCGCCGCCTGCCGAACGCGAAGATGCGACAGGCGCACTGCAGGCGCTCGATTTCTGGACACGGGCGCGGGCCTATCCACGAAACGATATTCCCCCCGGAAAATACGCGTCCGCCGTCCGGCATGTCCGTCAGACGATGAAACGGCTCCCCCCCTCGGTGAACGGAAATTCGGTCTGGACATCGATCGGTCCGATGAATCTGTCCGGCCGTGCGCTGAGCGTGGCGGTCAACCCGCAGAACAGCAGTACGGTCTATGTCGGATCCGCGAGCGGAGGCCTCTGGCGGTCATACACTGCCGGTCTTGAGGGAGACTGGCAGCGCGTCCCGACCGGATATCCGGTCCTGGGCGTTGGCGCAATCGCGTTTGTGCCCCACGATTCCACACGTATGTATATCGGAACGGGAGAGGTCTATCAGTACCGAACCGCCCTCGGAGGGTTAATCATCCGGACAACCCGTGGAAGCTATGGAATCGGCATTCTCAAATCGATCGATGGCGGGAAAAGCTGGCAGAAATCGCTCGACTGGTCGATGGATCAGGAAGCCGGGGTCGACTGCATCCGGATCAACCCGCTCAATCCCTCCACTCTTTTGGCGGGGACGAGCGAGGGGATCCTCAAATCGACCGACGCGGGGACATCCTGGACCAACGTCCTTCCGTATCAGATGGCGGAGGATATTCTCATCAATCCGCAAGACACGACAACCGCCATTGCAGTCGTCGGAAACTTCAACAGCGATTATGCCGGGCTGTATTATTCGTTCGATGCAGGCGACGACTGGTACAACGTGCCGACCTTCCCAGCCTTTTCGGGGAAAGTGAAGCTGGAAATGTACCAGGCCTCCCCCAACGTCGTCTATGCAAGTGTTGCAGACAGCACGACGAGCGTCAGTTCGCTCTGGCGTTCGACCAATTTCGGCGCTTCGTGGCGCGAGGTGAACGGCACCGATGTCGCCGGAGTCCAGGGGTGGTATTCACACTATGTCGCAGTGCACCCGAACGATTCTTCCCAGATCATCAGGGGAGGCATTGATATTTTCAAATCGGTGACGGGCGGATCCACATTCTTCGGCGCCGCGGGCTCGTATTCGGATCATCACGGCTTCGCCCACGATCCGAACAACCCCGACATCATTTACGACGCCAACGACGACGGACTCTACCGGTCGACCGATTTCGGGGAAACCTACACCTGGGTCAGCTACGGCATGCAGACGGGACAATTTTACAACGGATTTTCCTGCTCCTCCCAGGATTCCCTCTTTGCCATCGGCCAGGTTCAGGATCATATCCCGGGCTATTCCTATTTCGGAAGTCAGGACTGGGGCAGAACAGCCGTCGACGAATGCGGCTGGACCGCCGCCAATCCGCTCAACGATCATCAGCTCTACGCCGTCGACAGGAACGGCGGATCGGTATACCGGTCGACCGACCGCGGGAATTTGTTTCTTCCACTTTACGGGGATACGGAATTCGGCGCCTGGAACACTCCTGTCGCAATCGCCCCTTCCAACCCGTCAGTCCTTTACTTTGCCAAAAATTCGATTCACAAAAGCACCGACGGCGGCACAACATGGTACAATACCGGCTCGTATGTCACGAACGACGGCGATGTCGCTATTTCCATGGCAATTGCTCCAACCAGCCCCGACACCGTTTTCATCGGCAAGGCCCCGTATACCCCCGGACATGCGCATATCTACAGGACTGTGAACGGCGGCCTGTCCTGGGTCGATGTCACAGGGACTCTTCCCGATGCATACCCGCTTGACATCGCAATCGACCCGCATCATGCATCGGTCGTTTACGCTGCCTACGGGGGATTCTTCACGGGACATATCTTCAAATCGATCAATTGCGGCATCAGCTGGACGGACATCTCGGGATCGCTCCCCGACATTCCCGTCACCGCGATCGCGATCGATCCGCAGAATTCCTCCTACGTCTACATCGGAACCGACGTCGGTGTGGAAGTTTCGACCGACGCCGGCGCCAGCTGGAACGATTTTTCAGAAGGACTTCCGGAAGCCATCCTCGTCTCCGACCTCGTCGTCTCCCCGAGCAACCGTATGCTGAGGGTCGTCACCCATGGGAATGGAGTATACGAACGCCCCCTGCCGGCCGTCATTCCGTTCGTGACCCTTCAGTCACCCGCCGGAGGGGAACATTGGGATGCGGTCGACGACCACCGCATCTCCTGGGATGAAGCGGGCGCACCGCTCCTCCGGCTGGAGATCTCCACCGACGGGGGATCCGGCTGGACGCTGATTGCCGACAGCGTAAACGGTTTCACGCGCTCGTATATCTGGCATACCCCCTACCTGGTAACCGATCAGGCCGTGATGAGAATCAGCGTCGACGGAAATCTCTCCGTCCACAGCCAGACGCCGGCCCCCTTTGCCCTCTATTATCACGGGGACGCCCTGCCGGTTTCGGCCGGATGGAACATGATTTCTCTTCCGGTCAATCCGAAAGACTCGGCCGCGGCAGATCTCTTCCCCGGCGCCAGCTCCCCGCTGTTTTCCTACACCGGAGGATCCGGTTACAGCTACAGCGGAACCGCTGCTCCCGGCCCGGGGTACTGGATCCGGTACGCATCGGCGCAGACCGTACTCCTCCCGGGCGACTCACTGACGATTCAACAGATCGCGGTCACCACCGGCTGGAATCTCATCGGATCGATCGGGACTCCGATTCCGGCCGGTTCGATCGGCTCGATCCCCCCGGGGATCATCAGCGGAAATCTCTTCACCTACAGTTCCTCCAGCGGCTACGTCATCGCCGATTCAATTACCCCCGGAAATGCATACTGGGTGAATACCACCTCTGCAGGGACGCTGACGCTTTCGACCATACCGGTCCCTGCGGCGGGACGGACACCCGATGCAGAGGGAACTTCCGCACCGACAGATACAATATTCATGACCGATGATGCCGGACGGACCGGTTACCTGCTTGTCACGGACGGAGATGCGGCATCGGAGCAGAAAGAATCGGCCCTGCCGCCCGTTCCGCCCGAGGGCGCCTTCGACATCCGGTTTGCCGGCGACAGATTCCGGGCTGGTCTCTCCACTCCGGAAAACGGCATAAAGCCGATTCCACTGAGCCTTCGCGGTATCCGTTATCCGCTCCGGGTGCGATGCGGTCATTCACCCCTGTTTCCCCTCTCGATTTTTGTGAACGGAAAGGAGCGGCTTCTTCCGGCCGCGGGTGAACTCGTCGTGGCGGAACCGGGCACCGGCATCGCACTTGGACGGAGCAGTACCTCCGGTCTGCCGGCGGCCTTCGCGCTTCACCAGAATTATCCGAATCCCTTCAATCCGTCTACCACCGTCCGGTTTGATCTCCCGGTCCATTCCCATGTACGGCTCGATCTTTACTCGACGCTCGGTTCGTTCCTGGAGACCGTGTTCGAAGCCGATTCCCCCGCAGGAAGCAGATCCGTCGTCTGGAACGGGGCAGGCCGCCCGAGCGGGGTCTATTTTCTCCGGATGACCGCAGGGAATTTCACCCGGACCGAGAAAATCGTCCTTCTCCGCTAACCATCACTCAAGGTGCCATGAACAGCCATCAGACCCTTCTTTGTTCCTCTTCCGACGGAATTCTCACCGTCACAATGAACCGTCCGGAAGTTTTCAACGCCCTTAACGAGCAGATGAAAACGGAGCTGAATGCCGTTTTCGCCACCGACGCCGCCGCTCCCGACGTGCGGTGCGTGGTTCTCAGGGGTGCGGGCGACCGGGCCTTCTGTTCCGGCCAGGATCTGAAGGAGCACGGGAACGCCAGCCGGTCGCTCAGGGAATCCCTGCAGAAACAGTACAATCCCCTCATCCTGAAAATCAGACAGCTGGAAAAGCCGGTCATCGCCATGATCAACGGAGTGGCCGCGGGGGCGGGATGCAGTCTCGCACTTGCCTGCGATATGCGCATCATGTCGGCCTCCGCGAAACTGATCGAGGTGTTCATCCGGATCGGTCTGGTGCCGGATTCCGGCTCGCACTGGTTCCTTCCACGGCTTGCGGGAATGGCCCGGGCCTTTGAATACGCCGCCACCGGGAGGGATATCGGTCCCGAGGAAGCCGAGCGCGCGGGACTCGTGAATGCCGTCGCCCAGCCGGAAGCGCTGGAAGCCGAAACGATGTCTCTCGCACGGACGCTCGCCTCCGGCCCGACCCGGTCGATCGGCCTCATCAAACGGACGCTCAATCAGGCGATGATATCCGATCTCCCCGCCCTCCTGGAGTACGAGGCGATGATGCAGGAGATCGCTTCGCGCACCGCGGATCATCGCGAGGGAATTGCCGCTTTCCTGGAGAAGAGAAAAGCCCGGTTCACGGGCCGATAACCGGCTCGGCACGCACCGGGCCGATCAGGTGCCGGTCTGTTCTTCCCCTCCGGAGAGTGATAACCCGTTGTTTCTCAACGACGCATTCCGTACATTGGGGCCAGTCCTCTCCATCTGACACCATGATTCCGATTCTTCTGTTTGTCCTGATCCTCTTATACGCCGCCGAGATGGGATGGCTTTACGCCGGCATCCAGCGGGCGGGCCGCTGTCGGCGGGTCGAAGATTACGAACCGGCGGTTTCGGTGATCGTCGCAGCCCGGAACGAGGAGGAATATATCGCCGGCTGTCTCCGGTCGCTTCTGAAGCTCGAATACCCCCGCGAAAAGCTGGAAATCATCATTGTCAATGACAGCTCCACCGACCGGACGGGCGAAATACTCTCCGGATTCCCTCCCGACCCGAGGATCAGGATATTGCAGACCACTCCCGGAAGCGGCAACCTGCACGGCAAGGCGAATGCGCTTGCCGCGGGGATCCGGGGCTCGCACGGTGAAATCATCATGCTGACGGATGCCGACTGTACCGTCCGGCCCGGGTGGGTGCGGGAGACGGTCAAATATTTCACCCCCGGCACCGGAATCGTGGGCGGGTTCACGGTGCTGGAGGGATCGGGGGCATTCAGCGGGATCCAGGCGCTCGACTGGTTCTTTCTCTTCAATGTCGCCGCAGGGACGGCGGGGTGGCGCTACCCGCTGACGGTCATCGGCAATAATTTCGCAGTGCGGCGCGAGGCGTATGAGGCCGCGGGAGGATATGAAGCGATCCCGTTCAGCGTGACGGAGGATTACGCACTGGTGCGGTCGATCGTGCGGACCGGCAGATTCGGCGTGGAGTTTCCGCGCGACGCCGGGTGCAGTGTGGAAAGCCGGCCCTGCAGAAATGCCGGACATCTTTTCCGGCAGAAACAACGCTGGGGTGTCGGCGGACTCGACATGATTCTCGGGGGGATGCTCATCATGGCGGTCAGCTGGTGTACGCGGGTCATGGTGATCGCGGCGCTTCTGTATATGCCGCTGACGGCCGGGCTCGTTTCCGCCGCGCTTCTCTGCGTGACGGATCTCTGTTTCCTGACCGGGACCGCCCGGCGGTTCGGCGCGGCGCGGCGGCTCGGGTATTTTCCGCTCTTCGAACTCTATCTCACCTTCTACGCTCTCCTGATCCCCTTCGTAGCGCTCTTCAGCAGGAAGATCATCTGGAAACACCGCAGTCTGTAAACGAAAAACCCCCGAACCGCGGGGAGCGGAACGGGGGTTATCGAGAGACGATCTGAAATCCGCCGGTCAGGCGCGCGAGCGCGAGCTGGCGATATTGAGGCGTTTCAGCTTGTACCGGAGGGTCTGCTCGGTCATGCCGAGGAAACCGGCCGCCTTCGACTGGTTGAACCCGAATTTCTGCAGTGCCCGTTCGATGATCCCCTTCTCGATCGCATCGAGAGACTTGTCCAGAATGAAATCCTGCCCGTTCTGGATGTTGTTGATCATCTTCACGACCTCGGTCTTTTCGTCGACGAGTTCGGGCGGGAGCATGAACCGGCCGCCGTTGGAGAAGAGGACCGATTTATCGATGACCGCCTTCAGCTCGCGGATATTCTCCCGCCAGCTCTGGCGGACGAGGACGTCGATGGCGTTGATATCGATGACCAGTTCCCCGATGCCGATTTCGTGGCAGAGTTCGTTGGCGAAATGTTTCACGAGGAGCGGGATATCCTCGGGGCGTTCGCGGAGCGGCGGAATTTCGAGCCGTTCGAAGTCGCTCAGCTTGGTGAACAGTTCCTCGAGCAGTTTCCGTTTATCCACGAGCGACCGGGGGTCCTCCTTCAGGGTAAAGATCAGGCGGATATCGATCGGTTCGGACTGGGAACCGCCGATGCGGCTCGTGAGCCGTTCATTCAGGAAGGTGAGGATCTTCATCTGATTACGGAAGCTGGCTTCCTCGACCTCCTCGATGAGGACGGTCCCGCCGTTGGCGATTTCGAAGAGGCCCCGTTTGGTGGTATAGGGAAGTCCTTCCGCGCCGCGGTCAAATCCGAAGAGAACCGCTTCGAGCTCCTTATCATCGAGGACGGAGAGGTTGATCGACATGAACGGCGATTTCGACCCCTCGACGGCGCCGAGAGAGTAGATGTTTTTGGCGACGGCGCCCTTCCCGACGCCGGCCTCGCCGACGATGACCACGTCGTTGCGGTTTTTTGCAAGTCTGCCGATCTGTTTCAGCAGCTGCTCGACGGCCCGGCTCTTGCCGATAATCGGGTATTCCATCGATCCGCCCTTCGCTTCATCGGGTGATTTTACCTTCTTGTCTTTATCCATACTATCCTCGTAGTAAATAAATCGTCCTGCCACAACCGTTACTTGCCCTGTGAATTCTGGAACAGGCGCCCGTTGAAAAGCTTGAAATTGAAGAACCGCTCCAGGATGAGGTTGTCGACCCAATCCCGCCAGCGGCTGATCGTCTGCGGGTTGCTCGCCAGTTCCAGCTCGTAGAATTCGCCCTGCACCGAGGTAATGAACCGCAGACGGAGGACGAAGAACCAGACGATGAAGAACTCGACGAAAATCGTGACGTACTGGGAGACGGCGAACAGATCGGCGAATGAGGAAAATTCGACGCTGTGGCTGAACCCCCAGTTATGGAGGATCTCCATCGACGAGAGGAGGAGGAACAGGAACATGATCTTGTCGATATACGCCCCCTGGGGCGGATCCTTCTTGAACTGGTAAAGGAAAAACAGCAGTATGAAGACGATGAAGAAGACGTTCATGTAGACGATGCTCATGTTCATCGGCTTCCAGAGCAGGATGATGTAGTTGTTGCCCGCAAGGTACGGCATCAGATATTCGATACGGCGGATATTCTGATCCGGGTAAAGATCGCCGACGGCGCGTCCGTCTTCCCACGACTGCAGTTTGACGGATCCGGCAAGCTGGATGGCCGAAGGGGTTTCCTTCGCGGGATCGACCGCCTGGTAGAGCGTCTTGAACTGCTTGATGTCCTGCGTCGAGTAGAGATACAGCGGATCATGAAAATACGGCTGGAAGATCATCCAGCTGACGATGACCGAAAGGGCGATTGCGGCGAGATATTTCTGATAGATCCTCAGCTCGCGGAATATCTGATCGATCACGATGTAGCAGATGGCGAGCGACATGAAAACCTGGAATCCGATCAGGGTATACTGGTGCAGAATGTGGGTGGCGAATTTGTTCTCGGTGAAGATCGACACGCCGACGAAATCGAAGAAATAATGGCTGACCGAGACGGTGAACAGGAAGATAAAATTCAGGAAGATGAATTTATTTTTCGGATTCGGCTCACTGCGGTAAATCAAAACGGACAGAATGAGAAGCAGAATCTGAATAGCCCTGTTGAAAACGCCTTCGAGGTCGATCGGGTGGTGTGGAAACAGCACCAGGGCCACGCAATAAACTGCGTGAAAAACAAGTAGAAAGAAAAATGCTTTGACAAGATTTTTCATAAGTAAAGACCGGGTACGAAGTCCGATCCCTCGTTTTGTTTAAATTTATCGCTTTTTTGAACAAATGTCAATAGCATTCGCAATTTTTTTTCTATATGCTCAAATCTGTGATTCGCAACACGCCATAATATTCGTGATATTTTTTCAGAATAAAATAGCAAAATTCTTGCGAATTTTCACATAATATCGTAACTTGTCCTTGGAGTTTTTCCCCTCATTACCCCTTTAATGCGAATATACAAAAATATTTTTCATAATCAATTAATTAAATCCGAGGAGAGTTACCATGACTGCCATCACACGTCGTAATGCAAAGCGGATCGGATCCCTTCTGATCGCTTTACTGATCGTTCTTGTGACCAATATCGCCATCTCCCTGGCCGATAACGCACGCACGCTCGATCCGAACAATCCGATCTACGGTTCGCCCCGTCCCAAGACGCTCGATCCGAATAATCCGATCTATGGCTCGCCCCGTCCCAAGACGCTCGATCCGAACAATCCGATCTACGGTTCACCGCGCCCGTAAGGCACGGCCCGCGGCATTTGCCGCGCGTTCGGTAACTCCATAATTGATACACCCCGCCTGCGGTCCGCCGCGGACGGGGTGTTTTTTTTCCCGGGACTCCGATTACCATTTCTCGTGATTTTTTTTTATTTTTCCCTGAAATACCTCCATGGAGCCCGTCTACCCATCAGATCCGACCACTTTCAGCTGGCAGGGACAACCACCCCCGCCTCCACGGCCATGGAAATCGTACCTCTTCCATGCGTCGCTCTTCCTTCTGACGTTCATCACCACAACACTCGCGGGCGTCCTATGGCTCCTGAAAGACCCGTTTGAACTGTCCAATTTCCCTGCGGGATTTCCCTATTCCCTCAGTCTCCTGGCAATCCTCACGGCCCACGAATTCGGGCATTACTTTGCGGCGCGACGCTACCATATTCCGACCACCCTCCCCTACTTCATCCCGATGCCGCCGTTTCTCATCAACCTTTTCGGCACCATGGGGGCGGTGATCAGGATCAGGGGGGCGATCGGAACCAGAAAACAGCTCTTCGACATCGGCGCCGCCGGACCGATCGCGGGTCTTATCGTTACCCTGGGTGTCCTCGCCCTCGGCATGGCGACGCTTCCCCCGATCAGCTATCTGTACGGAATACATCCCGAATATATCGGCCTTTCTGCAATCCCCAACGGAGGGCTGACCTTCGGCTCCTCTCTCTTCTTCCGCGGGTTTCTCCGCCTGTTCGCACACGGCCGGTTTATTCCCCCCATGAATGAAATTTACCATTATCCCTATCTCTGCGTCGGCTGGTTCGGCCTGTTCATCACCGCGATGAACCTGATCCCCGTCGGCCAGCTGGATGGCGGCCATATCCTCTATTCCATGGTCGGACGCCGGCAGGGGCTGATCGCGAAAATCTGCTTCGGCATACTCATCCTGATCGGCCTCGTGGCGTTCATTCCCGCATTCGGTTCCCATATTCAGCTGGGGACCCTCGGCTGGCTCATTTTCGCCGTCATCCTGTTTTTCGTCATCAAGCTCAATCACCCCGAAATCCACGATCCGGAACCTCTCGACTCATCGCGAACCTTCCTCGGATGGATTCTCATGGCCCTCTTCATCCTCATTTTCACCCCGGTGCCGTTCTATGAAATCTCCCCGGCACCTTGACTTTCAACGACGATTTTCGTAGATTTTCAATACTCAATAACTTTCCCGGACGCATTATCTGCCCCATGGTATAGAGTTTGACCCGACGATCCCGTCACGTTTTTGAAAGGGCAGGTCTATTTCGATGCGTCGCACCATTTCCACCGTTCTGATCCCCCGGGTGTTCCGGACGATATCCCCATACCGCCGGATTCTTCCTGTCGTCATACTTGTGGTCGCGGGACTGGCAGGCTGCCGGCGCGAGTATTCCGGTACGCTCGACCCGCCCCTCACCGCGCCGTATCTGTATCAGGCGCAGATCGGGGTCTCGCTCGTCGATCTCGATACCTCCTCCGCATCCGTCGTAAAACAGATTTCGCCCGGGACCTACGAGATCACCGATTCTCTTTCCGCCGTGGTGCTCGATCCGGTGAGCGGAGACGATATCACCTCCTGCACCTACAGCGTCACGTCGCCGGGCATCTCGACGCCTTTTCTCACAGGGAACCTGAACCGGATCTCGGTGTCGTCCAATCAGGCGAATTTCAGCACGAAGTTTGCCTTCCTCGTCCGGCGCGACCAGATAGGTCCGTACATTATCGAAATCGACGCCTCAGGGCAGGCAGGGTATGTCGCGAATGCCCGACGGGTCACCCTCTCTATTATCAGAAACGACGCCCGGCCGGTCATCTCGAATCTCCTCGCACCCGACACCCTGGTCCGGCCGCAATCCGGTTCCCGGATGGTCCGTCTCGCCATTTCGGCCTCCGATTCGGACGGCCTCGGCGACATCGTCAAAGTTTTCTTCCGGAGCATCAACTCCACCTCCCCCGATTTTGAACAACCGATGTTCGACGACGGGAATCTGGCGGTGGACGGTGATTCCGTTGCGGGCGACGGCCGCTATGCCAGACTTCTGCCGCTCGATTCAACGGCCACGGCGGGAATCAAGGAATTTCGCTTTTTCGCGCGCGACAAAGCGGGAGCGGTGAGCGATTCAATCGTCCATTATATCGTCATCCAATGATCAGCCGCACCGGACTCCATATCGTCCTCGCTCTCCTCGTGGCATTCGGGCTCCATTCACGGTCCTCGGGACAATCCAGATACCTCCGTCATTTTTCCCCCTATACGAGTGAGGGCTCGGCGATTCCCCCGAGCAACAACATCTCCCATGCCGCCGTCTCCGGCGGGATCCTCTGGTTCGGAACCAGCAAGGGCCTCACCCGTTCCATGGACACGGGAAAAACGTGGACCTCCTTCAGGTCAAATCCGGCCTTCGCCAACGACGGCATCTATGCCACCGATGCCGCCGACTCGATCGTCTGGGCCGCCACGGGATATGACAAGGATATGGGAGACGGCTCCACGGTGCAGACCGGGAGCGGGTATGCCTTCAGCACAAACGGCGGCGCGACATGGACCCACAGGGGGCAGGCGCTCGACGGCCTCCACGACACGCTGATCGCCTACGGGATCAACGATTCGCTGAGGATTCTTCCGGTGGTCGTTCCGGAACAGAACGTCACCTTCGATATCTCGCTTCAGGGGCGCAATGTCTGGATCGCCAGCTGGGCCAGCGGTCTCCGCCGCTCGTCCGACAACGGCGCGACGTGGCAGAGAATCCTTCTCCCGTCCGATATCCAGAGCACGCTGTCACCGACCGACACTCTCTGGACCTACGCTCCGTCGGACACGCTCCACCTTCACAGGATCTTTCCGCGGTACGATCCCCGCACCAGCAACAACTATCTCGCTTTTTCGGTTCTTGCGGAGGACAGCCTCACTATATGGGCCGGCACCGCGGGGGGCGTGAACAAATCGACCGACGGCGGAAAGAGCTGGCAGAAGTTTTCCCACCAGAACGAAGCGAACCCCATTCTCGGCGACTGGGTCATCGCCATCCGGGAGCAGGACTTCGGTGCGACGCACCGCGTCTGGACGACAAACTGGAAAGCCAACGATCCCGATGAAGATTACGGGGTGAGCTACACCGACGACGGCGGGGCGACCTGGACCACACTCCTGAGAGGCTCCAAGACCTACGATTTTGCATTCCTCGATTCCATCACCTATATAGCGAGCGATGACGGCATTTACCGCACCGCGGACGGCGGCCAGACATTCACGCTTTTTTCAAATATCACAGACCCGGCACACCACCAGGTGGTCTCGCGGCCGAGCGTTTACACCGTCTCCGTGATCCGGAATTTCATCGACCCATTAGAACTCAGCGGCGTGGTCATTGCCGGGACCAGCGACGGAATCGCGCTCTCGGCGGATGGCAAAAATTACACGTTCGGGCAGACCTGGACCGTTACGCGGGCATATGCGCCTCTCGGATCTCAGGCGACCAGCTATGCGTATCCGAACCCGTTCTCCCCGCGATTCGAGGTTGCGAGGATTCACTACGGAACCGGCGCGCAGACGCAGGGGACGAGAAGCGTTTCAATTGAAATTTACGATTTCGGCATGAACCGCGTGAGGACCCTCCTTCACCAGGCCGACCGGCAGAATTCCGCCGAGTACGACGAGATCTGGGATGGACGAACGGACAACGGCACGCAGGCGAGCAACGGCGTTTACTTTTACCGTATTTCGATCGACAACAATGACCCCCTGTATGGAAAAATACTCCTTCTCCAGTAGCTTCAGGGGAGCGCTCCTCACCCTCATCCTCCTCCTCGCACCGTGCGGCCTGACTGCGCAGATCGGCGGCACGGCGGGAGCCTTTGCCCGCATGGGGTTCGGGGCCCGGGGCATCGGTCTGGGGAACGCGATGGTCGCTTCCACCGACGGCGAAATCAACAGCTACTATAATCCCGCCCTTTCCCCCTTTGCGACCGAACGGATTGCAACAGCGTCGTTCGCCTTTCTCTCGCTCGACCGGTACATCAATTTCGTCAGCTACACGCAGGCGATCAAGCCGACCGCCGGGCTTTCCTTCGGCATCATCAATTCCGGCGTGCGGAACATCGACGGGAGGGATGAAGACGGCGCCGCGACCGGACCGCTTTCGACGACCGAAGATCAGTTCTACCTCTCGTTCGCGAACCGCCTCACGCCGAATTTTTCGATCGGGGCGACCATCAAGCTCTATTATGCCCGGCTGTACGATCAGGTCTCGACCACGACGGTCGGGTTCGATCTCGGCGCGTATTATCAGGTCACTCCCGACCTCGGCCTCGGCGCCGCGATCCGGGATCTCAATTCGAAATACAAATGGGATACCCAGGCGCTGTACGGCCAGCCCGACGGGGGGACGACCACTGACACCTTCCCCACCCTCCGGACGTTCGGCGTCTCCTACCATTTGCGGCAGTTTCACCTGGTGGTGAACGGCGAGGTCGAAAATTCCTCCGCCAGCTCGACGATCTTCCGGGCCGGGGCGGAATACTCCTTCCTTCCCGAATTTTCCGTCCGTATGGGGTTCGACCGGCTGGACGGGAGCGATAATTCGACGGGAGCGAAGCCCTCGTTCGGTTTCAGCGTGCGGAACCCGCTCGGCAGGTGGACGCCGGTTCTCGATTATGCCTACATGATCGAACCGTATGCCCCGAGCGGCATTCATGTCGTCTCAATTTCTGCGGCCTTCTGATGAGATCATTCCCGATATCCGTGCTCCTCGTGACGCTTCTCCTCGGCCGGGCGGACCGGCTCTCCGCTCAGGCGGGATCTTCCGGCATGACGTTTCTGAAACTCGGCGTCGGCGCCCGCTCCCTCGCCATGGGGGAAGCCGCCACGGCGGAAGTCTCCGACATCGCCGGAACCTATTACAATCCCGCGGCGCTTGCCGAGGCGGTTTCCGCCGACGTCTCGGTCATGCACAAGGAATGGTTCCAGGATGTGACCAGCGATTATGTCGGGGCGCGCGTGGAATGCTCCCGGCTCTCGTTCGGCCTCGGCATCAACGCAACGTCGGTGAACGGCATCCAGATCCGCGAGACTCCGGGACCGCCCGAGGGGACATTCGACGCGCACGACGTCGCGTTCAGCCTCAGCTCGGCTTACCGGTACGATTCGTCTCTCAGCGTCGGCATCAATCTCAAATACCTCTATGAGAAGATACTCGTGAATCAGGCGAACGGCTGGGGCCTCGACCTCGGCGTTCTCTACAACACGCCGTGGAACCTCCGGCTCGGATTCTCCGCAAGCAACATCGGCTCGATGACGCCGCTCGACAACGAAGCGTCAGCGCTCCCGCTCATCTTCCGGCTCGGGGCCGGGTACGCCATTCCGGTTGCATCGCTCACCGGAACGGTCTCCCTCGCCGCCGACTACGTCAGGTTCTCGCAGGACGACATCAACCATTTTCACCTCGGCGCCGAATACCTGTACGGGTCGTCGGTCGCGTTCCGGCTGGGATATCAAACCGGCTATGAATCCCGCGGCCTGACCACCGGTCTCGGCGTGCATTACGGTACGGTCCAGGTCGATTATGCATTCCTGCCGATGAAGGACGATCTCGGTTCGACCCATACGGTGTCGCTCGCAATTCTGTTTCATTAACGCAAGGAGGCTGGCTATGCGCATCGCTACGCTGCTGACGTTCCTCATCATCCTCGCCGCTCCCGGCACGACCCGGGCGGGAGCTCCGACCGACACCGCCGCTCCCGGCGGAAAACTTCACTGGCAGTCGTTCAACGACGGATTTGCCGCCGCACGGCAAAACGGCCGGAAGATCATCGTCGACGTCTATACCGACTGGTGCGGCTGGTGCAAAAAACTCGACAAGGACGTCTACGGCGACCCGAAGGTTGCCGCCTACCTCCGCGACCATTTCGTCCTCGTCAAACTGAATCCGGAAATCAAGGCGAACGTCTCCTACCGGGACACGGTCTACAGCGCGGCCGTGTTCGCGCAGGGATTCGGCGTGTCGGGCTATCCGACCATTCTCTTCTTTGAACCGAGCGGAGAACCGATCGACCGTCTGGGGGGATACGTCGGTGCGGACAAATTTCTGCCGATCATCAAATTCATCGGCGAGGATTACTTTAAGAAGATGAAATGGGAGGATTTCATGAAAACGGAAGGCGATCCCGCACATCAATAGCGGCGTCTCAGCTGTTTATCGTCACCCCTCCGCTTTTTTCCTCTCCGCGTAGTCCGCGACAGCGCGGACGATCCGGTCGAGGTCGATCATCTGTATGCATTCCAGATTGTAGGGACACTCCTTTTTCCAGCAGGGCGAGCAGAGAAGACCCTCGGGGATCAGTTTGATTCCCCTCTCGAAGAGATCGATCTCCTGCGGACAGCTGACGCCGAACCAGGCGATCACATATTTCCTCAGGGCGATCGCCACATGCATCCCGAAGGAATCCCCCGAGACGACCAGGTCGCAGAGATTTTCATAGCAGATGCCGCGCCGCACTCCCTCCGTCGTCGGCGTCGGGATCACCGCATTTCCCGCCCGGCGCGCGATCTCCGCATTCCTCTCCGTGTCCTCCGGACCTCCGAGCAGAAGGATCTGAATGTCCTGCCGGCGCGCAAGCGCCTCGATGAGCACAAGATGCTGATCGATCGTCATTTTTTTGTTCGGGTAGAGGAGGGAACAGCCGGTGTTCAGGCCGACCACGACGGGCGCCCCGATCCCGTGCTCGCGGGCGTAGGTCCTGCAGAAGGCGCGCTCTTCCGGGGTCAGGACGAGGACATACTCGTCCCGCCGGTAGTCCAGGCCGACCGATTCCGTCAGAAGCCGGGAGGATGACTTTTCATTCCGCCGGAATTTTTCATTGTCGTCGAGACCAAGACGGTAATGAGCTTCCGCTTCACGGTTGAGCGGTACGATCACCCCGTTCCCGTCGATCCCGTATCCCAGCTTCTTTTTCCCCGTCAGCGTCTTCAGGAACGCACCCGTCGCGACCGACTTGTCGAGATTGAGAATCAGGTCGAACTGCATCGCCTGCAGGATCAGCCAGCTTTCCGGCTCCCACCGGTACACCCTGTCGATATACGGGTTGTGGTCGAGCAGTTTCACGGCGTTCGCGAGCGTAAGCCAGCTGATGGTGCTGACCGGGTGTGCGCGTTTCAGTGGCGGGAGAAGTGTGGTGGAAACAAGAACATTGCCCATCGCTTCGAGGTTGATGATCAGGATCCTGGTACCGTACGGCCGGGGATCCTGGCATTCGTCGAGGCAGTTGGTGAGCGGGAAACACGGTTTATACCCGGTGAAGTGACGGCAGTCGGGCGGCGTCACCGAGCGGCGGCCGGAGGAGCGTTTCCTCCGCGGGGGAGCTTTAACGGATTTCTTACGTGCCATGCGCAGTACCGGGAATGTGATGTTGGCGGAAAAAGGATAGGATGCGATCGTAGACCCCGGCCGCCTCGAGCGTCAGCATGCAGGGATTCCCGATCGGACATTCCGTGAAGTTACAGCCGAGACAATCGAGCGATTCTTTCCTGAGAATGAGCGACGGACTGCCGACCGGGCCCTGGAGAAGCGGATTGGTCGGCCCGAAGATCGCCACCACCGGAACGCCGAGGGCCGCGGCGATGTGCATGGGGCCGGAATCGTTCGTGATCACGGCCGCGCACCGGCGGAGGATCGCGCCGAGCTGTTTGAGAGTCGACGGGGGAATCGGCACGGCGACATCGCCGGAGGCAGTCCGGATCTCCTCGGCCCTCGACATCTCCCCCGGTCCCCAGACGACGATGCACCGGGCGTCGAACTCTTTACCGAGTCGCGCGGCGATCTCCCCGAAATTCCGGGACTCCCACCGTTTGGTGTACCAGCCGCCGCCCGGGTTGAAGGCGAAGCAGGGACGTCCGTCGATCCCGGCGCCGGCAAAAAAGTTCCGGGCGTGCTCTTCCGCCTCATCGGTCAGTGGAAACGTCGGCACGGCGCCGCTTTCCGCGGCAGGGATGCCGATCCGGCGGAGAGCATCGAGGTTAAACTGTGTGTTGTGGACCGATCCGCCCCGCGGCTCGACGACGTCGGTGTAGCAGAAACGCCGCCACGAGAAGCGGTAGCCGACCCGGCGCCGGGCCCCGCTGAACAGGGCAAGAATGGCGCTCCTGGGATTTCCGAAGAGGTCGATCACCAGATCGTACCGCTCCGTCCTGACCCGGGAAATGAGCCCGAAACTCCCGTCGCGCGCCGGATCGAAGACGACCACGGAATCGACCAGCCCGTTGCCCCGGACCACGTCGGCGGCCGCCGCCTCGCAGAGAAAATCGATCTTCGCGGCGGGATAGGCGGCACGGAGATGCGGAAGGACCACGGTCGAGAGGAGAACGTCGCCGATCGCGCGTAGTTTGATGACGAGAATCCGGCTGGCCGGTCTCACCCTGTCGCCGGCGCCGTTCATCCCGGTTCTTCGAACAGTGCGGGATCGGGAAGCACGCGGAAAAATTCTTCGTGAAGCAGGCGGACGGCGTCCGCAGAATGCCCCGCATCGACGAGCACGCTGAGACTTGTGGGGGACGCGCCGGCCGAGACGGCGCTGAGCCGGTACCGCCCGAGCGTTCTGAACAGCCGCTCCGTCGCGGATCCATCGGCCGTCAGGTTCTGGCCGATGAGCGAAATCAGGCTTTTCCCCCGTTCGATCCCGACCGCCGCAACCGGTTTGAGATCATTCGCCAGGTTCTCCTCATCACTGCCGCCGGGAACGGCCAGAACCAGCGACATGCCGGACCCCGCCATGGCAAGGGTGCGGACGCCGTGTCTGGCGAGCTGGCTGAGACACTGCTCCCAGAACAGATACTGGTCGGCGGCCTGCCGTGGACTCAGCATGATCGCCGTCATATCGTTTTTATAGGCGACCGACTTGACCATCGCGCGCCGATCGGGAGCGATGCCCGAGATCAGCGTGCCCGAGGCAGACGGTTTCCGGGAATTGAAGATGGACACCGGAATATTTTTCTCCATCGCCGGGATCATCGTGTGGGGATGGAGCACTTTTGCGCCGAAATAGGAAAGGTCGAACGCCTCCCGGAAGCTGAGGGCTTTGACCTTTTTGACGGACGCGACCACGCGGGGATCGGCGGTGAGAACCCCGTCGACGTCCGTCCAGATCTGCACGTGCTCCGCATCGAGCGCCGCACCGAGGATCGACGCGGAATAATCGGAGCTCTCCCTCCCCATGGTCGTCCGCGTGCCGCGCGTTGTCGCGCCGATGTATCCCTGCGTCACCGGTATCACGCCCCGTTCGACCGCGGGGACAAGAAGAGCGCGACAGCGTTCCCGGACGGTGTCCATGTAGGGCATCGCCGCGCCGTACCTGTCGTCTGTGATGAGAAACCCGGAAGAATCGAACCAGACCGCCGGGAGTCCGCGTTCCTGAAGGACTGCGGCAACGAGACGCGACGAGAGGATCTCACCGTAACTCACAATCGCGTCGAGTGTTCGGGGGGTCAGTTCCCGGAGGATTTCGATGCCCTTCAGAAGCGTGGAGAGTTCGCCGAACGATTTCCCGAAACAGGCCAGCAGTTCGTCGTGCCGCGACCGGTTCGCGACAAGGCTGTCGGCGATCTCGCGGTGCCGACGGGCCAGGATGGCGAGCACCTCCTCCGCCTTTCCGGAAGCGCCTTCCGCGGCGGCCGTGCCCGCCTGTGCGAGGAGATTTGTCGCCTGGGCGATTGCGGAGATGACGACGACCGGTTTACGGCCGGCATGGGCACCGATGATCGATGCGACATTGGCCATGGCTGCGGCATCCTGATTGGAAGTGCCGCCGAATTTCATGACGATCATGCGAACGGTTTTCGGTTGGGCATAGGAATTGGGTTGGTGGAATATACTAATGCCCGGCCAGAGGTGCAACAGCGGCGCCGGATGTACCGTCCGGTCAGTTCGGCGCGGACGTGTCGGACCGGTCGTCGGCCTCGTCGGGGGGGGGCGTATCGTGGAGAAATTTCTTTTTCCGCCTGCGGTTGATCATGAAGACGAGGTAAATGACGATGACCAGCAGGATCGCCAGGATTCCGATGATATTCCACCCGAGAAATTCGGAAGGTTTCATGGCAGAAATACCCCGGAAGTCGGAGAGGAGTGCGGAAAAGCCCGGATATGCGTGAGGGTGAACATGGAAACGTTTACCGGTGGAGTGCGCGTTTCGGGGCGCGGGCGGGATAATTCCCGGCCGTACCGCCTGCAACGGCGGTCTGTCGTATTGCCGCCCCGGCGCCGGATTTCTGTGCCGAGCGGACCGGCTCATCGGCGAACAGCGCCGGATACTTCCGCCGGATCATCTCCAACTGCCAGCTGAGTCGGGCATTTTCGAGCGCCATCGTCGTGGCGGAGGCGAACGATTGTACGATCAGGGCCTCCTCCTCGTTGAACTCGGGCTGGGAATTGCGGGAGACGACGAGCACCCCGAACGTGGAGGTATTGCTCCTGAGGGGAACCGCCACGAAATGCTCGATCGCCGGTTTCATTGACCGCGGATACCGGGAATTGGGGTCGAGGTGCGCGTTGTTGACGATGACGTGCTCGCCGGTCACCGCGGCTGCCCCGATGATGCCCTCCCCGAGGCGCAGCGGAAATTTTGCAAGCCGGCGGGAGAAGGGAGTGACCTTCGAAAGCGTGTGGGGCACCAGCCAGTTGTTGAGGCTGTCGTACACATAAATTCCCGCGAGATCGTGCGGCACGAGCCGTTTGATGCCGGCCACAACGGAACGGAACACCTGGTCCCGGTTCTGACTCTTCAGAACGATCGCATTGACGGTTTCGAGCGTCAGGAGGCGTTCGGCCTTGCGCCGGACGTCGCTTCCGAGCCGGTGAATCTGTTCGAGAGCGCGGCGAAGCTCGTCGCCGGTGGGTGTTCCCTCGGACCGCCGCATCATTGTGATGCACCCGGTCCGCGTTTTCAGGCCGGCGGCAAGCGCCGAGAGCGAGATTTCGACGGTTGCCCGTTCTCCGCCCGCCCTGATCACGGTCAACCGGAACGGACCTGTCTGGCATCCGTTCTTTGCGGCGCGGAGGCACTCGCGGTAGTTCCGCCGGTCCGCCTGATCGATCCAGGGATAGGGAAATGACGTTCCGGCGATCGTGTGCCTGTCGCGGCCGAGAAGTGAGGCATAGGCGGGATTGCAGTATTCGATATTCCCGGACGGATCAGACACCGCAACGCCGTCGATGAGCGGTTCGAACAGCGAAAATTCCGCCTGCAGTCTGTCGGCTTTCGGTTCGTTCCCCCGCCCTTCCGAGAATGCGCTCAGGATACAGATGACGGAAGGGGACATTCTGTTTCCTTCCTGGGCCGAGGTGACGAGGAGATCGGCGAAGAGCGGACCGTCGCCGGCGGTAAGGAGTTCAACTCTGGCGGCCCAGCGACCCGATTCCCGGAGTCCGTGCGTGATCCGGGCGGTATAGCTGACCCGTTTCTTTTCGGGAAAAATACTCCAGAATTTTTTTCCGATGAGATCGGTCTGTCGCAGGCCGGTGCGGCGGGCGACGGAGGCGTTCGCACAGCTGATGATCCGTCGCCGGTCGAGGAGGATGACTCCGTCGCAGATATCATCCAGAAGCCGGGGAAAGTGATCCCCGAATATGGCCGCGGCGCTTTCCATGCTAGGGAGCCGTGATCCGGAGCGGGTGAGGCGGTGCGGGGGCTCTCGGGGGGAGAGACCGGCGGTATGGTAACGGGTCGTTCATTGTGAATCGCGGCGGTCGCTCAGTTCGTCGAGAAAGGCGACAGCACGGCGGAGATGGGGAATGACGATGGAGCCGCCGACGGTGAGGGCGACGCTGAACACCTCAAAGAATTCCTGTTCGGAGACGCCGGCGTCCCGGCACTGGATGATGTGATAGGAAATGCAGTCGTCGCACCGGAGGACCATGGAAGCGACGAGACCGAGCATTTCCTTGGTGCGGACGTCGAGCGCTCCCGGTTCGTACGTGAGGGTATCGACACCGAAAAACCTTTTAATCGCCCGATGATCGGCGGCCAGTATTCTGTCGTTCATCTTTTTGCGGAACGACTGAAATTCTTCAACACGGTTGCTCATAGGAACACGCAGTGGCTGTGATGGTCTGAGATCAGCATGTGCCACCCGGCCTGTGATCCCATACGGTGTACTGATCCCGGGCCTCCGGGAATCGGAATGGGTGGTGAGAGTGGAGCTGAAGGGGATCGAACCCTCGACCTCGTGAATGCCATTCACGCGCTCTCCCAGCTGAGCTACAGCCCCGAATACAATTAAAAACGCAAAATTAAAAATGAAAAAATGCGATGAACTGGCTTAAATATAATAAGAATATGATAGAAACGCAATCACCCGAAACGTCTTAAAACGTGATTGCTTCGCCCCTCACTCTTGAATGAATCAACATTCTGAGCGCGTTTGTACGAAAATCTGTAGCGAATACTGTTCACTCTTTTGTAAGGAGACGTTATGAAAATCACGAGTTCTTATCTTCTGTAAGAGAGTGAGTTTGCGGACGTTATCTTAACTCTTCAGTGAGTGCGTATTACGGCAAGCGACAATGGAAGAGGAGCAAAATTCCGTGGAATTCCAGCAGAGGAGGTGATATGAGAACGGTATCGTGAACGGACGACCGCCCGAACCGGCCTGACTCTTGCGGTTAACTCTCCAAACTTTGTATATTCACAGTATCAACACCCCTTCTGCTCCCCGAAACTGCGAAGGGATTCCGGGAGTTCTTGGTGTCCAATCAGATTCGCCATCCAACTGCGATTTCGGTTCATGGTCCGTTGAATCAATATCCCGAACGGACAATCCGTCCGGATTTATTTTTCCTCGGAGGAATTCATGAGAACGAAGAGATCTATGTTTCCCCTTATCCCCGTCCTTGTTCTGCTGTTCCTCTCACCCGCCAGAACACAGATCATCCAGCAGGGCAATAAACTTGTGGGGGCCGGCGCTGCCGGCAAGGCCAGGCAGGGTTCTTGCGTTGCACTTTCAGGTGATGGCACTACTGCCATCGTTGGAGGATGGGGCGACAACGGCGATTCGGGCGCGGCGTGGATATGGACAAGAACCAACGACACATGGACACAACAGGCAAAACTTTCCGGGACAGGTTCGGCCGGCATCGCACATGAAGGCGCATCGGTCGCGATCTCGGCTGACGGTGCGACAGCAATCATCGGCGGTCCAAATGACTCCTCCGGGGTCGGTGCGGTGTGGATCTTTACGCGTGCCGGCGGTGTGTGGACGCAGGAAGGCGGTAAACTTGTCGGGACAGGCACTGCGGGGCAATCTGAGCTGGGTTCATCCGTGGCCGTCTCTGCCGACGGCAACACCGCAATCGCGAGCGGAGCAAATGACAGCGGACTGATCGGGGCCGTCTGGGTGTTCACGAGAAACGCCGGCATCTGGGCTCAACAGGGTGATAAGCTTGTCGGAACTGACCTCAGCGGGCAGTCAGAACTGGGACGGGCCGTGGCGATATCCGGCGATGGCAATACGTTTATCGTGGGCGGGATGGGAGACGGATACGGAACGGGGGCCGCATGGATCTTTACACGGAGCGGGAGTGTCTGGAGCCAGGAGGGCGGTAAGCTGGTCGGCACGGGCGCTGACGGAAACGCGTTTCAGGGGAGTTCTGTTTCGCTCGCCGCGGATGGGAACACCGCCATCGTGGGCGGGGTCGGCGACAGCAGTTCGCTTGGTGCCGCATGGGTGTTCACACGAAGCGGTGGCGTATGGATGCAGCAGGGCGAGAAGCTCGTCGGAACGGGGGCCGTGGGAGGTGCAGATCAGGGTACGGCTGTGGCCCTCTCCGGCAACGGCAGCACAGCGCTCGTCGGCGGAGACCGGGATAACAGCGTCCTGCTCAACTCCATCGGGGCCTCATGGGTATTCACCCGCAGTGGAGGGGCCTGGCATCAAAAGGGAGACAAAATTACCGGGAATG
>DATKPE010000034.1:0-64339 GCA_035524335.1 Bacteroidota bacterium
CTGCGCATCAATTTCCCCTCCCTGCGCCCCCGCCGAGCGTCGATTTTGCGGCGGCGAGAAAGCGTCCGATTTCCGCCTGCCCCGCGCCGGTGCGCAAAAGATATGATCCGCGATGGCTCAGCTGAGCGATGAGAAGCGCCTCAAAATCGGCCGGCGGGCCGAGGTTCACCCCCTCATTGTACTGCTCGATCATTTCCGCCGACGCGGAAAATTCTCCGCGGAAAAGCGACGCTTCCGCCAGCCCCCTCACGGCGGAGAGATTCGCGGCATCCCAGGTCAGGGCGCGGCGGAAGTACTCCTCCGCTCTCGCATCCTCTCCCGCATCCAGCAGGACGGTTCCGAGCCGGTAGGCGAAACGGCTCAGTTCCTCATCCGGAACCGATGCCCCGGACCCGATTGCCGCGAGTATGTTCTCGCGCTCGGCGATCGCAGAGCCCGGATCGGGGATGAGAAGACACCCGGCGTCGAGGATGTACGCGGAGCCGTGATAATATCCGTCAAAACTCCAGCGGCCGATGTCGCGAAGCCGCTCGCCTGCCAGATTCCTGTTCCCGTTGAGGAAGAAAAATACGGCGGGCACCGCGCCGAAGGCGAGAGCAAGCACCGCGAGCCTTCGCGGAAGCGCCGTGTCGCGGAAGTGCGCGAAGATATCCTGCGCCACGGCTCCCCCGAAAAAGAGAATCGACGGGGTGATGAGTGCGAGCATGTCCCAGTCGCGCATCGGGGTGAGCATCGTGTTGATGGTAACATCGAACAGCGAAAAATAAAAAAGACCGAGGGCATAGAACACGATCCTGGGCGAGCTCCATCGCACGCACCGCCGCGCCGCGGGGGAAGCGATGAGAAGAACGATCAGCCCGGGCGAAGCGGCGAGGAGAAATTCCTGGACGATGTCATCGAGATGCTTCCACGACAGGAGGGAATAATCGTGGGGAGGCGTCGCGCCGTTGAAGAGCGGCAGGAAAATGCGCTTTGTTTCGTTCAGCGTATGCCCGGGGGCGACGTCCTGCGCCCTGAAGACGAAGAAATACAGGAGACCGCAGAGAAGGAGGGAAACGCCGACGGCGATCCGGACCCTGACGCCCGTGATCCATTTTCCCCGGGCGGGATCTATGCCGGAGAGCGTGTGGAGAATCAGGAAAACAAGCGCCGGCGTGAAGAGGATCATCTGCAGGTGAAGCTTGACGCCGACGACGAAGCAGATCAGGAGCCAGGGAAGGAGCGGTTTCCCGTCGAGGATATGCCAGGCGATTATCAGGAACACGGTCATGCAGAGATACGCGAGGGCATAATCCTCCACGTAACCGAAAAAGAGCTCGTTCGCCCCGCACAGCAGGCCCGTGACGAGCATGAACAGACGCCAGGCGTTTGTCCCGCCGGCCCGCAGGACGAACCGGAGATAGATCATAATGAAGAGACCCCCGGCCGCAGAGCTGACGATCTGATACGCCGACGCGGTGGTGAGATGGGCCATCTTTGCGACGTTCTGGTGAATATAGCGGGTCAGCGGCTCATAATCGGAAAACCCGAGGACGTCGGTGAGCGAAAGTTCCCCCGGGCCGCGGCCGGCGATGAGGGTGCGCGTATCGCCGTACATGTCGATCGCGACGCGGTTCGTGTAAAGAAAAAATATCCCGCCCGCGCCCGCCAGTATGGCGAGAGCTCCATAGAGTGGCTTGTAGTTCAGACGTCCGCTGGCGGCCGTCTGTGCGGATCCGGACGGGATGAACGCGATGCCGATGGCGGCGAGAAGCTGTATCCCGATCACGGCGAGGGCGACGGGCGGCGGGACATAGGCGAGGAGGTGGACGCCCCAGAGTCCGGCGGCGGGATGGAGCATTCCGATCAGATAGAATGCGGACATTGCCGCGGCGGCCGCGGCGACGGCGGCGGCAAACCTGCGGGGGGAGACTTCAGCGGGAAGGTTTGAACTCGGCATCCGTGCAGTCCACAGTGCGGAGCGTATCCCCGGCGAAGAGCCAGCCGGCGACGCATTTTTCCCGGGGCGGGATCGTTACCCGTCCGGCCACGGTATCGGCAGGTCCGCTTGCGAGCCGGTAGCTGAAGGTGAGGGTGGAATCGGTCCTGTTGACAAATATCCACTCCATCCTGTTCTTTCCGGTGACGGAGTCGGCGCCGACCCGGCGATAGGCGAACGAAACGTACGGGAAACCGGGGAGCCGCCGGCTGAGGATCTTTTCCTGTCCGGGGGACGAGACGGAGAGCAGGGCCATGAGAGGGACGACGCAGAGGAGCCGGAGCGCGACGGCTGTTCTTCCCCGCAGGATCACGGAACGACCCGTGCGGCGGGCTTTTCCTTCCGGTACCCGACGCCGAGACCGGCAAGCGAAATCAGCAGGGTTACGGCGCTGAGTATTATCCCGCGATGGAAACTTTCCGGCTCGAAGGAGACGACGACCGTATGATCTCCGGGGGTAAGAGGAATCGCCCGCAGGCACCAGTCGGCGCGGAGAACGGGCTGTTCGTGTCCGTCCACGACCGCCTTCCATCCGGGATACCAGATCTCGCTGAGAACCAGGAAGGAAGTTCTCGCCGCGGCGACGCGGAGGTCGATTCGATTGAGATCGTAGGCGGTGATGGCCGCAGTTCCGGGTGGCGCAGAATCGTCGTGCACCGGCCGAACGGGGGGATTTTCCTCCAGGACGATCTGGTTCCTGTAGCGGAAGGCCGGACCTTCCATGAAGGATCGCTCCGCCGTCTCATCGCGTATGACGGTATCCTGATCGGCGAGAAAAGCGCGCGGGAGATAGGTCGTCGAGGTTCTGAGGCCGGCGGTCTGCTTCTGGTTGTCGACGTCCGTGCGGTACTTTGCGTTCAGGAGATCGTAGCACGGCAGACCCGGGGGATAATTCCGCTGGAGGGCGAGCGGCGTGTATCCCTCACACAAAAAAATCCTGTCGACCATCCCCTGGTTGCGGTCGAGGATCATGGCTCCCCCGACTCTCGAGTTGACCCGGAACAGTTCCTTTGAACCGTCGTCCTTCAGGAAATTGACCAGCTCGGCGGTGCGCTGGTAGTAGGCGTCGGGATTTGTTTCACCGTTGTTCTGGTCATACCCGAAGACCATCATATCCGTCAGATGAAACGCGATGAGAGCCAGGAGGAGGCGGACCGGGGTGAGGATCTCCTTCCAGGTCAGAAAGAGGAGGCCGCTCAGCACGCAGGAGAGGAGGGCGGCGATGCCGGCGGCATGCACCGTGACGGCGTGGATCTGCTCGAAGTTCCGCGCACCGGGGGAAGGCTGAAAGACGCCGCCGGCGGCGCAGAGATAGACGAGGACGCCTGCGGCGGCTGTCCCCGCGGCGATATTTCTCAGCGTGCGGGGGGATTGCCGGCGAAGGTCGAACAGCTGTTTCAGGCCGAAGCCGCTGAGGACCGCAACGGCGAAGGCGACATAGAAGGACATGCGGCCCGGGACGCGGAACTTATCGAACCCCGGAACCGTCGAGAAGAAGAACGAATGCAGGAAGAAGTTGTCGCCGAACGCATAGAGGAGTCCGAAGAGAAGGACGAGCGAGAAGAACAGGACGGTGCGATTCCTCTTCAGGAGGAGGAGCGCGGCGGCGGCGAGGGTCAGCGGCGCCAGTCCGGCGTAGATGCACGTTTCCCAGTATTCCCAGTAGCTCCCCTGAAGCCAGAAGTCGCTCCCCTGTGCCCCGCTCGCGCCGAAATACTTCGGCGCAATCAGTGTGATGAGCTGTTGGAACCGGAGCGATCCTTCGGACGACTTTGCAAACGATATTTCGGCTCTCTGGGAGAGTCCGGCCAGTTCGGCGGTCGGGAGGAGCTGGAGCGCGGTCAGGCCCAGGGCCAGGACGATCGCGCCGGCGGCCAGAGCGCTCATGCCGGCGGCGGCTCCGTACTGCCGGGCGCGGATCACCGGCCAGAGCTCGAACAGGAAAAACCCGAGGAGCAGGAGAAGCACATAGACCGTGAACTGCGGTGAACCGGCGAGGATCGAGTGGCCGAGGAGGAGTCCGGCCGCGATCATCCAGAAGAAGGAACGGCGGAGAATCGAACGCCGGAGCGCGAAGAGCACCAGCGGAGTCCACGCAATCTGGGTGACGAAGGTTTCATGGATCAACTGCATGATCATGAAGCCGGAGAGCATGTAGGCGACGCCCGAAAAGAGGGCATATCCTTTTTCGAGTCCCAGGTCGCGGACGAACAGGTACATGGCCCAGCCCGCGAGAACGAAATGGGCGATGATGAGGATTTCGACCCAGAGAAAGTAGAGCTTTCCTGATCCGGCGGCGAGGGTCAGGAGGAGGTTCGGAATATAGAAGAGGGCCGTCTGGATATCGGCCTGGAACGGCATGCCGTTGTAGGTAAAGGGATTCCAGAGCGGGAGGCTTCCGTGCGCGAGAGAGACCGCGGCGAAATTGCGGAAGGCATAATACTGGTAGATGAAATCCTCCCAGAAGAAGGCGTTCCGGAAGAGGATGTCGCGGAAGAAGACGGCGGTCAGCAGGGTGCAGACGGCGGCGGCCTGCCACGATTTCAGCCCGGCGAGCGGCTGGGCGGATGTCCCCTGTTTCTGACTGTTCCCCTGTTTCATCCGTGCGGGCGGGCGGGACGGTTCATTTCAGCCAGCGGAGGCAGGCCTCCGTCACCGTATCGACGGAGAGGTACTGCATGCAGTCGTTCGGGCAGGTCGGGGAATAGAAGCAGGAGCAGTCGAAATCCGGTTCCAGGATTTCGCCCCGGCCGTAAAGTTCGAACTCGTGCCGGTTGAAGATATTATTGAAGAGGATCATGTTTTTCCGCATGCCGATGGCGATATGCATGCCCATGGTGACCGCAGTGACGACGAGACTGCACTGGTCGACTTCGCCCATGAATTCCGTGAGGGAAAAATGTCCGAGGTACCGGGCGCCGCTCGCTTTTGCGATGCGGAGGTTCTTGGCATGCTCCTGTTCCCCGCCGAGGAGGAGCGGCACACAGCCCGCTTTTTTGAGCCGGCGGGCGAGGGCGATCCAGTTTTTTTCGGCCCAGAGACGCGAGGTCCAGCGGCCTCCACAGCCGGTATTGAGCCCGACGATTTTCTTCCCCTTCGGGAGCTTCCAGTCGTGCGCCGGCGGGACCGGCATGATGTACTCCTCGCCGGCGAAGGTGAATCCGCAGATCTCGAAGATCTCCTGCTGATAGGATTTCGTGTTTTCCTTGCTGAGGTCGTCGAAGACGCCGGTGAGGAATTTGTGGGCGGCGGCGGCGTCGATCGGGGCACAGCGCCCGTCCTTCCAGGTGAAGCCTTTCTTGATCGGAGCGCGGAGCTGGGCACAGAGCGACGCCGCTTCCCGGTCCTTGTCGAGACTGTAAATGACGTCGAAATCGGTTCCCATCAGCGTCACGACGCTCTGGGGGGTAAAGGGAAGAATGAGGTCGACGCTTTTCGGAACGATCTCCGGTGTGTTCGTCAGCCACCAGATCCTCGCATGAGGTTCCGTTTCGGCGAGCTTGCGGAGGAGCGGCGTGGTTCTGATCACGTCGCCGAGCGCGCCGAGCTTGATGATGAGGATGTGCTTCTTCATCGGGTCGTAGTACGCGCAGTCGCGTCCATCCGCCCCGACGCAGTGCACCCCGTGCTCCTTGTGGGGCCGGCACGGGATGTCGCCCCGGAAGGCGCGGCAATCGGTTTTGAGTTGTCGTGCGGTCATCGTCATGTTCTCTCCTTCATACGCGAGTGGTGCGGCGTGCGGAGACGCGCGGAACGGTCTATTTCCAGATTTCCCGGATGGAATATTCCTTTTCGGATGCATGCCGGCTTTTCGTCACCAGTTCGCCGAGAAGGCCGACCGAGACGATCTGCACGCCGACGATGATCAGGAGAATTCCTCCGAGGAAGAGAGGCCGGTTGCTGAGCGACATCCCCTGCGTCAGTTTCAGGACGGCAAGGGTGCCGTCGATGAGACAGCCGGAGAGGACGAACAGCATCCCCCAGAATCCGAACAGGTGCAGAGGCCTCTGCATGTAGCGGGTCGTGAAGAGAACGGTCAGCAGATCGAGGAACCCTTTCCAGAATCTTCCGATGCCGAATTTCGTTTTGCCGTACTTGCGCGGATGATGCTGGACGGTAATCTCCGTGACACGGAACCCGTGCCAGTGGGCCAGGACGGGAATATACCGGTGCAGTTCGCCGTAGATGTGCACCTCCTTGACGACCTCGCGGCGATAGATCTTCAGGCCGCAGTTGAAATCGTGGAGCCGGATGCCGGTCAGCAGGGAGGTGACGAAATTGAAAAACCGGGACGGGATGGTTTTGCTGATCGGGTCGCGCCGTTTTTTCTTCCAGCCCGACACCAGGTCAAACCCTTTTTTCACCTCGTTGAGCAGATTGGGGATTTCATACGGATCGTCCTGGAGGTCCGCATCCATGGTCACCACGAAGTTGCCCTCGGCGAGATTGAACCCGGCGGAGAGCGCGGCCGATTTCCCGAAGTTCCGCCGGAACCGGATCACCCTGATCCTTCTGTCGCGGTGGCGGAGATCGTGCAGGATCCTCATCGAACCGTCGGTACTGCCGTCATCCACAAAGATAATCTCGTAACGCCCGATTTTTCCGATCGCGCTCCTGATCTGATCGTACAGCTCGCGGAGCGACCCCTCTTCGTTATAGAGGGGAACGACCACGCTCAGTTCCTTGGCGCCTTCATGCTGGGTCTGCTGGTCGTTGCGCACGTTCTGCTGCCGGGGAGGCCGCTGGGGCCTGTTCCGCCGGTCCCTCTGCTGATGCCGCTGTTGATCGGGCCTCTGCTGTCCCTGCTGGGACTGCTGGCCGGCCGGCGGAGAGCCTGCCGGCGCCTGCGGTTGGGGCTGATCGGCCGGTTTCGGCCCTGTTTCGGGTCCCGATTCCGGCTCACCACTCTGTATTTCGTTGTTTTCTTCAGTCATGGAACTCCTTGAAAATTCACGTTAACATACGATTTTTCCGGCAGAGAATCAATGAACGGAGCTCGTGCCGGCTTGAACGCGGTGCTTCTCCACTTCCGCCATCACGCGGAGGACATTCTCCCCCAGAATCTTCCGGATATCCTCCTCGCGGTAGCCGCGCTTCAGAAGCTCCCGCGTAATGAGCGGATAGTCCGAGACGTCGTCCATTCCCGCAGGCGTGACGGTGATCCCGTCGAAGTCGGATCCGATCCCGACGTGATCGGCGCCGATGAGCCGCGCCATGTAATCGATGTGATCGATCAGCATCGACAGAGGCGGCCGGATGGAATCGTACTGCGGGCGGAGATGCTCCGCCTCCAGCATTTCCCGGATAAAGGGATCGCCCGTCAGGGTCGACCGGTACTCTTCGATCACTCCCCTGTTCCTCGCGCGCATTGCCGTCTCCCTGCCGCCGAATCCGCTGTCGATGAACCAGGGGGCGAAGTTCACGCACGCCACTCCGCCGCGGGCCGCGAGCGCCTTCAGCTGGCGATCCGTCAGGTTGCGACGGTGGTGGCAGAGCGCCCATGCGGACGAGTGCGAGGCGATCACGGGCGCGTCCGAAACGGCCAGCACATCCCAGAAAGTCTGCGGGCCGGTGTGCGAAACGTCGACCATCATTCCGAGGTCGTTCATCCTCCGGACGATCTTTCTCCCGAGCGCGGTGAGTCCCCTGTGCTTCGGCGGATGCTTCGGATCCGTTTCGTCCTGGGCCGACGTGGCCCATCCGGTGCTGTTGTTCCAGGTGAGGGTCATGTACCGCACCCCGCGTTCGTAAAAATGATCAAGGAGGCGGAGGTCGCCGTTGATGGGATGCCCACCTTCCATGCCGAGGAGAACCGCAAGCCGGTGGTGCGCCGCGATATCCCGGGCCGACCCGGCGGTGACCGCGAAGCCGGTCCGGTCGGGGTTGCGCCGGACGAAGGCGAGAACGGTGTCTATCTGCTCATCCGCCTGGGCGGCGTAGGAGCGGTCCTGTTTTTCCGGCGGTACCCAGATGGAGAAGAACTGCACATCGAGTCCGCCCGCCTTCCACCTCGGGAGATCGGACTGGCCGTGGACCGTGCGCTTCGAAATGTCCTCTCCCGCGAGCATGCGCTGGACGACATCGTTGTGCGTATCCACGACGATCGCCCGCTCATGGATCTGCCGGTACTGCGTGGTATCCCCATCCCCGGATTTCGGGAGGAGCAGAAGAAGCGCAAGAAGGACGTGCATGTGTGGAGGAATCTTTCTGGACTCCCCGCGGGTGGTGAAGCCGCGGGGATACCGGATGTCCCGGGACCGACCGGAAGATCGGACCGGAGGTGATTATTTTTTTTCGGTCGTTCCGATGGTGAAGTTGTCGACCGCCCACCCCTCATAGGCGTTTGCCGCGTCGGCGAACGCGACGTACCGGAATCTGACGGAGGAGGCGGCAAAGATGTCCGGATACCCCGACTTCGTAATCCTGAGCCTGCAGGCGACCCAGCCGGAAGGTCCCTCAGGTGTGCCGGTCGCACCGACAAGGGGATGCATCCCGTCGAGCGGATCGCCGTTGCTTGTCCACCAGGCAATCGGGAGAACGGGATTTCCCGTGCCCGGGCCGTAGAGGCGGTAATCGTTCATGATCATTGTGGCGGTATCGGGCGGATTGCCCGTTCCGGACGACGCATTCCGGTAGAGCGCCGTAGCGTACCAGTTCACCCCATCCGGATCGTTGAGCCGGCCGAGATGCTTCCAGCCCGATGTGCCGGCCGAGTATTCCATCCAACTGCCGTCCCAGCCCGGTTCCACGCTGATACTCTGCTGAAAGGAGAGATAGAGAACGGTATCGTGCATCTGCGTCAGGTCGATCAGGGGGGAAACAAGAAGATTCGGGCCGGGATATCTGTGGGGATATCCCTCCTTGTCGGCAACGGCACCCTCGGTGTAGCGGTCGGGGTTCGCCGGGCTCTCGGTGACCCATGCGAGCCCGTCAACCGGTCCGCTCAGTTTTGTAAACGCGCTGTCGAGGCGGAAATCGTTCGTCGCCGTCCATCCCTGCGGGCCGTTGTTCCAGGTGAAGGTGAGGATGGAGGTGAGCGAGACCTCCGCCTGCGCATAAAGACCGTGAGAGCAGAGGAATATCAGCAGTATGATCTGAACCAGCGTGCGGCAATTCGGCAGGATCATGGGAAATCCCCCTTTCGGTATGAAATCGGGACTCATGCGGTTCTGCATGATTCAGCCGTCGCGAGAATACGGGCTGAATCTCTATGGATGATGAGGATGATGCGACTCTCCACAACTCAAGCTCCCGGAGTTCAGCGGTATCGCGGCGGCGGGACGTCACTGCCGCAGGTTTTCCGGGAATTCAGGCTTCCGGCAAGGGACGCACGCCGGAGCCGGGGAACTGACACCTCCCTGATCGTTCAGGGCAAGGTAGGGAATGGATCGGTGAATTCAAAATAGGCGGGAGAACCGCGGTCGTCCGACCGGTACCCGGTAAAATGAAAAAGACCCCGCCTCCGCCCCGGATGGGTGCGGAGGGGGGTCTTCGAATTAAAGAAACGGGTGGACCCGGATCAGGCGCCCTGGCCGCCTTCGGATTCCTTCGCCTTCAGCTTGATTTCCTGGACTTCCTTGCGGATATCCTGGGCTTTCCGGCGCAGTTCATTCATATGCTTGCGGACGCGGGTACCGGCCGACTTGTTCCCCTTTTCGTAAAACTTGATGAAATCCTTCTCGAAGCTGTTCAGCAAATCTTTCAGTTCAGTGAATCTGCTCATACGTACCCTCCATGGGTTGATGGTGTTGAATCACGCCGGTGTGGAAGATCACCGGCGCGTCCCCGCAGGGATTGATTTAATGTTCTTGCTTCTTGCCTTTCTTTTTCTGCACAGCCATGTATTCCCTGTAGAGACCGCCGAGGAGAGATTCCCGGCGATCGTAGAGCCGTTTCAGGGGCCGCGCCGGACGTTTCGCGAGCGCGTACGATGCCAGCATCGGAAGCGCGACCGTGGAATCGATATAGGCGACCACCGCGTCGGGGAGGTTGTCGGGATCGACCTTTCCCCACGTCACCGCTTCGCCGGGGGTGGCCCCCGAAAGTCCCCCCGTATCCGGCCGGGCATCGGTCACCTGCAGAAAATAATCGTGTCCTTTTTCCTGTATTCCCAGAACCTCCTGGATCTGCGGCTCTGTCTGGAGAATAAAGTTCTTCGGCGAGCCGCCCCCCATGATCACCACGGCGCTTTTGCCCCCCTTCCGCTTCGCGTCCAGAACGATCGCCGCGGTCTCGTTCACATCGAGAAGCACATCGATCTTGATCGAATAGCCCGACAGCGAGGTTTCGGCGATATTCATACCGATCGAGCTGTCACCCGGGGACGAGGTATAGACCGGAACGCCGCACCGGTACGCGGTTGCCAGAAGCGAGCTGTGCTTTATGCCGATCGCCTTTTCTCGTTCGGCCAGATATTTCCCGAGACGGTAATGCAGTTCCGCCGTCCCCATTTCGGTCTGAAATTCGTGGAGCCGGAGAACCTTCCGGAAGAAGGCGTCCGTCGAAAGGAGGACGTCATATTCAAAGAGGATGTCATAAATGCGGATGATCCCCTCTTTCCGCAGGCTCCGGTCGTCGTTGAACGGCGTACCGCGATGAAGGGAATGTCCGATGGCAAAATGCGCGTCGTGGTAGAGATTTGCGCCGGTACTCACGATCCAGTCGACGAAGCCGGCCTTCATCAGCGGAACGACGCAGGATCCGCCCAGACCGGCCGGTGTGAGCGCACCGGTGAGGGTCATGCCGATGGTCGCGTTGCTTGCGATCATCTTTTCTGTGAAGAGTTGAGCAGCTTCGCGCAATCGTCCGGCATTATATGCCTGAAAATATTCATCCAGAAGTTCGGTCACCGAAATATTTTTCGGGATCGGCTTCGGAATAATGCGCTTTCCTTTGAGATATCTTGATTTATCCCTGCTCATTTAATCCTCAAAAACAACCAATTCAGCTAACGTCAATCCGGCACAAATATTCAAAAAAAATCAATATTAATCAAGTAAAATCTTTAAAAATCGAAAAATTTAAAGGGTTTGCAAAATCGGCCAAATTCAGTCAAATTCATCGTTTTTATCAAAAGAGAACCGAACCGCCATTCACATTAATGGTCTCACCGACAATATTATCTGCCATATCCGACGCCAGGAAGAGGATCGGCCCGGCGATTTCTTCGGGGGTTCCGAATCTGCCGCGCGGCAACGATTTGTAAATACTCTTCGCCACTTTTCCGTTTTTCCACACAGGAGCGGTCATATCAGTTGTCACCCAACCCGGCGCGACGCCGTTTACATGAATTCCATACGAAATAAGCTCAATTGCAAGAGATTTCGTGAATGCGATGACTCCTCCTTTTGAAGCGGCATAATGTGAATGAAACGGCTCGCCTCTTTGCCCTGCCGTACTTGAAATATTGATGATACGGCCAGCTCTCTGTTTTTTCATGACCGGCACAACCACGGTGCACATGCGGAATATTCCGGTCAGATTGATATCGATCGTCCGATCCCATTCAGCCTCGGTCATCGAGCCGATCGCCCCTTCTTCCCAAATACCCGCATTATTCACCAGAACATCGATCCTTTTGGATGAAGAGAGCACTTTCCGCACCAGGCGCGCGCAATCTGCGGAGGAAGCCAGATCCAGCTGATGGAACAGAGGACAGCGTCCATTTTTCGCCGCCGATTCGGCGGTTTTTTCAGCGTATTTTTTTGCTTTCGCGTAAGTGAAGACCACATTCGCGCCCGCCGCTGAGAAAGCCCTGACGCATGCCGCGCCAATGCCGCGGGATCCGCCCGTGATGAGAACGGTTTTTCCCTTCATGCCATCCATTCTGTCTCCTCGAGAATGTTTCAGAATTCTGTCGGAATGTACGGCTTCGGGAGCGTTTTCACAACCGGGAGCGCTCAGGAGAGATCATTTGGCGTCCCGGCGAAATATTTCTATATTTAGACTGATTCTAAACCCTTCCGCATGGATCATCACACGGCAAAAGACACGTTAAGCGGTTTTCTGAAGGATCGGGGGCTCCGGCCGACGCGGGAACGCTATCTTCTGCTCGAGGAGGTGATGCGGACGGAAGGGCATTTCGACGCCGACACCCTGTTCGCCTCCCTCACGCGGCGCGGCCTGAAGGCTTCGCGGGCCACGGTCTACAACACCCTTGAGATCCTGGTGCAGGCAGGGCTTCTTTCCCGCTACCGGTTCGGGGAAAACCACTCACGCTACGAAAAGGCGTTCGGCCGGCCCCGGCACGATCACATGATCTGCCTTGAGTGCGGCGAGATCCTGGAATTCGTCAGCAGTAAGCTCGAAACGCTTCAGCAGGAAATCTGCTCCGAGATGGAATTTGAGATGGAGAACTCCACCCTGCAGATATTCGGCCGTTGCCCCGCCTGCCGGAAGCGTGCGGCATCCCCAAAAACCGTTTCCCCGAAGAAAAAGACCCGGTAATGATCGAAAACCTCATCATCACCCTCCGCGAAGGAATCGAGATCGCCCTGGTCATCGGGGTCCTGATTGTCTACCTCCGGAAAACCGGGCGAACCGACACGATCGGGTATGTCTACGGCGGACTCATCGCCGCGGTCGCGGTGAGCATCGGCGGCGCGGTCGTGCTCAACCGGTTCGCGATCGACGAGGAGGCGCTCGAAGGGTATTTCCTGCTGATCGCCTCCGTCTTCGTCCTCGGCATGATGGGATGGATGTGGGGCAACGCGCGGAAGATGGGACAGGAGATCCGGGAAAAGCTGTCGGTCATTCTGGAGGGCAGTTCTTCCCGGAAGGCCCGCTGGAGCATCGGTATTTTCACCTTTTTCATGATCGTGCGGGAGGGAATCGAGACCGTCATTTTCCTCCAGGCGGTTTCGCTGAGCAGTTCCGGGTGGCAGAGCTTTGCCGGGACGGTGGCCGGGATTCTCCTGGCGGTCGCCTTCGCCGTCCTTTTCATCAGGGGAAGTCTCACCGTCGACGTCTCGCGGTTCCTGAAGATCACCGCGCTGACGCTCTCCCTCTTCGCCGTCCAGCTGTTGATCAACGCCCTGCACGAATTCTACGAAAACGGCGTCTTCCCGGCGAGTCCGCGGATGATGGGGATTCTCGGGCCGATCGTGCGCCATGATGTTTTTTTCCTGGGCGCCGTGATTGCGATTCCGGCCTTCATGCTGTTGATCCCCGGCCGGCAGACCGAGCGCACCGGCCGTCAGCGCAGGCTCCAGATCGGCGCCGCCGTTCTCTCGCTCGGGCTCATTTTCGTCGTCGGCGTCACGGAGGTTTTCTCCTCCCGCCAGGAGATGGACCTGTCGGCGCAGGAGATCGCCGTTCCCAAGGACAGCGTGATTACCATCCCGTACACCTCGCTGGGCATGGGGGAACTGCGCAGGTACAGCGTGCACGACAGAGGACTGGAAATACGATTTTTCGTCATCCGGACCGGGGTGAACAGCTACGCGACGGCGTTCGACGCCTGTCATGCCTGCTACAGTTACGGCCGCTACTACCGCCGGAACGAAGATCTGATCTGCTCCCAGTGCCAGGCGCCCTTCCCGATCGCCCGCCTGAAACCGAGCCTGGCCGAGGAACCGGTCGACGAAAACAACAGCGGGTCGATGGAGGGGAACGGCTGTGCGCCGATCTATCTCCCCTCGGCGGCGTACGACGGTCTGGTGCACATCAGATTCGCCGATATCCGCCGGCAGAGGAAATATTTCGAAATTACGAACTGATCCGATGGTTCCGACTGTTTGGAATTCGGCCGCCGTTCGCGTATCTTGAGGATGTCCCACTGAACGAATCGACGAGGTTTCGCATGAACAACGACCAGCCCGCCCCGACCCAGACCACCAAAGAGGAAGTGCTCGAAGCGCTCAAAGAGGTGTACGATCCGGAGATTCCGGTCAGCATCGTCGATCTGGGTCTAATCTATGAGATCAAGATCATCGACGATTGGGTGGGAGTCAAAATGACGCTCACAACGCCCGGATGCGGGATGGGGGGTTCGATCGCGAACAGAGTCCGCGAACGCGTTCTGGATCTCCCCGGGGTGCATGAATGCGACGTCCGTCTGGTCTGGGAGCCGGTCTGGAGTCCCTCGCTGATGAGCGAGAATGCGCGAAAAGTGCTCGGCGTCCGCTGAACCTCCCCCACCGCACCGCAATCAGACGTGAAACCGGAACAGGATGATATCCCCGTCCTGCACGATATAATCCCTCCCTTCGCTTCTCAGCAGTCCGTGTTCCCGCACCGCATGTTCTGACCCGAGCCTGAAAAGGTCGGTCCCCGCCATGACCTCCGCGCGGATGAACCCTTTTTCGAAATCGGTATGAATGGTCCCCGCGGCTGCGGGAGCTGTCGTACCGCGTTTCACCGTCCGGGCTCTCGCCTCCTTCTCGTTGACCGTAAAGAACGTGATCAGATCGAGCAACGCATATCCGGCGCGAACGAGGCGGTCGAGGCCTGCTTCGGGAATGCCGAGGCCTTCGAGGAAATCGCGTTGTTCGGCCGCCGGCAGGGATGCGAGCTCGGCTTCGATCGCCGCTGAAAGGACAACGACCGGGGCATGGCGTTCCTCGGCCATCTTCCTGAGCTCTCCGACGCCGGCTCCTTCCCTGCCGATCTCGGCATCGGCGATATTCGCCGCGAAGAGGACCGGCTTTGCGCTCAGAAGATGGAGCTCGCGGAACAGTTCGGCCTCGTCGGGCGTCTGAACGGCGGGCGGAACTGCAGAACGGCCGGCGGCGAGCCGGTCGCGCAGGTGTGCGAGATACTCGACCTCCATTTTGTTCTTCTTGTCGCCTCCCTTGGCCCGTTTCTGAGCTTCCGAGAGGCGCCGTTCGACGGTTTCCAGATCCTTCAGGATGAGTTCCGTTTCGACGAGCTCGACATCGAACCGCGGATCGACGCCCGGATGGATGTGGACGACATTCGGATCATCGAAACAGCGGACGATATGGCAGATGGCATCGACTTCGCGGATGTGGGAGAGGAACTGGTTGCCGAGACCCTCTCCCCTGCTGGCGCCTTTGACGAGACCGGCGATATCGACAAACTCGATGACGGTCGGCGTGACCTTTTCGGGGCGGAGGATGGCGGCAATCCGGTCGAGCCGGTCGTCGCGCAGGGGCACGATGCCGATATTGGGATCGATCGTGCAGAACGGATAGTTTTCGGCCGGGACGCCGGCAGAGGTGAGCGCGTTGAAGAGAGTCGATTTGCCGACATTCGGCAGACCGACGATGCCGCAGGTAAAACCCATGGGACAGCCGGATGAAGGGGAACGAATTTCCGGAATGTAGAGAAAAACGGAACCGATTGCAACGGGCGGGAGGCCCGCGTCAGCGGCTCTTGATCTTTGCGCGGCTCCTGGGCTGTTCGACCGCCGGCGTTTCGGGAGATTTTTCTCCGAGACGGCTCCGGAGGGTCCTCAGCTCGCTCATCTGGTGCTGTACCTTGTCGATGTTATCGCCGATGATCTTCATCAGCGTGGCACGTTTCTCCTCATCGGTGGCGTAGGTCTGGAGATGGTAGAGCGCGAGGCGCATCACGCTGAGCGGATTGTTGATCTCGTGGGTGATGCAGGCGAGCGATTCGGAGATGGTGTTGATTTCATTCTGAATGTCGTCGAATTCCTTCGCCTTTCTCCGGACTTCCGCCGTCTTCATGGTGCTCGTGAAGGTCCAGGAGATGAGGGGGGTATGGAGCTCGTTGATGTTGATGACGTCGTCGACGCCCGCCTTCCGGTAGAGCGGGGCAACGCCCCCTTCCGACTCCCGGGTGATGAGAAAGATGGGGAGGGTGAGGCCGAGTTTGCGGACAGCCGAGGAGAACCGGACGATGGAGGCGTCGGTCGTCCTGTCGCCGAACACCAGAGCGTCGGCGATGCGGATGGCACGTTCGAACTCCTCCTTCGGCGCCCGGGGCGGCAGATACGTCACCTGGTGCGCCGCATTGTTCCCGATCAGATGCGTGGCAAGAAGCTGTTCTATCTCCCTTTTCGGATCGACAAGTAAAATATGCACCGGGTCCTCTTGAAACGAATACGTTATTCTGCGTGGGCGTAGACCGGCTGAGGCCGTTTGACCGTTTCCGGCGGGTTCACCAGGTGATCGATTGCCTGGAGGATCTCATGGACGGGTCGTCCTTTTTCCCAGACATTATCGGCGACCGTGGTCTTGAGGCGTTCGCGCGTCTCGTGGTCGAGATAGCCGGACAGAACGACCACCTTCATGGTACCCTGTTTCTTGCGCGGCCTGAGGAGTTCCAGGACCTCGAAACCGTCCACCTTCGGCATTTTCAGGTCGAGCATGACGATATGGGGTTTCCGTTCGCCGATCAGGAGGAGAGCCTCATAGCCGTCGTCGGTGGTGATCACGTCCGCATTCGAGAAGTGCGAAAGGATCGCCTCCTTCAGGAGGAGCGTGTAGGCCGGATCGTCGTCGACGATGAGGAAGGTCGTCTGCCGGTCGTCGACAAAGAAGAACGGCACATCGATGCCGGCGCGCGTGAGGAACTTTTTGAGGTCGCCCGGCCAGATCCGGTAATGCCCGCCGAACGTGGTGAACGCCTTCAGCGCATCCCTGTAGATCCAGTTCAGCACTGTCTTTTTGCTGACGCGGCAGATCTTTGCGACGATGCCGACGCTCATCGGTTTCCGGTAGACAGTGGTGTACTTCAAGCCGTTCGCGCTTTGCCGATACTCAACCATAGTGGTGTCCGCAGAGGTGTGTAATAATTTTTTACGCTTAAATATACAGACCGGAAAGCGGACGGATGGTGACAACAATCACAGGAGGGAGACGCCGGCGAAGGGTCTGAATCGCCCGAATCGTTCTCTTTTGAGGGGTATTGTCAGAGGTTCTTGATGACTTTCACGACTTTTCCCAGAAACGAGATGTCCCGTTTCCGGACAGTGAGCGGCTCAAAATCGGTATTCAGCGGGATTAAATGGACATAATGTTCGTCAATTTTGATCTTTTTGAGAACGTCTTCGTCATTTACCCGAATTACGCATATATCGCCGCTCCGGACATCCTGCTGGGGACTGATCACCACGATGTCTCCGTCCTCAATCTTCGGCGACATACTGTTTCCCTTGACGACCAGCGCGAATGCGGTCCTGTCCTTGATGTTGTCGACCGTAACATACCGGTCGACATGGTCGGGATAAAACATTGCATTTGTTTTTCCGGCGGGCACGGAGGCAAGGAGCGGTATTTCCGTAAGGGGGGCAGTTTTGACGAGCTGTTCCTTGTGAAACGGAATGATGTTCGTCTGCGCCGGCTGGGAGGGAAACATCTCCCCCTCACCCGTCAGAAGCCACTCCGGCCTTACTCCGATCACCTTCGCCAGCCGCAGGAGATAGTTGCTGTCGGGCACCTGCTCCCCTTTTTCCCACCGCTGAAGGGTCCGGATGGCAACGTCTATCTTTTTCGCGAGAAAGCCCTGATCAAGCTCCCGCTCTTCCCGGGCAATCTTCAGCCGCGCCGCAAGAGATGATTTCATGCCGCGTTCCTTCCCGTCAGTTTTGTCCGCATCGACCGCATATAACGACATATTTGTCGCTTCCCAATATACACGATAATACCGAAGATGTCAAGAGGAATCGGACGGCAGGGCGAAGAGAAATCCGGAAGGTTCTGCGGGGGAGAAAAAGGGCCGTGGCCCCCTCGTTTCGGGAAAAAGCCGGATCCCGGCGGGCGCTATGCGCCCAGCAGTTCCCTGACCGCGGCGAGGAGCCTGTCCCTGCCGGCAGAATCGCCCGCGGTCACCGTCACATGCCCGAGTTTCCGGAGCGGCCGCGGAGACTTGCCGTAGAGGTGCAGATGAACTCCCGGCAGAGCGAGGATCCGATCCACGGGCGGGTGGTCTCCGATGATATTCACCATGCCCGAAAACCCCCTCGCCGCTGTCGATCCCAGGGGAAGTCCGGTAACGGCCCGGAGGTGATTTTCGAACTGACTCGTATCCGCGCCTTCGATCGACCAGTGACCCGAATTGTGTACGCGCGGGGCCATTTCGTTCGCCAGAAGCCTCCCGCCGGCGTGGAACAGCTCCAGCGCGAAGACCCCGCAGTACCCGAGTTCCCGCATGAGCCGGTACGCATATTCCGACGCGGTTTTCTGGAGGAGGGGATCGGGATACGGAGCCCGTGAAACGGAAAGAATACCGTTGCGGTGCACATTTTCGATGAGCGGATAGCAGACCGCCGCGCCATCCCGGCTCCGCACCGCCAGAACGGAAAGCTCCCGTTCGAACGGCACAAACTCTTCGAGGATGGCCGGATTCCCCCCCATCGACTGCCATGCCGCCGTCACATCCTCCCTGCGCAACAGACGGAACTGACCCTTTCCGTCATAGCCCGACCTCCGGGTTTTTAACACCGCCGGGAGTCCGGTGACGCCTATCGCCTTTTCCAGTTCTCCTGCCGACCCGACCCGCTGAAAACGGGGAGTCGGAATGCCGAGAGCGGTGAAGAATTCCTTTTCGGCAAGCCTGTCCTGCCCCACTTCAAGTGCACGGGGCGCCGGGTAGACCGGCACCGTCTTTTCGATGAGCCGGACGGTCTCCGCGGGAACATTCTCGAATTCGTACGTGACGGCATCGAGGCCCGGGAGAAACCGGGCGAGTGCCCCGGCGTCTTCATATCGACCAGAAATCAGTTCAGCGACGTCGCGGGCGGGTGAGTCGGATACCGGGTCGTAACAGCGCACACCGATGCCGAGCGGATAACCCGCCAGCGCCAGCATCCTGCCCAGCTGTCCGCCGCCGAGGATCCCGATCTTCACCGCGATCTCCGGGGGTCGGGGCGCCGGAGCACCCTGCCCGTCTGGCGCTTCCTGAATTTCTTCAGGGCGGTCCTGTACCGGGGCGACTTCAGGGCGAGAATTGCGCAGGCGAAGAGCGCGGCGTTCACCGCTCCCGCGCGGTCGAGCGCAAAGGTGCCGACCGGGACGCCGGCGGGCATCTGGACGATCGACAGGAAGGAGTCGACGCCGCGGAGAGAGCGGGTTTTTACCGGCACGCCGAGCACCGGGAGGTGAGTTTTGGCGGCCGTCATGCCGGGAAGATGAGCCGCACCGCCCGCCCCCGCGATGATCGCCTGCAGTCCCCGCCGTTCCGCCGAGGCGGCGTACCGGAAGAGCAGGTCGGGTGTGCGGTGCGCGGAGACGACCGTGACTTCGTACGGAATCCCGAGGCTGTCGAGGGTTTCCGCGGCTTCGGACATCACCGTCCAATCCGACACCGAACCCATAATAATTCCGATCAACGGTTTCATGGTTTTCCTTTGTGTGAATGTTGGCGGGGCGGGGTCCCGCCTCCGCTTCCGATATGAATGACATCCGGGCCGAATTTTTCCCTGATTTTGTCGATCGCCCGGACGATGGGGGCGGTTTCTTCGGCCGGTGCGAACAGATCGGTCTCCTCCCCTTCCGAAGGCCGGAGCCCGCTCACTCCGGTCCCGAGGAGCCGCACCGGCACGGACGGCCTGTAGAACCTCCGGAAAAGTGCGAGCGCGGCGTCGTACACCGCCGGATCGTAGTCTGTCGGCGGGCATGCGGCGCGGCGGACGGTCGTGGTAAAATCCTTGTCGCGCAGTTTGAGCGTCACCGTCGTCGCTTTCAGTTTTTTCCGGCGAAGGGTCGAGCAGACCGATTCCACGAGGGAAAAGAGAATGTTCTCCAGGGCCGCACGGTCTGTCAGGTCGTGCGCAAACGTCTCCTCCTTCGAGATGCTCTTCCGCTCCCGCGATTCGGCGACCGCAACGGATCCATGCCCTCCCGCCGCCCTGTAAAGGTAGGGACCGAGAGACCCGAATGCGTCTGCCAGTTCCTTCGCCGACCGCTTCCGGCAATCGCCCACCGTCAGGATGCCGGCACGGTGAAGAATGACGGCGGTTTTATCCCCGACTCCCGGGATCGTTTCGATCGGGAACGGCGCAAGCCATTCCGCTTCAGTCCCCGGGGCGATGACGACGCACCCGTCCGGCTTGTGTTTCGTCGTGGCGATCTTCGCGACCATCTTGTTCGAAGCGAGCGCAATGGTGCATGGAAGTTCGAAACGCCGGCGGACTTCTCTCTGCACCCCCCGTATGAACGCCTCCAGATCGTGCCGGTAGAGTTCCTCACAGCCGGTGAGATCCAGATACATCTCGTCGATCGAGGCACGTTCGACGACCGGCGCCACCGTCAGAAGATATTCGTACACCCGGCGGGAGTATTCGTCATAGCGGTGATGCCGGCCCGGGACGACGATGAGGCGGGGACACCTGCGGAGCGCCTGGCCCGTCGGCATCGCCGAGTGGACGCCGAACGCGCGCGCCTCGTACGACGCCGAAGCGATCACCCCGCGCCCCCCGGGGGATCCTCCCACCGCCACCGGCTTCCCGCGCAGGGAAGGATCGTGGATGCGTTCGACCGAGACGAAAAAGCAGTCGAGGTCGAGATGTGCGATCAGCGGACTCGGTTGCGGAGCCATGCGGTGCGTGCTTCAAGGGTTCGGAATTCAGGGCCGGTAACGCGCAGAACAGGCCGCGTTCGTTGCTTGGGGGTAATGTAGCAATCCAGGGAAAGAGTTTCAAGCCGGCTTCGGGCAGTCGGATATCCGTTTCCGGGAGCGGTTCCGGCCCCCCGCCCTGGTGCGGCACCGGGGCACGGGGCGGGGCCGACTTGAACGGGAATGAATTCCGCAGTACCTTTCCCTCATGAAACTCCCGTTCGACACCGGGGACCATTGACCATGCCACAGCATTCCGCGAAAAGAGGCCTGAAAAAATTCCCCCACTGGATTTGGATCACCGCAGTGGTATTCGGTACGGCATATTTCCTGTTCCGGAATCCGTCCGCCGCCCCGGCGCCGGAAGCCCCTGCCCCCGCCGCTCAGAGCTCATCCGCCTCCCGGAGCGACACATTCAACGTCTGGGTTAAAAGGGCCTACGCGGTCGACGAACTCTTCCACCTTGTCTATACGCCCTGCTGGGAGGGCGCCTACGGCGCTATCGGGGATGCGTACCTCTATTCCGTCACGCACGATTCCTCGATCATGCTGTTTCACCTGCGCGATCACCCGCTTCCCCGGATGTGCGCCGGTACATGGGTCGACGACCGGGCATGGGTCTGTCTGGCCGAACTGCTCTGGTACCGGGTGACGGGGAAGCAGGATGCTGCCCTGCTGGAGGATGCGCGGCGGCGGTACGATGAAGCCCGCGCCGAGGGGCGCCTGTCGCACAGTGAAGGGTTCTGGAGCTGGTACAACTGGCCCCCGGGCCCCCGGCCCGACAAGCGGATTTTTACGAACAGCAACATGAACCAGATGGCGACCGTCGCGGCGGAGCTCTATGAAGAGACCGGGATCCAGAAATACCGCGACGATGCATTCCTGGTCTGGAGCGGCGACCGGCAGGCGCCCGGCGTCGTCAAACAGCTTTACCGCGGCGGAGGTGTCTGGCAGGGAACGGCCGGACTTGCCGCGTTCGGCAAACAGCTCCCCTGGGAGGGATCCGAGTACAGCTCCCTCGGCGCGGCGCTCTACCGTATTTCCCGCGATAAATCGATTCTCGGCATCGTGAGTGCGACCGTCCGCCACATCATGGACCCGGCGACGGGATGGGTCGATTCCCAGTCGTACTATCAGCTCCGGATGGACGGCAACGGCGCGTTCGTCAATTTTCTCCTCGACGCCTATTCCATCGCCCCTGTGGAACTGCACGATCTCCCCGCCAAAATCGAGGCGATGCTGACCCACGTCTGGACCAATCACGGCGGAACGGCGACGGTGGTCCTGCACCGGACGGGTGACAACGGCATCAGGAACGGATGGAACCCGCGGGGAGGGGAAGACGGATACGGAGTGGACGAGGTCGGAACCGTTCATGCGCAGGGGGAGGCGATGCGGGCATTCGGCACCTTTGCCTATTATTATACCACCGCGGCGGCGGCCCGGAACCGCTGAATCTCCAGACCCTGATTACATCAGAGTGTCCGGGCCGGCCGCCTGCGGAATCTCCTCCGGAACCAGACGCAAATCCCCCCGAGCTGTTCTCGGTGATCCCCGCAGAACCTGACGAGCAGAAGAAGCCCGTATCCGATCGCGGAGAGGAGAATCAGACCAAAAAGAGTCGCAAATATATGATACATCAGAGCCCCCACGCTCCGTCCTGTCAGACCTTTCCCCGGGAACAACTTCCATCATCAATATAGGCCTCTCTTTCTGTGATCCACAACAGGGGTGTGACGGGATTCACAGCTGATGGTGTGAGAGTGAGACTTTGTCTTTTGACCGATAGTGGCGAGCAAGGTGGGAATCCCACTTACAACATGTGGGAATGACAATGGGGAGGGAACATGCGGGAATGGCAACGCGGAGAAGGCGACAGGGAATAAAAACCCCCGGCCGTCGGAGGATGGCCGGGGGTGTTGTGATGCGAGAACGGAGGAGTTCTCAGTACATGTCGCCCATGCCGCCGCCCGGAGGCATCGGAGGCATCGGTTTCTTTTCTTCCGGTTTCTCCACGATCGTCGCTTCGGTCGTGAGGAGGAGTCCCGATACGCTCGCTGCGTTCTCGAGCGCGATGCGGGTCACCTTCGTCGGATCGACGACGCCGGTGGCGATCAGGTTCTCATACTTCTCGCTCTGGGCGTTGAAGCCGTAATCGTCCTTGCCTTCCTTGATCTTGTTGACGATGACGGAGCCTTCGAGGCCGGCGTTGTGCACGATCATCCTGATCGGTTCTTCGAGCGACCGGCGGATGATTTCGATGCCGATCTGCTGGTCTTCGTTCTCGGTCTTGAGCTCGCTCAGTTTGGCCTGCACGCGCAGGTAGGCGACGCCGCCTCCGGGAACGATGCCTTCTTCCACAGCCGCCCGTGTGGCGTGGAGCGCATCCTCGACGCGGGCCTTCTTTTCCTTCATTTCGACTTCCGTCGCGGCGCCGACTTTGAGAACCGCAACGCCGCCGCTCAGCTTGGCAAGACGTTCCTGCAGTTTTTCCTTGTCGTAATCGCTGGTGGTCTTGTCGATCTGGACCTTGATCTCGTTAATCCGCTTCTTGATGTCTTCCTTCTTGCCGGCGCCTTCGACGAGCGTGGTGTTATCCTTGTCGATCGTCACCCGTTTCGCCGTCCCGAGGTAGGAGATCTGGGTGTTTTCGAGCTTGAAGCCCTTTTCCTCGGAGATCACGGTGCCGCTGGTCAGGACCGCGATATCTTCGAGCATCGCCTTGCGGCGGTCGCCGAATCCGGGCGCCTTCACGGCGCACACCTTCAGCGTGCCCCGAAGTTTGTTCACGACCAGGGTCGCGAGCGCTTCGCCTTCGAGATCCTCGGCGATGATGAGGAGGCTCCTCCCCGACTGCGCGATTTTCTCGAGCACCGGGAGAAGATCCTTCATGACGCTGATCTTTTTGTCATGAATGAGGATGTACGGATTCTCCAGGACGGTTTCCATGGTATCCGCATCGGTGACAAAATAGGGGGAAAGGTAACCGCGGTCGAACTGCATTCCCTCCACCCATTCCACGGTGGTCTCGGTGCCCTTCGCCTCTTCGACCGTGATGACGCCGTCCTTGCCGACCCGCTCCATCGCGTTGGCGATCAGCTCGCCGATGGTCGAATCGTTGTTGGCCGAGATGGCGCCCACCTGGGCGATTTTCTTCTTGTCGTCGCCCACGGTCTTGCTGATCTTTTTCAGTTCTTCCACAACTTTCGCCACGGCAATGTCGATGCCGCGTTTCAGATCCATCGGATTTGCTCCGGCGGTCACGTTCTTCATTCCTTCACGGACAATCGCCTGGGCCAGAACCGTTGCGGTGGTCGTTCCGTCGCCCGCGACATCCGATGTCTTGCTGGCGACTTCGCGCACCATCTGCGCGCCCATGTTCTCGATCGGATCCTCGAGCTCGATCTCCTTCGCGACGGTGACGCCGTCCTTCGTGACGGTCGGCGCACCGAACTTCTTGTCGATGACGACGTTCCGCCCCTTCGGCCCGAGCGTGGCTTTGACCGCGTCGGCCAGTTTGTCGACACCCTTCTTCAACGCAGACCGGGCGTCTCCGCTAAACGTGATGATTTTTGCTGACATAGTGCTGTTCCTTCTTCAGATGGGAGTTAAGAGATTCTATATATTGATTAGCGCCGGCTTATAACACGGCGAACACATCCGACTCGCGCAGAATAAGATATTCCTGGCCGTCGACCGTCGTCTCTGTACCGGAATATTTTCCGTACAGAACATGATCGCCGACTTTCAGCTCCATCGGCACCACTTTGCCGTCGTCACCCTTGCGGCCCGGTCCCACGGCCACGATCTCTCCGACGACCGGTTTCTCCTTCGCCGTGTCCGGAAGGAAAATCCCTCCCTTCGTTTTCTCTTCGGCAGGAAGCGGCTTGATCACGACACGATCAGCTAATGGTCGAATTTTCATATCAGAACTCCTCCAGATTGAAATAGGTAATTGCTGTGGTTTTTGTTTTGAAGAGGCCACCTCCGGAGACTCTCTTCCCTCGATTTTATTTTGTACCTCTTGAACATTCAAAGCCTGTGCCAGATATATTATTGTGAATTTCCTCCGTTTTAGCCTTTTTTTATTCTACACTCATTTTCATATCCCAAAAACCTGACGGCATGTCATGCATGTTTCATCTTATTTCAGGCAATATCAGGACAAAATGACAACTGCCAGATTGTTCACTTTTATCATTTTCCACACATCTCCCGTTTTAAACAACCGCTCCGGTGGAAAATTTTTTAGCCGGTCAGGTGTAGGTATCCCGGAAATATTTCATTATTTTCCCCTACGATGATTCGATTCCACCTTCCCGATCCCGCCGCATGCGCTCTTTACTCATCTACCTTCTGCTGACCGTAGCCGGCTGTGCCCTCCTGAGTCCCAAGGGGGATCTCCCGAAATTCCGGCCCGGCGTCCCGCTCGTCCGAAGTGCGCTCCCATGGCAGCCGTCCTACATCCATCTCTCCCGGATGCTCTCCGGCATCGTGCTGGAACTCAGCCCGGCAGTTTCATCCCCCGGCGCCGACACCACGGAACAGAACCGACGCCTTCTCCGGACCATGAGCGGATTTGAAGCCGTTCTCTGGGCCAGCCCCCCCGACACTTCCGTCCGGAACTATAATCAGTATTCTCCCGAAGCGGTCAAATCCGCGACCGGCGACTTTTTTGAGATCAGGAGCGATCCGTTCGTCTTCCGCGGCGATTCGACAGCGGGAGATTCGTCGGAGATGCTCCCGTTCCGGGTCGACGGTCCCGAACGGAGATACTTCTTCTGCATTCCTCCCGGCCGGTATCTCCTCTGGATCCCGTCGGTCTCCCGCGGGCATACGCCGGAAATCGTGCGCGATCTCGAGGTGCGCGAAGGCGACTTCTCCGTTGTGCCCATCGTGGTGGGAAATGAGAAACTCTCCTGATCCGGCGCCAGTGCGATGACCGATCCCGCAATACCCTCACAGAGCGCCTCCTGTCTCTCCTGCGGCGCGCCGGTTTCGGGCCGGTACTGCCCGTCATGCGGCGAAAAACAGCTGACCGACCGGGACCGCTCGCTCGGACATTTCCTGGCCGACTGGTTCGAGCTGGCGTTCCACTTCGATTCCAAATTCCTCCGGACGATGAAGACGCTCCTTGTCCGGCCCGGTCTCCTCACAACGGAATACTGGAACGGACGGCGGATCCCCTACATGAAACCGTTCCAGCTCCTGATCATCATCAACGTCGTCTACTACATCGCCACCAGCATTGCGGCCGCCTGGCACTGCAATATCACCGTCATGGTCCCGTCGCTTCACGACATCCTTCACGCCCGCGTCTACTCCGGATGGCTTGCAGGCGTTGTCCATGCTTCCCGTCCCGCAGGAACACCGGCATTCGATCTCTACCAGCGGACGTTCGATGATCATCTCGAGCACCTGGCGAAATCTCTCGTCATTCTTCTGGTGCCCCTCGCCGCCCTGCTTCTCAAACTATTGTACGTGCGATCCGGGAAACCGTTTTTGTATCATATCGTTGCCTCGACCCACCTTGTTGCGGTTTACATCATCCTGGGAACCACGGTCATCCTTGCCAGCGGCATCCCCGCGCTCCGGAACTCGGCCTCTCCCGCCGCGTTGACCGCCTTATCCTACACGGCGGTCGGGCTTCTCTCCCTCTACATGTTCCTTGCCTTCCGGCGGTGCTACCATTCAGCGCCCTTCTGGGACGCCGTCGCCGCGCTCCTCATGGTGTTCGCAGGCATACAGATTGTCACAGAGCTCTACGATTTCATTCTCTTCTGGATCGCCTTCGCGATAACCTGAACGGGGCCCCCGCCCGGAGCCCCATTTGTGCTTCGGCATATTTCTTTTTAGATTCAGCCATCACATCGGTACTGATTGTGCGTGTTCTTCCGATCATATGTGCTTTCCCTTTCACGTGGTTCCTCCCCGTCGCGTACGGCTATGCGCAGACCCCGTCGATGGACCGCCCGGACGGTCCGTTAGCCCATGGTTTTCTCATCCCCGCCACGGCCACCATGGTCCGCGCCTGGGACATACCCCGATCGCCCTATCAGTTCCCCGCCGCCGATACGGAGGCATCCGCGCAGGTGAGGCATGGATTCGATCTGTTTACGCGGACCTTTCAGACCCTTCCCTATTCCGCCTGCAATACCGTCACCTGCAGCAACTGCCATCTCAATGCCGGACAGCGCGAGCGGGCACTCCCCCTTACCGGCGTGGCGATCAGGTATCCGGAATTCAACCGGCGGGCCGGACGGATGTTCACGGTGGAAGACCGGGTCACCGAATGTCTGCGCCGGAGTATCGACGCGCGGCCCGACACAGCGGCGCAGACCGGAACGGCCGCGGCGCTCGCCGCCGAAGTCGCCGACCTGACCGCGTACGTCCGATGGCTGGCCCGGGGTTACCGGACCGGCGATCCCCTGCCGTGGCGCAGTACCAACACTATTCCCGCGGAGCATCAGCTCCCGGTTGAACGACTCGATACGGCGGAAGGACGCAGGCTGTACGGGGAGAAATGCACGTCGTGCCACGGCTGGGATGGCCAGGGAGTACAGATCGGGGATAAAAAAGCAGGTCCGCTGTGGGGACCGGAGTCCTGGAACGACGGCGCGGGAGCGGCGCGTATCTACACGCTGGCGGGATTCATCCGCTACACGATGCCGTATCTCGACCCCGGGAGTCTGACCGACGCGGAAGCCCAGCAGATTGCGGCCTACATCGACACCCGGTCCCGTCCCATCTACCGGGGAAAATCTCTCGACTATCCCGACGGACGCGTGCCGCCGGATGCTCTATATTATTTTTCGCGGGGAGGAAAATAACCGGGGAGAACATAGTCCTCCCCGGTCATCAAAGATACCGATCAGCCGGCGAAGCAGTACGTACAGCCGTGTTCCTGCGTGCGGTTGACTGCAAGGATGCCGGACGGCAGAGGCTGGATCCCCGGCAGGATTCCGCCGAAGAAATCCTTCTTCACCTCCGCGGCGTCCATCTTCATATCCTTCGCGATGTGTTCGGCGTTGAATGCGAGGGCCACCTTGCAGACGCCGAAGAGGACCCCCTCCTTCTGCAGATCGCTGATCCCCATTCCGGGGATGGGAAAATCGCCCGGGGCGGGCTGCCAGAAGATGTTGCGCTTCGCGGTTGTCCCCGTCTTGGGATCGGTCACTTTCAGCGATTCACCGAACCTGTATTTCTCCCAGAGAGACGACTCGAGAGCGAGTGGAAACGCATCGTGGCGGATGACGACAACGGCGGAAAGCTCGCCGGCCGTCACCCCGAGCTCACCGTTCGTCATGAGAAACACCCGCGACCAAGCAAGCGGAAAGCCGCTGTTCAGCGCCGGGGTATCGAGCAGGATTTTGTGCTTGCCGGTGATTTTGTTGAGCCAGGTCTCGAACGTCGGATCACCCGACTGGTCGGGCGTCGGGACCGGCGCGGAGCCGGCGGCGGCGAGGGGAAATGCAATGCCCGACAGGCCGACGACTGCGGCCCCCTTTGCGATGGAACCGAGGAACCCCCTCCTCTCAATGGACTGCTTCAACTCGATCATGGTACTGCCCTCCGATTGTGGAAGAACGATAACAGCGTGATGTTGATGACCGGAAAATGTACGGAAACCGCCCGCACAAGTCAAGCAAAATAAAACGGCCGCGACACAATCGCCGCGGCCGTCTCAAACCCTGAATTGACAACGGGTTGCGAGTTCAGCAGACCTACTTTTTGATCGGGTAATCCGGTACCGGCGGGAGAGTCTTCTCCTGCGTCTTCAGTGCATCCAGAATCACCTCGATCGCCTTGTTGAGCTGCTGGTCGACGCCCGCATATTCCTGTGCGGGGTCGTTGTCGACCACGATGTCGGGATCGACGCCATGCCCTTCGACGATCCAGCCCTTTCCATCGGCATCATAGATCGCAAACTCGGGCTTCATGAGGAATCCGCCGTCCAGAAGCGGGAGTGAGCCCCGGATGCCGACCACGCCGCCCCACGTCCGTTTGCCGATGAGTTTGCCCAGCCCGTATTTCTTGAACCGGTACGGGAAGATGTCGCCGTCGGAGGCGGAGAATTCGTCGGCAATGCAGACCTTGGGCCCGTAGACCATGTCTCCCGGATTCGGATAGGGGACCGTATTCCGGGCGACATCGACCATGGCAATCTCCCTCCGGAGGCGTTCCGCTACCAGCGTGGAGACAAAGCCGCCGCCGTTGCCGCGGACGTCGATGATGAGCGCTTTCTTGCGAAGCTGGGGATAAAAATGCTTCACGAATTCGTTCAGGCCCTCGACGCCCATATCGGGAATGTGGAGATATCCCACCTTTCCGCCGGTCGCCTCCTCCACCTTCCGGATGTTATTTTCGACCCAGTTATAATAGTAGAGCGACGCTTCCTCGCCGATCGGGACCACGGTCACTTCCCTGCCGCCGGCTTCCTGCGGTTTCGCGTTCAGCTTCAGGCGAACCTGCTTGTCGACGGTATTGACGAGCGATTCATAGATGTTGCCCATTTCGCTGGTCGGTTTGCCGTTGACCGCGATGATGTAATCCCCCTCGGATGCGTTGACGCCGACTTCGGTCAGCGGACTGCGGGTCGGCTTCGCCCAGTTCTCACCCTTCAGGATCTTCACGATGCGGTAATATTTCGAGGCCGGGTCGCGTTCCAGCTCGGCGCCCAGAAGACCGGTCATGATCCGTTTCGGGTGCGGCATTTCACCGCCGCCGACGTAGGTATGGCCCGACGACAGCTCCCCGATCATCTCCCCGATAAGATAGGTGAGATCCGCACGGTGGTTGACATAGTCGAGCAGAGGCTCATACTTCTTTCTGATCCCCACCCAGTCGGTTCCGTTCATGTTGGGGGCATAGAAGAATTCGCGCATCTGCCGCCAGCATTCGGTGTAAATCTGCTTCCACTCCCTGTGGTGGTCAATCGTGACCTCCAGGCCGCCGAGATCGAGCCGGTCCTTCAGTTCGATCTTGCCCTTCGGCACATCGATGATGTAGAAGGAGCGGTCCTTGCCGATCAGCATCTTCTTCAGGTCGGCGGAGATCTCATACCCATCGATTTCGCCCAGGTTCGTCTCCTTCAGATCGCCCAGATCGTAGAGGAAAAACTGCGGTTTGTCATCCTTGCTTCCCTGCCGGATGTAGTAGACGGAATTGCCGACGGAGGTAATCCCCCTGTAGTTGGCCGGTGTCACCGGAAGGCCGATGATCCGGTTCATGATCCCCTCGCGGTCGACTTTCACCTCGGGCACGGATTCCTTCTTCTCCCCTTTGCCCTCCTCCTTTTTCGCCTTGCCCTCGTCGGAGGATTTTTCCTCCTTGATCGTCACCTCGTCGCTTTTCGGTTTGAACGGCGAATCGGTCGATTTGGCGAGGGTGATCAGGTAGATCCGCGACATGTCGAGATAGGCCTGATCGAATTCGGTCTGACTGAAGGTCGGATTAAAATCGCGGCTCGACTGGAAGAGGAGATATTTTCCGTCGGAGCTGAACGCGGGCGAGGAGGAATTATACCAGCGGTCGGTGACCGGAAACGAAGCGCCCTCCGCAAGCGAATAGAGATAAATGCGGGCCATCGTCTCCACTTCGGGGCGGGTATAGGCGATCCATTTGCTGTCCGGAGACCAGCAGAATTCGTCGAATTCCCATATTTTTGCCTGATCCACTTCCGTTACCGCCTTTGTCTCGACGTCGACATACCGGAGGCGGAGCTTTTTGTCGGACCAGAGGAGTTTTTTGCTGTCCGGCGACCAGTACATCTGATACTTATAGGTATCCTCGCCCTTCGTGAGCTGTGTCGGGGAGCCGGAACCGTCCTGGGGCATGATATAGAGTTCATCCTCGCCCGTTGCGTCGGAAATGTACGCGATCCACTTGCCGTTGGGCGACCATTTGGAATTCCGTTCGTGGATGCCCGGAGTGGCGGTCAGATTGCGGGTGGGTCCGTTTTTGACCGGCACGGTAAAGATGTCGCCATGCGCGCCGAAAAGTGCGCGGTTGCCGTCGGGTGAAATTTCATAGTTGTCGACCTGGTCGGAGACTTTTGAAAGTCCGGAGCGGCCGCCGAGAAAATCATCGGCGATGGAGATGGCGACCTTGGCGGTTTTTCCCGTCGCCAGATCGAACCGGTAGATATACCCGGCGTTCTCGAACACGATGGCGTTGTCCCCCAGCGACGGAAACTTGACGTCGTAATCGGTGAAGAAGGTGAGCTGTTTCGTTTCCTTTGTGGTAAGGTCGTAGCCGTAGAGATTCATCCGCTTGACCGAATCCCGGTCGGAGAGGAAGTAGATCGTATTACCGCTCCACATCGGAATGATGTCGCCGGCGGGGTTGTTGGTGATGTTTTCCGTTGCTTTTGTTTTGAAGTCGTAAATCCAGACGTCGTCGGCCATGCCGCCGCGATAACGCTTCCAGGTGCGGAATTCCCTGAAGATGCGGTTGTAGACGAGTTTCGAATCATCGGGGGAATAGGAGCAGAAACCGCCGCGGGGAAGCGGAAGCTGTTCGGGAATGTCGCCGTCGAGCGACACGGTGTAAAGCTGGCCCTTGAAATCGTCGAACTCCTTCATCCGGGACCGGAAGATGATATGGTTGTTGTCATGTTTCCATCCCATGACGATATTGTTGGGGCCCATGCGGTCCGACACGTCGTCGCGGCCGAGCGTTGCGGTGAAGGTCAGCCGGCGCGGCACACCCCCGACCGACGGCATGACGTACACTTCCGTGTTGCCGTCGTACTGGCCGGTGAACGCGATCCATTTCCCGTCCGGCGAAAAGCGGGGGAACATTTCGAAACCCTCGTGCGTCGTCAGCTTGCGGGCGAGCCCGCCCTCAGCGGCGACCGTGTAGAGATCGCCCGCGTAGGTGAAGACAATCTGATCGCCGTGGATGGCCGGGAACCGGAGAAGCCGTGCCTCCGGTTGGGCGACAAGCCATGTGGAAAGCGCCAGGAGCATGACAATCAGGAGCGGAAGTCGTTTCATGCGTAACTCCATATTGTGGGGATTGAGAATTGTACGGGAACAGGTTTTTAGGTATACGGAAACGGAGCCGATTTGTTCTGGCCGGAGCATCTGCCCGACAGATCCTTTCAGCCCGTCATACCAGTATTATGCTGATAAAAATCAACATCATAAGAACGAATATTGCAATAAAAAAATAAACCGGAAGAAGCACAATCGTACTGATGAACGCGCGGACTTTCCGGACACGATAGACGACGGCGACTGACCGGTAGAGATACCACCCCGCCGCAAGCCAGTACAGCGGAAGAACCACGATGCCGGGGATGAATATTGAGAGGAGAATGGCGAGGCCGCCGGCTGCAAATCCGAACGAATGGAAGTGCACTGACGCTATCAGCGATTCGCTGTAATACAGTCCCTCCTTCCGTAAGAAAAGGTGGAGAAGGAATGCAAAGAAGGGCATCAGGACAAACATCGCATAGGAACAGTTCCTGAGAAAAAGGTGAAGGAACGGCTCCGTCCCTTCGTCCGCGATCCGCGCCAGCTGGCGGACGATGTACCGGTTGATGCGGCCCGACCCGATCGCGTGAAGCCGCATCAGCGAGTCGATCTCCGCATCCGTCCGGTTGCGAAGGTCCTTCATCGGAAGCGATTGGAAAGAGATCGAAAAACCGGGTCCCGAGAGGCGGGTCTGATCCCGCTGAACGGTTCCACTGCCGCCCGCCGGGTTCGCCACTGCGGCGAGGAAAAAGAACAGTACACTGATCGTGATATAGAGACGGACGGGCGCGACGTACCTCCGCCGGCGGCCGGTCAGATATTCAACGGTCAGAGCTCCCGGATGGAGCATGAGAGCCCGGAGGGTGCGGAAGGCTTTTGCATCGATGTGGAAGAGTCCCTCGAGCGCTTCACCGGCAAAACGCCTGAACGGAACCCTCAGGTCGCGCTGTTCCTGCCCGCAGTCGGAGCAGTAGCGGACATTCGCCGCGAGGATCGTCCCGCAGTTCGGGCAGGATTCCGCCGCCGGTTTTTTCCCGGCTCCATCCTCAGGCATGGATCACGCCCGGTGATAATCCGGACGCCATGCGGTGACCGCCCGTTTGATATCGTCCTGCGACATCTGTTCTTCCGCCGCCCGCCGCGCCAGAGCGACAAATTCTCCATCCGACGCAAAACGGAGTGCGATGACCTGCCGGATGGTGAGCCGGGGATCGAGCAGTTTTCCGGTCAGGACAAAATGACGCAGGTTTTCCTCGGCGCGGATCGCCCGGTCCTGGGCCCGTGCCGGAAAGATCCGGCAGAAGAAGAAGAAAAACAGGAGACAGATGCTGATGACCGTGATCAGGGAGGCGCCGTACAGCCGTTCGTGATCGCCGAGCGATTCGAAGAGGTTGACGAAGGAACCCGCGATGGTCAGGAGTATGAGCCCGAACAGCACGATATGAAACATGGGAACATACCGGCGGTGGTTGGCATAATTCTGTCCGTTCACTGATGTCGTCCTCTCATAGTTGTGGTCCGAATCGGATCAGTTGCCGTTCCCGATGCTGTTCAGGGCGTCGGTGGCGGCGTTCAGGAGCGCATCGGGACCGACGGGCTTACCGGTGGCGGTTTTCATCCATTGATCCGGCGTAACCCGTCCGGTTTTCGTTATGCGTTCGAACTCCGGCCCGATTGCGCCGGCTTTGTTCATCGCCTCTTCGACCTGAAATGCAATCATATGTCCGATCGGATAATCGGGCAGATACATGAACGAGTCGATCATGTGGGAATAGATGCCGAGGAGGACAACGTCCTTCTGATGGAACACCGGCGCGTAGTAGGCGTTCCAGATGTCCCGGGCGATCGCAAGGGTCGCTTCCTTCACCTCGCGGGGGGTTGCCTGCGGATGATCGTACATCCAGTGCCAGATGCCCATATCGACGAGCGCAACCCCGGCGATCTCGTAGGCGCCCCAGAAATCGTCGAGGGTCTTCAGTGCCCGCGACTTGTCGTCCGGTTTCGTCAGACCGAGGAGTTCCAGATCGTGCCCCTGAAAAACGAATGCGAGCGCTTCGGTGAATGCGGTATTGGGAACGCTCGAGAGGGAATAGTAGTCGATCTCGTTGAGTGAAAATGTCTGCTCCACATTATGGCCCATTTCATGCACCGCGATGTTGTACCCCTTGTAATTCATTCCGGCGGAACCGACGCGCGTGCGGAGGTGCGCCTTCTCGCTCCTCATCCCGGCGCCCATGGCGTGGCCGGAACCACGCGCGGGGTCGACGATGATGTTTCCGGCGACGTACGCCGCTTTTTCAGGAGAAAAGCCGAGATCCCGGAGGAGGCGCGGAATATCGGTCCGGTAGGCCTCCGGGGTCGGATATTTGCGCGCGACAATCTGATCGAGCTGTTCCTCAGTATAACTGCCGCGATTGCGGAATCCGTTATACCAGACATCGAACGGCTCCAGCGGTCTGCCGAGACGGGATTCGATCAGCCGGCCGGTCCGGGCGACAAGCGGTGAGCTGAGAATCCGCGTGAGCATGTCATGCACCCGGGCCTCGGGGATCTGCCGGTCCTCGTCGAACCGCCGTGCGATGTGCGTCGGCGCGGTAGGGGAGTACGGATCGACCTTTTTCTCGGCAAGGAAGGTTTTCAGCAGAACCTCATAGCGCGTATCGGGCTCCGGATCACTGCTGATTTTCATGCCGGCGGGCGCGGGGCTCTCGTCATCCTGAACGGCGGCGGCGGTTACCGTATTGGTGTAGGGATTCCAGTCGACATGCGGATTGTTGATGACCACAACCGGTATCGTCTGGGTCACGATGCGCTCCATGACTTTCGCGATCATCCGCTGTTTGCGGATTCCCTTCTCTCCTTCACTGTAATCGGCTTTCAGCTCGTCGCGGAGATTCCAGTGCGAAAGAAGCCGGAGCTTCGGTGGGAAGAGCCGTTCCCCCTTCTCATCCAGCAGATGGTGCATCCATATATTGTATTCCGAGATGTACTGTTCGGCTGCGGCGCCGGCTTCCGCCAGCGCCAGGTTGACGTCGGCCGGGATCCGCTTCGAGAACCAGTCCGCCAGCCGCGTCTCCGCCCACTGCCGCCTGGTCCAGGAGTCCCCGTTCGCGAGCCGCTCCTGAAGGCTGGTGAGCGGAAAGTTGAGGAGCGCGACGAACGCAAGCTTGTTCTGGAAAAAATCGTCCGTGACATGCGCCCCCGGATCCCACGCTCCGAAAATCTCGTCGTACGGTTCAATCGGGCCGAGGTCGAGATCCGACTGATTCCGGAATTCCCGGTTGATCTCGTGGAGGTGGCCGGCGAGCTGTTCCAGGTTCGATTCATACCTCTTGAACATCACATCGAGCGCCGCCTGGTCTCCGGCAAAATTGGAGCGGATCAGATCGGTGAGGACCGCCGCATCCCCGTCCTCGGCGCGCCAGAAGTCCGCCACCTGACGCAGTCCCCTCTGAATTCTGGACCGCTGTCCTTCCCCGTATTTGGCCGCAAGCTCACCCTCCATCTGCCGGAGCGTGGCATCCATCCAGGCCGGGCTGTGGGTTTGAGCGGAAATGACGGATATTGCCAGGAGCAGACAGACCGCTCCACACATGACATAATTCATAGTTCCTCCAATTCGGAGATAATGGTATGGTTAGGGGCGATTGAAAACCGACAGGTGGGAATGTAGCAATAATACTTCTCCGGTTCAAACAAAACGATGAAACCCCGGAAGGTCCCGTCACGTACACTCAGATGAAACCCTCAGGAGCACGGCAATGCTGATTTTCCTTCTCTGGCTCATCGTTCTCATCCTCTGCTGGCCGCTTGCGCTGGCGGTCCTTTTCCTCTACCCGATCATCTGGCTGTTCCTGCTTCCGTTCCGCATCATGGGATTCGCTGTCGATGCGGTCCTGCATACGGTGAAGGCGATTCTCTTTCTCCCCGCGCGCATTCTGCGCGGCTGACAGCTCCGGGTCACCGTTTTCCGTTCCCCGCCATTGCGGCTTCAATGTCGTCGGGACCCCGGGGCAATGACCGCGAAAGCAGTTCCGACCCGTCCCCGGTAATGAGCAGATCGTCCTCGATCCTGATGCCGATGCCCCGGTATTTCTGGTCGACGTCCCGGGCATCCTCCGGGATATAGATCCCGGGCTCGACTGTCCATATCTCCCCTTCCTTCAGCGGTCCTTCGGAACGCACATCATGAACGTCGAGGCCGATCGGATGACCGAGACCGTGGATGAAATATTTCGACACCTGCGCACTGTCCCGGATAACCCCCAGCCGGAGAAGCCCGTCCCTGATCACGGCTGTCGCTTTTGCCTGCACATCCGGAAAATAGCGCACGCCGGGCCTGAGCATCGCGATTGCTTCGTTCTGCGCCTTCAGCACAATGTCGTAAAGTTCTCGCTGTGCGGAAGTAAAATGACCATCCGCGGGTATGGTGCGGGTGATATCCGCGGCATAGTTGTGATATTCGGCCCCGCAGTCAAGGACGATCACCTCTCCGCTCCGGATCCGTTTTCTGTTGGTAAGATAATGGAGAATGGTTGAATTCTCCCCGGATCCGACGATGCTGGGATAGGCAACCGATTCCGCTCCGCGGGAGGTAATCGCGGACTCGAACGCCGCCTGAAGCTCGTATTCGTACCTTCCCGGTCTGCAGAGCGCGAGCATCGCGCGGTGTCCCTCCACGGAGATATCGACCGCCTTACGGACAAGGGCGATTTCATCCGGGGATTTCACTTCCCTCAGCCGGTTGATCAGTCCTTCAGGGGTCCGGATTTCATGGAACGACTCAAACCGTTTGAAGACACCGGCGAGGTCTTGCAGTATCCTGTTCAGTTCTCCGGTCCGCGCCTCTCCCGGCGGCGGAAGGTAGACCACAGCCGATCGCCCGATGGCTTTCTGGACGTACATCAGATCGGCTTTCTGGGTCGTCCGTGCGCATTCGATCCCAAGCAGTTCCTCGGCGCCCCCGGGGCCGAGGGTTTTCCCTGTCCAGCGTTCCGCGGAAGGGTTCTTCGGACTGACAAAAAGAATCTCATGGACAGTGCGGATCGGGGTGCCGGCGCTGTCGGTGATGGTGACGGCGTTTTTCGAGAGAAGGAGCAGGGCGTCGCTCTCGTCGCATCCCGTCAGGTACCAGAAATTGTCGTCCTGCCGGAAGCGGTAATTCATATCGCCGTTCCGCGGTCTCACGGGGGCGGCATAGACGAGGAGCGACGAGGAATCTGCCATGAGGGCAAGAAGGCGCATCCTGTTGGCCCGGAAGAAGGAGGCCGGCGGCCGGTCCGTATCATAGACGCCGGTACGTGCAGAAAGATCTGACTGGGCCAGGGAGATCCGCGGTCCGGGAATGAGCGCGGCAAGGAGGAGAACGCCGGCGCACCGGCGGATGGTCTGTGGAAACCGTCTTCGTAGGCGCCTGTCACCGTTTTTCATGTGGTCTCCGGAATCGGTCGGGCGGTTGGGGGTGAACAACTGACCGGTGAAGATATCAAAATCGTTCCTGAATTCAAATTCCTTCGTCGGAACCGGGTGACCGGAGGCGTCTTGTTTGAAAATAAAAATCTCAATACCTTACCGCCTGAAGAGTATGACAGAGCGCGACAAAAGCCACTACCGCTATTTCAGCCAGCTCGACCGGCGGATCAAGAACGCCATCGCGGTCTATGCGTTCTTCCTCCTCGGCGGCATTTCCGTCTGCCTGCTGGATGCGGATCCCTTCAGATCCCTTTTCGTTCCGCTCTCCTGGCGAGGTCCCGTCGTCTCCCTCCTCATCGCTTGTATGCTCGTCATCTGCATCTACCTCACCCTCCGCCGCATGCCGGACGTCTCGCGCGTGAATGCGTGGTTCGACCGGCGCCTGTTCGGCCTGCTGGATTCCTCCGACGCCATCATGAAGAGAACCATCCTGAACGCCGCAGACGCACCCGGGGACGAATCCGCCGGCGACCGGAACGCACTTGCGGAACTCGTCGTCGGACGGCTCTCCGAACACGATCAGATCTACCGCTCCCTGTTTGAAAGCGGCATCTTCACACGGTGGGCATGGTACTGGATTTCGATGTACGGCGCGATCACTTTTTCCGCCCTCGTCATCGTCACGTTCTGCACCCTCGCTCCCGGCCTCACCCCTGAACTCCGCCCGGTGTTCCCGTGGTACCTCGGAGCCGCCCTCGGATTAATCGCTCTCACGCTTCTCCTCGGCCGCAGGCTCGAACGGATGACCCGGGCCACGGCAGAGACGATTGCCTCCACCTACCGCGCGGACATCGTGAGGCTGGCGGAAGGTTTTGTCCGGGCGCCGGAATCCGAAGAGCACTGACCCTCCCGATCCTGTTGCACCGGTCTGGTTTTTTTTCGTATATTACCCCCGCTGTTTCCGCTTTATTGAGGGGTCTGACCCGGTCTTTCACACAATCAGCGCTTTTTATTGCCCCAAGGAAGGGATGTCGGTGCCGCAGTCCGGTACAGCCGGGAACCGGACAGCCGCCGATTATTTTAGTCACATCAGGAGAAAACCGTGCAAAAAATCACCCTGTCTCTACTCACACTACTGCTGGTCTCCGGCATTTGCGCCGCACAGCAGAAAACGACACCTGACACCGCGCAGCCCCCGGTCTACGGCTGGAAGCAAAGCCTCGTCACCGGTCTGACCCTGACCCAGGTCTCCTTCACCGACTGGGCCCAGGGAGGCGACAACGCCCTGGCATACACCTTCTCGGCAGCCGGGAAATCGGAAGACGACGAGCAGACCACCAACTGGGCGAACACCTACAAGTTCGCGTTCGGTCAGACGCGGCTCGGCACCCAGGGTCTCCGGAAGACCGACGACATTATCGACATTTCGTCCGTCTTCACCTACAAACTCAACACCTACGTCAATCCCTACGTTTCCGCCAATCTGAAAACACAGTTCGCAAAGGGTTACATGTACGACGGCGACGGCAACAGCACTGAGGTTTCGAAATTTTTCGATCCGGCGTATCTCATGCAGACAGCGGGCGTCGGCTATCAGCCGGTGAAGGAAGTCAAAACACGCCTCGGCGTCGGGTTGCGCGAGATCGTCACCCAGGATTTTAACCAGTATGCTTCGGATCCGGCGACGCACGACACCGTGAAAACCCGGGTGGACGGCGGTCTCGAATCGGCCACAGACGTCAACTGGCCCCTCGACACGAACCTCCTTCTCACCTCCGACCTGGAACTGTTCAGTCCCTTCAAAACCATGGACCAGATCGTTGTGCGCGGAGGCATCACGCTGACCGCAAAGGTCAACAAATACATCACCACCATTGTCGGCGCGCAGTTCATCAACGAACGGAGGATCACCCCCCGCACCCAGATCAAGGAGGGAATTTCCCTCGGGCTGAGTTATACGATCTTCTAGACCCACCCTCGTTCCAGACCCGTTCCCGCTCGCCGGGAACGGGTTTTTTTATGCCGTTGCCGCAGACTGCGGACGGTCAGGGGTAAGCATCGGTGGAAGGAGTCTCCCCCCCGGCGGTCTGTAATACAGCCATGCGGCGGCGAAGACGGGCAGATATTCGATCGCCATGAGCCAGAGCGGATTCCGCCACTCACCGGCGGTGACATAGCGGATCCACGGTATCGTCCCCAGGTTCACGAGAACCGCCAGCGAAAGGATATCCCAGCGGGGGCGGAACGGCAGGAGAAGAACGAGCATGGCGACATACCAGGGATAGACGGTCGCTGAACAGAGGAAGAAACCGAAGAGCAGAGCGCACATCATATCGATGATCTCCCCGCCCCGCCGCAGAACGAACAGAGCCCACCCGATCCAGACCAGCGACATGATGACATGGGCTGTCTGGTTGTTCCGTACGACTGCATAACAGAGCTCGAAGAGAAAGCCGTTGGCAGCCCAGTTGAGGGAATAGATGCGGACCGATTCGAACGGAGAACTTCCCGACACCAGTGACGGCAGATATGCCGCGGCAGGCACAGCTGCGGCGGTAAGAATCAGCAACGCCCTCCTGCGCCAGTTGTGCCGCCGGAAAAGAGCCGGAAGGAGAATCAGGGGGAACAGTTTCGCGGCGGCGGCAAGCCCCAGCAGACCGGCGCCGACGAGGTCCCGCCCCCTGACGGCACAAAGCACGCCCGCAAGCACAAACGGGAACATGAGCACGTCGCAGTGTCCGTCGAGCGCAAACTGCAGGACGGACAGCGGTGACCAGCAGTAGAGCGCCGCGTATCTCAGCGGCATGCGGAATTTTCTGAGCACGACGATCAGAAGAAGCACCGTCACCGCGTCGACGATGGCGGCCGCGATCTTGAATCCTAGCACGCTTTCACCGGCGCACGCAAACACTGCGGCGAAATACCATTCGCTCAGCGGCGGGTAAATCGTCTTCATGTCCGGAAAGGTCACCCTGGAGGGAAGCATTGCGCTGTGGAAAGCCAGCAGGCTGTCGCTCGAGGGCGCATACCGGTACGGATCGATCCCGGCGTGCTGAACCTTGCCGTCCCAGATGTACCGGTACAGATCGTCCGAGCCGACGGGGGGGGACGGAAGAACGGTGAGTCGGAACAGAACTCCCGCGGCGATAATGAGAAAGAGAAACCGGCGGTCATCGCCCCACTCCCATTTCCGGAGGAGAACGACGAGGAGCAGGTACAAAACGGAATTAACGATTCCCGCTGCGACATAGAAAACGATGCGGGGGCCGCCGGGAATATAGAGCGCGGCGTATGCCGCCTCCATCAACAGCGCCACAACTGCGATCCGGACCGCAACTCTCCGCCGGCGGATCGTGCCTGCGGATATGGCGGATTCGTCTTTCACGTCGGTTGAGGTCTATCGGGAGTCCGGAGAACGACGGGCAGGACTACGGACGGCGGGGACAATTCATCGCAAGGCCGGTTATGGCGATCGGAAGGGAGACCGATCGTCCGGCCGGAGGGGAATATTTCTGCGATTCCCCGGCGGGGGAGATCAGACGGTGATGCCGTTTTTTTCGAGTGAGGCACGAATGATTGCGACGGCATCCTCCCTGGAGATTGAGAGACGCGCTCCCGATTCGGCGACGGCATTTTCAAGGGTGCCGTTCCGGACGGTCAGAAAACGCCAGATGTGGTAGCCGAGTCTGAAGCGGTCGTTCGGTTCGCGTGTGGCGATGCCGGCGACGCTTTCGTAGGCTTTTTTTTCGATGGTATCGGCGGTGAATTCCTGGACTGTCGAGGGGGCTTTGGTCGTCATGGAGTACGGTCCTTGCGGTGCATGGTGTTTCCCGAATATACGGAAATCGGGGGGAAATGAAAAGAGGGCCGGGGAAGCTAGAATCTGTGGGCGATTTCTTCGCGGGCAGGTTTGGGTAATGATTGATGGGGAATGAGGCGGAGACAATATCCGCCGTCCGCCTGCTGTTCGGCGGTCAGTTCCACGTCCTTGAGTGAAAATCCGTGCCGGGCGACGAGCCGGGAAATTTCGTCGACGAGCTGTGCATTCAACCGCAGGCCGATGTACTGTTCGTCTTCGGTTTCAAAGCGGCAGTTGATGAGGGGAACAAGAACGTCCGACGACGCGTCGCCGTCCGCGGCGGGACTGCCGTTGATCTGAAAGAGCGCCGACCGCTGGCCGGAGGCCATCTCGGGGACGCCGCTGATCGAAAAGGGGGTTGCATGCTGGGCAATCTGCGGCGCATACTCGGGGACGGGGACCTGTTCCAGGGGAATGCGGTGGACCTGGATCGGCTCATGGGTACCCGGCTCTTTCTCCGCCGACCGGTCGGTATCGGCGCCCGTCGGGCTTCCGAGCGAAACCGACGCCGGGAAGAATGACGCAGGATTCTGTACGACCGCCGAGCCCGAATGCCGTAGTCTCTGTTTCTGGGATTTTCCACCGAAGGGAGCGGCGCCCGAATCGAGCGACGTCACCGACGTCATGGAACCTGACCGTCCGAGGTCGATCCAGCTTCCCATGCGCGACGGAAGCGAATCCCCGCCCTGGTCGCCCGCCCGGAACGAGACAATCCGGTAGTCCGCACCCGACGAAGGAGGGAACATCATGCCGTGAAGCGAGTCGATGCGGACAACGCGGGGGGTCACGAGACCGAATGCCCGGTTGACCTGCTGTGAAATTCTTTTGCCCGTGACGGCAAGCGCCGCTCCTGTCGCCAGGACCATCCGCCGGGCCAGGGCCGGATTTGCCCGCACGGCGGGAGATATACAGATACCGAGCCAGTGGCCGAAGCCGACGCTGTCATTGGAGAAGATGCCTTCGCGGGAAGAAACGCCGGCAAGCGCCGCATATCCCGAGTCGAACATCGCCAGGACCGAATGGAACCCGGACGAACGGAGACTGTCGCGCAGTGTGAGACTGATCTGGGATATTCCCCATTGTTCATCCGCGGTCCTGCCGTTGCTGACAACAACATCGGGGGGATTGGGAACCTTTCCCGGTATCGCCCGGACGGAAACCGTGAGGTGCACCAGATCTGTAACCAGTTCGTGCCAGCGGGTGAAGACCGATTTCCTGAGGCGTCCCGCCTTGCGGTCCCATTTATCGACGGCCGATTTCTGGGGTCCGGAAATGAAGAGCATTTCACCGTCCAGCCGGCGGAACAGATCGGCGCCGATCTGCAGAGTGTTGAATTCGGTGACGGGGTACTGAACGTGGACGAAGAGCCGTTTTTTCCGGTTGAGATTGTACAGGTAGGTCCCCCATCCCCGCTGGAGAGGATAATTCTCCTGCACCACGAGGTAATCGCTCCCTGTCACCGGATCCGAAATTTCGGAAAGCGTGTAGTTGTATTTCAGAAGGAGTTCCCTGCACCGCACAACGGAATCGCTCCGGAGTGCGGTCAGAATATCGTCCCAGTCGCGGAGCTCCGCGTCGGTGGGGATGGTGCTCACCGCATCTGCGGATGAGAGATGGCCCTGTAAATCCCGGATGAATTCGAGGAACTGATCCCTGGGAAGAACTTTCCCTTCATGCGGATGGGCACTGAGGGACAGTGATACCAAGAGCAAGAGACACGACATGATACGCAGTCGGGACTGCACCATAATCTGCTGATAAAGGTTGAAAATTTACGTACTTCGGGAGGGTACTCGTGTGTAAGTCAATTTATACGAAAGTGCCGTGAAAGTCAAGAACCGCCGTCACATTTTTTTATTGTTCAGAATTTCCCTATATATGTGCCCAAAATGAGACAGTCCTGGGATGAGGGACTGAAAACGGGACGTTTTTTGCCATTTCTCCCGAATGGCACGTGTCTTGTATATATGTTGAATCGCAGGGCCTGTTTTCGGTGTACATTACTGATCAGGAGATCACCATGAAAATTACAGCTGGTATCGCATTACTTGTGCTCCTCTATCTCCAGCCGGCCCCGGCAGGAGTCAGTTTCGGTGTCTTCTACTCCTCCCTCGCCCCCCACGGCCAGTGGATCGAATGCAACCTCGGCTATGTCTGGCGGCCGAACCATGTCGCCCACGGGTGGCGTCCGTACATGAACGGACGGTGGGTCTGGTCCGATTACGGCTGGTACTGGGTCTCCGCCGAACCGTATGGATGGGCCACCTACCATTATGGCCGCTGGTATTATGACGATTTTTACGGATGGGTCTGGGTTCCGGGCGAAACCTGGGGACCGGCCTGGGTGGAATGGAGGTACAGCGACGCGTATCTCGGATGGGCGCCGCTCTCCCCCTACGCCGCATTCAGCGTGACCGCCGGCGTGACGTTCACCCACACCTGGACGGCGCCGTACCACTACTGGAACTTCGTCACCTATCACAATTTTTCATCCGAACGGATTTCCGAATGCGTCCAGCCTGTTGAGCAGAATACGCGGATTTTCGGATCGACCCGCGGGGTCGTGGATATCCGGTCCGCCGACAACAGAATCGTCAACCGGGGTGTGGAGCTGTCGCTCATCGAACAGCGGGGGAATATCCATGTCCGCGTTGCCGATGTCGTCGAACGGGCCGGGGGCGAAGGGGAACGGATCTCTCCGGGGGCAGGACACGAACGGATTGAAGCATTCCGGCCGCGTCTCGATGCCGGCCTGAGGGATCAGATTACCCGCCCGCAGACGTTCGAGCATGCCACGCGCCAGATCGCGACCGATTTCAACAAGTCGCCGCACGAAAAACAGGTCGACCGGATGCGCTCAATCGAGGGAAACGCACCGAGAAGCTTCACCCCGCGCACCGAACGGCGTCCCGGTCTTCTCCCGACCCCGCCGCAGAATGTCCGGCCTGCACCGAATGGCGGACGGCCCTCGCTCCAGACACCGCCGCGGAATCATCCGGGCATCCAGCGCCCCGGCCCGCTCCAGCAGAACGGCCGCAGGAACAATAAACCGCTTCTGGCGCCCAAAAAACCGCCGCAGCAGCGGCCCGCTCCCCGGGAACCGCAGAACAGGGAGATCTGACAGGACGGAAAAAATTTGATCCTCATGGCGAGCCTGACCGATCACGCACGATAACGACCAGACCCCGATAAACATGAAAAGCGACCGAAGAGGAATCGGTCGCTTTTTGTTTTACTCCCGCATCCGGTGCGCGCCTTATTTCTCCCTGAGCAGATCATAGAGCGCGGTGTGCGCCTTCGGACTCCCGATGCTTCCAAGATAATAAATCGCCTGGCTCCGCAGATCGTCGCTGGCGTCGTCCCGGGCTATCCGGGAGAGGAAATCGACCGCCTTGTCGTTCCCGACCTCCGCGATCGAGTAAAATACCGATTCCCGCCGTTCCGTCCGGTCACGGGGAATGGCGTTGAACACCTCGATGAGCGTTTCAACCGACCGGTTTTTGTCGTCCGAACACCGGCCGATCTGTTCGAAGGCGATGTCCTGGATCTGGCGGTCGGTATCCTCCTTTGCAATCGTCAGATAGACCGCCAGCGGATCGGAGGAATGGCGGTCGGCCAGCTCCTCCATCGCCTCCACCCTGAGCGGTTTCGCGTTCGACCGGTTCAGGGCCACTTCCCGCAGGACCGCGAACGTGCCGGTGTCGTCCTTCGCGTCGGTGAGCGCGTGCAGGGCCTGAAGCTTCGTCTGCGTCGCCCGGTCCGGTTTCTCCTCCTGCCAGTATCCCCGGAAGAGAAGCGGAGCCCGGCGCAGTTTCATCTGATCCAGCGTGCGTTCGAGCATCGCCAACTTGTTCTTCTGGACGGTGACGCTGTAGGAAAATCCGTACGAATGTGCCCGGGGTGCGGTGACGGCCTGCCCGGGCGGGACGGGTGTGCTCACCTCGGCGTCCGGAACCGGCACCACCGCGCCCGCATCGGCGTCCGGAATCATGACCGGCATGCCGGCCGAATCCGCCGCCGCGGTGACGATCACCGTGTGACCGGATCTGTTTTCCAGCTCCGCCAGATCCGCAACCGCATCCTCGAAATAACGGCTCGTCTGGTAATTGGCGAGAAACCTCACGTACGCCCCAATCGCCGCTTTCCTGTTGTAGTGCTTGAGCGCATACGCCGACCAGTAGGTCGCATCATCCCTGTATCCGCTCGACGGATATTTTTTCAGAAAAAGATCGAACGTTTTCTTTGCGTTCTGCCACTCTCCGTTCAGCACCTGCCGGTATCCCTCCTGATAGGCCTTGTAATCGGGATCGGCCGCTTTTCCCTTCCCCGCTCCCGGTTCGGCCGGATATTCGGCGACTGTGGCGACAAAAATACGATCGCCCGCCGGCCGGGCCGTGAGGAGACCGGTCGGGAGAATCACTGCGATGAGGAGAACGATGCACGATTTCATGGGGTGGTATCCTTATCTTCCCCGGCCCGGAGCGGCTACCGAGGAGGTATCGAACTGCGCTTCCGCCATCCTGATCTTGAAGAGAAGGTTTTCCTGCCGGATCCCGGAACGGATGAGCTCGATGTCGGGAAGCGTCCGCCCCCCCTCCCTGTTTGCCAGCTCGATGAATATTCTGTCCATGTCGTCGATGAGCCGCGAGGAGTGATCATCGAGCGGCTGTTGTTTCAGATACCGGGCGTCGTGAAGGAGCTGGCGGGACAACTGCTGTTCAGCGGAGAGGTCGACGGGGCTCCGGAGATCAATTTTTTTGTTGTTCAGGCCGACCAGCAGGGCTTTCGATTTTCTGAAATAGTCCGATGCGAGTGTACGCACCTCCCTGGTCCCGCCGGTATCGTCGGCCGGGCGGACGGACGGGGAGACAGTCGCAACCGCGCCACCGGCAGTTTGCGGCTGTTCACCCGGTTTCAGCAGAAGCACGGCGGCGAGGGCGATGACCGCGACGGCACTCCCTCCGTAAATCCAGAGTCTGCGCCCGACAAGCCAGAGAAGCAGGTCGTCCCAATCGGCGGCGAGCGATTTTCGTTCCCCGTTCCCGGCGATACCGCGGTCGATCCCGTCCGCCAGTTCCCGCCAGAATTCCTCGGGGAGCTTTTCGGCAGGAGGCGTGCCGGCAGGGCCAATCGCTTCAACGGCCGACCGGAGGTCCCGGAGCTCCCGGGCGCACCGGCGGCACGAGCGGAGATGTTCTTCGAGGCTCTGCGTCTCTTCGGGGGAAAGTGTACCGGTCAGATAGTCGTAGAGCCGGTGTCTGTATGTTCGATGAAAAAGCATATCAGGAATTGTTTATAACCTCGAGCTTGTTCTTCAGTTTTTTCAGACCGCGGTGAAGATGTGTTTTGACGGTTCCTTCAGAACACCGCAGAATACCGCTGACCTGCCGGGTGGATAAACCGTTCAGGTGGCGGAGGATCACGGCGGCGCGCTGGAGGGTGGGGAGTTCATGGAGAGCCCGTTCGAGCATTTCCCGGTGCTCTCCCCGGAACAGTTCGTCCGGGTTCTGACCGGGAAGACGGTCCGCATCGTCCAGTGAGATCTCTCTCCGGGCCGAGGTCGATTTCCGTTTCACCGCATTGAGCGACTGGTTGGTGACGATGCGGTAAAGCCATGTACCGAATTCCGCTTCCCCGCGGAACGACGGAAGGGCGCGATACACCCGTACGAATGATTCCTGGACGATATCAGCCGCATCATCATGGTTGTTGACGTAACCGTATGCAATATTGTACGCCTGTCTCATATAACGCTCAACGAGCGTACGGAAAGCGGCGTGGTTACTGCGCTTTGCTTCCGCAATCAGTTGCAGTTCGTCTGCCGCCGCCATGCAAGGGCCCCTGTATGTCCGCACCTATTATTAGACCGCCGGAATGCCTGATTGGTTGACCTCATTCCAGGGTATACGGCCCGAAGGTGAGAAGTGTTTTCCGTCATCCGGTGGTAAAATAGGGGATTTTTGCGGAAATCCGGCAGTCCGCAGGATGATCTTCAGAGACTCAGGAGGTAGGTTATTTTTGCCAGAATGACATTATCCATCGGCAGACGGAAGGCGCCGGAGAAATTATCGCCGAACGACTGATCATAAACGTCCGTCAGGCCGTTGCGCGCCTGGGTCCAGACGAGATAGAGCGTGCTTCCGGGCAGATATTCCCACCGCAGAACCATGTTGGCGTTGATGATCTGCTGATTGAAGTCGGGATTCGAATAGGAGGCCGCGGCAGGATAATTGTACGGGAGAAGAATATCCGGATTCAGCATCTGCCGGAATTCGTAGTAGTGCCCCTTCGCGAGAAAGAGCTGTGTGAAGAACTGGAAGCTGATGTTCCGCTCGAAGGTAATGGTGGCGCTGAGCGAAAAACTGAATTCGTCCACATCGCGGTTGCCGAAGACGTTCGCCCCGTCATCCGTGTAGTGGCCGATCGCCCAGGCCTCCTCCTGGCGCACGCGCGCAAAACTGATGTCCGGGGTATATTCCATCCATGTGGCCGGCCTGATCGTCAGGGAAAGATCCGTCGTGAGGGAATGCATCCCCTTCGCGGAGATGAGATAATCGCTGGTCAGCTGAACGATATACGGATCGCGGACGTCGGTCTGGAGAAGAACCTGCATCTCCTCCTTTGTGGGACGGTGATAGAGGCCGACGATTCCCCGGTTCGCGTCGTCGAAAGCAGGGAAGTAATGGTTCATGTTGAGCTGGACGGACCAGAAGTTCGACAGATCGCCCCGGGCCGAGAATTCTCCGTCCTGCATGGTGTTCGTCCCGCCCCAGTCCCACCGGTAATTCCCCCCCAGACTTACCGAATATCGCCGGAGGGGTGCGGCGGCGAAATTATTTTTGTACGAAACCTGTGAGTATCCCCCCTCTTCAAGAGGCCGGTTGAAAAATCCGAGATCGTTGATCCAGAAATGGTTCGTCGAGAAATCGTACATCGTGAAATAGACCCAGTGTTCGTCCTGGATCTGTCCGATGCTGATCTTACCCGCAGATCCGGTCACCTGGCCGGCGGATTCGACCAGTTTCGAGACTGCCTGGGAGCCCGCGAGGTATCCGTCGCAGGTCCATTTCGCGTCGAGGAAGTGAAGATTCCAGTCGGCCCCGGCCGAAAGGGCCGGGAGTGTCCCCTCCTTTGCGACGTCGCCCGCCATGATCCCGACGTAGGAATTGTTCTGGAAATCCTGTCGGAGCCGGAAAACGGAATATTCCCCTTTCGGTTCAAAAAGGATCGGACTGCTCCGGACACCCGAGGCATTTTCCTCGATCCCCTCCTCCCGGTCGGTGAGCGCCGAGAGAACGCCGAGGGTCAGGCCGTTGTCCGTTTTTCCCGTGAATTTGACCGCCCCCAGAATGTCGGTCGCCTGGGGATTCTGGGTGAAAATATACCCGGAGTCGGGGGATGGAGTAAGGGTCGGCTGTCGTCCGATCCTCCGGGAATAAAAAAGGTAGAGCTGATCGTTGTCGAATGTGTTCCCGAAGGAAAACATCTGCGATCCTTCGAGAAAGAGGGGACGCTTTTCCGGATAGTATGTTTCGAAAACGGTGAGGTTGAGAACCGCCTGGTCGACTTCGACCTGGCCGAAATCGGGATGGACGGCGACGTCGAGGGTGAAATTATTCGTCACCCCGTATTTCAGATCGGCCCCGGCAGGCGCGTTGAACTGCTTCTGAACCGGAAAGGGGGACGGTTCCGAAAAGAAACTCTCCTTGGTGACCAGATACGGAAGGATGTCGAGGTGGAGCGTCGGATGAATGTTCCGGATGCCGGAGACGTTCCCCATCGTGGACACCGGAGAGATCACGCCGATCGGCGTCTGGCTTCTCGGAAGCGAAACCCATTCGTCGGTTTCGAATTTCCGGGCGATATAACGCCGGAAATTGATCCCCCAGACATATTCCCCCTCCTGCTCGGAGAACCGGAGAGCGCTGTAGGGTATCCGGAACTCGGCGGACCATCCGCTGTCGACGATGCGGGCGTTGAATTCCCACACCGCATCCCATTGAATATCGTACACCCTCCCATCCTGCGAAAGCACGCCGTCCGATTGGACACCGGAGACGGTGCCGCTGAACAGGAACGCGGTACTGCGGTCATTATACGAATCGATAATCACCGAAATCCGGTCCGACTGGCCGGTCCGGTCCCTGCGGGTGAGCTGGCTCACGATTTTATCCGGCTCCCGGTCATAACACATCACGCCAACGTACACGGCGTCGTTGTCGTACAGAATCCGCACCGATGTCTTCTCGGTCGCCGGAGCGCCTTCATCGGGATCGAATTGTGTAAAACTGGTGACCGGTACTGCCGACTGCCACTCCCGCTCGTTCAAGTAACCATCAACTTTTGGAGGCTGCGAAACTCCCGCCGCAACGATGCTTTTGGAGGAGGTTCCACCCATAGCAGCTTCAACGGTGGCAAGGAGGGCAATCGCGACTATCCTGATATAGAAAGTCGATTTGCCCATGATTGTGAGAAGATAGCAGAAAGTTGCGATAAAAACAAGAAAAAATCCTGTCTGGTTTTGCAAATCTGCCGGAATTTGACAACATTTCTCCGTGACGCAGAATCCCGACCTGGTGAATTCCCCCATCGAAAGCGCCCCGGCAATCCGCCGGATGTTCAACACCATTGCGCCGACCTACGACCGTCTGAACCACCTCCTGAGTCTCGGACGCGACATCCGCTGGCGGAAAAAAGCAATCGCACTCCTCCGCGATAAACAGGGGGGCAGATTCCTCGATCTCGCCTGCGGCAGCGGCGACCTCTCCCTGGAGGCGCTTTCCCTCCATCCCTCCAGAATCGTCGCAACCGATTTCGCCGAAAACATGCTGGATGTCTTCCGCCGGAAATTATCCGGCCTCTCCCCCGGCATCCCCGTCGATCTTGTCGCCGCCGACGTCCACGCTCTCCCCTTCCCTTCATCCGATTTCGACGTCGCCATGGTCGCCTTCGGCATCCGGAATTTTGCCGATCGCCTCGGATCCCTCCGGGAAATGCACCGCGTCCTCAAACCGGGCGGTAAAGTCCTCATCCTCGAGCTGACAACGCCCACCGCACCGCTGATCCGGCATGGATACCTTCTCTATGGCAGATTTTTCCTCCCGATGATAGGCCGCCTCGTCTCAGGTCATTCCGGGGCATACAACTATCTCCCGGAATCCATCGAACAATTTCCCGAAAACGATCAGTTCCTCCGGCTGATGACCTCTGCGGGTTTCTCCTCCGTCCGCGCCATCTCCCTCAGTTTCGGCACCGCGACCATTTTTCTCGGATCGAAAGCCTGATCCCTCTCACTTTTCAAGCAGGGCAACCGCCTCGATGTGATCGGTGTGCGGAAACATGTCCACCGGCTGAACCTTCCTCAACCGGTAGCCTCCCTCTGTGAACAATTTGACGTCCCGCGCCTGGGTCGACGGATTACAGCTCACATACACGACCCTCGCCGGAGCCAGCCTGATGATCTTCCCGATCACCTTCTCGTGCATGCCGCTCCGGGGCGGATCGGCCACGATGACCGTCGGCTTCGGATGTTCCCTGAGCCAGTCGCTGTCGGTCGTCATTCTGGTCTTCAGATCTCCGCGAAGAAAATAGCAGTTCCTGATCCCGTTCAGACGGGCGTTCTCCTCCGCATCCCTGACCGCGCTTTCCGCCACCTCGATGCCGATCACCCGCTCGACCGCATCGGACAGATAAAGGGCGATGGTGCCGGTTCCGCTGTAGAGATCGTACACAACGTCGGTGGGTCCGAGACCGGCGAAATCCTTCGCCACCTCGTAGAGACGCTCGGCCTGTGCCGTGTTGGTCTGAAAAAATGAATTGGCCGAAATATTGAAGAGGTACCCCCCCAGACGCTCCCGGATGTAGCCGGGCCCGTGAAGAATCTTTTCCGTCTCCCCCAGCGCCACCATCGAACGGCGCGCGGTAATATTATTCACGATTGTCGTAATACCGGGGAAATGGTCGAGAAGAAGCCGGGTCAGGTTCTGCATCGCTTCGGGCCAGTCGACAGACGTGACCACGTTCACCATCAGCTCGCCTGTGTGCCTTGCCTGCCGGATCACAAGATGGCGGAGATACCCCTCCTGCAGAGCGGAATCATATACGGTCAGATTCCATCCGCGGGCAACCTCGCGCACCGCCGTCAGAATTGCCGAACTGAGCTCCGACTGGAGCCAGCATTCCTCGAGATCGACGACCTTGTCGTACCGTTCGGGGACGTGAAGCCCGAGATAGACCGAGGGTGTGTCCGGTTCGTTGCTCGCCATCTCCTCCTGCGTCCGCCAGCGCCGGTTCGAGAAGGTGAACTCCATTTTATTCCTGTAGTAATACGGCGAATCACAGCCGGCAACCGGCAGGACATCCGGAGAGGCGATCCCGCCGATCCGGACCAATGCATCCTCCACCCTCTTTCGCTTGAATTCGAGCTGTGCCCCGTACTCCATCTGCTGCCACCGGCATCCCCCGCAGACGCCGAAATGCCTGCACTTCGGTTCCACCCGGAGAGACGAACGGGAAATGATCCCGACCGCCTGGGCGAGGATATAGTTTTTCCTGGTCTGCCGGACCCGGGCGCGGACCACGTCGCCGGGCACCGCCCCTTCGACGAAAAAGACAAGCCCGTCCTGCTTCGCCACCGTGGCGCCGTCGCCCGACATGCTCTCGATGGTCAGCGTGCATTCATCCCCCGCACGAAGCTTTCCCCCCGTTGTTTCTGCTGTTCCGGTCATCTGTTGTTGTGTGAATTCATCCCGGACCGCTTCTCGACGCAATCGACAGGCCTGTCCGCGGCCGGGAAAATGAGTTGATCCCTATTTCGCAAGGACGATTTTCTCCACCCGCACGATACCGCCGCCCCGTCCGCTTTCCGGACGCGCTTCGAACCTAAGGAAGTAGACGCCCGACGCCGTCTGTGAGGCATTCCAGACCGCTTCGTGATACCCGGCCGATTCAACACCCGCCGCCAGAACTGCGGTTTCCTGCCCCAGCAGATTCACAACGGTGACTCTGACACGGGACGCCTCCGGCAGGCCGTAACGGATGGTCGTCGAGGGATTGAACGGATTCGGATAATTCTGGTCGAGCGTGAAGGCGGCGGGAATTCCGCCGGTCAGGTTCCTGAGGCCGACCGAGACCGGAGCATGATCCAGAACCGTTTCCCCTCCCGGTTTCATCGGAAGAATCTCTCCGTCCAGATCGAGCGCGAATGTTCTCCCCGCTTCCGGAGTGTTCCACCGGAGGGAAACCGGATACGCAAGCCCCTTCAGCTCAAGCCGAACAACGGCATCCGGTATGACCGGTCGTGCCACACTGCCGCCGTCAAACCGGACATCGGCAGGATCGGCATATCCCGCGGGGGGACCGTCGATGACCGCCGCCGCGGAGCTGCTGAACCGCAGATTCCATGCGCGGCCGCTCCTGTCGGTGACGGTGAGCAGATTCCGGTATGCCGACAGATCCGCGAGCGAAGTTGTGCGGGGAGCCCGGGGAGCGCCTCCATCAGCCGCGAGCACCAGAAGACCCGATCGGGAAGTCTTGACCCAGTATCCCCTGAACGGCAGGAGCGTATCTGCAATGATATAATTCGACGAGTAACCGAAAAGTGCGCCGGTCAGAATACTGTCCGGGATCGACGTCAACGCAATCGCCGGGAGCGGAGCGGCGACCGATCCGATGAGATTCCAGCCAGCGCTCACCGCAACGGTCTCGCGGACGACGGGGACCCCGCTGACGGCGATCGAACCGGCCGCACCGAACTTCAGCCAGTATCCGTTACCGGGACCGAGGGAATCGCTCAGTTCGTACGAACCGGCATAGGCGTATGCGCCCGACACGGAGCCGGGGAAAATGGAGTCTTTCGCGGGATTGACCGGGACCGTCGGAAGCGAAACGAGCGCCCATCCGGCGCTGACGGTATCGTACAGAGTCACCGCGACGGTCCGGCGGAATTGAAAGGCCGGACCGAAATTTCCCCAGCCGAGCTGATCGTGCGCGCGAACGTGCCAGTAGTACACCAGACCGGTGTCGAAGCCGCCGATCGCCAGCGCGGTGTCGGTAAGGCTGGTATCGGAGTTCAGCGTTGTGGAAAATCCGGGGGATGAGGAGAGTTCAAAGTCGTACGTCGCGGCGCTGTGTGCGGCGTGCCAGCGGAATATGATCGTATCACCGAAGATAAGAGAACTGTCCGCCGGTGATACCGCCATGACGGCCGGCGGGACATCCCATGTCGTGAATCTGCGGACCGCAGTGAATCCCCCCCATCCGGCCTGATTCTTCGCCCGGACCCGCCAGTAATAGGTAGTGCCGTTCTGCGCCGAATCGAAAGTGAGGGATGTATCGGTCAGCGTCGTATCTGCAAAGACCATTGCGGAAAAATCCGGCTGACGCGCGAGATCGAGTTCGAACTGAACGGGAACCGTCAGAATCCGGCGGGCGGAACGCGCAGAGACCTGTTTCGTCTGAGACCCGGCGGGAAAATTCCAGCTCAGGATCACGGGAACCGGCACATCGGACGCGCTGTCGGCCGGCTGTAGGAGAGAGACCGGCCGCGGAACATCCCAGCAGGTAAAGCTCCGGACGACATTTCCGGTGCTCCATCCCATCGGATCTCCCGCCAGAACGCGCCAGTAATACCGCGCACCGGGTGCGGCGCCGGAAAAGAGTGCGGACGTGTCCGTGATGGTCGAATCGCCGAAAACGATGCCCGAAAAATCGGAAGAGGATGAAATCTGAAGATAATAGCCGGATGCGCCCGCAGAACTGTTCCAGACGAGAGAGACCGGGATGGGTTCCCCGCCCGCACCGTCCGGCGGCGAGACCGGCGCGGGGGCCGGTGCGAGACCGAGTGTCGTGAAATTCCACCCGTTGCTGTACGATCCCCAGCCCGCGCTGTTGCCGGCTCTCACACGCCAGTAGTACGTGACATTCGGCGCGAGTCCGGTGAGGGTGTGCTGTGTGTCGGTGAGGGTGGAGTCGGTGAAGGTGAAGAAGGAAAAGACCGGTGTCGTCGAGACGTCGAGCCGGTAGACCGCCGCGCCCGAGTCGCTTGCCCAGCGAAGGATGAACGGCGGCGTCAGACTGGTCGACCCCGACGCCGGAGCGGCAAGGAGAACCTGCGCCGGAGGAGCGGGGGGCGGCGGCGAAGAGGCACCGAGGAGCCAGAGGCTCATATTCATGAAGACGATATTATCCGTCGCACCGGCTTCGGTCCAGCCGGTATAGAGGGAGTTTCCGGACTCGCCGGTTCCGTCGTCGGCGGGAGAACTGTCGCATATCGCGGCGATCTTTCCCCGTCCGTATCTGGAGGTCGCGGCAACCACCTGCGTGGTCCCCTGGGCGATCGAATTCATCCAGATGTGGCCGGCTGCATTCGGGTTGACAGTAGTGAGGAGATTGAGCGTCGAACCGTTGTGATAACTCAGCGCTGTGGCCGTTCCCGCCGGTCCGTGGACGACTGAATCGTTCGGATTTGCAGAAACGTTGGTGAAAACGCCCGTCACATTGTTGTTCGATTCGCTTTTCACCTCGAAATGAAGTCCGAAGAGTGAATCGCTCCCCAGATCGTTCCAGATCATGGGAGAATCCCATCCGTCGTTATTACGATCGGACCCGTAATGATCCGAGACCATGAAGAGGGATCCGCCGTTCTGAACATAATTCAGGATGGCGGTTTTTTCGGCCGACGTGAACCGGATGTTGGGTTCGCAGACGACAAACATCGCATAATTCGACAGGTCGTAGGGATTCGAACCGTTACCGTAGGTGATGCCGTAACTGGCTGTAAGAGTATGGACGATATATCCCTGCTGTACCAGATTCACCCCCCATGCGGAGATGCCGCCCACCCAGTACGATTCCGGTGTGGATGGGGTAATCCCCGACTGCGCAGGCGATGGAACCGGCTGATGCGTATCGATGATCCAATCGGCCTGGCCGGCCGTTTCGGCCTTGGTATTGTCGAACAGCACCTTGAGTTGTGAATACGCAGGAACACAAGCGATAATCAGGAACAGACCAACGGCACAGATTCTCTTCATCTCGCTTCCATTGAGTGTGTTGATGGGATTGCGTGGAACGGTATGGCAGTCTAATATACGAAAAATACCGCTCATCTCTGAAAAACCCCGGCTTCATGTGCGTCCGCGGTTGACTTTCATTCCGATCATGACTACCTTTTTGAAAATATGTCTGCCGATTGACGATGTCGATGAAGATCATCTTCGCCCTCCTTCTGACTCCCGCCCTCCTCCGGTGTCAGACCGGTTCGCTTATCATCCGCGTCGTGGACAATGTCCAGGAAAAACCGGTCTGGGGCATGGTGCTGACGATTCCGGAGCTTCACCGGAGCGACACCACCAATGACAGCGGCCTGTGCAGACTGAAAAACGTCCCCCCCGGCAGGTATTCCGTGGAAACCAGAAAGATCGGCTTCCGGCGTGCGTCGTACCTCAACATCAGCGTCGTGCCCGATTCAGCGACGCAGGTGACGATCCAGGTGGAGGCCGACGATCCGATGTCGCCCGCGCCGGTCGTGCGGCCCGGAGACCGTGATTCAGGAGGGACTGCGGAACTGCAGAATTGCCAGGTACAGAAGAACCGTAAAACCGGATATCTTCCCGCGGCGGACGCCGCTCTGAGATAGCGCGGAGAGTAACGACGCGAAACGAGCCGCCCGCTTAACGGGTCGCGGATTGCCGGCCGTCAATAAATTTCCGGAGTTGTTCCCTCACCGCCGGCCATTCATCCCCGATGATGCTGTAGTACGCCGTGTTGCGCGGCTTACCGTTGTCTTTAATCCTGTCCATCCGGTGAATCCCCTCAAACCGCGCTCCGATTTTTTCTATCGCGCGCCGGGACCGGAGATTCGTTTCGTCCGTTTTGAGCTGGACCCTGAGCGTGTGCAGTGTCCCGAAGCAGTATTCGAGCAGAAGGAATTTGCACTCGGCATTGATCCCGGTTCCCCAGTACTCAATCATCAGCCAGCTCCATCCTATTTCGAGTTTCCGGTCTCCGGGCACGATGTCGAGAAATCTGGTGGAGCCGATCAGACGCCCGGTCGGCCGGTGACGGATGACGAACGGATACTCTCTCCCGTCGTCCCGGGCGGTGAGCGCCGCGGCGTAGAGTTCCAAAAACCGCTCGCGGACGGAGCCGTCGGACGGGGTGAATTCCCACAGCCGTCTGTCCGATCCCGCGTTCCATAATTCCGCGAAATGTATGCGTTCGAGAGGAAGGAGATCGACCGCGGTTCCTTCCAAGACGACGGGGTGTTTGATCCAGGTTCCGGTCACGCTGATGTAATAATGATGGAAACAGCCGGGACTGCATATTCCCGACGGGTCATTCCGGATAGTATACAAAACGGTTCTTCTCTATCCAACATCCGGAATAAGGCGGAGGGCTCTCTTCACGTCAGAAGATATTCATCGACGTAGAGCGTCACATCAGCCGGATAAATTCACTTCCAAAGGCGAGATCTGAAGGCGTCTTCCAGAGAGGCATCTGCCGGAATGTCGATATTGCAGTGGATCGAATCCGGGCATGCGGATTTACCGCTCATGTCCGGGTGTGAAGGCAGATCGGTGTCTGTTTTTTACGGGAAGGATAAGGCGGGGCTGTGCGCCATTACCTGACCAGCAGCATTTTGCGGATAAGTCCGGCCGGACCAGACCGGAAACGGCAGAAATAGATTCCGGACGGCAGATCGCCCGCGTCCCAGCGGAGCGAATAGCTCCCCGCCGTGAGAACAGCGTCGGAGAGGAGTGCAACAGAACGACCGAGCAGATCGTAGATCTCCACGCGAACCCGCTCCCTGACCGGAACAGTGAACGTGATCGTCGTGGAAGGGTTGAACGGATTCGGGTAGTTCTGCAACAGCGAAAAGTCACGGGGGAGGCCGGCGGTACCGCGCACGGCCAGCGGAACCCGCCAGGTCATCACTCTCCGGAAGGAATTGATCCAGCCGGACGGCGACCAGATCTGTTCCGTCCAGGTTGCCTCATTTCCGGCCGCATCGTACGTGAGACTGTCCAGGTAGCGGTTCGCCCATCCCGTATCGCTCCGGGTCTGGAACAGTTCATCCGATTCCTTCCCATCCGCATCATAGGTGAATGTCGTGAATCCGAAATCCATCCAGCCGGTGTCGGCATACATCTGCCAGCGTTCGGATGATTCGCGGCCGCCCGTGCCGTACGAATAGAAGGCCCGCTCGCTGTTCACCCAGCCGGTATCCGCATACTCCTGCCAGATGTCCATCGTGTCCATCCCCTCCCCGTTCAGGAAGGTTCCGATTCTGCCAGTCGGAATCCATCCCCCCGCCGACCAGTTCAGGGTCAGCCAGAACCATGCGCGGTCGGCGGAGTCGGAGACGAGACTGGTTTTCAGATAACCTGTCCATCCGTTTCCCGACCTGCGCATGTAGACGGCGGAAGTCTCCTGGCCGGCGTCATAACTGAAATTGATGAGAAAGACGCCGGCCCACCCCGTATCGCTCCATTCCTGAATGAGTTCCGAGGTGTTGTTGCCGCCGGTGTCGTACTGATACGAATAGAGATAGGAATTTTGCCGGCCGGAATCATCGAATGATCCCCAGAGGTCGCCGGATTTGCGGCCGGCCGAGTCGTACAGCAGGGAATCCTCGGAAGCGTTCACCCAGGCGCCGGCAGACCAGGTCTGATAGAGAAGCGATACAAGGGCTGAACCGGCAGGGCTGAAAATCCGGTCTGCCGGAGGAGCCGGGGCAGAACGTTTGAACCGAAAGTCCGCGGGATATCGGGTCCCGGTGCTTGTGCGTTGCGGCAACGACAATCTTCTGTCGTTGAAAACGTCCGGTGAAATTTTCCCGGCGCTCCTCATGAATAAGCCGGGCGCCCGCGGGGAGACCTGACCGGATCCTGCCGCGATGGCACCGATCATGAGAGCCGTTGTGAAGAAGACGAACTTCATATCCGCCCATCGGACTTTATTTCGCCGGTGCGGTCCAGACATTGTTTGTGGTATCGATGTCGGGAAATCTCTGCCGCGGGTCGATCACGACCGAGGTGATGCGGGTCATCGAGGGATACCTGATCGTGAACTCGCCGGATCTTTCCCAGATCTCGACGGGAAACCGGAGCGTGTCCGTTTTTCCGTTCGCCTGCCCGACGGACACTTCCAGCGGCATCACCATCTGGTTTTTATTGACAATGGTGATGAGCGCCCCTTTTGCGGTATCGCCGCCGTCATAGTCGACGCTGCCGACGGCCTGATCGAGTTTCCAGTTTTCGATGTACCATCCCTTCCAGAACCAGTCGAGCGATTCGCCCGCTCCGTTGTTCATGGAACGGAAAAAATCGGCGGGCATCGGATGGCGGAACGCCCAGTCCCGGATGTAGCGGCGGAAGGCGTAATCGAACCGTTCGCGGCCGAGAATATCCTCGCGCAGAAGCACCAGCCCGAAGGCCGGCTTGAAGTATTCCAGCGGATGGACGGCGCTCCCCGGCAGGGCGTCGGCATAGGAAATCATCGGCTCCGACGCGGGGCCCGTGATGAAGGGAACGATTTCGCGCGCCGGGTTCCCCCCCTTCGGCGCGTATTCATTGTCCCGTTTGGGAGCGAACTCCCCTTTGTTGAATTCCCCGGTGGCGTAAATATCGATGAACGTGTTGAACCCTTCGTCCATCCATGCGTGGGTCCGTTCGTTGGAGCCGACAATCATCGGAAACCACTCGTGTCCCATCTCGTGGTTGATGACCATCCAGAGGGTTTTCCCCGTCGCTTTCCAGTGCCCGAAGATCGCACCCGGATACTCCATTCCGCCCACGGGTCCCCCCACCGCCACGGCTTCCGGGTAGGGATACGGGAACCAGTCGCGGGAGAAGATCTCGATGGTCTGCTTCACATACTGAGCGGCCCTGTTCCACCCCGAATCGGTCGCGCTCTCGGCGGGATAGACGGCGGCGGCAAGCGCGCGCTTCCCGCCGGGGAGGTTGATCTTTGCGGCGTCCCAGAGAAACGCCCGCGACGAGGCCCAGACAACATCGCGGCTGTTGTCCATCCTGAAATGCCAGGTTTTCATTTTCCGCCGGTCTCCCACCGGGGCGGGAATATCGGAGAGACCCCGGATATGAACTGTCGCATCGCTCTTTCCCGCTTCGGCGAGTCTCCGGCGGTCGGTTCCGGTCAGGACTTCCGCGGGATTCAGCAATGTACCCGATCCCGTCACGAGCTGGTCGGCCGGCACGGTCACGCGATAATCGAAATTGCCGTACTCCAGATAAAATTCCCCGGCGCCCAGGAAGGGAAGGACATTCCAGCCGCGGATATCGTCATACACCTCCAACCGGGGATACCATTGCGCGATGTCGTAGATCGTGCCGTTTTTCGTCTCGAGCCATCCCGTGCGCCCCATTCCGGAAGGCGGAATTGTATAGGAATAGGATATTTTGAGGGTTACGGTTCCGCCGTGCGGCGGCACCGGGTTGGGCAGGCGGACCTGCATTCTGGTATCGTCGATGACGTACGTTCCCGGGATCAGTTTCCCCTTTTGTCCGACCTCCAGACGTTCAATATTAAAACCTCCTTTGAATCGCGGTGTTCCGGACGACAAACGGGCGCTCCGGGAGTTCGGCGCGAAGTTGTTCTGATCGAGCGCAAGCCAGACATACGACAGGGGATCGGGACTGTTGTTGGTATAGGTGATGCGGACGGCGGCGCTGATGATTTTTGCGGAATCGTCGAGCCGCGCATCGATCGCATAATCCGCGCGGTTCTGCCAGTAGCCCGGACCGGGCGACCCGTCGGAACTCCGGACGGCATCCTTCGAACCGCCGTCGAACAGCGGATCGAATGCCCGGTGCGGGTCGTACAGCGACTGTGCCCGTGCCGATATCCCCCAAAGCAGAAGTACCGCAGACGCGATTGCTGTGAGCCTGAATTTCATGATCGTTCCGGAAGTTGTTGAGGGTAAAATATGAAATTCCGGACGGCATTCAAATCCGCATAATTTGATGATCCCCGGTCTGGATTGATCGACGATTTCCGCGGAAGAGAGGAAGTTGACAGGAAAAAAATCGCCCCGGTTTCCGCGAATATGCCTGCAGATGGTAAACCGGGGCGTTGTGAACCGAATGTGGTGTGGGCTATTTCAGAAAAATCATTTTCCGCGTCTCCGTGAAGCTCCGGAGCGGAGCCCCGAGAGACGTCGCCTCCAGCCGGTAAAAATAGATTCCGCTCGGCATTGCGGAAGCGTTCCATACGACACGCTGAACTCCCGCCGGCTCCGTTCCCCCGGCGGGGACGCCGACAAGCCTTCCGAGAACATCGTAGATCTTCAGCGACACCCGGCTCGCCGTGGGGAGGGTGTACTCTATCACCGTGGAGGGATTGAACGGATCAGGATAATTCTGCCTGAGGCTGAATACCGATGGAAAACCATTCCGCCGTTCATTGACCGCCGTGACGGTCAACACCGTATCGTAGCTCCCGGGCGATTCCACGCTCATCCCGTAGACGGTGTCGGTGACGATCGATCCAGAGGTGGTCGGAGATTCAATCCCTCTCCGGTCGGGAATCGAAAAGGCGGTCAGTTTGTAGATGAATGTCTGACCCCCCGTCGCGGTTGAATCGAAGTACATCGTGTCGACATAGGCAGAGTTCGCCGACGAATCGCGGTGCAGGACGCATTCCTTCAGAAGACTCATCGCCCCCGAGATCGGAGCGCGATAGATTCTGTACCCGCCGAAAATTCTCCCTCCCGTCGTGTGGCCGGACGGCGGATTCGCCCGGCGCCAGCTCGTATCCGGATAGGAGCCCGCGACCTGATTCGAATCGTCCCAGACCTGGAGCGGATCCGGTGCGCCTCCTCCGAGCCGGAGCACCACTCCGGAGGATTCGGCGGTCACGGCGAGCTTCGGAACCGGCAGATCCGGCACCGTGTACCCCCGCTTGTACAGAAGCAAAGCCGTCCGTGCATTCGCCTGGAGGCCGTCGCCGGTCGCGGAAAGGCTGTCCGCGCCGATGAAGGCAACGACGAAGGTGAGCGTGTCTCCGGGCATCATCTTCGCCACAGGCCCGAAGGAGAACATGTATTTGGTATCGGTCAGTGAATCGGGGCGCTGATCGGGGCCGATCAGGGTTCCTCCGAACGGCGCGCCCGACATCCACTGATAGATCACCGAATCATTCATCCCGGGATTGTTGAATCCGTAGCATTGCCAGATAAATTTTCCGGTGCCGATCGGCATCGGGGTCCGGAGGATCGTCAGACCGACCGGTGTCGATCCCGCGTCGACCGGATTCACCGAGTATGCCGTTCGTTCGGCAGGAAGATAGGCGGAGTAATTGTGCCCGCCGTAGGAAGCGTCGCTCAACGGTCCGACGTCGGGATCCGTGAAGATGCCGAGATAAACGTTGTCGATCTCATGCGTTCCGATGTTGATGAATTCGTACTCCATCGGCAGGATAGGTCCGACCCTGCCCGCGTTCCAGGCGTAGGACTTCTGGATGATCCTGATGCCCATCGGCACATGCGGTGTGATCCCGGCCCCGGTATAGATATCGGCACAGCTCGTCGAGACATCGTTGTCGGAAATCCCTTTCCCCATGACGTGGAACGAATCGCTTCCGGACGAACTTACATAAAACACGCACGCCCCGTTGTCGGTGTTGTACGCCTGGCTGACCACCGGCGTGCCGAGGATTGTTCCTCCGATCGCGGGACCCGCACCGTAAAGATGCTCCACGCATGTTCCGACCGGATGTTCGAGACCGATGCCACCGAACGGACAGGTTGTGATGGGCGCTGGAGACAGACCCCAGGCAGCGGCTCCCATCGGCCCATAATTGCTCAGCCAGATCCTTATATCGCTCCCCTGCTGGTACTGCTGGACCAGACCGGAATTGACGTTCCGGGGTATCGCCGGTTCGGCCGATACCCGGCCCCGCGAACCGGCCGGGGTTCCCCTGATCCCTCCGGAAACACCGGCTGCCATCACCATGACCATCATGACAAGGTAGGTAAAGTATTTCATCTGGCATCCTCCTTCAATCTGTTAAGGTCTTTGAACTACAGACTCATGTGTCAGTATTCATTCAGATCGACACCCGCGGGATTGTACACAGCGACCCCCGCCGGGGTTCCGATCCATAAATTATCGAATCCATCAAGGGCCAGAGCGGTGACCGTGTCGTTCGGAAGACCGGAATTCGCCTTCGTCCAGATTGTCCACCCGGTGTCGTTTTCGAATCTGACCAGCCCGTTGTTGGTGCCGAACCACCGGCGGCGGCTGTAGTTGGTGACGATGGCATTGACGGTGGAGTGCGGCATTCTCCCTCCGGTGGTGCCGGAGCTGTAGGTGGCCCATCCGCCATTGACGATATTGAAGGCGACGACGTCGGTATCCCTGCCGAACCAGACGGTGGTCAGTTCGCCGCCTTTGAGATCGGCAAACCCGATGGAGAAAATGCTGATGGCGGGATCCCGCTGGGGGACGAGCGCTTTCCATTCAAGAATTCCGTTCTCGTCGTAAAAGGCCTCGACGGCGCCGCCCGAACGCGTGCCGAACCATGTCGAATAGTCATCCGGCTTGTTTTCGGCGGACAGTATATCCCGCGAGGGAATCGGGGTCACTCCGTCCGATTGCCAGAAACTCTTCCAGATACCGGTGGCGTTCTCGCCCTGGTGAAACAGGCTGATGCCGTTGATGCCGGCCACCCAGAAATCGCCGTATTGCGTCTGGTTCGACCTGTTCGCAGCGCCCGCGATAACGGCTGTGGGATAAACGTAGGGATAGGTGTAGCTCATCCAGACGTGGGCGGCGGAAAATTCCTCGTAACGGGCGACGCGGCTGATCAGCACATACCAGATCGCCCCGTCCTTCGCCTCGACGATGTCACGGACCGCATACGAAGGAAGATAGAGCGGCGGTGCGCCCCCATCCTGGAGGGAATCGCGCACGACTCCCCAGGAGCCGTGATCGAAATACGCCGCGCCGTCGAGCGTCGCACACCAGACCCGCTGTTTGGAAGAGATCCTGATTTTGTTGATGCTGTTACTGCGGAGCCCGCTGTTCGACGTCGTGAAGACGCGCCAGGGAGGACCCGGGTGCAGAACGCCGTTTCCCGGCGTCTCGCAGCCGGAGCAGCCGAGAAAAATCGAGAGAGCAACGATCAACCGGTAGAACAGTTTAACCATGCCGAAGTCCTCTCAGAGTATCGAACAATGTTCATCCGTCTCCGGTCCGGCATCAGCGCCGGTCATTTCATGAGGAGCATCTTTTTCGTCGATGTGAATGAACCTGCCCGCAGACGGTACAGATAGACGCCGCTCGCCAGGCCGTTCGCATTCAGAACACGGTTGTAGGTTCCCGGGGCGAGACGGGACTGAACCAGCGTTGCGATCTCCTCTCCCAGCAGGTTGTAGACTTTGAGGACGACCGGGGAGGCTTCCGGTATCGAAAACCGGATTGTCGTGGAAGGATTGAAGGGGTTCGGGAAATTATCATCGAGAGCAAAGGCGCGTGGAAGGTCGCCCGGTCCGCCGACAGTCGAAACCGGACTCACCTCCACCCAGACCGTATCCGAAGTCCAGTATCGGCCCACCGTGCCGACGATCGAATGTCTGCCGGGTTTGACGGTGATTACTCCAGAGTCGAGCACCGGCATGCCGAGGAAGTCGGAAAGAGCCCATTCCGTTGAATCACCCGCCGGGATGATCCGGCTGGTGACGATCTGGCACCAGGCAAAACCGCTCGCCCAATCGAGGGAGTCGAAGAAAAAGTCGGCCTGCAGGCACGATCCGAAGACAAGCGTGTCGTCGAGAGGGCCGGGGTTGACGGCCTTGATCGTGACATAGATATTCTGACCGTAGACGTACGTCTGATGATCGGTCGCGATGGAATACCGGATCTGAGCAGCGTGTGCGGCTGAAAAAAGAAGTGTGAGCAGAATAAACAGAAACATTTTTTTCATCTGGTCCTCCTTGTGCCGATGACAGCGGAAGAACACGACCGTTCTTCACTCATCCGGCAGAACCACGATGGCGGTACAACTCGCCTGTTGAATCGGTAAGAACATTGCAGGAGCGTACAACACGGGGCAAGAATGAACTGGCGTGATAATGTAATGTACCAATCTGAACAGTGAACTTCAACCTATCGATTTCCTGATTGGTAAGATCAGGACAGACCAGCGGCAATGAGCCCGCGTTCACCATACCACCGCAAAATAGACGGGCGACGCGTATCTGACGAACGGGTACGAGCTGAGCCGCCTGGACCAGTAGATTTCGGACCCTTTCGGAACTGAGAGAGTGACATCCCGGGAGCCCTCCCGCGAAATGAATTCGACGCGCTTGACGTTCAGGCCGAGTTCCTGCACGGCGATGCGGCCGAGGCTGGTATCGGATGCGTCCTTTCCCAGTTCATAGTCCGCCCGGAGATAATCCCTGGAGGTATCGGCATCGGCGTACGGATAGCGATCATCGAAAACCAGAGTGAAGAGGGAGTCGGCCGCAAGTTCCGGAATGTACGTCCGGGCAGTGCCGCGGGGAATTTCGATCCAGAACTGGACCTCATCGTACGTCCAGTTGAGGACGGAGAGGTCGAGGCTGTCGGCGAAGGAGACGATGAAAGCATGGGTGGTCCCCGAATCGAC
>DATKPE010000035.1:0-9129 GCA_035524335.1 Bacteroidota bacterium
CACACAGTCGAACAAAGACGGCGTCACGGCCAGCCTCGTGAACGTCGCGGCCAATGCGTATCAGTTCAAGATTCGTCCGACCACGATGGGCGGAGGCGGCGGCGCGTATACGAACTATACGATTCCGACCAAGATGGCCAAGGACGACAATGGATCCTATACGCTCGGAACCATTGCGACGAACTCAATTCAGATCAAGGGTACCTCCACGGTCAATACGGCGTGGGTGGCGACCTGTACCTCTGACGACACCGGCAGGACCTCGATCTCGTATACCGGCTGGTAAGACAGCAGAGAAATTTTCAGGGTAGGAAACCCCGACCAAAGCCCAGGTCGGGGTTTATTTTTTTCGGACCTGAATCCGGCTGCAGCTCCGGGTTGTACCGCGTCTCGGGCCTATTTCAGTATCAGCATTTTCCGAACTTCCCGGAACGTCCCCGCGTTCAGGACATAGATATAGACACCGCTCGGGAGGTTGACCGCCGAGAATGAGACCCTTTTGTAGCCGGCTTCCTGGAGTCCGTCGGCCAGAAGAGCGACTTCCTTTCCGAGGATGTCATACACACGGAGGGTGACGCGGGTCCGTGCCGGAAGGGTGTACGTGATCTCCGTCGAGGGGTTAAACGGATTCGGGTAATTCTGCAGAAGCGCCAGGTGATCGGGCAGCGGCCGCTTTGTCGTTGGAACCGAGAGAGGGGAAGCGATCGAAAAAAGGCCGTCGGCGCTCGTCCACGTCCCGTGCGAGTTCTGCGAGACGATTCTGAAATGATAGAGCGTGCCGGATGCCAGTTTTGATACATGCGCCGCGACAGGTGCAACACCGTACCGCGGATCGATGAACTGGGCGGAGGATTGAGAGCCGTAGGACGTGGTCGGGCCCCATTCGAACCAGACGGTCGTCGTCAGGCCGTTTGGGTTGACCGTTGCGTGGAGCTGGACGACTGCGGAGTCGAAATAGTCCGTCCGGCCGATCAGGATATCCGGCTCGAAATGCCGCGGGACCGGCAGGCGTGCGATGATCGTCACGGCGCTGACATCGGGATCGCTCAGGATGTACGACTGGGACGTCTTCATATTGATGGTATCCGTCCCGGCCCTCAGTGTCACTGCGCCGGTGTACGAACTGTCGAGCGGCGGCCAGAAAAAGATCATCGGGTACTGATCCGGATCGGCCGTGATCCTGACCCTGTAGGTGTCTGCCTGAGCGGGAGAAACGAATGGCCTGAGATCGGCATAGGTTCCGAGACCGTTGCAGGCGGCATAGGCGGGATGGATGTTCGCGAATCTCACATCGAAGCCGGGGGCAACCGGGGGAAGTTCGAACTCGCCCAGCATCACGTCGATGCAGTCGGTTGCGTAGGTATGGAGCCCGAAATTCAGCCCCGTCCACGCGATACCGCTGCTCGCCAGGACCGTGAGCGGGGTTACGACACCGACGGCGTTCGAATCGGGCATCGTCATGATCGAATCGTATTCGCCGTGCGCGGCAACCGCCGAATCTGCCGCGTTCATTCCGAACGCCTGAATATAGTATTTCACCGCCGGCACCAGCCCTGAAAACTCGGCGGTGATGACGGTATCTTTTGTGGAGGTGACCAGGACAGGAACGGTCCATCCGCCGTCATAATAGTACTCGCCGGAGGACCAGCTGAACGAGATGAAGGTGGGGGCGCCGTGCGTATTGCAGCGTGCGCTCACACTCACCTTCTGCAGACCGGCATCGAGCGGCCGCAGGGTGGCCAGCTCCGGCGTGGTGAGTGTATCGCCCGCACGGGAGGACTGCATCTGGCCGAACAGGGCGGCGGAATCGGTGCTGAGATCGACACCGTAGGCAAAGGTGTAGGATGAGTCCGTCGGAAGACCGCTGAGGACCTGTGATATTTCCACAAGCCCCGTATCGGTCGGATAGGGTCGGGGCGTTGTTTCGTAATAGGTCGGGGTAAAGGACGGATTGGTGATGGAACACCTGAATTGCGCCGTTCCGGCGATGCCGTTCGGACGAATGCCGGCGAACATCTCCACCGACCCCGCGGTCAGCCATTTTGAATAGGTGTAAACGATCTGAGGTACCGGCTGGCAGTGCAGCATGGCGGGCAGAACGATAAGCGTACAGGCGAAGCGGAATATTTTCATGGCAGACTCCTTTCGATGCGACCGGCGGCCTCACGCCGCCGATGCCGACTACCGGTCCGAAGAGTATAAGAACGGTGCGTTTGTCTGATGGAAGAATCCCGTCCATACGGCAGACCCCGGAACTCAGCCTGACGGATATGATGGAACGAACACCCCCCATGAAAATATATCAGTTCCGGTGATCAGAGACAAGGCCGAAGATCGTTCGGAGGAGAGTCAACCGGATGCTTTTATCCGAAATTCAGCCCGGGGACATTTTCCTCTTTTGAAAACAAGCGCTTGACCGGTTCATGGGCCGGTAGTTATACTCCGGCGCGTCCGATTTGTTCCCTTCGTTTGACCGGCCGCCGGACAACGGCACGGGACCGTCATATCCGGCGGTCGTCCGGCATTCGACAGGAAGCGGTCTGCCCCGCTTTTCGGGATCAGGGGGCCGGATGGAGCACGGTATGGATGGTTGTGAGCAGTTTTTCGGCTGTGTAGGGTTTGGCAAGATACGCCTTCACGCCGAGATTCGTCGCGTTCATGACGCTATCGGGCTGGACAAGCCCGCTGGCCGCGATGATCACGACATTCGGATTGATTTTCTGCAGAGCCCTGATCGTCACCGAACCGTCAACCACGGGCATCATCATATCGCAAATGACCAGTTTCACTTCATCTTCATGCCGGGCGTAGAGTCCGATCGCCTCTGACCCGTCGGCGGCGGTGAGGACTCTGTAACCGAACGATTCGAGCGTCGTCAGCATGATCTCCCGCACCGCCGCTTCGTCGTCGACGGCGATAATGAGTTCCCCGGTTCCCCGGGGCAGACTGGGGCTCTTCTCGGCGATGCCGGCAGCCTCGTCTCCGCTCGCCGGCAGGTAGACCTTAAACGTGGTCCCCTTATGCAGTTCGCTGTAGACGGTCACGAATCCCCCGTGGCTCCGCACGATGGCGAGCACGGTCGAAAGGCCGAGGCCGGTCCCCTTGCCGGGCTCCTTCGTCGTGAAAAACGGATCGAAGATCCGGTCGACGATCTCCTGCGATATCCCGAGACCGGTATCGGTGACCGAAATCAGGACGAACGCCCCCGGTTTTGCGTCGAGGTGCATCCGTGCGTACGTCTCATCGATATTGATATTTTCCGCCGTAATAAGGAGTTTTCCCCCGTCCGGCATCGCATCGCGTGAATTGACGCAAATGTTCAGAAGCACCTGATGAAGCTGGGTTGGATCCGCGTTGAGCGTCCAGAGATTTTTCGGCACATCGTTTCCGATGATCACGTTGCGGGGAAAGGTTTCCTGGGCGATTTTCAGAACTTCCTTGATGATATGTTTCGGCTGCACGATGATCCGCTCGCCTTCAACCCCGCGCCCGAACGCCAGCACCTGTTTCACGATATCGGACCCGCGGTGAGCGCTCGTCTCCATGGTGTCGAGAAGCCTCATGCTCTCCGGGTCGGGATTTTTCGCCTTGAGGAGCTCCATCGCGAGCAGGATGGGGGAGAGAACATTGTTCAGATCGTGGGCGATGCCCGCAGCGAGAGTGCCAAGGCTTTCCATCCGCTGAGCCCGGAGGAACCGCTGCTCGGTCTGTTTCTGTTCGGTCACATCCCGGGACACCACGACGACATTCGTCACGACTCCCTCAGGGTTACGGACCGCGCTCCCCTGCGATTCGATGTACCGGATGGAATTATCGCTGAGAAGGAACCGGTATTCCGCCCTGTGCCCGATGCCCGTTCGGACCGTGTCGCTGAACAGCGACCGTATCCGTTCCCGGTCGCCGGGATGTATTTCTCCGAATGAATCGGTTCCCTTCAGTTTCTCCGGATCTCCGAGTATCCCCCGGTAGGAAGGGCTGTTATAGATGCGGCGACCGTCGGTATCGAGAACGGCTATGAGGTCGGCCACGTTTTCCGAGATGAGCCGGAATTGCTCCTCGCTCCTGCGAAGCTGTTCCTCGGTCCGCTTCCGGTTGATCGCTTTCGCCACCTGAGATGAGACAAATTCGAGCATGTGGAGTTCGCTGAGCGTATAGGCGGCGGGATCCGAATAATGCTGGACGACCATGACGCCGATCGTCCGGTCCCCGTCGATCAGGGGAACGCCTATCCAGATCAGAGAAGGGACACCGATGAGTTCGACTTCTCCGCTGGCACGGAGGCGGGCGTCCGTTTCCGCATCGCAGAACAGCGATGTTCCCGACCTGAGAACGTACGCCGTGAGGCCTTTCCCCGGTTCGGCCGGTTCGGGCCGGCTGTCGATTTCGTCCACGAAATAGGGAAAGGAGAGGAGATTATGTTCTTCATCATACGTCGCGATGTAGAAATTGCGCGCGGGCATGACGCCGGAGATGATTTCGTGGACGAAGCCATACAGTTCTCCAAGATCCGTCGCACTGTCCGCCGCCATCGAAATACGGTATACGGCTTCCTGAAGCAGCTCCGCCCGCTTTCGTTCGGTGATGTCGCGGACGACGCACACAAGTCCGCCGGTGCCGGTTTTGCTCAGGGAGACTTCCTGGGGAAAACTGGAACCATCCCGCCTCTTTCCCAGCGCCTCCCCGCGCCAGCCGCCGGTTGCATAAAAGGAAGGCATGATGGTGTGCCGGAAGCGGTCAAGCTCCTGCTCGTCATACAGCACCTCCCAGCTCCTTCCGAGAAGATCGTCCGGCTTCTGATAGCCGTAGATCCTGAGGTGGGCCTGATTGATATACTCGTACCTTCCCTGTTCATCAAGTATTGCGACCCCGTCGAGCGATTTCTCCATTGCCGTCGATTGTTTTTGAAGCAATGCCTCCGCGTTCTTCTTTTCCGTGATGTCGAGGAGTGCGGCGACACTTTTCTCGGTTCCGGGGATCATATCGACCGAGAGAAATATGTTCTTGACATCCCCGCTCCGGGTTATGAAATGGAATTCGTATCTTCGGGGGATTCCCTCCGCCTGACTGCGGCGGCCGGCATGACGCTGCCGCATCAGGTCGAGTTCCCCGGCCGGGACGAAATCGGTCCAGCTCTTGATCCCTTCAATTTCCTCCTTACGGAATCCCGACAACTCCACAAATTCCTGATTGGCCAGCGAAATGATGGTGTCCGCTTCGATGATGATGGTTGCGGTTCCGGTATTTTCAAAAATTGACCGGTACAGAAGCCCGGAATCGGGAATCGGTTTTACGGAGGTTTCGTCAGAGATGGAGGGGGCGAACATGAGGGCGAGCTTGCGCGGGCCGGTCTGCAGGGCGAAAACGTCGAACCGGCGGTGTCCGCCGCCCGGGCAATAGGATAATGCATCAGCGGTGAAATCTCCGCCGCGGGATGCAAACGACCGGAGTCTCCCGGTGCAGCCGGCCGGCCTGAGTTCCGGCAGAACTTCCTCGATCGTCCGGCCAATGAGCGGCCTGTGGTTGAGACCGAGGATGGCATCGGCACCTTGGTTCACGGCGGTGAGCACCAGACGGTCGGTGGTGCGGAGTTCGTAGCGCTGCAGGGCGAGGGGGGATTTCTTCCCCCGGCCGCGAGAGATCCGATTGGCCATTTCAGCCTCCAGTTTGGCGATGGTGTTGCTCGCCAAATCTAAGGCATTTATATCAGAAGGACAAGTCGGTCAGACGCTCGGGGATTTACAGCTCCGGAGGTGACGTCAAACGGAGATTTTACAGCGGCTTGTCGGCAGGCCTGTTGCAGCAACGGCTCAACGGATCCTCCACTTCTGCTCTGTCCAGAGTGCCGGGAACCGATCCGGCGGCCGGAACGGTTGTTCATAAAAAACGATCGGAACGAGGATCCCCGGCATGAAAACCCCTTTGGCCACTGCCTTGTTCCCCGCTCCGATCTGTATTCCCGGATCTTCCGTCGCCGGAATATGTTTTCAGGCGGCCTTTGCGCCGGCCTGAGCCCTGGTAAATTCTGCAAGGATTTCTATGCGCACGTCATTGCTCACCGTCACGCCGCCGGCTTCCGTCAGGGCATTCCACTGAAGACCGAAATCGAAACGATTCAGCCTTCCGGTGATCTCGAATCCGGCGACCTGCGTGCCGCCGAAACCGGCGACAGTGCCGTTGTAGATGACGTTCAGGGAGATTTCCCGCGTAACACCGCGGAGGGTGAGGTTTCCGCGGACAATCAGTTCATAGTCGGATATTTTCCGGACGGCGGTCGATACAAACGTCAGTTTCGGATATTTTTCCGCATCAAAAAAATCGGCCGAACGGAGATGGCCGTCCCGCTGATCGTTCTTCGTGCTGATACTGGCGGCGTCCGCTTCGAATGAAATCCGCGCGTCGCTGAAATCATCCGCCGCCGTATCGATCACCGCATCGAACACGCCGAAGTGACCGGTTACCGTCGAAACCACGAGATGCCTGACCTTGAAGCTGACCTGCGAATGAACCGGATCGATTTTCCACTGCGACATTGACGCGTATCCTTCCTTCCATCCTGTATGTGACATGAATAATTTCACAACCAATATACGACAGGACGGTCCCGGGAGGCATTCGCCCAGGAGAAGATTTTTCATGAACCCAGGGTAACGGCTTCAGGGATGACGGTGGACCAGTTCCCTCCGGATGCGGCTCAGGGACTGGGGGGTAATGCCGAGAAACGAGGCGATCTGGTGCTGGGGAACCTGTTCGATCAGGGCGGGGTAAGTTTTCAGGAATGAGAGATAGCGCTCTTCGGCGGACGCGCTCAGCGTTTCGTTGATTCGCTTGTGGCTGGCAACGTGATTCGCTTCGAGAAGCAGGCGGAAATATCGTTCCATTTTCGGAACGGCCGCGAACAGTTTTTCCCGCCCTTCCTTGTCGAGAAGAAGAACGGACGAATCGTGCACCGCAACGATGTTGTGCGCGGAGGGCCTGCCGCTCAGGAAACTGTTCAGGTCGGATATCCACCAGCCCGCGATGGCAAACTGGAGCGTATGCTCCGTCCCGGTATGATCGACCGTGAACTCCCGAAGACAACCGTCCCCGACGAACGCGATCTGCCTGCACACATCGCCTTCCTGCAGAAGATACTGGCGCTTCCGGACGGACCGGTGGAGAAAATAGCCGGTGCACTCCTCCGATTCCCGAACCGTGAGCCGGACGCGCGCCGCTATGTGCTGTAATAGTCTGTCGTACATAATACGCTTCACTTTCCGCCGGCGGAGTTTCCCAGCCTCTCCTCCGGGGTTATGCATAGAATATACAGAATGATGCGGGCTTGTCAAACCGGTCCGCGGACCACAATCCGGCCGGATATTCCCTCCCGCGCGAATCGGTTGATTTTATCGTTCTGAATCTTTACTTTGCCGATCATCCCTCCCGTTCATCTGCACTTCGTTCAAACGGCAGGCGGTCCCGCGGCCGCCGGCATGCAAACTTTTCCGGCGGCAGATTCGTCGTAACCATTACCCCCCGCGTCCGTACATTCAATGTCACAACAGAGGCTGCTATGAAAACTGCGATAACCCTTCTCTTCTGCCTGCTGGCCGCCGTCGCCTGTGCCGGATCTCCCCTCATCTCATACAATCTTGCGATGCCGGAACCGCAGACGCACCTTTTCCGGATCACCATGGAGCTGACAGACCTCCCCGGCGACAGTACGACGACCCTCATTCTTCCCGTCTGGCGCCCCGGCCGGTATTCCATTCTCGACTTCTCGTCGGGCATTCAGGAATTCTCTGCCAGAGCGGGGAACCATCTTCTGAAATGGCACAGAAGCGACAAGTCGTCGTGGACGATCGAATCGGGCGGACAGCATGCTCTGACGGTATCGTACAGCGTCTACGCCAACGATTTCAATATCCGGACGAGGGGACTGAACGACCGGCACGCGTTCGTCGACGAATCGTCCGTCTTCATGTACGTCGAAAAATTCCGCTCCCTCCCGGTCCGCCTGAAGGTGGAACCCTTCAGGGGCTGGCATGTCACGACGGGGCTGGATCGTGAGAAGGAGAACCTCTACTCCGCTCCCGGGTACGATTACTTCATCGACTGCCCGCTGGAGATCGGGACGCAGAAGGACATCGAATTCGAGGTCGACGGCGTCACCCACGTTCTGAGCATGGCGGGCGAGGGGAGCTGGAATGCCGACACCCTCGTCCGGGACATCTCGGCGATTGTCCGGGCCGAAAAGGAGTTCTGGGGAACGTTTCCCTACCGCCGCTACTATTTCCTGGTGGAATGCACACCGGGCGGAGGAGGCGGAACGGAACATCTCAATTCGACAATCATCCAGGTTCCCCCCGGCTGTTTTACCGACCGGGAATCGTACCAGGACTATTTCCTCGCCACCGTGGCCCACGAATTTTTCCACACCTGGAACGTCAAACAGCTCCGGCCGGCCGGCATTCACCCCTTCGACTTTACGCGGGAAAATTATTCCCGCGAGCTCTGGATCGCCGAAGGAACCACCACTTACTACGCAAACATCATGCTCGCCCGGGCGGGTTTTCTCCCCGCCAAAAAATTCTTCGATATCATCACCTCGACCGTCGCCTCCGACCGCGCCCGCCCGGGCAACCGGATCGAGTCCGTTGCCGACGCCAGCTTCAATTCCTGGACCGAATCGAAAAGATCGTACCAGCAGACCTATAACGCCGGGTCCGACATCTACGAGCGCGGTGCGATGATCAGCACCTTTCTCGACCTCACCATCCGCCGCGAAACCGGCGGCAGATATTCCCTCGACGATCTGATGCGCACCATGTACAACCGGTTCCCCCTCTCGGGGAAAGGATATACGCTCGACGACCTCCGCTCAACCCTCCGCGATCTGACAGGATGGGACTGCACACGATTTTTCGACGACTATATTTACGGAACCGCACAGATTCCCTGGGAGGAGGCGCTCGACGGGGCGGGTCTGCGGCTCGTCTGCACCGACTCCCTGCCGAAACCGTGGCTCGGTATTACCACCTATGAAAACTCCGGGACGCTCCGGATCGGCTCGATTGTTGCCGGCTCGCCTGCCTACACCTCCGGCCTCGATCTCGGCGACGTCCTGCTCGCCCTGGACGACGCCCGGATAAC
>DATKPE010000036.1:0-7519 GCA_035524335.1 Bacteroidota bacterium
GGGTAATCAAGAGAATATCGGTGAAAGGGGGAAAAGGGATGCCGGAATGGTGTTCCGGCCGGTCGAATGGACGGGTCAGGAAGGGAGGTGAAGAAGTGCTTCTGCCCGCCGGCGGTAGGAACGGCTGATGGTCTGAACCGACCCGTCGGCAAGGAGGATCCGGAACTCGCCGTGATAGAGCGGGCGGAGTTCCCGTATGCGGTCGATTCTGACGATGACCGATCTGTGAATGCGCAGGAACTGCCGGTCGTCGAGCATTGATTCCAGCGATCTGAGCGACTCGCGGATCATATGTTTCCTGCCTTCGGCGTGAATGACGCAGTAGTCGCCGGCGGCTTCGATCCAGTCGATCTTCCCGGTTTCGACAAAATAAATCCTGCCGGGCAGTTTCACGGCGATCCGTCCGGAGGTTTGCGGTGGCCTTCGGATCTCCGCGAGGAGGGCGAGAATCCGCGCCTCGTTCGGCGCATGCTCCCGGGATGCAATAATCTTTTTGGCGTGTTCGAGCGCGGAAGCGAAGCGCTCCGGCTCCACCGGTTTCAGGATGTAATCGACGGCGTGAACGGAAAATGCGCGGACGGCGTAGGCGTCGTATGCCGTCACAAAGATGATCGCGGGGAGTGTTCCGGGATCGAGCCGGGCCAGCAGTCCGAAGCCGTCCAGGCCCGGCATCTGGATGTCCAGAATGATCAGGTCCGGCCGGACGGCACGGATGGTTTTCAGCGCCTCGATGCCGTCGGCGCATTCGCCGGCGATCTCGATTTCGCTGTCGCGCTCCAGGAGGGAGCGGATCCCCTCGCGGGCAATGCGCTCGTCGTCGATGATCAGTGTGCGGATGGGGGACATGGATTATGGCTCCGGGACGGTCCGCGGGGGGAGGTGGTCGGCGCGGAAGGGAATTTCCAGGATAATGTGTGCCCCTCCGCCGTTCCGGTTCGCGGCGGTGAACCGGTATGCGGTACCGTACATCTGTTCGAGCCTGGTCCTCGTATTTGTGAATCCGATGCCGTCACGACGTTCTCCGTCGGGGGGGAGCCCCGGACCGTTATCCATTATCTCGAGACGGAGAAAGGTATCGTTGCGGGAAGTGCGGATTTCGACCAGCGCCGGTCCCGGTTTTCGGGCGACACCGTACCGCATGGCATTCTCGACGAACGGCTGGAGGAGAAACGACGGGATGACGGCGTCGAGGGTTTCGGGGCCGACGTCGAGGGAGACCGTCAGGCGGTCTTCGAAGCGGACTTTTTCTATTGCAAGGTAGAGGCCGAGGAGATCGATCTCCTCGCGGAGCGGAACGTCCATCCGGTGTTCCTCCGCGAGGGTGCGGCGGAGCAGTCCCGACAGCCGGCCGAGCATTTCCCGGGCCGCGTCCGGCTTCCGTCCGATGAGAACCGACACGGCGTTCAGGGTGTTGAACAGAAAGTGGGGATGGAGCTGCATCCGGAGGGTCTGGAGCTGTGCATGGGTCAGTTCGGCGGCCAGATTCACCGCCCGGAGCTCCTGCTCGCGCGACCGCCTGTAATATTCCACCGCATGGTAGAGGAGAATAAGGATCCAGTAGAGAATGATCCCGTAATCGAGGTAATTCCATACCGCCCGTATGAACCTTGTCCAGGCGAACGGGCCGAAGGTGCCGCTCGCGTTCATCAGGATGAGATGATAGAGCGACTTGTGCACAAAGGCGGTCAGCGCGCTCAGCACGAGATGCAGAAAACTGTTGCGGAACGGGTGCCGTGCATCGAGGGGGAATTTCCAGGCGAGCCGCAGAATCAGCGGCGTCAGCAGAGCCCAGAGATACGCGTAGACCAGCTCGCTCACGAGGGAGTCGGCGATCGTCATCGGATCACCGGCGAGTTTCGACTGGTAATAGGTCTGCCATCCCATGAAAAGCCCGAAGGCGGTCCATGCGCCTGTCAGGCCGATCCATCTGACGGCAGGATCCGCAAATATGGTCCTGTAAGGCGATCCGGTATGGAGTTCGGATTCGTTCATTAGAAGTGCAATAATTTAAAGATTACACGCGTAAGATACCACCATTTCAGCCTGTATGAAGCTGAAAGACGGAGTGAATATCGCATAAATGCGATTCAACGGCCAAGGACAAGATATCGGAGAGAACCATCCAATTTCTCTTGAAAACGGTCGGAGTTCGGAATATTCACTTGACAAAAAAACCTAATATTGATATTTTGATGACACGAACATTTCGTGGGAGCTGCAGAGCGTCCGACAACCGACCCTTTTTCTGTTGCGGTGAACAACCGCCACAGCCGTTCTCCTGACATATTCCACATCAGCCCGCCACCGCGGCGTCTGTCCGGTCATGGAGATCTGCATCATGGCCGGCTCCGGTACATTCACCTGCCCGGGCTGTCCTCGTACCCGGCCGGAATGCATTCCCGGCCGATAACTGAAACAGGATCTGTAGAGGAATGGCGATGAAAATTCCCCGGCTTGAAGACGTGCACACCCTTCTGAACCGCATTCCGCTCCGTTACCGGAACAGGAAATTTTACCTTTCGGCCGCCGGCGGCGTTATCGCGATCATCATCATGATCGCGCTGTCGGCCTCCAACCATGAAGCCATCGCCACGGTCGATGTGAAGCGGGGCGAGTTTCTCATCAGCTTCAAGAGCAGCGGGGAGATCCGTGCGGCAAATTCCTTCACGCTCACCACGCCGCGTGTCCGCTACGGGCAGATGCAGATCATCTATCTTGTGCCGGAGGGAACGACCGTAAAGTCCGGCGACGTCGTCGTCCGGTTTGCCACCACCGAAGTTGACAAGACGATCTCCGACAAGCAGGCGGAGCTCTCCATCAACCAGTCGGATTATGACAAATTCAAGGCTGATAAGGCGCTTCAGGACGCCCAGCTCGATGGCGATCTCCGGAACGCGGAACTCGCCTATGAGCAGGCAAAACTGCAGGTGGAGAAGATGAAATTCGAAGCCGAAATGCAGAGGAAGGAGACCGAGATCAACCTCGAAAAAAGCAAGATCTCCTGGGAGCAGGCCAAGCGCAAGATCGAATCACAGGCGGTGGTCGACAAATCGGAGGAACGAAAGTACCTGCTGAAGGTACAGCAGACCGAAAGCGACCTGAAGCATGCGAAAGAGGACAAGGAACAGTATACCATGAAGGCCGCGCTCGGGGGTCTCGTGGTCTACGAAACGAACTGGAGCACGGGACGGAAGATCGCGGTCGGCGATTCCCCCTGGGGCGGCATGCCTCTCGTGAGCCTTCCCGATCTGTCTAAAATGCAGTCGATCACAAATGTCAACGAGGTCGACGTCAGCAAGGTCAAAAAGAGTCAGCGGGTCAGGATCAAACTCGACGCATTCCCCGAGAGGGAGTTCAGGGGGAACGTGGTGTCGGTCGGGACGATCGGCCAGCAGCACGATCAGTCGTCCACGAAGACGTTCGAGGTGGTCGTCGACATCGACGGAACGGACCCGGTGCTGAAGCCGGGCATGACGACGAGCAACGAAGTGATCATGTCGTCGATTCCCGATACGCTGTTCCTTCCGATAGAAGCGGTCTTCCAGAAGGATGGAAAAACGGTCGTCTACAGGAATTCGAAACCGCAGGAGGTGACTCTCGGCGCGAAGAACAGCAACTATGTCGTCGTCGCCGGTGGAATCCGGGCCGGGGACAAGGTTTCACTGACCGATCCGACCGTTGCGGCGGTTCAGCCCGACCGGCAGAGCGCGAACCCGAAGCAATGAATCTCGATGAGAATATCCGGGTCGGGATGACCGGCATCATGCTCCACCGGGTGAGGTCGGTGCTCACCGCCCTGGGCATCATCTTCGGCGTCGCGGCGGTGATCGCGATGCTCTCGATCGGGGAGGGAGCCCGGCTGGAGGCGCTTGAGCAGATCCGCCTGATGGGCATCAACAATATCATCATCAACCACAAGGAACTGACCCCCGGGGCGTTCGACAAGGCGAAGGCGAATTTTTCTCCCGGCCTCACGGCGCTGGACGGCGACGCGATTCTGGAAGTGTGCCCGGGCGTCGACGCCGTCGTCCCCCAGTGGGAAAAAACCACCGCGGCCCAGCACAACGAGGATCACACGGAGATCAAGGCGATCGGAACGACCCCGGAATTCCTTGCGTGCTACGGCTATACGCTCTCGGCAGGAAGATTCTTCGACGCGGCCCACATGCGCGATCAGGCGAATGTCTGTGTCCTCGGCAGTGATGTCCGGGACAAGCTGTTCCATTTTGAAGAGGCGGTGGGACAGTCGGTCAAAATCGACGATCAGTGGTTCTCCGTCATCGGTGTGGTGGCGCACCAGCTTTCCCCCAGCAGGAAGGTTGAGAACCTGGATGTCCGCAATCTGAATGTGGATGTCTATATCCCCCTGACGACGGCCCAGTACAAACTGGTCCGCTACAAGGAGGGGGAGAACGCAAACGTCACCTTTACGGGCGGGGGAGTGAGCGTTTCGACCGGCAAGACGCCCCGGCCGAAGATGCAGCTCGACCATCTCACCGTGAAGCTCGCCTCTGCGGACCATATCGACGAGATCACGCCGGTTCTCCGGCGGATCCTCGAACGGCGCCACTTCGGGATCAGGGATTACGATGTGGTGGTGCCCGAGGCGCTCGTTCAGCAGAGCCAGAAAACCCAGCGCATCTTCAATATCGTTATGGGGGCCATTGCGGGGATCTCGCTTCTCGTCGGCGGTATCGGAATCATGAACATCATGCTCGCGTCGGTGATGGAACGGACGAAGGAGATCGGCATCCGGCGCGCGGTCGGCGCAACCCGGACCGACGTGCTCAGCCAGTTTCTCTTCGAAGCCCTCTTCATCAGCGTCGTCGGCGGCGTTGTCGGCATTATCGTCGGCTGGCTCCTGACGAGCGGGATCACGTTCTATGCGGGCTGGAGAACGGTGATCTCATTTCCCGCGATCGTGCTCGCGTTCTCCGTTTCCGTCGGCGTCGGAGTGGCATTCGGTTATTATCCCGCAAAAAAAGCAGCTTCCCAGAATCCGATCGAATCTCTCCACTATGAATAGCCGGACATTCACCTTCTGCTCTATCATCCTCCTGGCTCTGTCTTCCCGACAGGCGGCAGGACAGGACACCGTCCGCGTCACGCTGGAACAGGCCGTCGATATGGCGATCGCAAGAGGTCTGGTGGCGAGCGACATCACCTCCCGGTACCTGTCGGCCCGGAAGCGGGCGGAGTCGGCTCAGCGATCGGCCTGGACCTCGGTCGGCCTCTCGGTGACGGCGCCCTCCTACTCGCAGGCCCTGACACAGCAGTTCAATCCGCTGACCGGAAATTACGAGTACTATCAGCTCCAGTCGACCAGCTACAACGGCGCGCTGGTGATCAGCCAGCCGCTCACGCTCACCGGCGGGACGCTCCGGCTCACGCAGTCGATCATGGGACAGTCGCAGGTCTCCGCCGAACCGGGGACGAACAGCACGATCAGCAACTACTTCGGCGATTACGGCATCGAACTTCAACAGCCGATCTTTGCCGGCAACCAACTCCGCCAGAATGCCGACCGGGCGGACATCCAGCTCCGGCAGGCGGAGAGCGATTTTCTCAACAACCAGCTCGACCTTATCTACAATGTTACAGAGGGCTTCTATACCCTCTACCAGCAGCTCCGCCGGCTCGACATCGTCCGCGAACAGGTGCGCCAGGACCAGGAATCATACAACACGGCACAGTCAAAATATACCGGCGGTCTGATTCCGGAGGTTGAAGTGCTCCAGTCGGACGTCGACCTTGCCTCCAGCAGAAACGATTCCCTCACCGCGGAGCGGGATGTCGCACAGGCCAAGAACAGTTTCCGGCTCCTCCTCGGGATTTCCCCGGACGCGGATGTCGTCCCCGAGGGAGATGTTGTCTATGAACCGGTGGTAATCGACAGCGCGAAGGCGATCGGGTCGGCGCTCCGGTTCCGGTCCGAGGCGATCAGCGCGGAGCGGGATATCGAACTGCGGGATATCGACCTTGCCGCGGCAAAAAGCGCCAACAATTTCCGTCTCGACCTGACGGCCCGGTACGGGGCGAACAAAACGGACACTCTCTTCCGGGATGTCTTTTCAAATCTGAACAGCACCCGGAGCGCAACCCTCACGCTTTCCGTTCCGGTATTCGACTGGGGAAGGAACGGGAGGACCATCGAAGCGGCGGAGATCGACTACCGCAACGCCCGGACCCAGCGCGATTATGTCCTCCAGCAGGTCCGCCAGGAAACCCTCGACCTGCTGAAAAAAATCTCCGTCGCCCAGTCCCGCAACGAGGTTCTCCGGAAATCGGTCGCGGTCGCCCAGCAGAGCTACGACATCAGTCTCCAGCGTTTCCGCAACGGCATGATCAACCGGAACGACCTGGCGCAGACCCAGGCGCGGCTGACCACGGCCAAACTCAATGCGCTGAGCGCGCTCATCGACTATAAACTCGGGGTGGCCGATCTTTGCAGAAAAACCCACTGGGATTATGAGGCAAACTCCGAAGTCACGCCGGTAATCCGCCCCGCCGACTGAGGCGGAATGTCCGGCATGGTGCGGGAGTGCTGTTCAGCAGACCGGGGAGAGGGAGGGAGGTTCTGAAGTGCCGGTTATTCCGCAGGACGAACGAGATGGGTACGCGACCGGAGCGGGGCTGAGAGATATTCGATCCAGCTCAGCAGTTTCAACGGGGTCTCGCTTTTCCGCATGAAGCCCTCGATGTACGGTTCCACCACCGATTCCTTCGCATAGTTGTCGTCGAACCCGGAAACGAAGAGAAACGGGACGTGTTCGTACCCGTCCAGGGTGCGGACCGCCTCGTAGAATTTTCTTCCGTCGATACCCGGCATGTAGACGTCCGAGATGATGAAGTCGATCGGCCTCTTCTGGCGGCGATGCACGGCGAGGATTTCGAGCGCTTCCCGGGCGTTGGGGGCGGTGACGACATCGTTCTCGGTATTATCGGTGAGATACGTCGAGAGAAGGTCCCTGAAGTCAACTTCATCGTCGACGACGAGAATACTCAGCATGCGCATCCTTTCCGCTCGGTTCTCCCCGCCTCGCTCATGTCGATAGTGATATGGAAGGGGGGCGCGGAGTTCCGCTCCGGATTTCCGGTCCCCAGTCAGCGGTAATATAGACAAACCGGCCATCTGATGCCAGCGTGTGCGCTGCGGTGCGTTTATTTCGCGCTGTCGCTCCAGGCGGTGTGAAGCCATCCCGTGAAAAGGGCTTTCTGAAGGTCCGTTGGATGTTCTGTGCGCACAAGCTTGTAGTCGAGTTTGGGTGCCGCACCGAGGACGACGGTGATGGTTCGGAGCCGGTCGTCGTGGAAGACGGCGAGGCGTACCGAGTCTCCGGGTTTGTGTGTGCCGATCTGTTCCGTGAGGTTCCCGTTTGTTATCCGGGCGTCGTCCAGGGCGAGCAGGACGTCGCCGAGATCGAGGCCGGAGGTGTAGGCAGGCGAGCCGGCAACAATCGAGCCGATCCGGAGCGTCCCGGAGTTTTCATAGGTGGTAATACCGAGCCACGGTTTCGGC
>DATKPE010000037.1:0-22638 GCA_035524335.1 Bacteroidota bacterium
TCCCCTGCAAAAGAGGTTTACATCCTAACGGATTTCATCCCTCACGCGGCGTCGCTGCTTCAGGCTTTCGCCCATTGAGCAATATTCCTCACTGCTGCCTTCCGTAGAAGTCTGGACCGTGTCTCAGTTCCAGTGTGGCTGGTCGTCCTCTCAGACCAGCTACCCATCATCGACTTGGTGGGCCGTTACCCCGCCAACTATCTAATGGGACGCAGGCCTATCTTGTGACACCCTTTCGGGCTTTTCATCATAATACGATGTCGTATCATGACTGCATCGGGTATTAGCCTCGGTTTCCCGAGGTTATCCCCGTTCACAAGGTAAGTTGCCTACGTGTTACTCACCCGTTCGCCGGTTTACTCAGGATATTGCTACCCTTTTCTCCCCGACTTGCATGTGTTAGGCACGCCGCCAGCGTTCGTCCTGAGCCAGGATCAAACTCTCCGTTGTAATTTTTCAATTTCAACTTCGAGCCTGACCCAGTATTCAGACTATCGTCCGAACTGGTTGAAGATCTGCAAAAGCTGACTTAGAGCTATGCACACTATTTTCAAAGAACATTCGAAAAAAAATCCCGATCCGAAGTAGGTTGGATCGGAATCACCACATGAGTGGGTCAATAATATACGAACTTTTTATTCCGATGTCAAGCAAAAGAAGCTCCTCCCGGAAACTTTTTTTCGCTTCCCCCCTATTACCTTTCCTTCACCTACTCCCTAATCTATAAAAATTCACTCGGATAATCAAGCCCCTACCCTGAAATTTATTCTCAATATCACGACATATAATACAATTAACTATCTGTTTTTTCTTGATTTAGATGAAAATTCCGCGTTCAGCCTCCGGTATACTTCCACCAACGGTATCTTCTGCTCCATCGCTATCCGCTTCCCCTCCTCGAATTCCACCGCAATCCTCTCTTCTCCCTCAAAATTGATCTTTTTCCCCAGCACTTTCCCGAAACTCGTCGATACCTCCACACTCTCCCGCCCTGCCTTCTTCCGCGTCACCGGCTGAATCCGCACCCCAAGCGTCGTCGTTTCAGCCATCACCAGCCTCATCAGCGCCGCCATCCTTTCCTTCGGCGCCAGCACCGACAGGACAATCCCCGGCCGCCCCTTCTTCATAATCACCGGCGTCAGCCAGACATCCAGCGCCCCCTCCGCCAGCGCCTTTTCCATGATGTACGGATAGAGCTCCGGGTTCATGTCGTCGATATTCGTTTCCAGCAGTTCTGCATCGTCGCCTTCTCCAGCTGCCTCAATCTCACCGACCATGATCCTCAGGAGATTCGGAACTTCCTTCAGTTCGCGGCTCCCGGCACCGTACCCGATCCGTTCGACACGCATCCTCTCCGCGCTCAGGACGCCCCCCGACAGCGCCTTGATGATCGCCGCGCCGGTCGGCGTCGTGAGCTCATACGGAATATCGGTCAGGACCGTCGGGTAGTTTTTCAGAATTTCCGCCGCCGCCGGTCCCGGCAGCGGAAGTCTGCCGTGAGCCGCGTCGATGAACCCGCCGCTCCCAAGACGCACGGGAGAGGAATAGACCCTCCCGATCTTCAGGTGATCGAGACAAACAGCCGCGCCGACGATGTCGACGATCGAATCGATTGCCCCGACCTCGTGGAAGTGAATTTTCTCGACCGTCGTGTCATGAACCTTCGCTTCCGCGCGCGCCACTTCGGTGAAAATCGCCCCTGCTGTCTCCTTGACGGCGGGCGGGAGATCACTCTCTCCGATCATGCCGAGAATGTCCGCGAGATGCCGGTGATAATGCTTCTGCTGGCTGACGACGACGTCAAGTTTGACGGCGGAGATGCCGTTGCGCACGCATCTCCCGACCTCCAGCTCCACACCGGGAAGATCGAGGGAAGAAGCGATTTTCGCGAGCGCGTCGACCGGGACTCCTGCGTCGATGAACGCGGCAAGCGTCATGTCGCCGCTCACGCCGGCAATTGTATCGAAATAAGCGATTTTCATCTGTTACCTTTCCCGGAGAACTCCGATGAGCCGGTCGACGAAATAATCCGTCGCCCCGGCGTGTTGTGTGACAAATCCCTTTGCGGCGGCGCCCGCCGCCCTCCGCTTCTTTTCATCGCCCAGAAAATCCGCCATCGCCCGTACGGTCTCCGGCGCGCCGGAAACTGCGACCGCTCCTCCGGCGGCAACGAGGGCTCCTGCTTCCTGAGAATTCTGATGAACCGGCCCGAACAGAACCGGAATGCCGTAGACGGCGGGTTCGAGCACATTATGGATGCCCTGATGAAAACTCCCGCCGACAAACGCCAGATCGGCGTAGCGGTACAACGTCATCAGAATGCCGATACTGTCGACCAGCACATACTGCTCTCCGCGGTATCCGGATAAGGCCGAAAATCTGATACACCGCTCGCCGCCGAGCGATTCTTCCAGCTGTTCGAGCGCACCGGGCGTCGGTTCATGGGGCACCAGAATGATGAGGAGATCGCTGCGGTGCGACACCAGTTCCCGGCAGGCCGGAAGGAGGACAGCCTCGTCCTCGGGCCAGGTACTGCCGGCGACGATGACTCTTTTTCCTGCCGTCACCTCCGGCGCAAGAAGCTGTACCGATGCGGAATCGCGGCTCCTCCGCAGAACCTGATCGTATCTCGTATCGCCCATCCGGCTGATCGACGGATGGGGCAGGCCGAACGAACGGAGAGCGTCCTCATCTGCGGCGGAGACCGGAAAAATGAAATCGATATCGTTGTAAATAGTCCGGAACATCGACCTGAGCACCGGAACCGAGCGGGGACCGCCCGGCTTCATGGTGGCATTGGAAAGGAGAACGGGAACGCCCGCCCGCCGGAGCGCCCAGAGATGATTCGGCCAGACGTCGTACCGGATGACGACGGTCGCCGCGGGACGGACCATGGCGACAAACCGTTTTGCGTTGCCGAAGGAATCGAACGGGATGTATGTGATCAGATCCGCCGCAGTGTACCGGAGCGAGTGCTCATATCCCGAGGCGGAAAAGAACGAGACCACGATCCGCACCCCGGGCATTCTCCGTTTGAGCTCGGCGATGATCGGTTTGGCCTGCTCGAATTCCCCCATCGAGGAAGAGTGAAACCAGACGCGCGGCTGATCGGCGGGAAGCGTGTCGATCACCCGGGCGATGCGTCCGAAAAGGTCGCGGCGGCCGGCAAGTCCCCGCGCCGCCTTCGGGCTGACGAGTCCCAGCAGGCGGAACAGGAGCCAGAGGACCGGAACCACACAGCAGTTATAGAAGCATCTGGTCAGCATTCCCGTCCAGGGCAGTTCTGAGAATTCATACATTCTGTCTTCCGATATGCATGCCGTCCGGCCGATGGCGTCATTTTTTCGGAACCGGCAGGAGGGATTTCAGGGCGGCGACGACGTCCCGCGCCTGGATGTCGTTCATACAGCTGAAATGGCCGAGGGGGCATTCATCCCTTCCGATGGGGGTGCACGGCCGGCACGAAAGCGGTTTTTTCTCGAGAACGACGGCTTTCGTGCCGTAGGGGAAAAATCCGAACTCGGCGACCGTGGAACCGAACAGCGCCACGATCTTTCTCTTGCGCGCGGCGGCCAGGTGCATCAGCCCCGAATCATTCGTGAGCACGGCGTCGCAGCGGTCGAGCACCGCGGCGGTTTCCATCAGAGTGAAATCGAGAGCGCAATTTTCCGCAGCAGGTGCATTGACGGCCGAATTGATCAGATGAACAACATCGGCGCAATATTCCGTCTCGTCCTTTCCCCCGAAGACAAGGATCTTCACCCGGCCGGCCGAGGCGAGGAGGATTCCCGCCTCCACGAAACGCGCCTGGGGCCATCGCTTCGTGAAATGCCGGGCTGTCGGCGCGAAACCGATCACGGTTTCGTATTTGTCGAGCCGGTATTTCTCCAGCCGCACCCTGACCGACGAGGTGACTTCGCCGGGAAGATAGATCTCCAGCCCGCGGTCGTCACCCTGCACCCCGAAGCGTTCCGCCGCCCGGAGGTAGCGTTCGGCCACGGGGATAATTCTCCTGTAGTAGTTTTTTTTCCACCGGACCAGAATCCACCGCGCCACCGCATGTTTGCTGACCACGCCGCGGCGCCGGCAGCCGGAGAGCAGACGCACCGCAATGCTTCGCAGACTGTTATGCAGATCGAGAACCAGATCGTACCGTTCACCGCGAACCCTGCGGATCATTGCCCCGAGTTCCCGGCGCCCGCCGGGGGGGAGTTCGAGAAGAGTGCCGACCGCGGGATGAAAACGGAGGAGATCCCCGTAGGTCTGTTTCACGAGGACATCGATGCGGGCCGAGGGAAACCGCGAACGGACTGCGCGGAGAAGCGGGGTGATGAGGAGAATATCGCCGAGAGAACTGAACCTGATGATCAGGATTTTATTGAATGATGGCATGCGGCAGCTGAAAACTTACCACTTTTTTCATGGAATTGCAAGGAATTCACGGCGCACAGTTCACGGCTCGGCCGCGGCGAGGTTGCACCGTTGATCTCAATTTTACATATTGGAGCTGTTTGTTCACCGACCGAATAATATGACTGAAAACCCTCCGGAACCGTACCGGCAGAGGTGGCCGATCATCGCGATTCTGCTTCTCACTGTCGCCGTGCGGCTGTACCACATCGACTTCCCCGTCGGCGGTTTTATGGCGTGGCGCCAGGCGGATACCGCCGCAATGGCAAAAAATTATTATCTGAACGGATATCAGTTCGGATCGCCCCAGATCGACTGGGGAGGCAGTTCTCCGGGGTATGTCGAAACGGAATTCCCCCTTTTTCCGTTCCTCATTGCCGCCCTCTATAAAATATTCGGTATGACGGAACTCTGGGGGCGCATCCTGGCTGTCGCCTGCAGCTGCGCAACGGTCTTCGGCCTGTACAAACTCGTCCGGCTGATGCTCGGAGAGCAGACGGCCCTCTGGTCCGCCGCAATATATGCGATCCTTCCGCTGAACGTCTTTTACGGCCGCGCCATCATGCCCGACATCATGATGCTGATGTGTTCGGTCTGGGGAATCTACTGGTTTGCACTCTGGGCGGAGACCGGCCCGCTGGCGGCATCGGCCGTGGCCATTGCGCTGGCGATTCTGCTGAAACTGCCCGAGCTCTACCTCGGCCTGCCGCTACTCTCTCTTGCCGTCGGCAGGGATGGAGTCAGGTTCCTGCGGCGCGGCTCCCTCTGGGCATACGCCCTCGCCGTCCTTATCCCCGCGGCGTTCTGGTACTATCACGCGCATCAGACCTATCTCGCCTCCGGACTGACGTTCGGCATCTGGGATTTCGGAAGCGGGAAGTGGGGGAACATCTCCCTTCTTGCGACGCCCAAATTCTACAACGACGTCCTGTTCAAGAGCATCGCCGAACGCCATCTCACCTATCCCGGATTCTTCCTCTTCATTGCGGGAATTATCCTCCCCTGGCAGAGGCCGGGCGGGCGTCTGTTCACCTGGTGGCTGGCAGGAATCGCCGTCTACATCCTGATCGTTGCGCGCGGCAATCAGGTTCACGAATACTATCAGCTTCCGTTCGCACTGCCGGCCGCAGTCTTCGTCGGCCACACGGCGGCGGAGGTTTTCTCCCGCGACACCTTCCGGTTTTACAGGTCGTCGCGGCGGACGGTGCTGGTCCTCGTCGCTCTCTGTCTTTTCTCCCTTGCGGTGCTGAGTGTTCTCAGGGTGGCAAACTACATGGAAGGAGAACGGCGGGACGGATCGGTGTTTCAGCTCGGAGGCGCGGTTCAACAGGCCACTTCTCCCGACGATCTCCTTGCGGCGGTCGATGAAGGCGATCCCGTGGTTCTCTACCGGTGCGGACGAAGGGGGTGGCACATCCGACCCGACGAATTGACGCCGGAACTTCTCGAGCAGCTCCATTTCGCCGGAGCTTCGTTTTGCGTAGGTACGACCGATCTGATCGACACACCCGAACGGCAGAAGAATCTCCTGCAGATCGCGCATACCTTTCCGATCGTCGCCATGAACGGATCGTACTTCATCATCCGCCTGAGCGCAACCGACGTCCAGCCGCCCGAACTTTCACCCGCCCCGCTCTCCGCCCCCGGATAACCGGGGATCATCAATGGTGCCGTTTCGCCGAAAACTGGAGCCGCAGTTCGTCTTCGAACGCCTTCTCCGCGGTTTCATCGAACATTACGAACCGGATCAGCGACACGGACCGTGAGGTCATGAGAAACTCGACGGCGGCTGATATCATGAGCGCCGCACAATGATAGACGGAAAATCCGCCGACCCCGGTGCCGAGCGCGGGGAAACTCACCGAAGACAGGCGCTTCGCCTCGGCGAGCTTCAGCACACTTCGGACGCTTCCGGAAATGGCGGCGGCGTCCGTGTGGAGATCCTGTCCCATGACCGCGGCATGAATGACCCATTTCGCCCGGAGCGCTCCGCCTCCGGTGATGACCGCCGTTCCCACCTCGACCGGTCCCTGGGCGACGGCCTCTTCCTCGATCGATTCACCCCCGCGGCGTTTCAGTGCGCCCGCCACTCCGGCACCCATCCAGAGATGATTGTTCGCGGCATTCACGACGGCGTCCGTGCTCTCCTCTGAAATGTCCCCGCGGATGATCTCGATACGGTGATGATCGATATCGATGTGCATGGCCGGATCCTCTCAATATTTCTGCAGGTATCACGATCATGATAGAGAATACGGTGGGCATATACAACTCCGGCGGTTTTGACGCCCTCCCGGCGGTCCGGGCAGGCATACCCTGCCGTTTTATTTCAGCCGGTTACGGGCAGGCGGTTCAAGCTCCTGTTTATATCCGCCGCCGGCGTTGATCTTTTCGAAACAATTTCCCCTCAAGGCCGTAAAATATGGCAGAGATGAGAGAAATCCGTCAAACCCATGGCATACCGGGAGCACATTTTCCCGGCACGGCTTTGTCGATCGCAGTGATACTGACGATCTGCGCAGTTCTGACCTGCAGAGCCGGCGAGCGGTCGGCGGTTCATCTTTCCGATTTCGAAAAGACGGAGGTCCAGAGCTCCGGGTTTGTCCTGCCGGCGGAAACCGTGGTGCATATCCATGCGGTCGGCAACGGCGACGCCAAGGGCGGAATCAAATTCACCGGCGGCGACAATCAGCTCTCGGCATACGGCTGGATCATCAACGCCGATACGAGGGAACTGGTCTGGACGATGGACCTTCAGAACACCCGCCGCGACAAGGTCTATCGTGTTTTCGACGGAACGATAACGCTCCCGAAGGGAACCTACGAAGTCTACTTCGCCGCGTACGCATTCTACAACAATCTCTCCCTGTTTTCCTATACGATCAACATCGACCGGCGGAAAACGACGGACGGGAACGATCTCCCGCACAAGCACGGTCTGTTCTCCTGGATCGAGGATCTGTTCACCGGCGACATCGGGAAGGAGTGGAGAAAGCAGGCGCAGAACTGGGGCATCGAGCTGTTTGTACCGGACGGCTCGCCCGATGTTGCGCTGTTCACCGCGCCGAAGGATTTTCCCCGCCTCCTCTATCATGCCATCAAGCTCGGCGAATCGGAACACATCCGTCAGGGTTTCACTCTTACACGCAACATGCGGATCAGAATATATGCGCTCGGTGAGGAATCCGCCGATTACGGCTGGATCGTCGATTCAAAGACGCGGAAGCGCGTCTGGGATATGGAGCATGATGATCTGACGCATGCGGGAGGCGACAGGAAGAACGTCAAATTCGATCGCGTGGTTTCGTTTCCGGCCGGCGAATACGTTCTCTATTACATCACCGACAACTCGCACTCATACGAAGACTGGAACGCGGCGCCCCCCTCGGATCCGTTCAACTACGGGGTATCTCTGATGGCCACGGGCCCGGGCGAGGAAGACTCGTTCGAACTCTCCTCACCGAAGGAGGATGAGAATGCCATCGTATCGCTTGTCCGCGTGGGCGACAACGAAACCCGGACGGCCAGTTTCACGCTGAAGAAGGATGCAACCCTGCACATCTACGCCATCGGTGAACGCGGAAATTCACGCCGGCAGATGGCCGATTACGGGTGGATCATCAACGCGAAGACCCGGGAAAAAGTATGGATCATGGACGTCGACCGCACCGAGCATGCGGGAGGCGCGGAAAAGAACCGCATGGCGGACGAACTGCTCGCGCTTCCTGCAGGGACCTACACGGCCTATTTCCAGACCGATGATTCCCACGCCTATAATGACTGGAACTCCTCTCCTCCCTATGATCAGGAGCACTACGGCCTGACAATCTCGCTCGTGGGCGAACATCCCGGGGTATCCATCGTCGAGACGAACGTCACCCCGAAAGAAACAGGAATCCTCGCCCAGATCACGCGGGTCGGCAACAATGCCGACCGTACCGAGAATTTCCGCCTCGATCGCCCGATGCGCGTCCGCATTTATGCAATCGGCGAAGGGGAAAGTCACGACATGTTCGATTACGGCTGGATTGAGCGGGCCGGAAACGGCGACAAGGTCTGGGAGATGGCCTACGATATGACTTTCCACGCCGGCGGAGCGCGCAAAAACCGGATGGTCAACACCACCATCATGCTCGATAAGGGCGACTACCGGCTTCATTTCGTCTCCGACGATTCACACTCCTTCAACAACTGGAACGCCGACCCCCCCGACGACCCCACCATGTGGGGTATCACCGTGTACGAGGAAAAATAAACGCCTGCAGTCAGGGGAGAGATTGGACGGATCCCCAATATTTTTTATATTTCCCGCATAGAAACGGATGGTCTTCTTCAATCCCGGGACCGTGCCGCACATCGTTGCCGACAAACAGGAGACATGATACCATGAAGATGATGTCGATTCTGCTCTGCGCATTCTCAATCCTCCTTGCGGGCTGTTCAAAAAACACACAGCCGAAACAGGCCGATCAGGCACCTCCCCCGGCCGCTGCGGCAGGCGCCGCCGGAAAAGTCGCCGAACTGTTGTCGGTCACGCCGCGGCCGCCCAAAGCCGCGGATTTCTCCTGGAAAGACAGCAGTGGCGCCACCGTCACGTTTGACAAGTTCCGCGGCAAAGTCACTCTCATCAATTTCTGGGCAACCTGGTGCGGTCCCTGCAAGAAGGAGCTTCCGGATCTCGTCAGCCTCAGCCAGGAACTCGCTCCGCAGGGGGTGAAATTCATCGGCGTGTCCGTTGACCGCGCCCCAAACGTCGCCGATATGGTCCGGTCCTTCTGTTCGGAACACGGCATTACCTATCAGGTTCTTCTCTCCAACGACGACATGGAGGCGGCCTTCGGCAATCCGCGGGCAATTCCGACCACCGTCCTGGTCGACGCCGACGGCAATATCGCAAAAACCATCGTGGGCCTTCAGACGAAAGAACAGTACGCCCAGGCGATCGCCGCACTTCTGAAATAATCCGACAGGCCGAATCTCCGCCTTTCATAGCCCCCCGGCTCCCATGCCTCCGGATGGCACTCCCGTCGGTTCGCTCGGTGAATTCGGTCTCATCGACCGTCTCCGCGCCATTCTCGGTTCGCCGGACGACGCCGGGCTTCGGCGCCGCCTCGTGAAGGGTATCTCCGACGATGCCGCAGTCCTGCTTCCGGTGCCGGACAGGCTTCAGCTCATCTCCACCGACAGTTACGCCGAAGGCATCCACTTCGACCTCACCTACACTTCTCCGCACCATCTCGGGTGGAAGGTCATGGCGGCGAGTCTCAGCGACATCGCGGCCATGGCCGGCAGGCCGGATTTCGCGACCGTCGCTCTCTGCATCCCGCAGAAGGCGACCGTCGAACTGATCAGCCGGTTGTATGAAGGCGTCGCCGCCGCCTGCAGGGAATACTCGGTCGCCGTGGTCGGCGGCGACACCACCGCTTCCTCCGGCGGATTGATCATCGGAGTGACGGTGACCGGAAGCGCGGGGAAGGACAGAGTGGTGTACCGGAGCGGCGCACAGCCCGGCGATCTCCTCTGCGTCAGCGGGCACCTCGGAGCGTCGCATGCGGGACTGAAAATACTCCTGAGGGAAAAAGCCCGCTTTGCCGGATCCGATCCCGGAACCCCTTTTATCCCCGATCTTGCCCGGTATACATCAGCCCTGGAAAAACACTTCATGCCCCGGCCCCGATTCGACATTGCAGGTTTCTTTTCAGAACGGATCCGGGTGCATGCGATGATTGACATCAGCGACGGCCTGGCATCCGAAATTCATCACATCTGTTCCGAAAGCGGCGTTGGCGCGGCTCTCTACGAACGGTCGATTCCCGTCGACCTCGTGACCCAGCATATCGCCGGGGAATTCTCCGAATCCCCGCTCCTCTATGCCCTGTACGGCGGAGATGAGTACGAATTGCTCTTCACCATTTCCGATACCGAATATGAAAAGCTGGAGAACCTGACCGAGGATGTATCGGTCATCGGTCGGATGACCGAAGCAGACAAGGGGATAGTGTATGTGCGGGAGAATGGTGAGACCGAACCGCTCGCAGGGAGGGGATGGGATCACTTCCGGGCGCCCGGCCCGGGGCCGGACCGTTAGGGAGCAAGCCGCTCCAGTTTCCACGCGCCGTTGTTCATCCGGTTGTATCTCAGCCGGTCATGCAGTCGTCCGGTCCGTCCCTGCCAGAATTCGATCGCGGAGGGAATGAGGCGATATCCCCCCCAGTAGTCAGGCCGGGGAATGTCGGCATCCGGGTATTTCCGTCCGATCGCCGCCGCGGCCCTGTCCAGCTCCTCGCGGGATTCCAGCACCCGACTCTGTTGTGAGGCGTGTGCGCCGATGCGGCTCTCCCTCGGCCGCGTCATAAAATATGCATCGGACTCAGCAGCGCCGGTTTTTTCCACACTGCCGCTGATTCTGACCTGCCGTTCGAGCAGATGCCACCAGATCGCGATTTCCGCGCGGGGGTTGGCCTCAAGTTCTCGTCCCTTCCTGCTTTCATAATTGGTAAAGAACACAAACCCGCGGGTATCGACACCCTTGAGGAGGACAACGCGCGCTGAGGGAATCCCCTCGGGCGTGGCGGTGGCAAGAACCATCGCCTCCGGAACGGGCTGGGAGATGTTCACGGCTTCATCAAACCAATCCGCAAACTGGCGGAACGGATCGGGGTGCATCGAATGCTCGGTCAGTGTGCGTTCCATCGTGCCTTCCGTCTGTTATTCTTTTTGAATTCCGCCTTCCCGCCGAGGGCCGACCGGAGCGCGCCGATTTCCGTGCGGGTCAGCGGCCGGGATTCGCCGGGAGTCAGATCTCCGAGGCGGACCGGGCCGATCGCGACGCGGACGAGGCGGAGCGTCGGGTATCCGACCGCCGCGGTCATTTTCCGCACCTGCCGGTTTCTTCCCTCGGTGATCGTCAGTTCCAGCCATTGAGTCGGGACCTGTTTCCGGAACCGGACCGGAACGGGACGTTCCCACAGGGCCGGCGCCGGCTGAAGGAGGAGGGCCTGCGCCGGGGCGGTCGTTCTTCCTTCGATGAGCACGCCCTCCCCGAGACGGCGAAGAGCGTCGGCGGACGGTATCCGTTCCACCTCGGCCCAGTAGGTGCGCGGGTGACCGTGATCCGGGTCGAGCAGATCGTGTTTCAGGGCCCCGTCGTCGGTCAGAAGGACAAGCCCCTCGCTGTCGGCGTCGAGCCGTCCGGCGGGATAGACCGACGGAGGAAACGGGCCGAAATCCGCGAGCGTCCGGCGGCGGCCGCCGCCGGTGAACTGGCAGAGCACGTCCCATGGTTTGTTGAAGATGAAATACGAGAAGCTTTTCACTGCGCTCCGGTCATTGCCGTTCTCTTCCAACATATTCAAAACGGGCCGAATTCACAACATCACCACGCGCCCTTCGCTGTCGACACAAAATAACACCCCGGATGAGACTGTAAAAGCACCGAAAATCCGGTGTTTTTCGGTGGTTCATGTGTCAATAATCACATCCGGCGCCTCATCCCTCCGTCGCCGGGTGATCATACCCACCTCGTGTGACGATTGGCACACACGGCTCTCCGGGATCTGATTTAATTGCACCCGTACACTGACGAACAGAATACAGACGGAGAAACGACATGCGAATGAAAATGAAATACCGGTTGCCGGTCTCGACATCGGCCGAACGGGCGCTCTTCGAATACCTGCTCATGGAAGAGCTCGCGAAACAGCAGTGGTATTCCGTCGTGCGCCTCGGTCTCTGGCAGACCGAAGGCCTGATCATGATCCAGTAACCCGAAAGGACCGCTATGAAGATTCTCACGCTGACAGGTCTGTTCGCCGGCGCTCTCCTCATGACGATCGCGCTGAAAAAAAAGACGACGCACCCCGCACCGGTCCCGGTGCTGGCAGAGGACGAGCGGTACGGCATCGACGACCTGCTGACCGATACCGCAGACTGATCCGGCGGGGGCCGTACCCGCTATTTCGCGTCGAGGATGATCGGGAGACCGTCCTTGCCGCTTCCCACAATCACCACTTTGGTATTCTGTGATTCCGCAATCTTGAGCGTCGCTTCGATTCCCTTCCACCGGAGGAGATTGTCGCTGATCCCTGCGGTCACGATTTTCTGAAAGTCGGCGATTCCCCCCGCTTCGATCCTCTTCCGCTCGGCTTCCTGCGATTCTTTCTGCAGGACGAACTGCATTCTCTGGCTCTCCTGCTCCATGCGGAGTTTTTCCTCTATCGAGGCAGAAAGCCCGGCCGGTAAACCGACCCGGCGCATCGGCGTCGACTCCATTGTAATACCCCGCGGCTCGACGAGCTTCTTCAGATCCTCGAAGATGAGGTTTTCAAGCGTTCCCCTGTCTGCCGTGTAGAGCGCTTTCGCTTCGAACAGTGCCGTGACGCCGCGGCTGACCGACCTGAACTGCGGTTCCAGTATGACCTGCACGTACGATTCGCCGACCGATTTATACACCTCCGCAGCCCTGTCGGGCGTGAGATGATACAGCACGCTCACCTCGATCTGCGTTGTCAGCCCCTCTTTGCTCGGCGTATCCATCGTTTCCTTCACCTCCTGCGTCTGAACGGACATCTTCACCACACGCGCGAGAGGATTGACGAGGTTGATGCCGGCTTTGAGCGTCTCGTCCTTCACCGTGCCGAAAAAATCGACGACACCGACATGTCCCGCCGGTATCACCGTAAAACACTGTGCGACCGCAATGAGAAGGGCAATGACCCCGATTGCCCGGCTCAGCGTCATCCCCATCCGATACGCCGGATTATTCTGATCCGCCTCCTTCCGCCGCGCCGCCCGCCAGCCCATCAGTGCCGCTGCACCGACGATGAGAAAAAACAGAAATATCATAGAATCTCCTTTCCTCTGTATTATGGTAATCTCGGGGCGCAGTGCGCCCGCCGAAAAGTACCGAACGCCGGCCCGACATGCAAACAGATCGGCCGGAATCACCGGGAGCTCCCTGCGCAGGCGGTCGGCCCACTTTTTCCCGTCCCTTTTTTGACCTCGGCCGAATTCTCCGTATCTTCCCCCACACATGCACATCCTGAAACCGCACCCGCTGAAAAAGGGAGACGTGATCGGCATCTGCGCACCATCAAGCTCGATCGACAAGGCGGACCGTCTCGAACGCGGCATCCGGTATCTGGAACGCCTCGGCTACCGGGTCGAACTCGGGAAGAACATCTTCCGCCGCCGCGGCTACCTGGCCGGAACCGACCGGCAGCGCGCCGACGATCTGAACGGTTTTTTCCGCGACAAAAAAGTGAGGGCGATCTTCACTGCCCGGGGAGGCTACGGCTCACAGCGCCTCCTTCCGCTCCTCGACTATTGCGCAATCCGGTCCGATCCGAAAATTCTCGTCGGGTACAGCGACGTCACCGCCCTGCATCTCGGCATCTTTTCCAAAACCGGTCTCCTCGGCTTCTCCGGTCCGATGGTCACTTCCCACATGGGAAAAGGATTCGGCGGCCCGGCCGAGGAACAGTTCTGGCGCACCGTCAGCTCGACCGGAGTTCTTCCACCGATTCAGGCGGGTCCGTGCTCTGTCCGCCCCGGCACCGGAGGCCGGCCTTCCTCAGGCCGCATTCTGGGAGGCAATCTCTCCCTCGTTGCAGCGGCCGTCGGCACTCCCTATTTCCCTCCGACCCGCGGCATACTCCTCCTCCTTGAGGAAATCGACGAGCGCCCCTACCGGATCGACCGGACCCTTCAGCAGATGAACCTCGCCGGGCTCTTCAAACGGACCACGGGCGTCCTCCTGGGGAACTTTACCGGCTGTACGCCGAAGCGCGGCGCATCCTCTCTTTCCCTCAACGAAATGTTCGGCGAGATTTTCGGTTCGTTCCCCCATCCCGTCCTGCGCGGAATCCGCTACGGCCATATCCGAAATTCTCTCACCATTCCCATCGGCCTCCGTGCCCGGATCGACCCCCGGGGTGAAAAGCTGGTTTTCATGGAACCCGCCCTTTCGCCCTGACCGCCGCCTGCTTTTCCGATGCCCCCGGAGCCGTGTGCCCGGGCGGCCTGTCATCCTCATCCGGCAAAGGATACGTCAACGGATTTTTTCCTCTCCTCTCTTCCCGGGAAGGATGTTTTATTGATTATTCTTCAAATTAGTTGTAAATTTGACCTAAAATTGAAGGAGAGCAGTTTCCGCCCACATGCTGAAGATTGCGGTTTTTGCGTCGGGAAAAGGCTCCAATCTTGCGGCGATTCTGGACGCGGTCGCCGGTGGGAGAATACCCGACGCCGGAGTCGTGCTCGTTGTCAGCAACAACCACGGTGCGGGCGCCCTCGCCATGGCGGGGAATCGCGGAATTCCTGCGCTCCACATCAGCAGGCGGATGTTTCCGACCGACGAAGCATACAATGAATCGCTGCTCGCGGCGCTCAACGACCATCAGGTGAACTTCATCGCCCTTGCCGGGTACATGAAAAAACTCGACGCACCGATCGTGAGATCGTTCATCAACCGGATCGTCAACATACATCCGGCGCTTCTTCCCGCGTTCGGCGGTGAGGGCATGTACGGCATGCACGTGCACCGGGCGGTGATCGCGAGCGGAAGCCGGATATCGGGGGCAACGGTCCATCTCGTGAACGAGGAATACGACGCAGGCCCGATCATCCTTCAGGAACAGATCCCCGTCGACCCGGGGGAAACGGCGGAATCGCTTGCGGGCAAGGTTCTTGCCCTCGAGCACCGTCTTTATCCAGAAGCAATCCGGCTTTTCGCCGAAGGCAGAATTTCCGTCGACCGACATCACCGGGTCGCCATCGCCTCATGACTCCCGTCCGCATTACCCGCGCCCTGATCAGTGTCTCCGATAAAACGGGACTTGTTGAATTCGCCCGGCGCCTCAGCGCGCGCGGCATCGACATTCTTTCGACCGGCGGCACGCATGCGCTTCTCCGGGACGCCGGAATCCCCGCGCGTTCGGTGACCGCCGTGACCGGATTCCCCGAGATCCTGGACGGTCGCGTCAAAACCCTGCATCCCAAAATTCACGGCGGACTTCTCGGCATTCCAGATCATCCCGTACACCGGCGCGAAATGGACGAGCACGGCATCGAGCCCATCGACCTGCTCGTCGTCAATCTTTATCCCTTCGAGGCGACCGTCACCGACCCGGCCGTTCGCCTGGAGGATGCGATCGAACAGATCGATATCGGCGGACCGGCGATGCTCAGGGCCGCGGCAAAGAACTGCCGGTGCAAAACCGTGCTCTGCGACCCGGCGCAATACACGGGATTTCTTGAGGAACTCGAGCAGAGCGGCGGTTCGATCAGCTGGAAGACGCGATTCCGGCTTGCTCAGGAGGCGTTTCTGCACACGGCCCGGTACGATTCCGCCATCGGAGGGTGGCTTTCCGGGCAGATCTCGCCTGCGGACCGTCCGGTACTTCCGGAGGTGTACACGCTTGTTCTCCCGAAGGCGGAACAGCTCCGCTACGGAGAAAATCCGCATCAGCAGGCGGCGCTGTACGGGAATTTTCACGCGTTCTTCACCAAACTTCACGGGAAGGATTTATCGTACAATAATCTGGTCGACATCCAGGCCGCGGTCGAGCTGGTCGAAGGGTTTGCGGAACCGGCCGCCGCGATCATCAAGCATACGAATCCGTGCGGCGTCGGGACCGGTGCGCATCCCGCCGAGGCGTACAGGAAGGCCTTTGCGACGGATCAGAAATCGGCGTTCGGGGGCATCGTCGCATTCAACCGGCCTCTCGACATGGAGGCGGTCCGCGCCATCGATGCGGTGTTCACCGAGGTTGTGATCGCGCGCGATTTTCCCGCGGAGGTTCTCGACACACTGAAAAAAAAGAAGGACCGGCGACTCATCATCCAGCGCAGGGCGCTGGCCGGATCCACGGGACTCGCTGTGCGGCAGATCGCGGGGGGAATGCTCGTCCAGACCGCCGATCAGCAGATGTACCGGGACGAGGAGCTCCGGGTGGTCACCCGCCGTTCGCCGGGCGCCGAGGAGCGCGCCGCGATGGAATTCGCATGGCGGGTCGCAAAGTACGTCAAATCGAATGCGATCGTCTATGCGAAGGCGGACCGTACGCTCGGCATCGGCGCAGGTCAGATGTCCCGGATCGATTCCGCGCGCATCGCGGTATTGAAGGCACGCGAGGCCGGACTTCCGCTCGAGGGATGTGCGGTCGCATCGGACGCCTTTTTTCCCTTCGCCGACGGTCTGCTGGAAGCGGTGGCGGCCGGCGCGACGGCGGTGATACAGCCCGGCGGTTCCATCCGCGACGAGGAAGTGATATCCGCGGCCGATGACAACAATATCGCGATGATCATGACCGGCACGCGTCATTTTAAACATTAACCATTCACACATTCTGGAGCAGTATGGGTTTATTCTCTCTTTTCTCCGCCGATCTTGCGATTGATCTCGGGACCGCCAATACGCTCATTCACCTCAAGGGGCGCGGCATCGTTCTGAACGAACCGTCCATCGTGGCGTTCGACCGGAACACGAAAAAAATCGTCGCAATCGGAAACGAGGCACGCGAGATGCTCGGCCGGACGCACCGGGACATCAGGACCATCCGTCCCATGAAGGACGGGGTGATCGCCGATTTTGAAATCGCAGAGGGAATGCTCCGTGAGTTCATCAAAAAGGTCTCCTCGAACTGGATGCCGAGCAGGCGGATCGTCGTCTGCGTGCCGAGCGGAGTGACGGAAGTCGAGAAGAGGGCGGTGCGCGACGCGGCGGAACACGCCGGCGCCAAGGAGGTGCATCTGATCGCGGAGCCGATGGCCGCGGCGATCGGCATCGGGCTCGATGTCGACGCGCCGGCCGGCAACATGGTAGTCGACATCGGCGGCGGGACGACCGAGATCGCCGTCATCGCGCTCTCCGGCATCGTCAACGAGGAATCGATCCGCATCGCCGGGGATGAGATGAACAACGCGATCATCCAGTTCTTCAAAAAGAACCACAATATTCTCATCGGCGAGCGGACGGCGGAAGCGATCAAGTGCGAGGTCGGGTCGGCCATGCCCCTCAAGGAGGAGATCACCATTCAGGTGAAAGGCCGCGATCTGGTGAACGGCATTCCGAAAACCACCGAAACGAGCTCCGTCGAGATCCGCGAATCGCTGAACGAATCGGTTCAGCAGATCGTCGACGCGGTCAAACTGACGCTCGAGCGGACACCCCCGGAACTCTCGTCGGACATCCTCGACCGCGGAATCATGCTCTCCGGCGGCGGGGCGCTCCTGAAACAGCTTGACGAACGGCTCCGGCTCGAGACGAGCCTCCCGGTCCATGTGGCGGAAGATCCGCTGACGGCCGTCGTCCGCGGCACCGGGAAAGTTCTCGAGCACCTGAGCCACTATTCGAAGGTTCTCATCAAGAGCCGGCGGTACTGATCGCGGAAGAGCGGCCTCTCCCCCGAATACGCCCCGGAGCGCATGCAGAGACTCATTGACATACTGCTTCTGTTCAAGGAGTACGTGCTCCTCACGCTCCTCTGCATCCTTTCCCTCTTCCTTCTCAGCCTCAACGACACGCCCCAGATGCGGTGGATCCGTTCCTACACTCTCGGCGCGGTCGGCGTCATTCAGAGCGGGTTATCCATCATACCGAACGTCGTTGAACTGAAGCGGGAAAACGACGTTCTCCGCCAGCTGAACGTCAACCTTTCGAACGAGGTGAGCCTCCTCCGGGAAGCCCGGCTGGAAAACCTGCGCCTGCGGACTCTTCTCGGACTGAAGGAGCGGACCTCCCACAGCTTCGTCGTGGGCGACGTGGTCGGGAAAACACTCCACCTCCTGAGAAATACCATCACCCTCAATATCGGCGAAGCCGACAGCGTCCGGGTCGACATGCCGATCATTTCCGAATCGGGCCTGGTCGGCAAGATCATCGCCACAAGCTCCCATTTTTCCGTCGGCCAGCTCCTGATCAACAAGGACTTCCGGGCGAGCGCCAAGATTCAGCGGAGCAGGGTCGACGGCCTCATTTCGTGGGACGGCGGCGAGACCCTCCGCCTCAACAGCGTCTCCAAAACGCAGGACGTGATTCCGGGCGACGTCGTCATCACCTCGGAATACAGCAACGTCTTTCCGCGGGACATCCGGATCGGCATTGTTTCCAGAATCGACGAAAAGCCGGGGAGTCTTTTCAAGGATATCGAAATCACCCCGAGCGTGGAATTTTCCTCCCTCGAACAGGTGTTTGTCGTGACCTCCCTCGGGGAACGCGAGCGGTCGGCCCTCGAATCGAAAGCGGCGCAGAAAAAATGATCCGCCGCGCCGTCCGATACGCCCTCGTTTCGGTTCTCTTCATCATCGTGCAGACGAAGATCCTCCGCCTGCTGAGCATCGAGGGAATCACCCCCGACCTGCTCACCGTCTGGATCGCCTACATCGCACTGCGGGAGGGACAGCTCACCGGAACGCTCTGGGGATTCGGCGTCGGTCTTCTGTTCGACATCGTCGCGGGGGATTTCATCGGCCTTGCCGCATTCTCGGGCACCATCGCCGGCTTCGCCGCGGGGTACTTCTACAACGAAAATAAAACCCTGCTCACCCTCGGCAGTTACCGGTTCATCGTCGTCACCCTGATCGTCTCCGCGGTGCACAATCTCTTCTATTTCACCATTTACACCCGCGGATCGGAGATCTCCATCCTCCGCGCCGTGTTCGAGATCGGCCTTGCGACCACGCTGTACACCGGCATCCTCTCCCTTCTGCCGATGATCGTCTTCTCACGCCGGCTTGCCCGTTGAACGCCATGGACGTGTCCGACTTCACCTCGCGGAAAAATATTTTTTTCAAGGGACTCACGATCCTCTTCCTGATCCTCCTCGGACGGCTCATCCAGCTCCAGATCCTCTATCAGGACGTCTACGGGAAAAAATCGGAGGAGAACAGCATCCGCCCGATCGCCCGCGACCCGATCCGCGGATACATCTACGACCGGAAGGGAACGCTCCTCGTCGACAACCGGCCGTCCTACACGGTCACCATCACCCCGTCCGAATTCAACGAAAAAACGCTTCCGGAACTCGCCCGCCTTCTCCAGATGGACACCACCACCATCCGGGAACGGCTCCGGCGCGGTCGGATCTACAACCGGTTCGCTCCGACGAAGATCAAGCGGGACATCGATTTTCCGACCCTCACCGCACTTGAAGAACACCGCGACAAGTTTCCGGGCGTCGACTACCAGGTCGAAACGAAACGCTTCTATCCGACAAAAGCCAAAGCCACCCACCTCTTCGGCTATACCAAGGAAGTCTCCGACCAGCAGATCATCGAATCGAACGGGGAATACCATCCCGGCGATCTCATCGGCGCAACCGGCCTCGAGGCGGCGTATGAACGCTACCTGCGCGGACAGAAGGGATATGAATTTCTCACCGTCAACGCCCGGGGCCAGACCATCGGCGCATACAACGACGGCAAAACCGACATCCGTGTGAAGGAGGGGGACGATCTCTACCTCGCCATCGACGGGGATCTCCAGGCGCTCGCCGAATCGCTCCTCACCGGCAGGCGCGGTGCGATCGTCGCGATCGATCCCAACGACGGCGGAGTGCTCGCCCTCGCCAGCAAGCCGGATTACGATCTGACGCAGTTCGGCGGCGTAACGCCGGTCAACGTCTGGAACGCGCTCCTGAACGACTCCACCAGACCGATGTTCAACCGCGCCACGATGACCCGCTACCCCCCCGGTTCGACCTTCAAGATGATCCTCGCCTCGGCCGCACTGCAGGAGGGAATCATCCCCCCGACCTGGCGCATCCAGTGCGAAGGATCGTTCCACTACGGAAACCGCGTCTTCAAGGACCATATCGCACATGGATCGACAGATCCGATCGAATCGATCCAGCGGTCATGCAACGTGTTCTACTACCAGCTCATGCTCAAAACCGGACTGGAGCACTGGACCCATTACGGCGAGGAATACGGATTCGGACGCCCGACCGGCATCGACATCCTCGAGGAGACTTCAGGCCTCCTGCCATCGGAGGAATATTTCGACCGGGTGTACGGCAAGGGAAGGTGGACGCAGGGATATCTGGTCAGTCTGGCGATCGGCCAGGGCGAAGTCGGGGTATCGCCCCTGCAGATGGCCTGTTATGCCGCCGCCCTCGGAACCAGAGGCATTTACCATCAGCCCCACGTCGTCGAAAAAATCCGCGACAAGGAAACCGGTCAACTGCAGGAAGTCAAAACGGAAACGCGCACCATCCAGCTCGACGACTGGGTCTGGGACATCATCCATGAAGGAATGTACCGCTGTGTGAACATGCCCGGCGGGACCGCTCTTACCGCCCGCGTCCGGAACGTCCGCGTCGCCGGCAAGACCGGAACCGCGCAGAATCCCCACGGAAAAGATCATGCCTGGTTCATCGGCTTCGCGCCGGAGGAACATCCGACCATCGCCATCTGCGTCCTGGTGGAAAACGCCGGCTTCGGCGGAGTCGTCTCGGCCCCCATCGCGGCGATGTGCATCGAACAGTATCTCTACGGCGAGCTTATCCGGAACAGCCAGAAGCAGACATTCGTCCTGACGAAAGAGGAAGAAAGGGCCCTCGAGGCCGACTGAGATCCGATGGAACGCACCGGAAAAGAATCGATAGACTACAGCATCATCGCGATCGTGCTTCTCCTGATCGTGATCAGCGTCGCGTCGGTCTACAGCGCAACGTACGACGCCGGCGCCGCGCTCTATTACCGGCGGCAGCTCCTCTGGGCCGGCATCGGCCTCATCCTCATGTTCGGGATCATGCTGATACCTTTCCGGACCCTCCAGCTGCTCTCCTATCCCCTTTACGCCGCCTCGCTTCTCGTCCTGGTGGTGATTCTGGCGGTCGGGAAAGTCGTGGCGGGCTCGAAAAGCTGGTTCGGCGTGGGAGGTCTCGGTCTTCAGCCCTCCGAATTCGTCAAGGTGACCACGATCCTCGCGCTGGCGTCGTACCTCTCGGGCGGGCACGTCAATCTGGGCCGGCTCCGGCCGCTCGCAACGGCGGCAGGGATCGTCCTTCTGCCGGTGATGCTCATTCTCCTCCAGCCCGATGTCGGAACCGCGCTGATCTATCTCGGGATGCTGGTCATCATCCTGTACTGGGCGGGAGTTCCCAATCTCATCCTCCTCCTCGTGCTCGCCCCGTGCACCGCAGCGATCACGACGCTCTCGAGCACGACGGCGTTTCTGATCACCATCATCGCCACGATCATCCTCCTTCTGGTCATGCGGGAAAACCGGCTCTTCTCGGCGCTGATATTTTCGGCGACGGTCCTTTTCGGGGTGACGGTGCAGTTTCTGTTCGGCAAGCTGGCTCCCCATCAGCAGAAGCGGATCCTCACCTTCCTCAATTCCGATTACGATCCGCTCGGCGCGGGCTACAACGTCATCCAGTCCAAGATCGCGATCGGCTCCGGCGGCCTGTTCGGCAAGGGATATCTGCAGGGGACGCAGACCCAGCTGAATTTTCTTCCGGCGCAGTGGACCGATTTCATCTACTGCGTTCCGAGCGAAGAGTTCGGTTTCCTCGGGGCGTTCGCAATTCTCGCCCTTTTGACGGCGTTCCTCGCCCGGGGCATTTACCTCGCCTCGACGGTCAAAAGCCGGTATGGAAGCCTCGTGGCAATCGGAGTGGTCTCCGCCGTGACCGTGCACACCACCATCAACATAGGCATGGCGATGGGGATCATGCCGGTGATCGGGGTGCCGCTTCCGTTCATGAGCTATGGCGGCTCGAATATGATCGCGGATCTGATGATGGCGGGTCTGCTTCTGAACGTCTACATGAACAGGAAGGAATACTGACACCCTCCGATCTTCCCGGAACCCCATCCTCCCTCCCCTTGCTTCATCCTCCCATCCTCAGGTGCGAAAAACGAAATAGAAAGCTCCGATCAGGCAGCATCCCCCCCACAGGCAATCCAGCTTCAGCGGTTGATTCATATAATAGATTGTCAAGGGAGCTACGACTGAAAGGGTGATAACTTCCTGATGTATTTTCATCTGGTGAAGGGTGGGGACTGCGTATGCGAACCTGTTTGCCGGCACCTGCAGAAGGTATTCGAAAGCGCGATACCCCAGTTGACCACCGCCGCGATATACCATTTTCAACGCCCATGGTCTCCGGTTGTCGAGGTTCCCGGGCGGGGTAATGTTGTTTGAATTTCACCGAATTTTTCCGCATTTTAAACAATTACGCGGAAAATTCCATGTTTCTGGTCATACCGGCTATAGAAATC
>DATKPE010000038.1:0-165451 GCA_035524335.1 Bacteroidota bacterium
CAACACCTTCGAAAGAAACATGACTCGACCCGAGCATCCCCGCGCGAATGAACTGCTGGAAAAGGAATTCCCTTGTTTGAACGCCGGGTTCGTCCGGCTGGTGGATTACATGGGCAGTGACGAGGCGATTGTGCAGGCCGCGCGGGTATCCTATGGACGGGGGACGAAGGCGGTCAACGAGGATCGCGGACTCATCCGCTATCTCATGCGGCATTCCCACACGACCCCGTTCGAGATGGTGGAGTTCAAGTTTCACATCAAACTTCCCATCTTTGTCGCGCGTCAGTGGATCAGGCACCGCACGGCCAACGTGAATGAATATTCAGGAAGGTATTCGGTGATGAAGGACGAGTTCTACATCCCGGACCCGGATGTCATTCATTTTCAGAGTCTTCAGAACAAACAGGGGCGGCGGTCCGGCGATGTGCCGTCGGAACTCCGGGAACGCGTTCTTCAGATTCTCGTGTCGTCGCAGAGACAGTTATACGGTGAATACGAAAAGATGCTTGAGGAGGATATTGCCCGGGAACTCGCCCGGATCAATCTTCCCTTGTCACTCTATACAGAGTGGTACTGGAAGATCGACCTGCACAACCTCTTTCACTTTCTCCGGCTCCGTCTCGATTCGCATGCGCAGTTCGAAATCAGGGTGTACGCTGATGCAATGGCAGATATTGTCCGCCAGATCGTCCCGTGCGCGTGGGAAGCGTTCGAGGATTATCAGCTCGGCAGCGTGCAGTTTTCCCGGCTCGAGAAAGCGGTGCTGGCCGACCAGCTCGATCTATCTGTCATATCTCAGGAGATGCTTGTAGAGAGGGGGTTCGGAAAGCGGGAGGCTGAGGAATTTCTGGAAAAACTGAGCGGTCTGAAGAGCTGAGGGGATCCCGGCCGCCGCGGGGGAGGCATTATTCAGGTTTGCGGCGGTGGCTCTTCAGTTCGCTTCGTCGTTTTTTTTCCTGCCGCCGGCGCTCTTTTTGCCCCCGGGGTACAGAGGTCTTCCGCCGGGGTTTGACCGGTTTCAGCGCCTGCCCTATGAGTTGAATGAATTTGATAAGCGCTTTCTCGCGGTTCTGCCACTGGCTCCTCGATTCCTGCGACGCAATCCTGAGTATCCCCTCCTCCGATATTTTTCCCGCAAGCCGGACCATGAGCGTCGCGCGCTGTTTGTCCGTAAGGCAGGCGGAATGGGCGACGTCATAAATAAGTTCGACCCGCGTTTCCACCTTGTTGACGTTCTGCCCGCCGGGGCCGCTCCCACGCGCAAACTGGAAGCGGAGTTCACTCAGCGGAATTTCCAGCGATTCGTTGATATAAAGCCGTTGTGACATGTTCCAACATACAAAAAAAATTATTCTTATGCTTGAACCATGCCCCGGTTGCATTTGCCGACCCGCTTGGCTAAATTATTTCAACCCCTTGCACGCCGGTACAGGCCGGAGTGGAGGGGTGGACTGTTTTCATTCCGCAAAAAATGCGTGACGAGCTTCTTCATATAATCGGCCGGTCGCCCCTGTTCAGACAGGCGCTCGATCTCTGCACCGCCCTGGAACCGGGATCCTATGTCCGTGTCCGGGGCGCCGCGGGATCCCTCACCGCCTGTCTGGCGGTCGCCGCCGCCGGGCGGAGCAGTTGCGTGGTCCTCCTCGCCAGGGATGAAGACCGTGCGGAAAAACTGAGGGACGACGCCGCATTTCTGACAGCGGAAGAACGGGTCAAATATCTGGGGTTTCGGCCGATGCACGCGGGCCAGCTCCTCGACCTCCGCGGCCCGATCGCACAGACGGAGACGCTTCGGGCGCTCGCCGGGGGAGAAAACGTTCTGATCGTGGCGCCGCCGGCATCCGCCGTGCAGATGCTTCCGGCGCCGGACGCCCTCCGGGCATCGATGATCGAAATGCGCGCCGGACACGATTATCCCTTCACCGGATTTGTCGAGCGGCTCGATCAGCTCGGCTTTATCCGGAAGGAATTCGTTGAATCGTACGGCGATTACGCCCTCAGAGGAGGCATCGTGGACGTTTTTCCGTTCGTCGGCGAACATCCGGTGCGGCTCGAATTCTGGGGCGATTCGCTTGAATCGGTCCGTGAGTTCGACGTGCTGTCCCAGCGGTCGATACGGCATCTGCCGACGGCGGTCATCGCGCCGTCGTTTGAGCCCCCGGATGGCGGCGCCTCCGCCGGGGATCAGCAGGCATTTACACATACTCTGTTCGACTATCTGCCCGCCGACGCCATTCTCCTTCTCGATGAACCTGCATTCATCCGGAACGAGATCCGTGAGCTGACCGAAGAAGGGATACCCGACATCCTGACGTTCGCCGGCCTCGCCGACCGGATGAAAAATTTCAGAATACTGGTCCAGGCGTTTGCCGACGATCTCGCCGGGGATGGTCTCCGCGAGGCGGGGGAGATCAATTTTTCGGCGACACCTCAGCCCCCCTTCAACGGCAGCAGCAGACAGCTCGTCAGGTTCCTTGACGGTCTCGCCGCCGCCGGATACACCAGCCTGCTCGCCTCGGACACCAGCCAGGAAACGGAGCGCCTCCGGGTTCTTGTCGACGATGTACTGACAGAGCCCGTCCATCCCGGAAGCGCAGACGCAGTCCCTTCTTCTCACCTGGCGGAATCCCCGCCGCTTTTCTTTACCGGCGCGCTTCACGAGGGGTTCATCTGGGACGCGGAAAAACTTGCGGTCATCACCGAACATGAAATCTTCGGCCGCCAGAAGCGGCGCGGGCTGGAGAAAAAGAAACGGTTCAAGGGATTTTCCCAGAAGGAGCTTCAACAACTCAAACCCGGCGATTACGTCGTTCACGTCGATCACGGGATCGGGATATACGGTGGTCTCGTCACACTCAATGTGGGCGGGGTTGAACAGGAAGCGATGAAAATCCTTTTCCTGGAGAACGACGCGGTCTACGTCAACCTGAATTATCTCGACAGGGTCCAGAAATTTTCGGCGCAGGAAGGGCATGTGCCGAAACTGCAGCGCCTCGGTTCCGGTGAGTGGGAAAAAATCACCTCGCGGGCGCGAAGAAAGCTGAAGGATATAGCCCGGGACATCATTGCGCTTTATGCGAAACGGAAACTGGAAGAGGGGCGGGCATTTTCCCCCGACTCCCACTGGCAGAGAGAACTGGAAGCTTCGTTCATGTACGAGGATACGCCGGATCAGGCGAGTGCGACCGCGGCCGTCAAGCAGGATATGGAACAGCCGGTTCCGATGGACCGGCTTATCTGCGGCGATGTCGGGTTCGGCAAAACGGAGGTCGCCGTACGGGCGGTGTTCAAGGCGGTCGCGGACGGAACGCAGGCCGCAGTTCTGGTCCCGACGACAATCCTCGCACTTCAGCACTATAATACCTTCCGCGACCGGCTGTCGCGGTATACTGTCAGGGTCGAACATCTTACCCGGTTCAGAACGCCCGCATCCCAGCGGGAAGTCGTTCAGCGGCTGAAGGAAGGGGCTGTCGATGTCATTATCGGAACACACCGGCTCCTGTCGAAGGATATCGGATTCCGGAATCTCGGACTGCTTGTCGTGGACGAGGAACACCGCTTTGGAGTTGCGGCGAAGGAAAAACTGCGCGAGTTGAAGGCCTCCGTCGACACCCTCTCGCTTACCGCAACGCCGATCCCGCGCACACTCCATTTTTCGCTCATCGGTGCGCGCGATCTCTCCCTTATCACCACCCCTCCCAGAAACCGCCTGCCGATCATCACCGAAATCATCCCCGGAGATTCATCGGGGAGACAGATCCACTGGGAAGTGGTCCGCGAAGCTGTCCTGCGTGAACTGCACCGCGGCGGCCAGATATATTTTGTGCATGACCGCATTGAAACGATCGACGAAATCGCCGGGCGGGTCAGAACCCTGGTGCCGAACCTGAGAGTCCACGTGGCTCACGGCCAGATGGCGGGCCACGAACTCGAAAAGACCATGCTCGCCTTTCTCGAAAAGAAATATGATGTTCTGGTTGCGACAAAAATCATCGAATCCGGACTCGATATCCCGAACGTCAACACCATTATCATCAACCGGGCAGACAGGTTTGGGCTCGCGGAGCTCTATCAACTGCGGGGCCGGGTGGGGAGATCCAATCAGCAGGCCTATGCATATCTCCTCGTGCCGCCGTTTTCCGTCCTCCCCCGGCTTTCGCTCCGGCGTCTCCAGGCAATAGAGGAATTCACCGAACTCGGTTCCGGCTTCAACCTCGCGATGCGCGATCTGGAGATCCGGGGCGCGGGGAACCTGCTGGGCGCCGAGCAGTCGGGATTCATCATGGAAATGGGGTTTGAGATGTATGAACGCATTCTGAGCGAAGCTGTGGCGGAACTCAAGGAACAGGAATTTTCGAATCTGTTCCGGGACGGCACCGTACCTGCTCACCGCCGCGCCGACACCGTGGTGGAAACCGATATCGAAGCCATCATTCCGGAAATTTACTGCGACTCCGACACGGAACGACTCGACATCTACCGGCGACTCTCGAGGACCCGGACGGCGGAGGAACTGACAGCCATGAGGGAGGAGCTCTGCGACCGGTTCGGAGAGTATCCGGAGGAGGTGGGAAATCTGTTCCGCGTGGTCGATCTGCGTATAGCGGCGGGAGCGGCGGGTATCCCGCGGCTCGCACTGCGCGGCGATTCATGCATCCTGACGCTTCCCGCCGAGACCGACGAAACGTTTTATGGAACCGGCGGCGATGAGAATACCCCGTTTCAGAGACTAATGAGTCTTGCAGTCCGGTCGAAGGATCCCCCCATGAAACTCAAACAGGAGGGACAAACACTCCAGCTTGTCTGCCGGATTCCCGCGCAGGGAACAGGGGAACGGTTCGATGCCGCGGCAAAACTCCTGAAGACGATTCAATCGGCGGTCATCGTCCCCGATTCCCTATGATCGCATCAGGATATAACACTCCTTCCGGGGCTGGCGCGCCGGCCGAAAGAGGGACGTCAACTCCGTAGAACTGTTGCCAGAAGGAGAACACAATATGATGAACCGCCCGATCCACATTCTCGGCATCTCCGGAAGCCTCCGGAAAGGATCGTTGAATTCCGCGCTTCTCCGGGCCGCCGTGAACCTGAAACCTCCCGGCATGGAAATCGAAATTCACGAGCTCGCCGATGTTCCTCTCTACAATGCCGATATCGACGGGAAGGAGAAGCCGCCGGCTGTTCAACTGCTACGGTCACGGATTGCCGCCGCAGACGGCCTTCTGATCGCAACTCCCGAATACAACTATTCCGTTCCCGGGGTGCTGAAGAATGCGATCGACTGGGCTTCGAGAGGGGGATCCGAATCGCCGCTGACCGGCAAACCGGCCGCATTGTTCGGGATCGGAGGGATGATGGGAACGTCGCGGGCCCAGCTCCATCTCCGGCAGATTCTCCTCTTCAACGGTATGCTTGTGCTTCCGAAGCCGGAGGTGTACATCAGTTCCGCGCCGGAGAAGATCGACGCCGCCGGACAGCTTACCGACGAGCCGACAAGCCGGCGTGTCGGCGAACTGCTTCAGGCGTTCCTGGTCTGGACGCGCAGGTTCGGCGCCTCGTGAGGCGCCGACTATTTCTTTTCGGTCTTCGGAACAGCCTGTTTTTCCTCGAGACGCTTTTTTATCTGCCTGACGGCGTTATCGGCGCTGTCATGGAGAGGATCGTCCTTGTCTCCGGCAATCTGCTCGAGCACCGGAATCGTCGATTCGTTCCCGATCGCACCCAGCGTGAAGAAGACCCAGAAGCGGAGCTGACGCACATTATCGCGGACCATGGAGTGGAGGAGGGGGAGAGTCTCGGGCCTGTTTTTTCCGTATTTCCGTAGAATGCCCAACGCCGCCTGCCGCATCGCAATCGGCTGGCCGTATTTTGCATACCCCAGCGCAAGCGTGAACGCTTCGGTGCTGTCCGCAGATCCGATCGTCGAGAGTGCCGTGCCTGCGATCCGGTCGCGGAGCGAGGGATAGCTGAGGTATCGTTTCAGCACCGGCAAAGACGCGGCTGAATCTATCTTTGCAAGGGACCGGAGTGCGCTCTGCATGACGGCGTAGCTTGAATCTTCGAGCGCGGCTGTCACTGCCGTGCGGACATCGGAACCGGTGAATGACCCGAGGCGCGCAACCGCCGCGGCCCGCACAGCCGATTTAACATCTGCGGACGCACGGAGGAGCGCGGTTTTCAGCGCGGCGCGGTCTTCCTCGCCGTCCGCATGAAGTTTTTCCGAGAGGTTTACCGCCTCCCGGCGGTTGGCCCAGAACGGATCGGAGGTCATGGCCTCCGTGAAAACCTGCACAAATTTTCCGTTCTCCTTCGCCCGCGCAATGCCGCGCAGTGCGTTCAGACGGGCGATGTTATGCCCGGCATGGAGCGCCTGATAACGCCACTCCTCGTCCGGTTTGCTGAACGATATTTCCTTCAACAGCCAGTTTCCCTTGTCGAACACCACCATCAGCGGCCGTGAAGATGCGTTGAGCGTGAACACGGTGTCGCGGGTGAGGATGTTGAGGCGATGGGTGACGGATCCTTCGGGGGTGGTGACCTCGACGTCGACCGGCGTCCTGAACACCGGCGTCAGGCTGTCGACTGTCTGCGTCTGGCGGACGCTGAGGGAGATCGACCGGGAGGAATCGTTCCACCGGTAGCTCACATCGAACACGGGATGACCCGCCTTGTAGAGCCACTCGTCGAAGAACCAGTAGAGATTCTGGCCCGTCGCCTTTTCGATCGCGTTTTTCAGATCGTTGGTCTCCGCCGATTTGAACTGATTATCCGTGATGTACTGGTGGATCGATTTCCAGAAGAGCTGATCGCCGAGAACGAAGCGGAGCATGTGGAGAATCGCCGCGCCGCGGGGATAGATGTTCGTGCCGTAGGAATCCTCACTTACGACCGGTTTTCGCCCGCGCGAGGTATCGGAGTTGATCCCCGCCTGCTGGTTCTCCGACATCGTGTAATCGAATTCGTCCCGGCCGAGGCTGAATTCCTCGTACAGCGGATCGAAATAGCTGGCAAAACTCTCGTTCAGCCAGAGATGGCGCCAGTCACGGCAGGTCACGGCGTCGCCCCACCACTGATGGGCGAGCTCGTGGGCAATGAGGCTGGTGGGCAGGTCGTCAATGCGGGCCCGGCGGTCCGTGACCGCCCAGCCGTCGGCGAGGGTCGTAGCGCTCGTATTTTCCATCCCGCCGAAATGATCCTGGCAGAGGATCTGTCCGTATTTTTCCCACGGGTAATCAAAGCCGATCTTCTCGTTGAAGAACCTGATCATCGCCGGTGTTTCATGGAATGCAATCCGTGCGTTGAGCGTATCGTCCGGATAGACCCAGTACTCGAGCGGGAGCTTTCCGGCCTTGTCGTGCAGAATGGTATATTCTCCGGCGGCCACCATCACGAGATAGGAGGGATGGGGCTTCGATTCCTTCCAGTGGAAGGTCCGGGTTCCCTCTTTACGGTTTTCCCTGACGTCGATTAATTTGCCGTTCGAGAGCGCCGAAAATTTCGCGTTGACCGTGACGATGACCTCGGACGTCGATTTCTCGTTCGGAAAGTCGTAGCAGGGGAACCAGAAATGATTCGTGGTCGATTCCCCCTGCGACCAGATCTGCCACCGCCGCTCCGGATACGCCGAATCGGCCTTGATGAAGGTCATTCCCTCCTTCGGCTTGCAGGAGTATTCGAGCGAGATCTTCACGGTGTCCTTCATCATGAGCGGTTTCGAGAGTTTGACCGTCACTGTGCTGGAATCGGCCGACCATGCGAGAGAATCCTTCCCCGCCCGGATTTTTCCGAACGTCATCCCTTCCGCGTCGAGAACCACCTCGGTGAGGGAATCGATATAGGGCGTGAGCGTGACTGTCGTGATGCCGGTAACGGTTTCGCGCACCTCGTCCAGGCGGATATCGATGAGATAGTGGACGGGATGGTAGAGACGGCTCCGTCCCTCGCCGTGATCGTGAATGGGAAGCAGATGCTGGCCGTCTCCGGCCCGGCAGAGGAGGAGTGTGAGGAGGAAAAGGGAGACAGTTTTCATGACATGATCCCGAATGAGATGGCTGAATTTGAATCAGCCAATGTACGCAAGACGGGGGAGTGTTGCAAACCACATCCCGGCCGGTCCGGAATGGCGGATTATGTCAGGCGTCGGCCCGCCGGAAAAGAAGGATTGACGCGGCGGCGGTAGCGGCGGTTGAAACGAGGGCGGCAAGAAGCGGAATCGGGGAAAGTTCACCGCCGGTAAAAAAGCCGGCGGCAAGCCGGTTCAGCTCGGACACGGGCGGGAAGAAGACGGCCGCGATGCGGACGAGAGTCCGGAGCGGTGCGGGGGCATCGCCGGTGACGAACCGCCGCACAAGATCCGACCCGAACGCACAGTAGAGCACGACAAGCGCGGTGCTCAGAGCGGTTTTGCGGATCAGAAGGCGGAGAAGGGCGGCAAGGGAAAATGCGGCGAGGAATGCGACGACCGGGATGAGAAGCCCCGCCAGATACGGAAGAGTGAATGCACCGATCTTGCATGAGATGACGAGCCAGACGGACGTCAGAAACAACAGCTGAATCAGCGAAGTTCCGGCGGCGATGCCGAGGAGGTTACCGGCAAGGAGCATGCTTCGTGAGACCGGACGGCAGAGCTGACACGACAGCGTGTCCGGCTCAAGGTTGCCGGGAAGGATGTGTGCTGTGACGATGAGTGTGAGCATTGCCGTCAGGAGGAAGAGGACGGTGGAGATCAGGCGGGGAAGCTCCGGAATAAGGAACGCCATCTGATCCGGCCGCATGGGATCGCCCCCGCTGATGCTGATGGAGGTAATAACCGAATGATCGGCGCTGATGTGAATTGTCCAGACGATCACGAGGGAGAGCGCGGCGTAGAACACGCCGAGGGAAACGCACGGCCGGCGGCGCAGGGTCGATGCGCAGGTGAAGAGCGTGAGCGAAGAGAGCTGAGTCATCCCGGCAGCCTTCCGATAAGGGAAAGATATGCATCTTCAAGGGAACATCCGCGCGGGTTGATCCGTTCCGGGACGACATTGAGGTCGGCCAGAATCCTGATCAGGTCAAGCAGTTCTGCCCGCGACGAGACCGTGATGAACGATTGTCCGTTCGGGTCGATACGAAAGGGATACCGGTGTAAAATGTTTGCCCCGGCATCTACGCCATCACACAGTGTGACAACGTAGCCTCCCAATGCCGGGGCAATTTCGTCAGGTGTGCCCGCCCGGAGCAGGATACCGCGATCAAGGACCGCGATACGATCGGCCAGCAGTCGTATATCGTCCAGGAGACGGGAGGTCAGGACGATTGTCTTTCCGCAGGCCCGGAATTCAACAAGAATATTTCTCAGCATCCTTTGTCCGGCGGGATCCAGATCATCTCCCGCCTCATCCAGGAGGAGAATTTCGGGATCGTGGATCAGCATCTGGGCGAGGGACAGTCGCCGCATAATTCCATTTGCATGTGAGCTGATCGGTGTTCGGGCATCGTGGGAAATCTCGAAAAGGGATAATACTTCCTCAATTCTGGATGTGAGCATTTTCCCGCGGAGACCGGCGAGAATCCCGGAGATCCGGAGGACATCGAGAGGAGAGAGGTGGGAGGGGAAAACAGGGTGTTCGGGCAGATAGCCGACGGTTCGGCGCGAGGAGGGATCGGAGACCGGCTTTCCGGCTATCCACGCGCGGCCTGCGGTCGGGCGAAGAATTCCGAGGAATATTTTGAACAAAGTCGATTTGCCGGCTCCGCAGGGTCCGACAATGCCGAGAATTTCACCCCCATGTGCCTCGAGCGTCAGCGAGTCGAGAGCGTGTACGCGCTCATTCCCGTGTCCGCCGCCGCGGAATATCTTGGTAAGTCCATCTGCCAGGATCGGCGGTTCCCTGCGGGACGCTCCAGGAGAATAGTGCAGTTCGATCATGGCGTCTCCCCGCGGAGCCGATGCAGAAGCCAGGATCTGCCTGCGGTCGATAGAGGAATCGGTTCCGTTCGTTCGATGCCGCCGGCCGGACTCCACAGCACAACCTCGGATTTTTCGATATGCCACGCGGCGAAGAACCCGCGCGGGACGCAGGTGAGGGGATATGGGAGCCCGTTCTCATCCGCCCAGCGTCTCATGGAAACTTTCTGGCGATCGGTTGACTGCTCATTCCGGGCGACGACGATGATTACCGGGATGGGGGATTTCGGCATACGCGCGTCCCTGAGCGAATCACAAAATTCCATAAAATTGTTCAGACATGGCAAACAGCTGAAATTTTCAAACCGCAGAAGCAGGGCAAGAATGCCGCCGCGATAACCTCCCCCGACCGGGATGCACGCGTCATGCAGGTAATTTTCCAGCGGCATGGGGAAGCCCGCACTGTCTTCTGCCTTCGTCCGGGGCGTACTCTGTCCAAGCGCGGATGTGTCGAGTAGGAGCAGACCGGCCGCAACCGCCCGTGCGACGAATCTCAGAAGTTCGTTCGCGGGAAAACTCCGGTCCCGCAGGATTTTATTGACTGTCATGTTCGGTCAGCGAGTATTTGCGCACGACCGTTCGTGACCGTGCGCGGGTGTACAGAAAGTTCTTATCATCAATATAGAGTATGCCGGTCCGTTCCGGCAGTGTCATGGTCGTGAGGAGGCGGCCTTCCGGCGAAAGAACATAGACATCCTGCTCGGGATGCTGTGCGGCATCGCCTCCCAGTATGAATATGGTGCCGTCCGTTGTCGTGGCGACGTCGTGAAACAGCACTCCTTCGGGGAGGAGTACCGATTCATCCCCTGAAGACCGGTTAAGAATTGCCTTCTCCGGCATGCCGGGAACGCGGAAAATAGCCGTTATCTTCCCGAGACTGTCATATCTGGCGATACAGTTCCTGTACTTGGCAGCGGCGATGCATCCCCCCTTCCCGTCATTCTCCAGGCTGAACATATTGAGGACGGGAATCGTCTCCGCGTCGGGCAGGGTGAGCGCCGATGGCACAGAATCACTCCTGCAGAAAAGGCATGCACCGGAGCCGGAACTGACTGCGGGGAGATCGTTCACAAAAATATTGCCGTGCGGAGTGATTGCAAAATCGACGACCGGTCCCGGGGCATACAGGGTGCGGATATACGAAAAATCCTTCCGGAAAATCTGCAGTTTGGCGCTTCCCGCTTCCGCAACCGCGACGATTCCGCCTCCGGAGCGGACGAAATAGGGTATCGATTCGAAGGATCCGTTCGTCCGGCCCCTGCGGCCGTATTTTCCGAGAGGTTTCCCGCCCGACGTGTAGCGCCGGATCACATATCGATAGGCGTCCGAAACGAGAATCTCCCGGTTCGGAAGAACGGTTATCTCGCCGACAGCGGAAAATTCCTTCTCGCCGCCGAAGGTTACCATTTCGGAGATCGTCACCTTCCTGCCCGGCTGTCCGAGAGCACAGGTCAGCATCGCCGGAACGGCAAGTACTGCGAAGAACCGGAATGGAGCACAGCTGATCATGAGAATTCTCCCTCTCAATCGCGGGCGGGCTCGCTCCGGCCAGCCCGAAGTAAGCCCGCCTCGATGAGTTTATGACTGCCCGTGGATGAGGCAGCCGATGGTGCAGCCGGCATAACAGCCGGCACGCATCGCATCGGTATCGAACATCCGACGGCAATCGTTGAAGCACCCTGTCAGATCGGAACATTTGCACGCACATGCGTCTGTCCGGACGGGCGTGATCAGTGACGAGGCCGTCAGAAGGAGGGCGGCGAGAATCAGGCCGTATTTCATTGGGACCTCCCGGTAGTATGTTTCCCGCCAGTGTGATTTTCCGTCCGCAGTCATGACGGGTGACAACCGCGGATGAGCCACTCCGCACACCTGCCCCCACCGGCAGGCGTCAGTTACGAAAGCAGGAATCCGGCCATCAGCTGTTCAACAAGAGGGATAAAACAGCGGAGCGCGATCCGCGACAACCAGACCGCGCCCGCTATGGCACCCCCGTCCCGCGCCGATATTCCTGCGATGATGAATATTCCTGTGCCGAGAAGAATGACGTACCAGACTGAAAAAGGGTTGATTTCAGAACAGATGTCTTTGACGATGGGAGATAAACTGTCGGATGTGATGAAGTAATCAATCCCGCGGAGCGGCCGCAGATCAGCGGAGGAGCGCAGAGCGTCGAATCCGCGGTAGTACAGTATGACGGTATTCAGAATTTCCATCCAGACATATGGCGCCTGTGAATAAGCGGCGAGTGAGCACGCATGGGAAAATCCGAATGCGCCTCCCCGCGGTCTCATCCGCACCGCAATAAAAAGAACGGTGCTTGCCGCGAACCAATTGGCGATCACGCCGGCCGGCTCGAGAACATAGACCTGCAGGCGGATGAACCGCATCGCCGCCCTGCCGGCGATCTCGGCGGATTCTTCGCTGTACGCCCGGACAAAAATATTCCGGACCGCCGCCTCCATCGCGGGGATGCGCAATCCCCCCAGGATAAGCCAGAACACGATCAGCGAGCAGACGGCCGCCAGCCATGCGGGCCGCTCCCGAAGTTTCCGGTATACATTCACGGGCTCAGCGAGAATGTTCAAGAGATTCCCTATGTCTCTCCGGATGTACATGCTATGTCTTTCCTGCTGTGTGCCGGCGACATCACGATATCTCCCAGACCGGCGAAAGAGAAGAACATTGCGGGGGTGATACTGCGGGGGTAGAAAGATGGTGCCTGCCTCCGCGAACTTGACTTTCAAAAATCTTTGCCTAAATTTACGGTCGATTCAGATCAATGTCAAGAAATATTATCTTACCAATATGGTTAGATGGATTTCCATCCATGCGGGAGGAACGCATGACACTCAGCGAGGCACTCCGGTCATACAGAATAAAACATCATCTTCTTCAGAAACAGGTCGCCGCCGCGCTTCAGATCTCACTCAAACACTATACCGAGATTGAAAACGGCCACTCCTACGCGTCGTCCACGGTCATGAAACGCCTCTGCGAACTTACGGGCATCGAGATCTCCTATTCCTTCAGCGCCCGTGAAATGTCCGCCCGCTATCGCTCCCGCCGGCACAGAAGAAAACGCAGTTTGCGGAAACGGCACGCCCCCGGCCATCACCACTCCTGGTAGGCCCGCTCGGCGATCCGCATCACTCCGTTCCGGGCAACCGTGAATGTTTCCGGCCCAGTTGATTATTTCTCCGGCCAGAACAGCCGCACCGGGTCGGTGTAGTATAACGTCGCACGCGAATTGCTGTCCTCCGCCGCGAGCGCATCGAATCCCGACAGTGCATACGCGTCGATCCACGACTGCAGACGGACTCCGTAGTGAAGACACTGCAGACTGTCGTGATCGCGCGAACGCCGGTCGACCCACCCGATCACCGTCTCCGGCGCGACATGGTCCCCCGTCTTCAGATGCGTGTCCGATCTCCCGGACCGGCGGTCGGATTCGTACTCCCTCGTCTGTCTGATGCATTCATAGATCAGGATGAAGCGCTTCGCGGTCCGTTGCGCCCCGAGCCCGTCCAGCACGTTCATCTCCCCGCGCGTGTCAGCGGAAATCACCGCCGTCAGCCCGCTCCGCGGCGGGTTGGGCGAATAATAGACCAGACAGCCGGTCACACCGGCAGTCACCGGGGTCCCTTCCTCTGCGGGAAAATCGACCCCAAGATGATTCGGATTGCGGTAAAAAGCCCTCCCCTCCGCATAGCGGACATGCCCGGAATCGCCGATCAGGCCGGGCGGAAGCGGCGGCGCGAATCCTTCCGTGAATCCGCATTCGCCGTAAAGCGGGAAAAACCGGGGAATCTCCCTTGCGATTTCCGCCGGCCCCGAGCATGATACCACAAGAAAGCCGATGAGAACCGGAACGACCGGAAAACGGATCGTGGCCATGCGGACGATCTCCCTGCAATATCCCGCCGTCCGGACGAACGCTATTTGTTCTGCCCGGTGTCGGCCCGGAAATGGACTGATTCGAGAAATGCCAGAAATTCCCTGCGGAGCGCTTCGAATGTTCCCGCCGTGGCGTCGCAGAGAACCGTGAGCCCGGTCGTTTCCTCGACGGAATAGAGGATGAGCACGGTGTGATCGACGCTGTCGTTGTAGGCGCAGTGGTAGAGCACCGACTGTTCAACCGTGTCGATGGAGGTCACCTTCATGACGTCGGGTCGCGCTGCGCCGCGCGCGAATTCTCCCACATTCGTCATCCCCGGAAGCAGTTGCTCATAGACGATCGACATGATTGGCTGTGACGCGTTCCCGTCCGCATCGATCACCGAATCCCTCTCGAACAGCAGCATCCCCTTGTTCGCCGTCGGGTTGTACTTCTGATCCTTCTGCTTCCAGAGGGTGGAATCGGGAATCGTATAGGCGATGCGGCCCTCATCGATGGGGAGCTCGAACGAGACCGGCACGCCGTGAACATAGGTGTACCACTGGACCGGTCCGTATTTTTTCACCAGCGCGGCGAGAGGCGTTTTTCCCTCCGCGGTCATCACGCTCCGCGTCGAATCGCCGTCGTAGATCCCGACGAACCGCGGCCACCATGCGAGATCGCCCTCCTGGGGATGTCCGGCGGAGAGCTTCAGGAACCTGTTGGAGGCCGGGATCGATTTTGCGGGCTGATAGGGAAAGGAAAATCCCGAGAGGTTGTAGACGAACCAGACGAATTTCGCCCCGTCGGAGTTTTCCGTGCGGGAGAAGGGAAATCGCTGGGGCTTCTGCGCGGCGCACTCCGCGGAAACGGCCAGCAATGCCGCGAGGAGAACAAGGATGCGTGCCATAGGGAATGTCCGCTTCATGCCGCAATGGTCCGTTCGATACGGCGGTCCGGAATGAGCCACATCACCGCCACCACGACATACAGCGCGCAGGCCCACAGGGCGTCGTAGAATGCAAGGACCAGGGCGATCACGTAGATGATAAGCGACAGTCGGCTTTTCACGTCGGTGCCGAGGGCCGCGGAGAGGACGGAATCCTTTCCGTGGATCGTGAGAAGATTTCGTGAAAGAATATAGTATGCGGTCCCCGCCATGAGGAGATTGGCGCCGTAGAAAACGACCGGCCAGGTGGTGAACCGGTTCTCCCCCATCCAGGCTGTGACGAAGGGAATGAGCGTGAGCCAGAAAAGGAGGTGGAGATTTGCCCAGAGAGTCCGGCCGTTGATATGTTTGACCGCCTGGAACAGGTGATGGTGATTGTTCCAGTAGATCGCGATGAAGATAAAGCTGAGAAGGTAGCTGAGGAGCGTCGGGACGACCGGCAGAAAGGCCTCAGGCGTCACGCCGCGGGGGATTTTCAGTTCCAGCACCATGATGGTGATGATGATGGCGATGACGCCGTCGCTGAAGGCTTCGATCCGGTTCTTGTTCATTGATGCAAATTCGCCGCAGATGATCCGATTGGATGTAGCAGATTCCGAAGGGTAATATAGTATAATTCGGGTGGAATTGCACTGATTAAAATATCCGGGGAGAATGATGCCTGTCCGGCGGGAAATGAATTACAGTTCGACGTGCGCGCGGGCGCCGAGAATGTGAACAGGCCCGCGGTCGCGGTTATAGGCGGGATGCAGGACAAACTGATAATCGGGACTCAGGGTGAGATGATACTGCGGAAGAGGGAACTGGTAGTAGGTTTCGGTGATCAGCTCCGGGGCGTAATTCAGCGCGCCGTCGCCGATGATGAATCCGTACCCGCCGGCCCGGAGATACGCCTGGTGATCCGCCGAGATGCCGTTCAGCATGAACGCCGCGCCGAACGTATCACCGGTCCGGTTCCAGAGAGCTCCGCCAAGGGAGAGCGCCAGACTCAGCGACCGGTCGATTTCGGTAAACATCCAGGTTTCGTTCCGGCCGTCGTTCCAGCCAGCGCGGGCCATAAAGCCGATCTGATCGGCCAGAGCCTGCTCGATGTTGATGCCGAATCCGTATTTTGAACGGCCGTATGCTCGCGTCGCGGTGATGTCGACGCCCGGGGTTCTGAGCGCATCGAGGTAATTTCCCATGCGGGCCATCGTGTGATATCCGAGCAGGCGCACAATTCCCGGAAGGGAGCCGAGCAGATGGGTGTGGGTAATCTCGACGGTTTCCGAATGTGCACTGTCGATTCGTGTATCCATCACCGATTTGTTTGCCTCCGTGGGAACCATGGCAGTTGAGATGCGTGCCTCCCAGGGAGGGGTAAAAAGTTCTGCGACGATGCCCCAGGTGTATCCCCGTGTATCGGCCGGGTAATCCCACGAGCCGTTCGTCATCATGGCCCAGTTCAGGAACTGGGAGCGGGGATCGTGGCTGTAGCGGTTATCGTCGAAAAAATCGGTCATGCTGATTTTTCCCGCAGTCAGTGTGATGCGTCGCAGAGGTTGTGATCCGGCGATCTGGTTGGGGCCGTCGTCTGCGGCGGATGTGTTATCGCCGAGCGGGAAGGACTGCCGGATAAAGATTCTGCTGACAGTAATGCGGATCGAGGGATCGCCGATCCGGAAGGTCTCCCCGTTGGCGAAGCCGGCAATGCCGACGGCTCCGCTGAGGCCGGTGCCGCCCGCGAGTTCCGGGCTGAATTCGATATCCGCATTGGACCAGAGCCTCCGCCCCAGAAAAAATGTCGAGGTGACGGAGGTCTGGGCCGGTTCGCTGGTCAGGAGGCTGTTCCGGCCGGTATAGGGAGCGGAAAAATCGGGATGGTACTGTGTGACGATGGTCTGCTGGAAATGTACGGACCAGTCCGTGCCCGTACTGTCGGCGGAGGGCTGACCCGCATGGGTGGAGCACGCCCAGGTCAGAAAAAACACGACCGCCCGGAAGGTGCATGTTCTTCGTTGTTCCCTGTACCGCGGGGCGTTCAGATCCACATCTTTCTGAGAAGGATCGCCTTGACCGCCTGCGTCATGAAGACATAGCAGAGCAGGGTGGCCAGGAGCAGAGGCCAGTAGAGCGGCGGCAGTCCGGTGAAGCCGAGCGAGGAGGCGAGGGGTGAATGGGGAAGCCACATGCCGACCGCCATGATGATTGCCGATGTGAGGATCAGCGGGACACTCGGCATGCTCTGGAGGAACGGAATTTTATTCGTGCGTATGACGTGGATGATAAGAGTCTGGGTCATGAGCGACTCGACGAACCAGCCGGTCTGGAAAAGGGAGGCACGCGACGGATCCCAGCATCCGAAGACATAGAGCATGATGAAGTAGGTCGTGTAATCGAAGATTGAACTGATCGGACCGATATAGAGAATAAACCGGCTGATTTCGTTCATGGACCACGGACGGGGCCGGACGATCTGTTCCGGATCGACGTTGTCGGTCGGGATCGGAACCTGAGAAAAATCGTACAGGAGATTGTTCGTCAGGATCTGGATCGGAAGCATGGGGACGAACGGCAGGAACGCGCTCGCGCCGAGAACGCTGAACATGTTGCCGAAGTTCGAGCTCGCGCCCATCCGGACATACTTGATGATGTTGACAAAGACCTTCCGTCCCTCGAGGACGCCCTCCTCCAGGATCATGAGGCTTTTTTCGAGAAGGATCACGTCGGCCGATTCCTTCGCGATGTCGACCGCGGTGTCGACCGAGATTCCGACGTCCGCCGCCCTGAGGGCGGGTGCGTCGTTGATGCCGTCGCCCATGAATCCGACGACATGGCCTTTCTCGCGGAGCGCCAGGACGATGCGCTGTTTATGCGCCGGCGAGAGGCGGGCGAAAATGTCGGTGCTCTCCGCCTCGGTGGAAAGCTGTTCGTCCGTCATGGCGTCGATATCGGTGCCGAGCACAATCCTGTCGGTCGGCAGTCCGACGTCATGGCACACTTTTTTGGTCACGAGGTCGTTGTCGCCCGTGAGTATTTTGACGCGCACCCCGTGCTTGTGCAGTGCCGCGATCGCGGGGGTCGCGCTTTCCTTCGGGGGATCCAGGAACGCGACATACCCGCGGAGGACCAGATCCTGCTCATCGTCCTTCGAATAGGCGGATCGCCGCTCGAGGTCCTTGTATGCCACGGCAAGGACCCGGAATCCGTCGGAACTCAGCCGCTGATATTCATCGCGCAGATCCTGGATCAGAATCTGGTCCATGGGGAGAATTTCTCCCTCCAGCTCGAACCGGGTACAGCGCCGGAACACCTCCTCCGGAGCTCCCTTCGTGAGCAGGCGGTGTGTCCCGTCCGGGGTCTCGACGATGACCGACATCATCCGGCGGGAAAAATCAAACGGAATCTCATCGAACTTTTTGTAACTCTGGATGTCGGACTTTGTATGGATCTCCTGCTTGTCCAGAATGGCGCGGTCCAGAACGTTTTTCAGTCCCGTCTGAAAATGGCTGATCAGGTACGCGTCGAGCAGAACCAGATCGTCCTCCGTCCCGATGACGTCGCAGTGGCGTTCCAGAATGACATGATCGATCGTGAGCGTTCCGGTCTTGTCGGTGCAGAGAACATCCATTGCGCCGAAGTTCTGGATGGAATTCAGCCGCTTGACGATGACCTTCTTTCGCGACATCAGCATGGCGCCCCGCGACAGGCTTACGGAGACGATCATCGGAAGCATCTCGGGAGTGAGCCCGACGGCCACGGCGAGCGCAAAGAAGAACGCCTCTCCCCAGTTCCCCTTCGTGATCCCGTTGATGATGAAGACGAGGGGAACCATCACCGACATGAACCGGATCATCAGCCAGGTGAACCGCCTGATCCCCTTGTCAAAACTTGTCTCTATCTGCTGGCCGAGGATGCTTCCGGCCATGCTTCCGAAATAGGTGTGCTTGCCGGTGACAACCACAACCGCCGTTGCCGTACCGCTTTCGACGCTCGTGCCGAGATAACAGATGTTGCTGAACTCAAGAGGATTGCAGCCGGGCCGGGTTTCGCGTGCGTCGTATTTTTCGATGGGAAGCGATTCGCCGGTGAGACTCGCCTGGATGATGAAAAGATCCTTCGAGGCGATGACACGGAGATCGGCGGGAATCATGTCACCCGCCGAGAGTTTCACGATATCGCCCGGCACAAGATCCTTGAGCGGGACCTCCATTGTCTGACCGTCCCGGATGACCGTGGCGGTGACCTTGATCATCGCCTTCAGCTGTGCCGCCGCCGTGCTTGCCCGGCTTTCCTGGATGTACTTCAGGAGCACGCCGAGAACCACCATGAGACACATCACCGTGCCGGCGCGCGGGTCGCCGGTCGCGAACGAAATCGCCGCGAGGGCGCCGAGGAGTATCACGAGGGGATTCTGCAGGGTGTGCAGCAGCCGCCAGAGCCACCCATGCTGTACCTCCTGCGCGACCTCGTTCGGTCCGCTGGTTTCGATTCTGGCGGCAGCCTCGTCCACCGTCAGGCCCTGCGAAGTGGTTCCGAGGGTTTTGAGGAGTTCCTCGGTCTCGGCGTAGGCGGCGGCGGTCAGCTTCGGCGATATCTGGATCGCACCGCCCGCCTTCTTCAGCGGCAGGGAAAACCTGGTCAGTATTTTACTCGGCGTGGGTGCGGGCACTCGATTTTCCTGATGACTGCGGACGGTATGGCCGGAACTGCCTCCGGCCCGGAACCGGATACCGCGTTTGTCCGATTATGGTAAGAAGATTTCGGATAAGGTACAATACAAATCAGATAAAAAAGGGGACTCCGGACCGATGTGCCGGCGGCCGGAGGACCGGGAGCGGGATCAGGAGAAGCAGAAGATGTAATCGGCGACGGCGGCGGTTCCGCTCTCCATGCGGAGGGAGGCGATGTTGGATTTCATCCGGTCGAGCATCCCGGGATCGGAAAACAGCCGTTCAATGACCGTCGGGATCTGTGCCGGCCTCGGCTGATAAATCCCCATCTCCCCGGAGGTGAGAAATTCCATGTTGCCTTTCTCCTGCTCCCAGAGATAGCTGGAAACCACCGGAATCCTGTTCGACAGGAGGATTTCCATGCACATGGATGCGCCGCATTTCGTGATGACAATGTCGGCCGCCTGCAGAAGTTCATGGATATTGTCGACATATCCGAATACTTTCAGCCGCTCCGATCCGGTGCGCCTGCAGAGGTCCAGAAGCCTGTCCCGGAGCCGCCGGTTGTTTCCGCAGACGATGGCGATGGAGTAGGACGGATGTCGCTGAAGCAGATGCCGGACAATTCTGTACCCGTTCGGGATGCCGTCCGCACCGCCGGCGATCAGCACCAGCCGCGCGGCCGGATCGACCCCGATCCGCAGTTTCATTTCGGTCGATCTGTCAGCGGATGCGGTTGCAGAAAACTTGTCGCTGATGATGAACGGGAAGACGGCGATGTGATCGTCCGGAATGCCGCGCGAACGGCAGAACAGACGGAGCCGCTCGCTGAACACGATAAATCGCTGCTGCCGGTCGTGAAACCAGAACGGATGAGCCGTGAACGGATCGGTGACGACCACGAGCGTGCTGGCCTGGTGCCCGGTGCGCCGGAGCGCCTCCCGTACCGGCCGGATGAGGAGAAAATGAAATATCACGATCTTTTCGGGCCGCCCTTCCCGGATCAGACCCTCAAGATACGGGCGGACGAAGAACGAAACGAGCAGTGCGTTGCACCATGCGACGGGCGGGATCTTGTTGAGGAAGTAAATCAGGGCGTAATACCAGCGGGCGCGCGCCTGGAGAAGACGGTAGCCGTCCTCGATGAGAAGGCGGACGAAGCGGGGCGATTCGGCCAGCCCGTCCGCAAGAAGCGGTTCCACCGTTCCGGGGTGGGCGGACTGCAGTGCGGCGGCGACGGCCCGCGCCGGAGCCGCATGCCCGCCTCCTGTCTTCAGGTACAGAAACAGATGACGCTCGTGCTTCGGCAGTTTCGAGTTCATGATGTCACCGGAGTAATGGGGAATCTTCGCGGGTCATGGTGCCGTCGCGGAGGATCTCGAGTATTTTGTATGTTCCGAGCTTGCGGGCTTTCAGAAATCCGGCCCACGCCGCTTCGGCGAAACGCCCGTTATCCAGAAAATCGTACAGCCACTGATCGGTAAACTCGGGATTTTCCTGCCGTATGCCCGCCTGTATTTCCGTCAGCCACCGGCGGTTGAAATATTCCTGCGGACCGATCGCAGGCGATATGATGACGGGTATGCCGAGTCCGCAGTAGAAGGAGAGCTCGCTCGGCTTTGTCCAGAGGATGTCGGTTTCCCGCATCGTTTCGTTGAAGCGGTCGAAATATTCATCCAGCGTTTCTCCGTGTACGACGAAAATATTCCGGGCACACGCTTCGCCGAGCCGCTCGCGCACCTCTTCGAAGTAATCGCGGACCGCCGGTTTCGTTCCTGCGACAAGATTGAGCCTGACCTCTCCGTTGGCGAGGCGCCGCCGGAGGCTCGAGGCGATTTTTCCGCCGATGTCCTTCTGCGCGCCTGCGCCGCCGACGGTGTACGTGATCGTCAGCTGGCGGTTTCCCGCCTGGTGGCAGTTGTCGGCGCCGAGAAAATATTCAACGTTTCTCCGGTGGAGCGGCCAGAACCGGTTCTTCGGGTCAAGGGTCCGGAGCCGTCTCGCGAGCGACGACTTCAGTACCGGAAGCTCCTTCCCGCCCAGGAGCTCGTGAGGAAGGGGAAACCCGGTGATTTTGATCCGGTCGTACTGTACTCCGTAGGAACGAAGCCTCTGCGCGGCTTTGCCGCACGGTGCGAAATAGATGATGCCGCTTTCAGACGGATCGCGCGCCACCCAGACCCGGTTGAGGTCGGCATCGCAGACGATGCAGTAGATGCGGTCGAATCCGGCGCGATCGGCCGCGATCGCGGCCGCATAGAACGAAGTGACAAGCGGCAGAGGTTCCTGGCCGATGGTGGAAAGGAATCCCGAGCAGAGCCCGCGCGCGATGAGCGATTCCAGCAGCCGCACCTGGAAGGTGGTGCGGGAAAGATTCCGCATCGGATAAAACGAGGGAATTTCGAGGAATGCGTTGAGAAGCTGGAACAGACCTTTTCCGATCAGGGGGATTCTGCGCGCACGCGAAAAACGCTCATAGATGCCGGTCATGTTCTTCCACAACCGCTCCTCCATCGGCGTGGTGCCGTCGTTCCTGCCGAGAACGATCGTCCCGCCGTGCGCAAGATTCCGCAGTGGATGAATGGCGCGGAGATGACCGAAGCCCATGTCCGCCGCCGCCAGCCAGACTGCGGGCCCGCCGGGAACCGGTTCCGCAGCCGCCTGCAGGTTATGATAAAGCAAATTCAATTGCCGGTTCTGCGGTTTCTGCATAGTCGGTCTGTTCGGTGATGCCCGCCGGAACGAAGGTCCTCAGCAGAACCCTTCCGCGGTTCACATCGAGATAGGTGCAGGGGGATTCGGTCCAACATCCGCTGTTGTGGTATTCGACAAACTGACCGGCGATCTGCTCGGCATGGTGGGTGTGACCACAGCAGACGATATCACAGCCGCTGGCCTGGGCATGGGAGACGGACTGCACCCGTATTTTTTCAGCGCACCGGAGAAAAATCTTGCTGTTCGATTTTGCGAATCGCGCGAACCGGTGCGACCGGTCGATCGTCTGCAGAAACCTGTAGAGGAGATCGGCCGCAAGTGTGATGCGGGGATAGGTGTCGATGAAATCGTCGAATCGGTGACCGTGGAGGACGAGAACGGCGCGTCCGCCGCTTTCGAAAATATATTCGTCGACCACCTCCACACCGAGAAGGTGCGAAATCATTTCGGCGGGACCGTCGTGATTTCCGCAGACCCATGTGATGCTGATGCGGTCGGAGAGCTTCCGGAGGAGGGAAAGGATTTTCCAGTGCCGCTTGTTGAGTCGGCGGAAATCGATGGAGTCGAAGACGTCGCCGTTCAGGATGAGGCGCCGGACCGGGATCTCACCGCTCCGGAGACGCTCGAGAAATTCGACGATTTCGCGGTCCCGGCAGTTGGCACTGCCGAGATGCAGATCGGATATGATGACGGCGTCCGATGCGCCGGAAGCGAATGTCTGATTCATCTGTTTATCCTGTCGGTCGTGGGACATCGGAACGCGATCATTCATTCGCACACAAATATACCTGCGGGGGATGAATAAACGATGATCGTATGTTTAAGGAATTGTTACCCCAAAGAGAGTGGCATGAGGACGAAATGAGGGAATTCCGCAGAATTACAGTGAATACGGCAGAGGATTTCCGCATTCGGGGAACGTCATGACACCCGGAAAGCGGCCGGAGTGCGTGGATGTATGAAGCGCGGCAGTCCTGCGCCCTGTCCGATGCGGAGGATTGTGGGAGCGGTACCGACCGGCTTACTGTTGCTTCGGAGGGGCGCCGCCGAGAAACCTGCGGCCGAACGCTCCCGCGAATGCCCCGACAATCGCAAACGCCAGCACCGCCAGGGAACTGTACGACCCGTGGTGGGAAATGTTCCAGAGCGGTATCCAGATCCCGACGGCCGCGGCCCACAGCGCTGCATACCGCGGCATGATCGCACCGAGGATCGCAGAGAGGAGGACGAGCGCTCCGGCCGTTATTCCCGCATCGTCCCAGCCGGGTGAGGCGTCGATCCAGGCGATGAGAAGCCCGGAGGTGACGGCGATGATAAGCATCAGAACAATTTTTATCCGCACAGGCGCACTCCTTCCGTGATGTGATATCGGGTCGTTATTTGAGAAGAGCCCAGCATTCAAGTTCAAGCCGCGCGCCGAATGCCAGCCCTGCGGCGGCAAATGCCGTCCGGGCCGGAAGCCGATCCTTTCGGAAATATGTCCGATACACAGCGTTGAGCGCGGGCCATTCCCTGATGTCGGCAAGAATGACCGTACATTTGACAATGCGATCGAACGAAGAGCCGTTTCGCTCGAGGACGCGGCGTATGTTTTCCATGACCTGCCGGGTTTCCGCCTCGACGCCCCCGGGTACAAGCTTGCCCGTGCTGTCGATCCCGACGGCGCCGGAGAGATAGAGCATGTTGCCGACGCGGACGGCGTCCGAAAACGGATACGGCGAAGATGTGTCCGCCTTGAGGTATTCAACCTGCTGGGCCGAGCTTACCGTGATGAAAAGGAACGTGAAGATGCACGGGATCAGTATTCCGGAACGGATCGGTTTCATGACACCCTCTCTATATATAGTTGAATAGTTATGAATGAGCGTTTTCCGCGCCCAGGTCTGTTATTTCCCGATTGCCGATGATGGTGCGCGAATATCCATGTGCGGACAACCGGATCATTGCGCTGCCCAGATCTTCGAGCGTGCAGACATACGCGGGAAAGAGGAGATGCAGCAGGGGATAGATTTTTCCGAGGATGCGTGACAGCCGGAATGCGTTGCGGAGACCCGGGGTGGGTCTGATGAAGCCGGGCCGGAAGTTGTAGACGGCGCGGAAGGGAAGCCGCGCAAGATCGTTCTCGGTTTTTCCTTTCACCCTCGCCCACATCGATCTGCCCTGCTCCGTGCTGTCGGTCCCGGCGCCGGAGACGTAACAAAATGTCATCAGGGGATTGAGTCGGCACAGTGTCCGGGCGACGGACAGCGTCAGGTCGTACGTTATCCGCCGGTATTCATCTTCCCTCATCCCGATGGAGGAGACGCCGAGACAGAAAAAACATGCGTTGTACCCGGCCGCTTCGCGGCTGATTGCGGAAACCTCCCCGACATCGGGAAGAATTATTTCGGTGAGCTTCGGATGTTCCGTTCCGCACGGCCTTCGGCCGACGACGAGAACGGCTTCGACATCCTCATGGCGAAGCGCTTCATGAAGCACACCCTCGCCCACCATGCCGGTCGCACCGAATATGATCGCCCGGATCTTCATCGCTTACGTTTCCCACGATTGAAGTTCGATGATGTTGCCCTCGGGGTCGCGGACGTAACACCAGGTGACGCGCCGGCGGTCGCTGGTCCGGAGTGTCACGATTTCCCCGACCGCGGCGCCGCCCCGCGCAAGAACTTCGTTCCGGGCCTGCGCCACATCTGCGACCGAAAATGCGATGTGGCCGAGCCCCGGCCTGTTGACGGCCGGCGTCACAGCCTCCCTGCTGACGGTATAGCTGTAAATCTCGAGCGTCGGCGAATCCGGTCCATATCCCGGCAGAAGGAGATGAACGCCGTGGAGTTCGCTCTCCGCCACGCCGGTGCCGCGGGCAAGATCCCCTCCCGCCGCATAGTGCCGCTCCGGGGGAACCGGGATACAGCCGAACACCTCCCGATAAAATTCAGCCAGCGACCTCCACTCCCTTGCGATGAGATTTGTGTGAGAGTACTTCACAGCATGGATCATGAATACCTCCGATTTAGGCCGGTGTCTGACCGCCGCTCCCCCGGACGGCGGTCACAAAGGCCAGAAGCTTGTCCGGGTCGAGCATGCCGTTCGTTCTCACCCCGCTGCAGACATCGAGTCCGTGCGGTTTCACCAGTTCGAATGCGTTCCGCGCGTTCTCCGGCGTCAGGCCTCCCGCAAGATAGACCGGCAGTGAAATCCTCTTCACGATCCGTCTGCTCACTTCCCAATCGTGCGTTCTGCCGGTGCCGCCGAGTTCCTTCACGGCGTTTGCGGGGCGACCGGAATCGAGCAGAATCGCATCGACCGACAAGGCCGCCTCGCATGCTTCCTCAACCGATTCCTCTCCCGTCACATGGATGACCTGCACGATCTTCACCCCTGGAAGCTCCTTCCGAAGGTAAGAATACGTTCCCTTCGCGGGCCGGTCGACGAGCTGGATGGTTTTTGTGTTCACTCTCCGGTGATGAGCCGCGATCCCGGCCGCGGTCGTTTCGCTGGTAAGGAGAAATGTGTCGATACTGTCCGGCAGTGCCGCGACGATACTCCGGATGGTATCGTCAGGGATGGGACCCGGACCGCTCGGCATGCGGCCGACCAGGCCGATGGCATCGGCCCCCGCCCGGAGGGCAAGACGGGCTTCCCGGATCGTCGCTATACAGCAGATTTTAATGACCGGGCTCATTGATGCGTGGCTGACGGGATTGCCGCAAAATACGGAACAGTCCGCTGAAATAAAAGCAGTCAGAGGGAGATGTCGTTCAACGGGGTGCGATCTCTGTATCGACTGCGGGAGGGTTCCGCAGGGTCTGTAGAACCACGCAGTACCGCTCGGTCAGTCGCAGAAGTGTTGCACAATCCGCCGGTGAGGCATCCGTGTCGAGCCGGAACCGGAGTCTGACCGCTGTGAATCCGACGGGCGTTTCTTTGCTTACGCCGAGAGTGCCGCGGAAGTCGAGATCGCCCTCCGCCGTAAGGTGCGCGTCCCGGAGTTCGATACCGAGCGAGGTGGCAACGGCACGGAGGGTGACGCCGGCGCACGCAACAAGCGCTTCAAGAAGCATGTCCCCCGAACAGAGCGAACTTCCGTCGCCCCCGGTGGCGGTGTGAAGCCCTGCTTCACGGAGCGCTTTTCCGGTTTCGACGTTGCAGGTGATTCCCTCGCCGATTCTCCCTTCCGCCCGGAGTGTGACCAGGGCTGAGGAGGGGATCCGGAGATATTTCTCTTTCAGCGGCGCCTGAAGGGCGCGGAGCTCTTCTTTGTCCATCCTGATGTCCCGGAATTGTGGATGAATGTACCCGCCGGTCGGGCGGGTGTTGCAGTATACGTAAACAACCGGCGGGATAAAAAACATCCGCACCGGACAGCAAAGTCAGATTTTTCGTTTCGCGAGGGCGCGGGGAATGGTAAGCGAATCGTAGACGAACGTGATCGCGTTGAACAGCCGGTAATAGCGGCTGTCGGCGGATTCCTTGTTGAGTGATATTCCGAGAAGATCGACGGCAACCCGCATGTCCAGGTCCGGATGGGGAATCAGCGTGTTGAGGATGAGCTCGTTCCAGTCATATTTCCTCACGCCCGGACTGTTCAGCAGGAAAAGCTGATGCCTGAGGGCGGCGAGGGCCAGGGCGGCCCATTCGTGTTCCAGCCTGTTGCCGGTGTCGTCGGTACCGGGTTCCTTCTGCGGGTCCTTTTTCCTGAAGAGATCGAACCACCGCCTGCGTGCCCGATCGCCGGAAGGGGGATTCTCCTGTCCCGCGGGATGCGGCGGGTCTTCGATCGCGGTATAGACAAGATGAAAGTCGGGTTCTCCGCCGAAACCGATAAGATGTCCGCTCCCGGGTGCGTCGGTGAGGCGCACGGGCCAGGCGAGAACCGGGCTGGAACTTTCGATGAGCGCATTCAGGTAGAGTCCGATGCAGGCACATTCCGCTTCTGCGGGTTCGCCGCTGACCGGGCTGAGGTGTACGGAATGCCGCCAGGCATGGAAATCGTCGGCGGACTTGAAATTCAGATTCTGGCAGTTGGAGTGCGTTGGCGTCATCGGCCCGGAAATCGGTTTGTGTGTGAGTCAAAATAAGCAATCGGGGCCGACTCTCCAAGCGAACTCAGATCCGTCCGCCGTGAGATCTGAAAATAATCGCGCACAACGAACCGGCACGAACCACCCTTGTGCGGCCTGCGCGTTCAACAGCGAATCAGGGATGGGAAAGCTCCAGATCGAGGAGCCATTTTTTTCTCCAGAGGCCCCCGCCGTATCCTGTCAGCCCGCCGTCCGCGCCGATCACCCGGTGGCAAGGAATGAGAATGGCAATTCGGTTCATGCCGTTGGCATGAGCCACAGCACGGACTGCCTCCGGTTTTCCGACGGCCCGGGCCTGTTCGAGATACGAACGGGTTTTTCCGTACGGGATCCGCCGGAGTTCCCTCCAGACCTCCTGTTGGAATTCGGTGCCGGGGGTGAAGAGGGGAACGGAAAATTTCTTCAGGGTACCGTCGAAGTACCCGCCGAGTTCCTTTTTCAGATGATCGAAATGAGGATTGTTCCCCTGAAGAATGGTCGCGTTGAGCCGGTGGGCGAGTGTTTTCAGCTGAGTTTCGAGCATTTTCCGATCGGTAAATTCAAGGAGACAGATCCCTTTCTCGGTTGCCCCGGCGATCATGGTGCCGAGCGGGGTTTCGATCCGTGTGATGTCCACCATCGTCCGCTCCCTGCTGCCGGACGGCGAAACGCCGAAAATCGATTTGAATGTGTCGCCGAAGCCGCTGAGGGATTCGAAGCCCGCGTCGAATGCCGCGGCCCCGACCGTGTCGCCTTCCCGGATTTTCTTGAAAGCCGTATTGATTCTGATCATCCGCTGATATGCATGAAAGGTGATCCCGTGGTTTTTGAGGAACCACCGGCGGAGCGTATTGGGTTCGAGTCCCCGCTGACGGAGGTGGTGATCGCGCAACTGGACGGAGGGCGTTTCACCGATCTCGCGTATCAGTTTTCTGATCGGCGCGGGGGTTTCGTGAGGTTTTTCGAGAGGATGACAGACCCTGCACGGCCGGTATCCCCGCTGCATCGCTTCAGCTGCGGTTCGAAAGAACTCGACGTTCTCCTTTTTCGGCTTTCGCGCACGGCAGGTCGGCCGGCAGAATATTCCGGTGGTTTTTACTGCGGCGACAAAAGTTCCCTCGAAGGAGGGGTTCTTGGCGACCAACGCACGGTAATATACGGATTCGGTTGTCATGTTTTTTCATCAAATATACAGGTTGGAGGAAGGCCCTGCAACCGGAAATTTGACAACCATTTTTACTGCGGGTGAACGGGATTTCACCCCGCCGTTACTGCTTTCCGGGGGTTTTCAAAAATGTTCCTTGCTCCAGCTCATCGAAGGCCTGGCGCAGTTCCGCCTGCGTGTTCATGACTATCGGTCCGTACCACGCCACCGGCTCCCTCAGCGGCCTCCCCGAAACGAGAAGAAACCGGATCCCTTCCTCTCCGGCCTGGACCGAAACCTCGTCGCCGCGGTCGAACAACAGCAGCGACCGGTTCCCAGCATCAACGGGAGGATGCGCGTCCCCCCATCCGACGCTCTCCGTCGGGACCGCGAGAGGACCGGAGGCGTTGCAGAACTTTCCCGATCCTGCAAAAACATAGGCGAATGCATGGCTCGTCACTTCGACCGGAAGCGTTTTTCTCTTTCCCGGCGGCACGGAAACGTCGATGTAGGTTGGATCGGCGGCGATCCCCTCCACGGGACCGCGGGCGCCCCAGAATGTTCCGCATACGATCCGGACGTGCGTTCCGTCGTCGTCCGTGATCGCGGGAATCTCCTTCGACAGGATTTCCTGATAGCGGGGCGGCGTCATCTTGAAGGCGGAGGGAAGATTCGCCCAAAGCTGAAATCCGTGCATCTTCCCGTCGGGATCTCCCTTGGGCATTTCCTGATGGATGATGCCGCTCCCCGCCGTCATCCACTGCACGTCCCCCGCGGCGATCGTTCCCCGGTTCCCCATGCTGTCTCCGTGCTCGACCGTGCCCGCCAGGACGTAGGTGATCGTCTCGATTCCGCGGTGGGGATGCCAGGGAAATCCGGGAAGGTAATCCTCAGGATGTTCGTTCCTGAAGTCGTCCAGCAGAAGGAACGGATCGAATTCGGAGGTCGTCCCGAATCCGAATGCGCGCCGGAGATGCACGCCGGCACCTTCGAGCGTCGGATGTGACTGAATGATGCGCTTGACCGGACGTAACGACATTTTGCCTCCGTTCGTGGGATTACTCTGCCGGCCATACCCCGCCGGCGTCATGTTGATGTGTGTCGGAAAGATATATATTCCGCGACTCGCATCACAATCGTCTCGTTCGTCCTTCCGGAACAACGGATGTCGCCGGACCCGGCAATTGTACGGTCAGCCGGAAACGCTGTCGCGCCGCATAATCCCGGCATTGTCTCCTCATTGTGCGAGCAGGTTCCGGCATTTCCGTCACGGGGATGGAAAGGAATTCAATGCGGCGTCAGGAGCGCATGCCGGTTCCCCGGGAGACCAAATCTGGATTTCACTGCCGGAATTGGCTATATTTTGGATGTCCTTAAAATCAAATATTTCGGCGTATTACGAATCTACTGGAGGGATCCATGAAAAAGAACCTCAGTGTCGCAGAGTTGATCAACCTTCTGCTGGTTGTCGCCGCAATCGTCGCGGCCATCGTTCTCTATCCCGGCATGCCTGACCAGATGCCGACGCACTGGAATACCGAAGGGCAGGTAAACGGTTACATGCCCAAGCTCGCCGGGCTCTTCCTTCTGCCGGGGATTATGGTCGTTCTGTTTCTCCTCTTCTACGCGGTTCCGCGGATCGATCCGCTGAGGGGAAACATCGCGCAATTCCGTCCGGCGTATGATCGTTTTATTATAATACTGAATCTGTTCCTTCTGGCCGTCTATGCGGCGACCCTGCTCTGGTCGCGCGGAGTCGAGCTGAGCATGAACACGTTGATAATCATCGGCCTCGCGGTGCTGATTTTTGCGATCGGGTCTCTCTGCGGCAAGGCAAAAAGAAATTATTTCGTCGGCATCAGAACGCCGTGGACATTGCAGAGCGAAACGGTCTGGGAGAAAACGCACAAACTTGCCGCCACTCTCTTTCATATCGCAGGCGTCGTCGTCGTCCTCGGCGTTTTCGTGCCGCGCGAGGTATTGCCGCAGATCATTCTGCTTCTGATTCTCGTCCCGGTGACCGGCGTGACTCTGATTCTGGTGCTCTATTCGTACGTCATGTATGAAAGGGAACAGCGGGCCATCTCTCAAAATCACCGGTGAATGTGAGTCGTCGCATGGCGGAGATTACGGATTTCGGAAAAGATGTCATCGAACAAAGCTTCATCCTCCCGGTGGTTGCGGATTTCTGGGCGGAGTGGTGCGGGCCATGCAGGGTTCTCGGACCGGTTCTTGAGCGGCTTGCAGCGGCCGACGGCGGGAGATGGGCGCTCGCGAAGGTGAACACAGAGGTTTTCCGGGAAGAATCGGTCCGTTTCGGAATTCAGAGCATTCCGAATGTCAAGTTATTCATCGACGGAAATGTCACCGCCGGATTCGTCGGCGCCCTGCCCGAGTACGCCGTCCGTCAGTGGCTGACACAGCATCTGCCGGGAAAGCACGAAAAAGATGTCGCGTCTGCCGCTGAAATGATTGCCCGGGGAAGGAACAGGGAGGCCCTTGAGCTTCTGGAGAGCGTCATCGCGGCGGAGCCGTCGGATGCCGGGGCAAAACTGCTGATCGCCCGCGCAGTGCTTTACACCGATCCCGCACGTGCCGCCGCCGCTGTGGCGGATCTGGATGATCCGCGCCATGCCGATCAGACCGAAATGATCAGGGTTCTGCTACGGTGCTTCGGGGTCGCGAAAGGTGAGATACCTTTACCCGAGGGGGATGGTGGTCCGCTGTATCGTGAAGCATCACAAGCGGTTATGGCGATGGACTATGATGCGGCGCTCGAAAAATTCATAGCACTGATCCGCCGGAACAGGCAGTTTGATGATGACGGATCGCGGAAGGCGTGCATTGCCATCTTCAGATGGCTCGGGGAGGATAATCCGGTGACGCTCCGGTTCCGGCGCGAGTTCAGTTCGGCGCTGTACTGAGCCGGCCCGGATAATGTCAACTGCCGAGGATCTGAACCACCGCCTCCCGCTCGCGCGGCCGGTTGTCGAAGTCGACCAGGACGACCTGCTGCCACGTTCCCAGGAGAAGGGAGCGCTTCCGGAACGGGATCGTGACGGACGGCCCCAGCAGGGAGGCGCGGACATGCGCGAAGCCGTTGCCGTCGCCCCAGCGGGCGTCGTGCCCGTATCTGATCGACTGCGGAATGAGGCGCTCGAACGCCTGCCGCAGATCTTCGACAACACCCGGTTCAAATTCGATCGTCGTCACGCCGGCGGTGGATCCCGGCACGAACACCGTGAGGAGACCGTTCTGTACTCCGGACTCCGACAGGCACCGCGACAGATCTTCCGTGATGTCCTGAACGTCGGTGAATCCGTGCGTCGACCGGCGGATTGTTGCGGTTGTAATTGTCATGAAAGAAATTTTGCTGTTGACCTATGATACCGGAAATGCGGGGAAAACACAAGATGCGGATCGCTGTTCTTACGGATATCCACGGAGCGTATGACAGGGCATCGGAACTCATCCGGCACGCCGGCGCCGATATCGTCGTGATCGGCGGCGATCTCACCACGGTCGGAAGCGTCCGTGAAGCAGAAACCGCCGTCGACCGGTATGCGGCGATCACCCCGCATCTCTTCTGCATCGCCGGGAACATGGACCTGCCCGCGCACGACGAGATGTTCGCCCGGAAGGGGATCTCCCTGAAGGGGAAAGGGGTCGTGATCGGGGAGGTGGGCCTGTTCGGCGCCTCGGCGGCCCCCCTCTCGCCGCTCCATACGCCCTATGAACGGCGGGAGGAGGAGCTTTATGCGGAGATGGAGGCCGGGTATCTGCAGGTCAGACACGCGGCGGTCAGGATCCTGATCTCCCATGCGCCGCCCTATGGATCGAAGTGTGACATCATTCACGCAGGTTACCATGTCGGCAGCACGGCTGTCCGCGATTTCATTGAGGATCGGAAACCGGATGCCGCCGCCTGCGGTCATATTCATGAAGGACGCGGTACGGATATGCTCGGGAAAACCGCAGTCATGAACTGCGGGACCGCCTCGAACGGTTACTATGGATTGATTACGATCGGTGAGACGATCGAAACAGCATGCATGTTCCTTCCTTTGGGAGGTTAACCCCTTCGTTCAAAAGCCGGGCTCTCCGGCCGTAAACTGTTGAATTTTTCATCACCAATAACCCCTTTTCTCAACCTGCCAATCTGCAAGTAAGCCCGCCGCCTCCGATATTATTTCATTAAATCGATCAAAATAAGCTGTTTTGGTAGATTTCTCCATTTTTGAAAACCTTCCCCATTTTTCATTTCCTTAAAAACGTAAAAATTTTGGGGCTTTTACTTGACTTTCATTTTAAAAAATCTAAATTGGAATGCTACGGTGGGGAAAAGTGGGAATTGCATTTTCTTCGAAATCTCCATCACATAATGAATTTTGAAAGATCGAATATGTCGTCGTTCAAAGGTTCATATACATACGCTGTCGATGAAAAAGGACGGGTGAGTCTTCCTGCGAAGATGAGGAAGTACGTTTCTCCGGAGGCGAACGAGACGTTCGTGCTGACGCGGGGATTTGAAAAATGTCTCTTTGTCTATCCCATCGACGAATGGAACAAGCTGGAGGAAACGCTCAGGAACCTTTCGAACTACGACGCCGATCACCGGCTTTTCATCCGATCGATGCTGGAACTTGCCTCCGAGAGCGTGCTCGACGGCCAGTCGAGGCTGTCGCTCCCGCAGGAGCTCCGGGAATATGCCGGCATCACGGGCGAAGTGCGGATCATAGGGACGCTCGACAAGATCGAGCTCTGGAATCCGCAGATTTACGAAGAGTACAGATCCTCGCACGCCGAAACGTATGAATCGATCGCCGCGCGGGTGATGAAATAGCAGTTGCGGCCGGATTGTGAATGAACGGGAAGAACATCGCGGACCGGCGGAATCGCCCTATCATACTCCGGTTCTCCGGGACGAAGTTCTCGGTTTTCTTCAACCCTCCGCCGGCGGAGTTTTCATCGACGGCACGGTCGGCGGCGGCGGTCATGCCGCGGCGATTCTTGACAGGCTTGATGCAGGCGGCACGCTGATAGGATTTGACCGGGATGCGGATGCGCTCCGGGAAGCGGAACGCCGTCTCCATCCCGGGATTCATCGCGTCGTTCTTTTACATGATAATTTTTCAAACATCCCCCGGCGTCTCGACGAACTGAAGATCGGGCAGGTGAACGGGATACTGCTCGATCTTGGTGTCTCATCCCGCCAGATCGACGCGGAAGCCCGGGGTTTCAGTTTTCAACGCGACGGCGCTCTCGATATGCGCATGGACCGGTCGCAGGCGCTCGATGCCTCTGCGGTCATCAACACCTATGATGGACGGCGCCTGACCGCCCTCCTCAGCAGGTATGGCGAAGAACCCGATGCCCGCCGCATCGTTCAGGAGATTCTCTCAGTGCGAACGAAACAGCCGATACGAACCACGGGTGAACTGGCGGGGCTGATACGCCGCGTCGGACATCCCAGATTCCTGACAAAAACGCTCGCACGGGTCTTCCAGGCTCTCAGAATCGAAGTGAATGACGAGCTGAATCATCTCTCCGCCTGCATCAGCCCGCTGTTCGGCCGGCTGGCGGCCGGCGGACGCATGGTCGTACTTTCCTATCATTCGCTGGAGGACAGGATTGTGAAGGAGGCTTTCGCCGGCGCCGCCCGCAGGTCGATTCCTTCCGGCACAAAACTCCTTCCCGACATCCCGGTCGTTCCGCAGGTCAGAATACTCACGCGGAAACCGGTGACGCCGGCCGCGGACGAGATTTCCCGCAACCCCCGTGCCAGGAGCGCGAAGCTCCGCGCCGCGGAAAAAATATGATGCCGACATGGCGAGAATGAAAACGATGGAAAGCGAACTTCTGGCGCCGGTTCAGGAGAAGGATGCGGCGCGGCGCCGGATCGTCTATAACGGCGACGCGGCGGTCTCCGGCGGCACAAACGAATTTGCGCGGCGGAACAACCGGGCGATCCCCCGGAAACGGCATTCCACCCTTCTCCGTATCGTTCTCCTGATGACCGCTTCGCTCGTCATTGTCTTTTATGTCTGGAACAAGATCACCGTCAACCGGCTCCTCGTCGAAGTGAACGACCTTAATTCGCAGTACCAGAAACTGCTCACGGATAACGATCTGCTCCGGGCGGAGATCAACAGGAAAGCGAGCATCGACCGGATTGCGACCGTCGCCGCCAGACTCGGGCTTGTCTATCCCAAACAACAGCCGACCTGGTTCGATGCAGATCCGGGTCTCATGGAAAGGTTCGGCGACAAATGACCGAGCGGCCGGCGTATCACGCGGGGAACGATGAAAATCCCCGGACCGCGGGTCCGGAGAGAATCCGTCTCCGCGTGCTCCAGATCGGCCTCCTGGTGTTGTTTGCCGTTGTCGGTCTCCGGCTCCTCCAGATCCAGGTGATTCAGAGTTCCAAATACCGCGAGATCGCCCAGAAGCAGTACCGGGAACCGCTCGTGCTTCCCGCCGCCCGCGGCATGCTCCTGGACAGGAACAATGTGCCGATCGCGTCGAACTCGATGTTTATTTCGTTCGCCGCGGACCCGAAACTCGCCGCCGATGACGCGCGCACCATTGCGGCGGAGTTTTCCCGCGTATTCGGAAAACCGAGGGATTTCTACCTCGGCAAACTGCAGTCGGAATCCAGATTCGTCTGGCTCGAGCGCCAGGTCAGCCTCGAAACCGCACGCCGGATCGACGTCAGGAAACTGCCGGGGATCGTCGTCCGCAATGAACCGAAACGGTTGTATTACCACGGAAATATCGGCGGTCAGCTCATTGGCTGTACGAACATCGACAATGACGGAATCGCCGGGCTCGAACTGGAGTTCGACCGGGATCTCCGCGGTGTCGACGGATATGTGATCTTTCAGCGCGACGGCCTGGGCCATGCACGCCCCTCGGTCGATTACCCCAGAGTCGAACCGGTCAACGGCTGTAACGTCGTTCTGACGGTCGACATGGGTCTGCAGGCGATTGCGGAAAAGGAACTGAAGAAGGGAATCGAGGCCAGCAAAGCCGAACGCGGCATCGTCGTGATGCTGCAGCCGAAAACCGGCGACATTCTGGCCATTGCCCAGTATCCCGCGATCGATCCTAACAGCTACGGCAAATACCCGCCCGAGGATCAGCGGCTGAGGGCCGTAACGGATAATTTCGAACCGGGATCGGTCTTCAAGATCGTCACAACCTCGGCGGCGCTCGACAACAAACTGGTGACCCCCGACCAGAAATTTTTTGCGGAAAACGGCGTCTACAACGTCCGGTACGGTTCCGTCGTCCGGCCGATCACCGATACGCACAAGGAGGGAATCATCACCTTCCAGCAGGCGCTTGAAGTTTCGAGCAACATCGTCATGGCGAAGGTGAGCGACATCATCGGAAGCGAGCGTCTGTATAAAATGGCGAGGGACTACGGCTTCGGCATCCCGACCGACGTCGGGTTTCCGGGGGAGATCGCCGGCGTTCTGAAAAAGCCGAAAGACTGGTCGCTCATGACGCTCAACTCGGTGGCATACGGGTACGAGGTGAGCGTTTCCCCGATCCAGATTGCAACTGCCTATGCCGCAGTGGCAAACGGCGGAATCCTGATGAAACCGCATCTCCTGAAATCGGTGGTAACCGAGCAGGGGCAGGTAATGCGAACGGAACAGCCGCAGGTCATCCGGCGGGTGGTTTCGGAAGAGACCGCGAAGCGGCTGACAGACTTTTTTGAAGGAGTGGTTCTCCGGGGGACGGCGAAGATGGCGGCGATTCCCGGCATCCGCATTGCGGGCAAAACGGGGACGTCGCGAAAGATGATCAATGGACACTATGATCTCGGCAGTTACACGGCGTCGTTCGTCGGATTTGTCCCGGCGGATGATCCGGCTGTTGTCTGTCTTGTGATGATGGACAATCCGCAGGGGGTCTTTTACACCGGCGGGACCACGAGCGCGCCCGTGTTCAGAGATATTATCCAGAGGTCGATGACCTCCTCGGATCTCTTCGCGCCGGCCGGAACACAACCGGCGGTTGTGGCGGAGCGGACGAACGGCGGATCGCGCACGATGCCGGAACCGGTCGATTCAGCCGAGGCGGCGTCGGTGGTGATTCATGCGGGCGGAACGGTGCCCGACGTGCGCGGATTCAGCATCCGCCGCGCGGTGGCGCTCCTCATACGGGAAAAGCTGGATCCCGTCGTCACGGGATCGGGGATCGTTGTACGCCAGTCTCCGGAAGCCGGGGCGGCGGTCAAACCCGGGACAAAAATTACCCTTACCTGTCAGCCGAAGATTTCCGACGCGCTTTCGTCAAACTGACAGCAATCGGTCCGGCAGGGATACGATGCCGCCGGACATGAACCCAGCAGGTGCATGACGCTCTCAAAAATTCTCGCGGACGTCCGCGTCAGTAAGATGTATCAGACGATGTACGGCCAGATGGTGGTGACTCACGACGTGGAGGTCGGCCGACTTCGCTACGATTCCAGGGCCGTCGGGCGTTCAGATGTCTTTGTGGCACTCCAGGGTTCGGCCGCGGACGGACACCGGTTCGTCCAGAATGCCATTGAGCGGGGTGCGAAAGTCGTGGTGCTCGAAAATGAGGAAGTTCTGCCCGATTCGCTCTGCATGCACACGGGTGTGGTAAAAGTGGTGGTGCCCGACACCCGTGTGGCGCTGGCGCAGATGTCGGCCAATTATTTCGATCATCCGTCCCGGAAGCTGACGGCGGTCGGAATCACCGGAACGAACGGCAAAACGACAACGTCGCACCTTGTCAGGGCGATTCTCGAGGAGAGCGGATCGGCAACCGGACTCATCGGGACCATCGAGTACTGGATCGGGACCGAACGGATTCCCGCAACCCATACGACGCCCGAATCGCTCGAGCTCAATGAGCTCCTGGCAAAAATGGTCGCCAGCGACTGCAGGGCGGTCGTCATGGAGGTATCGTCCCATGCTCTCGATCAGCACCGGGTGCACGGGATCCGGTTTTCGGCGGCGGTGTTTACGAATCTGACGCAGGATCACCTCGATTATCACGGAACGATGGACCGGTATTTCGAGGCGAAGTCGGTTCTCTTCCGGTCACTCCCGGAAGAGGCGTGCGGCATCATCAACCTCGGCGATCCGTACGGTTCACGGATGCTGGCGGTCACCGCCGGCAGGACCGTCACCTATGCCATGGCGGGTGACGCCGATATCCGCCTTGAGAGCGTATCGCTCTCCCTCCGGGGGACAGAGCTTGTGGTCGGCCACCGGGGTGAACGGATGATGATCCGGTCGCCGCTTATTGGAAGTTTCAATGCGGCGAATATTCTCGCGGCGGTCGGCACCGGGATCGGTCTCGGGGTTCCGTACGATGTGATCGTACGGGCGATCGGGAAGACGCCCCCTGTCAGGGGCAGGTTCGAACCGGTCGCCGGTCCGGCAGGATCGCTCGTGGTCATCGACTATGCGCATACACCCGACGCGCTCGAGAAGGCGCTGAATGCCGTCAACGATATATTCGACCGGAACAGGCGGGGAAAGATCATCACCGTGTTCGGCTGCGGGGGAAACCGCGATGCGACAAAGCGTCCGATCATGGGAAGGATCGCCACCATGATGAGCGATATGACGATCGTTACCTCGGACAATCCCCGCAACGAGGATCCCGACGCGATCATCCGGGATATCGCGGCCGGCGCCGTGGCCGGGAAGACGCTTGTCATTGAACCGGATCGTGAGCAGGCAATCCGGCGCGCTCTCGCCGCGGCGTCGGCGGGGGATGTCGTTCTGATCGCGGGAAAAGGGCACGAAGAATATCAGATCGACCGCACCGGCAAACACCATTTCAACGATCGCGAAGCGGTCGAACGGTTTCACCGGCAGAGCGGATGAGCATCGCCGTCGAAGATCTTCTTGCTGAGGGCCGGTCGGAGGCGGTCAATTTTTCCCGACTCCGGCGCAGGACGTTCCCGTCCATCTCGACCGACACGCGGACGCTGCGGCCGGGGGCGCTTTTCGTTGCGCTCAGGGGTGAACGGCACGACGGGCATGAGTATGTGCGTGAGGCGTTTGCCAGAGGAGCCGCCTGTGCCGTGATCGACGGGCGTGCGGACCGTTCATCGTACGAAGCGATGCCGGCGGTGATCGTCGGGGATACGGTGGCCGCTCTCGGGGACCTCGCGCACCGGCACCGGCTGCGGTTTCATATTCCGGTCATCGCCGTGGGCGGAAGCAACGGAAAAACCACGACCAAGGAACTGATCGGGTCGGTCCTGAAAAGAAAATACCGGGTTCACGCGACCGAAGGAAATTACAACAACCAGATCGGCGTCCCGCTGACGCTCCTGGGTCTGAAGGAAAGGCATGAAATCGCAGTGATTGAAATCGGCACAAACCATTTCGGCGAGATCGAACACCTTGGCGGTGTCACCGCGCCGACGCACGCGCTCCTGACGAATATCGGCGGCGAGCATCTGGAATTTTTCGGCTCGGTCGAAGGGGCCGCCAGGGAGGAGGGCCGCCTGTTCGCGTCCCTCGGCCGGGGCGGAATTGCGTTTGTGAATATGGACGACCCCCGTGTTGTCGCCGAAGCGTCCGGGGTACGGAAAAAGATCAGGTACGGTTTTTCCGCCGGTGCATCCATCCGCGGGAAGCTCCTCTCCAGCGGACCCGACGGGCGGGCGCACTGCGCCGTGCGGGCGAAGGGGATGAGGGAATTTTCCTTCATACCGACGATGCCCGGTGAGAACGCTGCGGCGAACGCACTCGCGGCCGCGGCCGTCGGCCTGACATTCGGCGTCCCCGCAAAGGAAATCAGCGACGCCGTCGGCAGGTTCCGGCCCGCCGACAAGCGGATGGTCACGATCAGGGCCGGCGGGATTATCATCCTGAACGACACCTACAACGCGAATGCGGACTCGGTTATTGCGGCGCTTGCCGCACTGAACAGCATGTCCTGCGCCGGTAAAAAGATTGTTCTTCTCGGCGATATGCTGGAATTGGGTCCGGCGGCCGAAGCCGAACACCGCCGCGTCGGCGCCGCGGTCGCGCGGATGGGCTTCGAATATCTCCTGACCGCCGGTCCGCTCTCCCGCCATGTCAATGATGCGGCGGATGTGCGGCCGGTGAACTTTCATTACGATCAGAAAAATCAGCTCGCGGAGGTTGCGCTTGAACTCCTTGCTCCCGGGGATATCGTCCTGGTGAAGGGGTCGCGCGGCTCGCGGATGGAGGATGTGGTCACATTTATCCGGGAAAGGATGACGAAAAAACCATCATGAAGGCAACCATCACGTTCCTTGCGGCACTCTGGTTTGTTCTTGCCGGCTTCCAGACGGTCAGGCACTCGAATTTTTCAGGCACCTGGAAGCTCGACCTGAAGAAGTGCAAAAACCTTCCCCCCTCGTTCAGGAGCATCGAGAAGTACACGTTCGTCGTCACCCAGTCGGATGATTCGATCGTCGGGGTTGCGACGATGGTCGGTTCGGGACAGGAGGTCACACTCCCTCCGATGATCTATCTTCTGAGCGGAAAGGAAGAATACAGCGAAGACACCCTCCGCTTCGTGAAACGCTGGTCGCGGTCGGAATGGGCGACAACCGGAACGAAGCTGATCATACACAAGCGAAGCATTCAGGGACAGAAGGGGAAGGAGCAGACGACAACCCAGACCGATGTCTGGGAACTGAAGGACAGGTCGACGCTTCTGATGACGCTGACGCAGAAATTCGAGAAGGGCGATTCGACACACAGCGAACAGCGGGTATTCCGCAGGGTCAGATAATGCTCTATTATTTTCTGGACTATCTCAACAGGCTCTTTCATCCGCCCGGTTTCGGAGTGTTCCGGTATATCACCTTCCGGGCCGGCGCCGCGGCAGTGACCGCGCTTGTCATCGCGTTCTGGTTCGGTCCGAAGATCATCCGCCTTCTGAAGGAACACCAGATCGGCGAGGCGGCGAAGCTGGAAGCTCCGAAAACACATCTGAGCAAGGCGGGCACCCCGACCATGGGCGGACTGATCGTCCTCCTGGGCATCCTCATCCCGTCGCTCCTCTGGGCCGACCTCAGGAACGGATACGTCATCCTGATCCTGTTCGTCACCGCTTCCCTCGGTGCGGTCGGATTTCTGGACGATTACCTGAAAGTCGTCAAGAAGAAACGGAAGGGCCTCATCGAGGAATATAAGCTGGTCGGTCAGATCCTGGTCGGCCTGATCGTGGGCGGAACGATCTACTTCTTTCCGCAATTGATCGACGTCGATCTTGTCCGGTTCAAGTCGAGCACCACGATGCTGTTTTTCAAGAATACGGAATTCGACTTCGGCGTCTTCTACATCCCGATGGTCATCTTTGTCATTACGGCCACCAGCAACGCGGTCAACCTGACCGACGGCCTCGACGGACTCGCGGCCGGAACGGTGGCGATCGTGGGGCTCACCCTGGCGGTGATCAGTTACGTTTCCGGCCGGCCCGACCTGAGCCAGTATCTCACCATTCCATACCTCCGCGGCAACGGCGAGCTGAGCATTTACTGTTCGGCGCTCGTCGGCGCGGCGATGGGATTTCTCTGGTTCAACGCCTACCCGGCGCAGGTCTTCATGGGCGATACCGGGTCGCTGGCGCTTGGCGGTGCGATCGGCGCGCTTTGCGTTCTCATCAAAAAGGAACTGCTCCTCCCGACGCTCGGAGGGGTGTTTCTCATGGAAACGGTCTCCGTCATCATCCAGCGGTACTACTTCAAGTACACGAGGAGAAAGTACGGCGAAGGGAGACGGGTGTTCAAGATGGCGCCGCTCCATCATCATTTTGAAATGTGCGGCTGGGCCGAGCCGAAGATCGTCACAAGGTTCTACATCATCGCGATCCTCCTGATGATCCTGAGCCTCGCGACATTCAAGGTCCGGTAAAAAAGCCGACACACGGTGCGACGGAAATGAACGAACACAGCATATCGGGCAGAAAGGTGACCATCGTCGGAGCGGCACGGAGCGGTGTCGCCGCCGCCGAACTCCTCCATGCCCGCGGCGCCAGTGTCTTTGTCACCGACAGCGGGCCGGCCGACAGGCTAGCCCCTGCCGTCGAGAAATTACGGGCCGCCGGCATCCAGGCGGAAACCGGCGGACATTCCGGCCGTGCGCTGGATGCCGACTTTATCGTCGTCAGCCCGGGAGTCCCGGCGACGGCGCAGATTCTCCACACTGCGGCGGACCGCCGCATTCCGGTGTACAGCGAGCTCGAGGCCGCTTCCTGGTTCTGCCCGGCGCCGGTCGTTGCTGTCACCGGTACGAACGGCAAAACGACGACGACCAGCCTCATAGGCAGGATGATCGGCGATATGCACCGGCCGCATGTGGTCGCCGGAAACATCGGGACGGCATTTTCCGCGGTCGTGCGGGACATTCAGCCGTCGGCGACGGTGGTGCTCGAGGTCAGCAGTTTTCAGCTCGAACGGATCGAATCGTTCCACCCTGCGATAGCGATCCTGCTCAATATCACTCCGGATCACCTCGATCGGTACGACGGGGTGATGGAAAAATATATCGACGCAAAATGCCGGATTTTCGAACGGCAGGGAAAGGGCGACACGTTCATCTACAACTTTGACGACCCCCTGGCAAGGTCGGTTGTCTCGCGCGTGCCGGCCGGGGTCACAACGCTTGCCTACGGAATCGAAAAACGGTTCGACGAGGGAGCATACGTCGACAACGGATCGCTGGTGACATCCGTCGCCGGCGGCCGCACGGAAATCATCCAGACGTCGGCGATCAGCATTCCGGGCATTCATAACCTGGGGAACGCGATGGCGGCGACGCTTGCGGCAATGTCTGCCGGGATCATGCCGGCGTCGATCCGGGCCACCCTCCGGAACTTCAAGGGGGTGGAACACCGGCTGGAATTCGTCCGGACGCTGGGCGGCGTCTCGTACGTCAATGATTCAAAAGCCACCAACGTCGATTCCGTCTGGTACGCGCTGCAGTCGTTCCAGGCTCCGATTGTGCTCTTTCTCGGCGGCCGGGACAAGGGGAACGACTATTCGCGGCTCAACGAGCTTGTCCGGCGCCACGTGAAGCACATTGTTGCGATCGGGGAATCTGCACCCAAGGTGGTCGCTGCGTTTTCCGGGATCGTGCCGGTGACGACGGGCGATTCCATGGAGAAGGCGGTTGCGATTGCGAAAAGTACGGCAGTTTCGGGCGATATTGTGCTGTTATCGCCCGCATGCGCCTCGTTCGACTGGTATGATAATTACGAGCATCGCGGCAGGGTTTTCAAATCAATCGTCAATGCACTCTAGATGCCGGGACAGACGCGCAATCATATAGACCTCGTGACGCTGATGACGGTGCTGACGCTCATGCTGATGAGCCTCGGCATCGTGTACAGCGCGTCGGCGAGCTATGCTCTTGCCAAGTTCGGCGAGAGCGAAAAAATGCTCGCCAGTCACGCCATCAAAGTCGTTCTCGGCATCGTGGGTCTCTTTATCGGTATGCGGATCGATTATCACAAGCTCCGGAGATTCACCAAGATCGCCCTTATTGTGGCGGTGGTGATGCTGATCGTCACGATCGCACTGGGCGGCGAAACGAAGGGATCGACCCGCTGGCTGAGATACAGCAGTATCGGATTTCAACCGTCGGAATTCGCCAAGTACGCGCTTCTGTTCCACCTGTGCACGCTCATCGCCGTGAAGGACGATCTTATCCGCGACCTCAAGCGCGGGTTTATCCCGATGATGGTCTGGATAGGGTTTGTCACGGTGCTCGTGCTCGCCCAGCCCAATTTCAGCATGGGGTCGATGATCTTTCTCCTGAGCGTCATCATGCTGTTTGTGGGCCGGGCGAAGCTCTCGCACATTGCCCTGACATTTGCGATCCTCATACCCCTGCTGGCGATCTACATGCTGAGCGCGGAATACCGGCGCGCACGGATCATGGCGTTCATGAGCGGAACCGAATCGACGGGACGGAGCCATTATCAGTCGTGGCAGGGGCTCATCGGTTTCGGTAACGGCGGAATCTTCGGCGTGGGACCGGGCGAAAGCAAACAGCGGGATTTTTTTCTCCCCGAATCGTACGGCGATTTTGTCTTCTCGATCGTGGGCGAGGAATACGGATTTCTCGGCACCATTTTCTGCATGGCGCTGTTTCTGACGATCATGTTCCGCGGATTCAAGATAGCAAAGTTCGCGAATGATGCGTTCGGACGGAACCTGGCGATTGCCATCACCTGCGCGATCACCCTCTATGCGCTCATCAATGCCGGTGTGACGCTCGGGATTCTGCCGACAACGGGACTACCAATGCCGTTCGTCAGCTACGGCGGTTCCTCGATGGTGTTTTCGGCCTTTGCGGCGGGGGTTCTGCTGAACATCTCGTCTCAGACGGAACTGCACCCCCGGGCGCGGCAGGTTCCGGTGGTCGGCTCGGTGAATGCGGGCGAACCCGGGGTGGGAAAGGTCTATTGATGTGGACGCGCCCCGCATCATCTTTGCCGGAGGCGGCACCGGAGGACATCTGTTCCCGGCGCTCGCAATCGCGGAAGAAGTGCGGCTTCTCCGCCCGGCGGCGGAAATTCTTTTCGTCGGCACCAGAGGTAAAATCGAGTCGCGCGTGGTGCCGTCTGCAGGGTATCGGTTCGAAACTATCTGGATCAGCGGTTTCCGGCGAAGCCTCGCCCCCGGCAACCTGCTGTTCCCGCTGAAAGTGGCAGTGTCGCTCATTCAGTCACATAGCATCCTGAGGAGATTCCGTCCCGACGCCGTCGTCGGCACCGGCGGGTATGTCTCCGGCCCCGTCGTGTACACCGCCGCGGTCCGCGGTATCCCGACGCTGATTCATGAACAGAACAGCATGCCCGGGGCGACGTCCAGATTTCTCGGAAAAAAGGTGGATGAAATTCATTGTTCGTTCCGGGAGACGGTGCGATATTTCCACCGGCCGGGGCGGGTGTTCGTGAGCGGAAACCCGACGCGACGGGAGCTGGAGAAGGTCGGAAGAACGGCGGCGGAGGAATACTTCGGCCTCGGCGGGCGGTCCGGCCTGACGCTCCTCGTGCTCGGCGGCAGTCTCGGGGCGCACTCTCTGAATCAGGCGGTGACCCGCATCCTTCCGGATCTCGTGAAGGAGGGGGTCAGAATTATCTGGCAGACCGGACAGGAAGATTATGCGTCTGCTGCCTCCGCGGCATCGGCGTTCGGTCCGGCCGTTTCCGTGAGCTCCTTTATCGAGAGAATGGACTATGCCTACGCGGCGTGCGATCTGGTTGCGTGCCGGGCGGGAGCGACAACCATTGCGGAGCTGACGCGGCTCGGTAAGCCGTCGATCCTGATCCCGTATCCCTTTGCGGCGGGTGATCATCAGACCGGGAATGCGCGGGCAATGGCGGATCGGAGCGCGGCGGAACTTGTGGCGGACCGGGAAGTTGATTCCCGGCTTCTGCCGGTGATACGGTCGGTCGTCTCGCCCGGACGTCTCGAAGCGATGGGCCGCGCGGCACGGGAACTCGGCAATCCTTCCGCCGGGCCGGAAATCGCACGGCATGTTCTTCATCTTGCGGGTGCTCTATGACGCGTGACGACCACGGCATCCCGCCCGGGGCGCGGGTATTCAGGTATAAGCTCGATTTTTATTATCAGCAGTCGCTTTTCTACCTCGTAACGCTCGTTCTTTATGCGGGAATCAGGGGAACGTTCACATTCGACCGTCTGCCGTCGATGGTGCAGGATCCGCTCCTCTATATTATACTGCTGTTCGTTCTGGCGTCGTTTGTGGTGCTCGTGCTGAACAGGATCCGCGACCGGAAACTGATCATCACGGGCGACCGGATGATATTCCGTCACCGGTTTCATGAACGCGAGGTACGGTTCGAGGCGATTGAGTGGCTGCATGTGGGGCGCGAACGAAGAGTCCAGACCGCCGGACGTTCGCAGGTGATTGTATTTAAGATGAAGGACCGCAGGAGGCTGTTCCGGATCAGGATCGGCCGTTACGAGCGGGAAAAAGAACTGGTGCGCGAGATCCAGGCGATCGCCCAGCAGGTGCCGAAAGGAAAGCGCTTTTCCTTCGGCGGTTCATGAGCAGGCAATAAGCAAGGAGGCTGTATGCTGCAGTCGTCGTTGTTCGTCGTACTCGGCCTTGTGGTCGGTGTTCTGGCGGGGCTTCTGGGGATCGGAGGGGCGATCTTCGTCGTTCCGGTTCTCGTCTATGCGTTCGGGTGGGAACAGCACATGGCGCAGGGCACCACCCTGGCGATGCTGGTCCCGCCGATCGGAATACTGGCGGCGTGGAAATACTATCAGGCCGGTCATGCCGATCTGAAGGTTGCGGCGCTCCTCTGCGCCGGGTTTTTCATCGGAGGCTACTTCGGGGGCGATTTTGCGAACCGCCTCTCGGGGGAGGCTCTCCGGAAAATCTTCGGCGGTATCATGCTGCTGATCTCACTGAAAATGATTTTCTGGAAATAGAATCGTGTTCTCTTCCATCAAAAAAATACATTTCGTCGGTATCGGCGGCATCGGCATGAGCGGCATTGCCGAGATACTTCTGGATCAGGGTTTCGGGGTAAGCGGATCAGATCGCGCGCTCGGCGAAGTGACCGAGCGGCTTCAGAAACTCGGCGCCGTCGTCCATGAGGGTCATCGTGCCGAAAACGTGGCGGCCGACGTCGATGCGCTCGTCTATTCCTCGGCGGTCCCGTTCGATAATCCCGAACTGCTTGAAGCCCAGCGGCGGAAAATTCCGGTCATCCGGCGTGCCGAAATGCTCGCCGAGGTCATGCGCCTGAAATACGGCGTGGGGATCGCCGGAACCCACGGCAAGACGACCACCACCTCGATGGTGAGTCTCGTGCTGATGGAAGGGGGGCTCGACCCGACGGTGATCGTCGGGGGAAAGCTGAACGGCCTCGGGGGAACCAATGCCCGCCTCGGGCACGGTGAATTCATCGTCGTGGAGGCGGATGAGTTCGACCGGTCGTTCCTTTCGATCACCCCCACGGTGGCGGTGCTCACGACGCTGGAAACCGATCACCTCGACTGCTACCGGGACCTCGAGGACATCAAGGGGGCCTTCGTCCAGTTTGCAAACAAAGTGCCGTTCTACGGATTCATCGTGCTCTGCCTCGATGAGCCCGCACTGCAGGATATCATGCCCCAGCTCAGCAGGAAGAAGATCGTGACGTACGGGCTTAATCCGCAGGCGGATCTCCAGGCGTGGGGGATCCGCGCGCGGAACAACACGACGACATTCACGCTGGTGAAGAATACGGCGGAACTCGGAGATATCACGCTCCAGATCCCGGGAAATCACAACGTTCAGAACGCCCTCGCTGCGCTGGCTGTCGGCCTGGAACTCGGCGTTCCGTTCGAAAAAGCGAAGGCGGGCATCGAAAAATTCAGCGGCGTCTACCGCCGGTGGGAAAAAAAGGGGGACGCAGGATCAATTACGTTGTACGACGATTATGCCCACCACCCGACAGAGTGCAGGGCCACGCTTTCGGGTGTGAAAGCCGGCTGGCGGCGGCGCGTGGTCTGTGTGTTCCAGCCGCACCTTTACTCCCGGACAAGAGACTTTTATGAAGAATTCGGAAAGGCATTTCTGCTCGCGGACGTTCTGATTGTCACCGATGTTTATCCGGCCCGGGAAGAACCGATACAGGGGGTATCCGGCGAACTGATCGCCAATGCAGCGAAACAGTTCGGCCATAAAGAGGTCCACTACGTCCCGGACAAGAAAAATGTCCCGCCGGCTCTCCGGAAGATCGTCCGGGATCATGATATCGTCGTCACCATGGGGGCCGGTGACATCTGGAAATACGGGGAAGAGTTCCTCCAGCTCATGAAGCGTGCAAAATAGGGATTGAAACGGACAGAATTGTGATTGACCGAGAAGACATACAGAAGGAGTTTCGCGGAAAAATCGCCCTTGCGGAGCCGATGAAGTACCACACCTCGTTCCGCATCGGAGGTCCCGCCGACTATTATCTCGAACCGGCGGACAGGGACGACTGCATCGTCATCGTTTCCTTCTGCCGGAGCCGCAAGCTTCCCTTCCTGATGACGGGAAAAGGGAGCAATATGCTCGTCAGCGATGAGGGGATCAGGGGTGCGGTGATCAATCTGGAATACGGTATGCACACGCTCCGGTCCGACGGCGATCTGATCATCTCCGACGCCGGCGTGCCGCTCGCACGGTTCGTCGATTTCTGCATCCAGCAGGGGTGTTCCGGCGTTGAAATGCTTCCCGGAATTCCCGGCACCCTTGGCGGGGCCATCGTCATGAACGCAGGGGCGTACGGAGGGGAAATATCCGATTACCTCGTCGATGTTGACATTCTCAAGGGAGAAGAAGTCATAACGGTGTCGAAAAAGGATGCGGGGTTTTCGTACCGGCGGTCGAATTTCCAGGGCGAGGTAGTTCTCGGCGCCCGGTTCCGGCTTCCCCGGGGGGACAAGGCGGAGCTTCTGAGGAACCGGCGCGAACTTCTCATCCGCCGGAACCGCGCACAGCCCGTAAACCTGCCGAATTCCGGCAGTATGTTCAAAAACCCGCCCGGCACATACGCCGGCAAACTGATCGAAGAGGCGGGAATGAAGGGGCACCGGATCGGGAACGCACAGGTGTCCGATCGCCACGCAAATTTTGTCGTCAATCTCGGGAGCGCGTCGGCGGCCGATGTGCTCGCCCTGATCGAGGAGACACAAAAAATCGTATTCGAGCGGACCGGCATTCACCTCGAACTGGAAATCAAGCTGGTGGGCTTCGCGGAATCGGTTCTCCAGGAGGTGTTCATATGATCTTCGGAACGGATCCTTCGCAGGCCGGGCAGAACCGGCGGTCGTCGCGGCGCGGACTTCTCATCCTTGTCCCGCTGGCCGCCGGGATGGTGGTGCTGTTTCTGCTTGCCCAGCAGTGGAAGGGGACGCTGAAGATCCAGAGGGTGGTGGTGAGCGGCGCGCATCTGGTGGCCGAGGCCGATATTGCCTCCTGGGCGAAAGTTCCGCTGAAGAGCCAGCTCTTCGGGCTGAATCTCGGCACCATTGCGGCAAATCTGCTCGCACAGCCGTTCATGAAATCCGTTTCGGTGTACCGGCAGATTCCCGACGCGGTGCACATTCACGTTGAGGAGCGGGAACCGCTGGCGTCTCTGAACAACGGCCAGATATTCTTTGTCGACCGGGATGCGGTTCTCCTCCCGGCGATCCATCCGGCGGCGAAGCTCGACGTGCCGCTCATCAACGGCATCCCCGGCATGGAGCATGTCCAGGCGGGCGAAACGGCATCGAGCAACGAGCTGTTTCAGGCGATCGAACTTCTGACGCGGGCGCGGGAGATCGACACCGCGCTGTTCCGGATGATCTCCGAAGTGAACATGAATAACGGCGGCGACATCATCTGTTACTCCGTCGACGGCGGTCTTCCGATCATCGTGGGCCGGGGCGAGTTCGGTAAAAAACTGGTACTTCTGCATTCATTCTGGACGACGATACTCACGGAACAGGACCCGAAAAAACTCAAGTCGATCGATCTCAGGTTCGACGACCAGGTTGTCGTCAGGTGGGACAAGACAACGGAACGGTATCCCAAACAGGCGCCGCAGCATGGCTGAAAGGAAACAACGGATGGAACATGACATAGTCGTCGGGCTGGACATCGGCACGACAAAGGTCTGCGCGGTCGTTGCGGCAGTCGACGACGCGGGACGATTCAACGTGCTGGGCGTCGGCAGAAGTCCGTCGGACGGCCTGACGCGGGGGGTCGTGACCAACATCGAGAAGACGGTGCGGTCGATCCAGAATGCCGTCTCCGAAGCGGAATCCCAGTCGGGCATCAAAGTTCAATCGGTGATCGTCGGCATTGCCGGTGATCATATCGAGAGCTTTCAGAGCCGCGGCGTCATCGCCATCAGCGGGGCGGAGAACGAGATTACCCAGGCCGATGTCAACCGCCTTATCGAAGATACCAAGAGGGTGGCGCTTCCCTCCGACCGGAGGATCATCCATGTCATTCCCCAGGAGTTCATCATCGACGGCCAGGACGGCGTCTTCGATCCGGTCGGCATGGCGGGGGTGCGGCTTGAAGCGAACGTGCACATCATCACGGGCCTTCTCACGGCGGCACAGAATATCTATAAATGCGTCCAGCGGGCCGGCCTGCAGATACGCGATATGGTTCTTGAACCGCTTGCCTCAAGCTATGCCGTTCTGGAGGAAGAAGAGAAGGAAGTCGGGATCGCCATGCTCGACGTCGGCGGAGGGACGACCGACATCGCCCTGTTCGAAGACCGGACCATCCGTCACACGGCGGTGATCCCGTTCGCCGGCAACCAGGTGACGAGCGACATCAGGAAAGGCCTCGGCGTCCTGACCGAGCAGGCCGAACGCCTGAAGTGCCAGCACGGTTTTGCGTATGCGGCCAGTGTCGTCGACAACGAGCCGATCACGATTCCGGGCATCGGCGGGCGTCCGCCGCTGGAAATCGACAAGGGTCTGCTCGCGCAGATCATTCAGCCCCGGATGGAAGAAATATTCGAGCTCGCCGCAGGGGAAATCAAGCGCTCGGGATATTCCCGCCACCTCTCAGCCGGAGTGGTCCTCACCGGCGGGGGAGCACTGATTAAGGGCGCCGCCGAACTGGCGCGGGAAGTCCTCGGGATGCCCGTGAAAATCGGCATTCCGGCGGGATTTAACGCAGGTTTGGTCCGGGAAGTGGAAAATCCGATCTATGCCACCTGTGTGGGACTCGTGCTCCACGGGCTCAGGCATAAGGAGAGCACCCCGCTCACGTTCAATAACGGAAAAGAAACGGGAACAATGCACAAGGTTCTGGCAAAAATGAAAAGCTGGTTTGATGAATTATAATCGCATGAAATAAAAATTAATTGTATATTCAAATTCACCACCCATATCAATAAAAGGAGATACGATAGTGATAGAACTCGACAGTTACCTGGACCACGGAGCGAAGATCCGTGTGGTGGGTGTCGGTGGCGGCGGCGGCAACGCCGTGACAAGCATGATCGACAAAAGATTGCAGGGGGTTGACTTCTTTGCCGTCAACACCGACCTGCAGGCTCTCGAGCGCAACAAGGCTCCGAACAAAATTCAGATCGGCAAGAACCTCACGCGCGGACTCGGCGCGGGAGCGGATCCGAATATCGGTCAGCGCGCGGTGGAAGAGGACCGGGATGAGATCGCACGAACTCTCGCCGGCAGTGACATGGTCTTTATCACCGCCGGGATGGGCGGCGGCACCGGAACCGGCGGCGCTCCCGTGGTCGCCAACATCGCCCGGAGCATCGGCGCACTCGTGGTCGGTATCGTCACCCGCCCCTTCACCTGTGAGGGGAAGAAGCGGATGGCCCAGGCGGAAATCGGGATCGATGAACTGAAAAAACAGGTCGATACGCTCATCGTCATCCCGAACCAGAAACTGCTTTCCATCGTCGAACGCAATACCCCCCTGCAGGAGGCCTTCGACAAGGCCAACGACGTTCTCTATAACGCCACCCGCGGTATCTCCGAGCTCATCACCGTTTCGGGACTCATCAACGTCGACTTCGCCGACGTCCGCACCATCATGCGGGAAATGGGTGATGCACTCATGGGCTCCGGCGTTGGAACGGGCGAGAACCGGTCGATCGAAGCGGCCCACGCCGCCATCTCCAGCCCTCTGCTCGAGGGTGTCTCCATCTCCGGCGCGCAGGGCGTCCTCGTCAACGTCACCGGCGGACCGACCATGTCGCTCGTCGAAGTCGATGAAGCGGTGAGCGTGATCCACGAAGCCGCGGGCGATGAGGCGAACGTCATCATGGGCGCCGTGATCGATGAAAATCTCGGCGACGAAATGATGGTGACCGTCATTGCCACCGGGTTCAATAAACGGGCGATGGCGCAGAAACAACCCGCATTCGTGACCCGCGACGCCAATCCGTCCGTGCGGAAAATTACCGCCATACCTACCGGACCTTCCGAGATCAGAAAATTCGACGATCCCGCATACACCCGGAGGGGAGCGATCGACATCAAGGTTCAGCAGTCGGACCGGAATGATGATCCCGGACCGGCCAAACTGGCCGCGAACAGCGATGCCGACAAGCCCCCGTTCCTCCGCCGGATCATGGACTGATCGCGATCCGGAAATGAAATACCGCAAATCACGCTTCAAACTATCGTAACCTCCTTGCTGACAGCGCGTTCTCCCGATTTCGGGGGAACGCGCGCCGGCTTTATCACCCCATCCGTAGATATCTCTCACTTCCCGGCCTGAAACGCAGGGAAAACCGCCGTTTACTCTGCCACGGTTCCGGAACGGTGTAAACATCTTCCATCATTCCGTCGTCCAACCGGTATATCAGCATTTTCTCAATCTCATTCAGACGCCTGCGGCCATGCATATCAACCGGGTATCGATACCGTCACGTCCGGCATTCCTTTATCTTGCCTTCCTGCTTTTTTTATCCTGTCCGGTCGGCGCTCCGGCCGCAGGGACAGTTTCCCGCCGCGGCGGCGGAAGAACGATGGAACGCCTTACCGGCCTCTGGACAGCACACCGCGAATTCGGACCGTCAGCCCGCGGACCGGTCCTCCTCGAACGTACCGGAACATCCTTCTCCGCAGTCGTGGCCGGACAGCGCGTGCCGGTCCGTTCCGAGAACGGTGAATTGTGTTTCGATCTGCCGGCAACCGGCGGATCGTTCCGCGGAAAAGTGGAAAAGGGTTCGGTCATCCGCGGTCACTGGTTTCCCCCGGCATCGCATGCACTGCTGGTGGGATTTACGTTCGCTTCGCCAGTGGTGCTGATGCCCGCAGGTGAGGGGAGGTGGAAAGGCAGCGTCCTCCCGATGGACGACAGGTTCACGTTCTTTCTTCTGGTGAAAAAAGAACCCGACGGATCGTTCGCCGCCGTTCTCAACAATCCCGACAGGAATTACGGAGCCCAGATCGGCGTTCAGCGTATCGATGCCGAAGGGGTGAATGTTCTTCTGCTGGGAAAACGTCCCCCACAGCAGGAACTTCAGGTGGTTGCCCGGGGGAGCTATGATTCGACGGCCGATAAGCTGACCATCGGATTTCCGGATCGGGGCGGGGATTACACTTTCACCCGCGACGGGGAGAAGAGCAATTTTTATCCCCGCGGAAAAAATCCGAAGCCCTATGTCTATCATTCCCCGCCGGCCCGCGACGACGGCTGGCCCACCGCTTCCCTCGCGGATGTCGGCATCGACCGGGGGGAAATCGAAAAATTCATCCGGATGATCATCAACACACCGATGGATACATCTGCCGCACCGCAGGTGCACGGTATCCTGATCGCACGTCATGGAAAACTTGTTCTGGAAGAGTATTTTCACGGTGAGAGCAGGGACCGGCTGCACGACACCCGGTCAGCCGCCAAAAGCCTGACGGCCACCATCGTCGGGGCGGTGATGCAGGCGGGATTGCCTCTGGCGGTTTCCTCGCCGGTCTACTCAGTGATGAACGGGGGCACCTTCCCCGAGGGTCTGGATTCGCTGAAACGGACGATGACCCTCGAACACCTCCTGACCATGTCGTCGGGATTCTTCTGCGACGACAACAACGACGATGCGCCCGGCAACGAGAACACCATGCTCGATCAGCAGAGCGAACCCGATTATTACCGCTTCACTCTCCGACTGCCGATGGCCTCACCCCCGGGGCAGATGTCCGTGTACTGCAGCATCAACCCGAATCTCGCTCTCGGTATGGTCGGAAAGATCGCCGGAGAATCGCCGATGTACATCTTCGACCGGCTCCTCGGAATTCCGCTTAAAATCAAACGCTATGCGTGGGTCCTCGATCCGGCCGGCCACCCGTACGGCGGCGGGAGCGTTCAATTTCTGCCGAGGGATTTCATGAAACTCGGCCAGCTGATGCTCAACAACGGCGAATGGGGCGGCCGGCGGATTCTCAGCGCGGAGTTTGTCGATCGCGCATCGTCGCCGATCTATAATCTGAATAATATTCAGTACGGCTATCTCTGGTGGAGCATCGATTTTCCCTATAAGAACAGGACGGTCAGGGCGTTTTTCGCCGGCGGGAACGGAGGGCAGAGCGTATCGGTCATACGAGACCTGGATCTCGTCATCGCAACCTACGCGGGAAACTATGCGACGCGTATCGGCCTCACCATTCAGCAGGAATACATACCCAATTTCATCCTCCCGGCCGTTCGCGAACCGGGGGACGATCCGGCCGCTCCGGTGGAGGAGGGACATTTCCGCACGCCGTACGGCCATTCTTCGGTGAACGGACCGGTTTCGCCCCACCGCTGAGGGAAAAGTACGGTCAGCATCAATCTTGCTTCTTCCGGGCCCCTTTCATACCTTTTATTCATGAAAGCGCCAGTCGGTATCGCTCTCCTTCTGCTTCTCTCTCTTCACGAAGCACCTGCACAGCAGGCGCACACGGCGAGCGCATTCCGGATCGCCCGGCTCAAATATCCCGGAGGAGGCGACTGGTACAACGATCCGCTGGAGGAGGTCGATCTCCTCACCTATGTCCGCGAACATACCGCCATTGATGTCGACCCCGTCTATGAATTCACCGATATCATGAGCGACAAGCTGTTCAGCTATCCCTTTCTTTTCATGACCGGCCACGGAACGATCAAGTTTACGGACGAGCAGGTGCACCGCCTGAGGCTTTATCTTGAAAGCGGGGGATTTCTTTATGCGGACGATGATTACGGCATGGATAAAACCTTCCGGCGGGAAATGAAGCGCGTCTTTCCCGAACAGGAACTGACGGAACTTCCGTACTCGTACGGGCTGTATCACTGCCATTTTGATTTTCCCGCGGGTGTGCCGAAGACGCATGAGCACGACGGAAAACCGCCGCAGGGATTCGGCCTGTTTTACAAAGGCAGGCTGGTGGTGTACTATACCTACGAGTCGAATCCGAGCGACGGCTGGGACCCGCCGGATGTGCACGGCGATCCGCCGGAAAAGAGAGACGAAGCGCTCAGGTTCGGAACCAATATCCTCGTCTGGGCGCTCTCGCACTGAGACGCCCGCCCGACGCACACGATGAACAACCACACGACATCGGAACGCTATCAGGATGTTCTCCGGCGGTTTCAGGCCGTCCGGAGGCGGGAAATCCGTCTCGAACTTGTCTTCGGGATCGAGGCGGCGTTCCTCATTGTCGTCTGCACCATTCTGGCGGCAGTTCTGGCAGGCGAGATTTTCACCCCGGGCGTGGGCATCCGGACGGGGATGTTCTTTGCCGCGGCGGCGGGAAGCGCCGCCGTGATCGCCTGGTTCATCGGCAGACCCCTCCTGCGGATGGCCGGCATCCTCTCCTCAGCCGACAACCGGATGATCGCAGGCCGGGTCGGGAAGCATTTCCCGGCCGTCCGGGACCGTCTGCTCGACGCGATTGAGATCTACGAACAGCGTGACCGGCTCGCCGCGCACTATTCGCCCGATCTCATCGACGCTTCGTTCTCGGATCTCTGGGAACAGATCCGTCCGCTCAATTTTTCCGATGCGCTCAGCACCGCCTCCGTCCGCCGGATGAGAAACCTCGTCTGGTATGTTTTTGCCGTGGCGGCGCTTGTGCTGGTGATCTCCCCGGGCGGATTTTTTACATCATTTTATCGTCTGGCGCATTTTCAGGAAACCTTCGCCGAGCCGCTGCCGGTCAGGTTTGTCATCGAACCCGGCAACGCGGAGGCCGTGCGCGGCCAGACGGTGGACATTACCATCCGGACAGAGGGAAAACCGGTCTCGTCGGTCACCCTGTTCACCCGGCCGCAGGGACAGATCGAATTCGACCGGGCCGAACTTCTGTCGCGGAACGGCGTCTTCAAAACGAGCCTCGCTTCACTCCGGAGCACGACGGAATATTTTGCATCCGCCTCGGATGTGCAGAGCGGGCACTACACGATCTCCGTGGTCGACCGGCCTCTGATCCGCTCCTTCCGGCTGACGGTGACGCCTCCCGGTTATACCCGCCTCCCCCAGACGGTTCTTCCGGATAACATCGGCGATATCAGCGGATACCCCGGCACCAGAGTGTCGGTCGCGCTGGAGGCGAGCAAGCCGGTCGACAGCGCTTCGATTCAGATGTATAACAACCCCCGCGTACCGCTCGCGCTGTCGGATGCGGGATCCCGGGCGGGAGGCGGATTCTCCATCAGGGCGAGATCGACATACCACTTTGTCCTGACCGATCACGAGGGTTTGTCCAATCCCGATCCGATCGAATATACAATCTCGACGGTGGTGGACGCACCGCCGTCGGTGGAGATCGTCTCACCGGGTAAGAACGCCGATCTGAACGAGTCGATGACACTCGATCTGCTCATCCGGGCGAAGGACGATTTCGGTTTTTCGAAACTGTGCCTCGCATGGAGGCTGACAGAATCAAAATATGTCGACTCGGCGAAAAGTCCGACATTCATCGATCTGCCTCTTTCTCCCGGCCAGACAAGTCCCGCGGAGGTGCTTTACCACTGGGACCTCACGGGTCTTCATCTGGTGCCCGAGGATGTGATCAGCTATTACGCCGAAGTGTTTGACAACGACAACGTGAACGGGCCCAAATCGGCTGTCTCGGAGACGTACCAGCTCAGGCTTCCGTCGCTCGAGGAGATTTTTTCCGACGTCGACAAATCACACGATCAGGCGTCCGGCACGATGCAGGAAGCCGCACAGCAGGCCGAACAGCTCCGGCAGGACATGGAGGAGCTTCAACGGGAGATGAAGGTGTCGCAGTCCAAGCCCGACTGGCAGCAGCAGAAAAAAGCGGAGGAACTGTCGCAGAGATATGAGGCGATGAGGAAAAACGTCGAGGACGCAACCCGTAAACTCGACGATATGATGAAGAAGATGGACGAGAACAACCTGCTTTCCGAACAGACAATGGAGAAATACGAGGAACTCCAGAAGCTGATGAAGGAACTGGATTCCCCGGAACTGAGGGATGCGCTGAAAAAACTGCAGTCGTCGATGAAGGACCTCTCTTCAGAACAACTGCGCCAGGCAATGGATCAGCTGAAATATTCCGAGGAACAGTTTCGTGAAGGGCTGGAGCGGACGATCGAACTGCTGAAAAGAATCCGGATCGAGGAAAAAGCGGATGAACTGCTGAAACGCGCCGGGGAAGCGCTGAAACAGCAGGAATCCGCCGAACAGGAGACGAAAAATGCCGCCGGCGACAGGAAGAAGGAAGAGGAGACTGCAAAAAAACAGGACGACCTCGCCCGGGAAGCCGAAGAGATGAAAAAGGACGCCTCCGAACTTCAGCAGAAGATGGAGGAACTTCCCGACGAAATGCCGGTGCAGAAAATGGCCGAAGCGAACAAACAGCTCGCGGAGAGCGACGTCGGACAGAAAATGAAGGATGCGGGGAAGCAGCTGCAGGCAGGAGACATGCAGGGTGCACAGCAGAGGCAGGAAGAAAGCCGGCAGGCCCTGGAGAACTTTCAGCAGAAGATGAAGGACGTGAGAAATTCGATGGGCGACAGACAGCAAAAAATGGCTGTCGACGCAATGAGGAAAAACCTCGATGATCTGCTCGAGCTGTCGAAGGAGCAGGAGGCGATGAAGGACGAAACGGGAACGCTTGATCCGAATTCGGGGAGATTCCGCGAGAACGCCCGGAAGCAGGACGATCTGCGGAATGGACTCGAAAGCGTGGCCAACAAGCTCGCCGACCTCGGGAAAAAGTCCTTTGCCGTCAACCCCGAGATGACGCGATCCATCGGCGAGGCGATGCAGCACATGAATCAGGCCATGCAGCAGATGGAGGGCCGTCAGCCCCAATCATCGTCCGGTCAGCAGGGTGCCGCCATGAGCGCCATGAACCGCGCGGCGATGGCAATGCAGAGCGCCATCGACGGCATGATGCAGGGAGGCCGGGGCGGCTCCGGCATGTCGGGACTGATGGGCCAGCTCGGTTCCGCCGCCGATCAGCAGGGAGGAATCAACGAAGGGACCCGGGGCGCCATGGGTTCCGGCAACGGGGGAGGCTTGTCGCAGGAACAGCAGGCGGCCTACGGACGGCTGGCCGGACGGCAGGCCGCAGTCAGGAAAACCGTCGAAGAACTGTCGCGCGAGGCAAAAAACTCGGGCGATTTCAGCAAGCTTCTCGGGGACCTCGACAAGATCGCCCAGGAGATGCAGGAAGTTCAGACCGACCTCGAGCAGAACAACGTGAATCCGAACACGATACAGAAACAGGACCGCATCCTCTCGCGTCTCCTCGAATCACAGCAGTCGATGCGCGAGCGCGATTATGAAAAACGCCGCACCTCGGAAACCGGCACAACAGCTCCTCACGCAAGCCCCGCCGCCCTCGATCTGACGACGCAGGAGGGGCGCAACAGGATCCGCGAAGAGCTCCTGAAAGTTCTCGGAGAAAAATATTCGCACGACTACGAAGCGCTGATAAGGAAATATTTCGACCGGCTCGACACGGAACAGCCGGCCGCACAGCCCCGCTGAGAGTTCACCCCCCGCCGTTTCCGATGCGGCATTCACCGCATTTTTCCACGGTACAGAATTGTTTGTAGAGCTGGATCGCGCCCTGCTGGAGCAGTGCTCCCTCCAGCGGCACCCCGTACCGGCGAAAATGATCTTCCATGATCGTCAGAATCGCATTCGGAGACGCGGGAGGCGCACATTCCAGAACATCCAGAACCCGACGCCGGAGCGCAGTATCGCGGAATATCCGCGCGTACAACAGGCTGACAGGAACGATGGTGTTGACGATGATGTCGTCTGCGCGGGAAGGCCCGATCAGTTGTCGGATTTTCCCGGCGCTCCGGTCACCGAACCTGTAATGCGAGCTCCAATACCCATCCGCGGAGACGATAAACAGGGACCGCACCGCCTTGTAGACCGCCGGGGCGGAGAGCGACGCGTTCTTCAGGTCCCGGACAATCTCCCGGAACAGCTCCAGCCTCGCCGCCCGGATGAAGATGTGGGCGGCGGCCGCGATCCGCACAGTCGGAAAATTTTCGGGCCGCAGGCGGAAGAATTTCCACTCGGTCCGGTGCAGGGTCTCGCCAAGATAGACCGGGTGAATCTCCCTGGCCAGGTTCCGGTAGAGACGGACCTGCTCGCGGCTTGCAGTGTCAAACCCCGTCATCGGCTCCGATAATAATCCGCTCGCATGAAACAGGAGCGCCTCGGCAAGGGGGATGATTTCGTCCTCGCCCCGTCCGGCAAGCGATCTGCGGAGTGTCGATACCGTGAGCGTGCGGGAAAGCCTGAGCATCGAATCCTGATTTTTTGAAAATCCCAGAGCCTGAAGGATTCCCTCGTAGAGAATCTGCTCCCAGAGAACCAGTTTCCCGAAATCGCGCTGTGTGAAGACGGGGACGGGAGGCGGAAGTTCCTCGGGGTTGAGACCGAACGGCGGATCGTCGTAACGGGACCTCGGCTCCGCTATCCGGAAGCGCTCCTCCGCGGCAAGCTCCTTCAGCCGCTCGTCGAAGCGCCTGATCTTCAGCTCGGTTCGCTCGAGGGCGAGACGGCTCAGCCAATCCCGCATCCGCCCGGCGTCCCCGGACACGGTCCGGGAGGCGCAGGGAAGTGTGTGCTTCCGCTCCGCCCGTTCACGTTCGATCATGGCCTTCCAGAGATGATGATAGGAAGATCGAAGGTGCCGTTCGAGGACCAGCACGGGGACGCCGCGCCGGCTTTTTGTCCGCTGGATGAGCCGCTCGGGCGGCGTGTGAAGCACGACGTGCAGTATGACCCCGTTGTAGAGCGGGCTCCGCTGATGCCCGTGCTCGTTCCATTCGCCGGCGGAACGGTGCAGTTCGATATTGCCGGAATAACGGACTCCGCCGATCCCGATGCGGGCATCCAGAAAATCGGGACCGCTGTCCGGGTTCAGTCTCCCGGGGGATTCAATTTCAACGGCCCGGCCGTCGACGGTCTGCAGTGAAGTGCGGTCGAAAAGCTGATGTTTCCAGATCTGCCGGAGGAAACGTTCCGGAATGTGGCGGTGAAATGCGGTACCCATAACTCCTCCCAGAGATGATGGATGAAATGAATGTTACGGCATGCGGTGTTCTCCCCTGATTCAGCCGAAATATTTTTCCCGGTAGCGGTTGATCTGATCGCGAAGCTTCAACGCCTCCGCGCGGGCCCGGTCGGCAAAATCGTCCCCCCGGGATGCATATATGATGCTCCTGCCCGCATTGATGACGGCGAGATCGCCGTCGGCGGTACAGCCGTACCGCACAGCGGCCTCCAGACTTCCCTTCTGCGCACCGATCCCGGGAATGAGCAGGGGAGATTCCGGCGCAAGGCTCCGGATACGCTTCAGTTCTGCCGGCCGGGTTGCCCCGACGACGAAACCGACGTTCTCGTTCCGGTTCCAGGTGAGCGCCTTCTTTACAACATGTTCATAGAGCGGCCTGCCCCTGACCGGCAGGCGCTGAAAGTCCCTCGCGCCGTCGTTCGACGTGACGGCGAGGATGAACGCGCACTGATCCTTCCGCCGGAGAAACGGCGCAACGGAATCCTTCCCCATGTACGGGTTGACGGTGCTTGCGCTGAATTCCCAATCCTCACAAAAGAGGAGCGCCTGCCGCTCAGAGGAACTGGCGATGTCGCCCCGCTTTCCGTCGCCGATCGTCACGATTTCCTCGGGTATGCGCGCGAGCGACTGGTGGATCGTGTACCAGCCGTGCTCGCCCGCCGATTCATAAAATGCCACGTTGAATTTATAGGCGCAGACCAGATCGCGGGTCGCATCGATGATTCGCCGGTTGAACTCGTACTGCGGATCTCCCCATCGGTATAACGACTCCGGCACCTCTGTTGCAGCCGTGTCGAGACCGATGCAGAGGAGAGAGTTGTTTTTCTTCTGAATGGATCTGAGTTTTTTCAGAAATGTGGTCATTGGATTACCATCAGTCTGTGCGGTTCTTATTACGGTTTCAGATACCCGGCAAGCCAGTCGAACACCGTCCGGTGCCAGAGTTCGCTGTTCTGCGGTTTCAGAACCCAGTGCCCTTCGTCCGGGAAATAGAGCAGTTTGGAGGTAATGCCCCGGCGCTGGAGGGCGGTGAACAACTGAAGCCCCTCTCCCACCGGCACTCTGAAATCGAGTTCACCATGGATCAGAAGCATCGGTGTCTTGAAATTGGCGGCATACTTATTCGGGGAATATTTGTCGAAATCCTGCGTTTCCCACGGGATCCCGTGCTCCCATTCGTCGAACCATGTCTCTTCGGTTACGCCGTAGGAGCTGGCGAAATTATATGTCCCGTCGTGGCTCACGATCGTCCGGAACCGGTCGGTATGTCCTTCGAACCAGTTCATCATATATCCTCCGAAGGAGGCGCCGGCCGCCGCTTTTCTGACCGTATCGATGTACGGAAACGTGACAAGAGTGTCGAGGCCGTGCATCAGGTCTTCATACACCCGTCCCCCCCAGTCGCGGCTGATTTCGTCGACGAACTTTTGCCCGAAGCCGGTGCTTCCCCGGGGATTCGGGAGAGCCACAACATATCCCTGTGCCGCCCAGAGCTCCGGATTCCATCGGTACGACCATCCGTTTTCCCATGCACCCTGGGGGCCGCCGTGGATCATGTACACAAGCGGATATTTTCCTGCCGGATCGAAGCCGGGGGGGCGTACAAGCCACATCTGCACCCGCGTTCCGCCCGCACTGCCGAATGTCATGGAAACCGGCTGTTCGCAGGAGATGGCGGCGAAGAGCGAGTCGTTGACGTGCGTGAGCGGTTTTCCGGCGTGGTCCCGGCCGCGGGCCGCAAAGATTTCGGTCGGGCGCGTCATCGAAACATGCGCGTACACGAGCGTTCCGTCATCCGTCACCTGGATATCGCTGTTCGTCGCGTTCTCGACGATCCGGGTGACGTCGTTCCCCCGCACGGAAACCGACCAGAGCGGCTGATTGGCATTATCCTCGGCCGGGAAATAGAGTTTCTTGCTGTCGTTCGACCAAACCATTGCCTGCACGCTGGCGTCGAAGTTTTCGGTCAGACTCCGGATGGTTCGTTTTTTACGGTCGTACAGCATCAACTGCCACCGGTCCGCCTCGAACCCCGGGCGCGACTGGGCGCGATAGGCGATGAACGAACCGTCGGGAGAATACCGCGGAAACCCGTCGGCCGCCTGATTGGTCGTCAGCTGGCGCCGCTCACCCGAGAGAAGGTTCAGAATATAAATGTCGTGATTCGTGCTCCACGACTCGCTGTGGGGCGGCTGGGGTGTCGCCGTGTATGCCAGTTCCGTGCCGTCGGGGGAGAAATCAAAATCGTCGCCGGCGGAAAAGGTTGAAGAGTTCGGCACCGCGTCCCGGTCGCCGGGGGTGACATCCTTCGGTTCGCCCCCGTCCGCCGGCATGACAAAAATATGGAGCCGTTTGTTGTCCACCCAGCTGTCCCAGTGCCGGTAGAGCAGTTTCGTGATGATCCGCGCTTTGACCTTGCTCCGCTCGCGATCCTCGTCGGCCTGCCTGTTGAGCCGGTCGCTCTCCGCAAAAGGTTTTTCCGAGAACTCCGGAAGAACCGCCGAGACAAATCCTATGCGGCTTCCGTCACGCGACCAGATTCCCTGCGAGGCCTCCGTGGAGATGGTGGTCAACTGTTGCGGGGCGGCGCCGTCGGGGGTCGTACGGTAGAGCTGAAACGTTCCGTTCCGGTTCGATTCAAACAATATCCAGCGGCTGTCGGGCGACCAGCGGGGATGCCGGTCCTGCTTCGGAGAACCGGCCAGAAGCGCTGCTTTTCCGCCCGTGGCCGGCATGATCCAGATGTCGCTGTTCGAGCTGTTCGCCGCCTTGTCCACGGTCGCGACAACAAATGCGACCCATTTCCCGTCCGGTGAGACCTGCGGGTCGCTGACGCGTTTCGCGCGGAACAGATCCTCTATCTCCATCGGCCGCCCGGGGCGGCCGAGCAGGTCGTGCGGAGAGAGGGCAAGGGAAAGGAGCAGGAATGCCGCGAGGTAAGCGGAGGTGCGGATGCGTTTGACCATGGTCATGGGTGCGTGTCCGTGATGGTTACTGAAAATTTTTCCACATCATCGACTCAACAGGCTTCGATGTCCGCCGGTTATATTTCGCCGATTTCTTTTTCGAATACGGGACGCCGATTTCGCCCGAAATCCTGAAGTAGATCAGCTGGCCGATCGGCATCCCGGGATAGATGCGGACCGGCTGACGGACGGAGATTTCGAGCGTCCAGGTATTGCAGAACCCGATATCCCCCTTTCCCGCCGTCGCGTGGATGTCGATGCCCAGCCGCCCGATACTGCTCTTGCCTTCCAGGAACGGCACGTGGCGGTGCGTCTCGGTGTATTCGCGGGTGACGCCCAGATACAGCCTGCTCGGTACCAGCAGTATGCCGTCAGTGGGAATCCTGAAATATCTGACCGGATTATGCTTCCGCGCATCGAGAATCTCATCGGTGTATATCGCAAGCCAGCGGCCGAGATGAACATCGTAGCTGTTCGAACCGAGATGGCGCCGGTTGAACGGAGAGATGACGATTGTCCCGCGCCGGATCTCGGCGAGAATTTCAGTGTCGGTAAGAATCATGGCATCGGATCGGCGATTGGTCCCGCGCCCGCCCCCGGGATCCGGTAATTTACGAAAAAATGACAGAGAAGCAAGGTGCCGCGAACGACGACGGCGCTCTCCCGGGCACCTGCGGCGACAGCGGAATTTTCCCTCCCCGGATCAGAGACTGAGCAGTTCCTTCCAGTGTACGGCGTACCGGCGGAGCGTCTGTTCGGCCCGGGAATGGATCGAATCGGCCGTGAACGATCCATCTCCCCGCCGCTTCCCGGCCGGCACACCAGTGAGGAGTTCAAGTCCCTCGTCGACCGTTTTCACCGCATAAATATGGAATTTTTTCTTTGCGATCGCTTCGATGACCTCGGCCTTCAGCATGAGATCGTTTTTGTTCTGAAAGGGGATGATCACCCCCTGTGTGCCGGTCAGACCGCGCGATCTGCAGACGGTGAAAAATCCCTCAATTTTCTGATTGACTCCTCCGATCGGCTGGATTTCACCTTTCTGGTTGACGGAACCGGTGACGGCCAGATCCTGGCGCAGCGGAGCCTCCGTGAGGCTCGAGAGAATGGCATAGATTTCCGTCGAGGATGCCGAATCGCCGTCCACTCCGCCGTACGACTGTTCGAAGGTGAGGCTTGCGTTCATGGCGAGCGGAAAGTGCTGGGCGTACATCGCGTGGAGGTACCCGCTGATGATGAGAACGCCTTTATTGTGCACCGGGCCGCTCATCCGCGCCTCGCGTTCGATATTGATGATGCCCTCCCGGCCGATCGACGTCTTCGCCGTAATGCGGGTCGGAAGCCCGAACATGTACTCGTGCATGTCGTACACCGATAATCCGTTGACCTGCCCGACGACGGCGCCTTCGGTATCGATCATGATCGTTCCATCGCCGATCACTTCGAGCAGTTTGTCCTCTGCGAGCCGGACGCGCTCGATCCGCTCCTCGATTGCACGGGCCACGTGCCGTTTTGTGACGAGCCGGTTATTCTGTTTCCTCGCCCAGTAACTCGACTCCCGGAGAAGGTCCGCGATGAGATTGAAGCGGGTCGAGAGCTTGTCCTGCCTGCCGGCGAGACGCACGCCGTGTTCGATCACCGCCGCAATTCCGGCGGCATCGAACGGGACAAGATGTTCGTCGTCGCAGATCATCTTGATGAAATTGACATAGCGCCTGACGGAATGGGCCTGCTTCGGCATGACAATATCGAAATCGGCACGGACCTTGAAAATTTTCTTGAAGTCGTCGTCCTGCTCGTACAGGAAAAAGTAGACCGACGCATCGCCGAGCATGATGACCTTGACGTTGATTTCTATCGATTCGGGTTTGAATGCGGAACTCGCCCCGAAAATGCCGGTTTCCAGCGGCTGGATCTCCAGCAATCCGTTGCGGAGAGTGCGTTTCAACGCCTGCCAGACCCCCGGCTCCACCAGGGCGTCGAGCGCGTTGATCACCAGATATCCCCCGTCGGCTTCGAGCAGGGAGCCCGGTTTGATCAGCGTGAAATCGGTGCGCCAGATGCCGTTCCGGTCGACCTGGCGTTCAATCGTCCCGAAGATGTTCTTGAATTTCGGATTCGTCTCGATGACGATCGGAACACCTTTGGTCTGCGAATTGTCGACGACCACGTTCACCTGATATTCGAGGAAGGAATCCTCCTCCGACTGCATGCCCGCCATTTCAAGGAGCGGGGAGGCCTGCTGGTGATCGTCGTGGGGACGGAACCGGTTGAGATTCTCGAGGATGTCCTCCTGCACATATTCGAGATACAGCCGCAGTTTATCGTCGGTGAACGCCTCCCGGACTTCGTCGACGCTTTCCTTGACGATCGGCAGGATGTAGCGCTGGGCGAGCTCGTTCATCGATTCCCGCGCCTTCCGCTCGATGTTGTGCAGTTCGCGGAAAACGGATTCCATCTGCATCTCGAGTGCGGCCCGGTCCCTGCTGAACTGTTCGATCTGCTCCTTCGAGACCTGCCCCTGCTTCAGAAGGCCGTCGAGCTGGTCGAAGCTGACCGGCTGGCCGTTGACGACAGGCGTGATGTCGGGCCGCACGCCGGGTCCGGACTGCACCTGAACAACCTCGAACCCCTTTTCCTTCACCTTTGATTCAAAATCGTGGAGCACGCTCTGCTGGCGGGCCTGGAACAGCTCCATGGTCTTTTTCCGCTCGTCCTTGTAGCGCTTTCTCTCGAACGCTGCCGGGATGTTTTTCAGCAGATCGCCGATGAGATCGCGCATCGCCTGCCGGAACGCCGCCCCGTCACCGGCCGGAAGGGTCAGAAGCATCGGCTGGTCGGGGTTCCGGAAATTATGGACGTAGCACCGGTCGAAGAGCGTGGAAGAGCGTTCCTGCAGTTCGGAAAGCATTCTCTTGATCGTGGTCATCCTTCCGGTTCCGGAAAATCCCGTCACGAAGACGTTGTAGCCGGGGTGTTTCATCTCCAGCCCGAGACGGAGCGCCTTCAGGGCGCGCTCCTGCCCGATGATTTCCTTTGTCGGCCGGACATCGTCGGTGGTCCTGATGCCGAGGGAATCGGGGTCGCAGTTCCAGCGGAGCTCGTTGAGCGGAATTTCCCTGACGGGACGGGATGTTGGCATAGACGTGTTCCAGGAAAAATCGATGTTCAGAGTTTGTGCAGGAAAATAAGGAGGATTGCCGTAAATGGCAAATGCCACGAACCGCCGGCTCTCGTCCGAACGGCTCTTCTGCGGATAACTTTGACCGGCGCCCCGATTTTACTATCTTGAGCCGATCATAAGGATAACGCGTATGAACTTTGTCCGTCTCTTCCGCACCCTCATCCCGCTCCTTCTCTTCACCGCCGGCCTCGCCGCCCAGCCGCCGAAGCTGGTCGTGGTCATCATTCTGGACCAGTTTCCCTACGATTACCTCCAGCGGTTCGAGCCCTGGTTTGGCGAGGGCGGATTCAGATACCTCCTCAATCAGGGGGCCGATTTCTCGAACGCGCGGTATGAATACGCCACGACGAAAACCGCGCCGGGCCATGCGGCACTGCTCACCGGCAGTTACAATCACCGCGACGGTATCGTCGCGAACCGCTGGTGGGACCGGGACCGCCAGCGCTGGATGAATTCGGTGGACGACGACAGCGTCACCATCCTCGGTCACCGGACCCCCGGGCACTCGCCCAAAAACCTTCTCACCTACACGGCCGGCGATATGCTCCGGCTCGGCACGAATTTCCGCTCCAAGGTCGTTTCCATAGCGCATAAAGACCGGAGTGCGGTGCTCATGGGGGGAAAATTCGGCTCGGCCTACTGGATCGAGGATTCGCTCGTGGTGACTTCGACCTATTACCGCAGAAACCTCCCCGCCTGGGTGGAGGACTTCAACCGCTCGGATGCCATGCGGTCGTATTTCGGAAAAACATGGACCGAGCTCCGGCCCGACGTCGCGGCGACGATATGCGACGACGACAACGCCCCCTACGAGGCGAACCCGGGCAACATCGGCATCGTGTTCCCGCACCGGATCACGGGCGACGATCCCGCCCGCATCACCCCCTCGTTCTACAGATCGGTGGAGTTCTCACCCTTTGCCATCGAATACCTGTTCGATCTGGTGCGCCGCGCATGCGCCGCGGAGAGCCTCGGCCAGCGCGGAGTGACCGACATGCTCTGCATCGGGGTCTCGATCACCGACGACATCGGTCACGCCTTCGGTCCGAGAAGCCATGAAGTTTTCGACAATGCGCTCCGGACCGATGCGGTTCTGGCCGGATTCTTTTCCTATCTGGACAAGCGGATCGGACTCGCCAACTGTCTGATTGCCTGTTCGAGCGATCACGGCATACCGCCGATTCCCGAAGATATGAAGAAAATGTCCCCCGATATTCCGGCCGGGCGCATCGCTCCCTCCGCGATCTCCGCCCTGGCGGCCGCGCAACTCGATGCGGCGTTCGGTTCGCCGCCCTCCGGCAAAAAATGGGTCGAGGCGGTCGTCGAATCCGACATCTACCTGAACAGGTCCGTCCTCCGGGATAAACAGCTTCCGCTCGACAGGGTCACACAGCTTCTCAAGGATTCCCTCGCCTTCAGAACCCCCTTTGCAGGCGCATTTACCCGGACCGAACTGGAAAGAGGGGAATTCAGCGATCCCCTGGGGAAGGCCTACGAAAGAGCGTTTTACGGTCCCAGAAGCGGGGATATCGTTTTCGTTCTCAGACCGTACTATATTATCAGCGGAGAAAAGGAGGGAACGAATCACGGCCAGCCGTACGATTACGATTCCCATGTGCCTCTCCTTCTCGCGGGAGGGGCGGTCCTGCCGGGTGTTTATCGCGGCGAAGTGTCTCCGGTCGATCTGGCGCCGACGATCTGTTCGATCCTGCACATTGAGTTTCCCCCGAGCCGGGAAGGGCGGGTGCTCAGGGAAGCGATACGGTAGGTGGTTCAGGCGGCGCCGAAGCGTTTCCTCCTGTTGCGTATATAATCGACGAACACAAATTCGCCGATGTTCTGAAGCTGTGGATAGTACATTCTCCCCTTGTTGACCCGGGTCAGTTCCTCGACGAAATTGATAAGGTAGGGATCGCGCGCCACCATGAAGGTGCTGATGGCGACCTTTTCCCTCCGGCACGCGACTGCCTCGTCGAGGGTTTTGTTGACGATCCGGGGATCGAGGCCGAATGAATTTTTGTACAGCCGGCCGTTCGCATCAAAAATCGCGGACGGTTTTCCGTCGGTGATCAGAAAAATCTGCTTGTTGGGGGTGCGCTGGCGGCGGAGGAGCGTGCGGGCGAGTTGGAGGCCGGCGCGTGTATTGGTATGATACGGACCCACCGCAAGAAAGGGGAGTTCGGCCAGGCTCACCAGCCGGGCATCGTCACCGAAGGTGACGACGGAAAGATAGTCTCTGGGAAATTTCTGTGTGATCAGTTCGGCGAGAGCGAGGGCGACCTGCTTGGCCGGCGTGATCCTGTCCTCGCCGTACAGAATCATGCTGTGACTGATGTCGATCATCAGCACGGTGGCGCAGGAGGTTGTGAACTCGGTTTCGTACACTTCGAGGTCGTCCTCGGAGAGCGAAAACGAATCGATGCCGTCACGCTTGAAGGCGTTCGTCATGGTGGCGGTGAGATCGATGTTGGTCGCGGATTCGCCGGGGCTCCACTTTTTTGTTTCGCTGATGCGGTCGACCCCGGTGCCGGTCTGCGGCGTTTCGTGCGCCCCGACCGATCCCTTCCGGAGTGAGGTGAAAATTTCGCGGAGCGCGTCCTGCCGGATGCGCTGGATCCCCCTGGTCGTGAGGGAAAGATTGCTGTCGACCTCCTCGATCAGCCCCATGTCCTTCAGTTTCTGAATCAGCTCTTCCATCGAGAGCGATGAATCAAACAGTCCGTATTCCTCCGCAAGCTGTTTGATCCAGTCCAGCGCCTCCTCCACGTCCCCGTTGGTCTGTAGCATGATGTAGCTGAAGAGCGAGACGAGTTTCTCGAGCTTCTGCTCGTCGGTCATGGAGACCGGGGTCCATTTGGAATAGCGGTAGCGCATGGTCGGTGATGGACGCGGGGCGGGTGCCCTCAGTCGTCCTCGTCGCCTTTGCCGGTGAAAATGCTCCCAACGAGGTCCTTGTATTCCACAAGGTGGTCGATTTCGTCTTTTGCGATCTTGGAGAACTGGTGGAGGCCGTCCAGCACGAACTCCATTGCCGACGCCAGTTCGAGGGTGTTGTCCGGAGCGATTCCGAGATGCCGGATGGTGATGTCGCGCAGACCCTTCACCCTGTTGAGCTCTGCGTAATAGCGGGTGAGCGTCATATCGTCCGCGATTTCCACCTTCTGTCCAGATTCAAACCAGGAGGTGACGACGCCGTACTCCGGATCGTCGGACGGGGACTGCCGCTGTTCATGCCCGCCGGCCCGGGGCGGTTTCCTCTGAAGCGGGTCGGGAAAGTAGCGCTTGAAGACCGACCGGACCGCCTTCCCGATGAGAGCCCTCCCGATTTTTGCCGGCCCTTCCTGCTCTCCCTCGAAGACCAGCTCGATCTTGCCGCTCATCCCGGGAAGGATTGTCGCAAGGTCGCATATCCGCGGGACAACGTTCGCGTCGTTGTTGAGAATCGCGCGCCGTTCCGCATTGCTGACAAGGTTCTCGATGGCGGCGATGGTCATGCGGGCGCTGACACCCGACTTCTGGTCGACGAATTCGCTCTTCCGCGCTTCGAAGGCGATCTGCTCGATGATTTCCCTGAAATACTTCGGGATGAGAACCGGCCTACTGTCCCGGTCCACCAGCGCTTCCTGTTCTGTTATGGCGATGGCGTCTTCCAGCGTCCGGGGATAGTGGGTGAAGATCTGCGAATCGATCCGGTCTTTGAGAGGAGTGATGATGTTTCCCCTGTTTGTATAATCCTCGGGATTTGCCGTAAAGACGATGAGGATGTCGAGCGGGATCCTGATGTTGAAGCCCCGGATCTGAATATCCTTTTCCTGCATGATGTTGAACAGACCGACCTGAATGCGGGGCTGAAGATCGGGAAGTTCGTTGATCGCGAAGATGCCTCTGTTCGTCCGGGGAATGATGCCGAAGTGGATCGCCCCCTCGTGCGAATAGTGGAGCCGCTGGGTGGCGGCTTTGATCGGATCGATATCGCCAATGAGATCGGCGATCGTGACATCGGGAGTCGCCAGTTTTTCTCCGAGGCGGGCGTCGCGGTGGAGCCATTCGACCCCGACCTCGTCTCCGTGTTCCCTCACAAGATCTGTGCACCGTTTGCAGACCGGGTGATAAGGGTTGTCGTTGATCTCACAGCCTGCGATGACCGGGATGAACTCGTCCAGCAGCTGCGGGAGCTGGCGGACAATCCGTGTCTTGGCCTGGCCGCGCAGACCAAGGAGCATGATGTCGTGCTTGGCCAGGATCGCGTTGACCATGGCCGGGATGACGGTGCCATCATAACCGATGATCCCCGGGAAGAGAGGTTCCTGATTCCGCAGTTTGGCGATGAGGTTTGCGCGGATTTCGTCTTTGACCGGGAGGACGGAGTAATTCTTCCGCTTCAGTTCGGCAATCGTGGAGGGGCGATGGGTCATGGAGGTTTCTCGCAAGAACAGAGACGATGATCGACGGAAATTTAAATTTTTCCTCAAATAATGTAGACCCTTTTTCAGTGAAATGCAAAGAAGGGCAAGCGCGAGCCGGCGCACCGCCCGCGTATCGATCGGGTGTTGAGTCTCGGTGAAGATTTGCGTATTTTCCATCGGGGATCACACACCATGACAGGCTCCTTCGCCCGATCAGCCGGCATCGTCCTTCTGTTCCTCCTTCTCGGAGATCGTTCCGTTCTCAACGCACAGGGAACTGCCGGGAGCGGTGCGCTTCTCGAGACACGTTCGCTCGTCGATATTCCCACCGCGGGGATGCTCCCGCACGGCGATTTCGCCCTCGGCATGGAGTTTTTCCAGGAAGGCGGGATGCTCTTCAGCGGTTCATTCGGCGTCACCGACCATTTTATGCTCGGTCTCTCCTACGGCGGCACCGGACTTCTCGGCGACGCACATCCTCAGTGGAATCCCGCTCCGGGAGTTCTTTTCAGGGTCAGGATTTTCGATGAAACCATTTCCCTGCCGGCTCTGGTCCTGGGATTTGAATCACAGGGGAAAGAACCGTATGTCACCGATCCGGGCCGGTATACGATCAAATCGCCGGGCTTTTATCTCGTCGTGAGTAAAAATTATGAAGCGTACGGCACTCTGTCGTTTCACGGGGGAGTGAATTACAGCCTGGAGCATGCGGACGGCGACAAAGATCCGGATCTCTTCGCCGGAGCGGAAAAATCTGTCGGACGGTTTCTGTCGTTTCTTGCCGAGTACAACCTCGGCTGGGACGACAGCGACAGGGGCGCCCGCGGACGGGGACGGGGATATCTGAACCTGGCCCTCGCCGTAAGCGCCGGAAACGGTCTGACCCTCCGGTTTTCCCTCAAGGATCTGCTCCACAACCAGCCCCAGGTCACCGCGGGTAATCGTGTGTTTTCGGTCGACTTTGTCAATCCAATCTGACTGTGGGAGAAATCCAACACTTCTCCGGACGTTGTCCGTTCTAACCCACATTCCTTATTTTTAATCTGTTTTTAAGGATATGGAGTCTTGTTTTCCGATCATTATATCAGTAAATTATTCTCAATAATGATGAATGATTTGGCATCAATATTGTACGTTTATGCCGCAGATATCATTTAACCGAAGGTGATCATATGAAAACGAAATTAGCTCTGTATTCCGCCCTGGCGCTCATCAGCGTGTTTCTGCTGGTTTTTTCGGGCTGTTATACGCGGGTCGCCACCCAGGATGATGATCAGGCGATGTACAGTCAGCCGGGATACGGCACCGATTCATCCTACGCGGCCGGATATGATTCGACCGCCGGATGCTGCGGCGACTGGGATGATTATCACCGCCAGGCGGAGATGGGATTCAGTTATTACTGTCCCGATTACTATTGGCCGTCGGTAGGATTCGCGGCGGCGTTTTATTCCCCCTGGGCATTCGATCCTTTCTGGGGATATTCTCCCTGGTACTATCCGTATCCCTATGCGTACCATGGCTACTTCGGGTCCGCGTATTATCATCCGTACGGCGGATATTATTCGCACGGGTACGGCTATGCCGCCTACAACGGCTACTGGGGCGGACGCCGGACGATCGGAACGACCCGGGGCGGTGCGAGTCCGGTCGGCGTGACCGGAAGGACGGAGACGCAGAGAGTCGACGCGCAGTCGGTCCAGGCTGATCGCGGCGGGTATAATCTTCCGACGGGCGGCGGGTATGACAGGCCTGCGACGGGCAGTGCGGCGCGTGTGCAGAGTTCGACGCACGTCCCGATCCAGAGACCTTCGGGAACGTCGGGCAATCGGTCGGTTACTGCATGGGGATCGCGCGGCGGAGCCGTCCGCACCGGAACAACCGGCGGCGGGTCGCAGACTCTTCCCCAGGGACAGAAGAGAGTCCAGGGCAGCAGCGGTCAGCATCAGCCGCGGCGGGTGAACAGCGGCGGTCGTTCACAGAGCGGTCCGCATTATTCGGCACCGTCCCACGGCGGTGGTGGACGGGTGGGCGGCGGCGGCGGCGGGCGGTCCGGCGGCGGTGGCGGCGGACGGTCCGGCGGCGGTGGCGGACGCGGCGGTCGCGGTTAACTATTCCCGTAACCTGGAAAGACGATACCCATGAAAACGCATATTTTCTTAGCGATACTGGTCATTGTTGCTCTTTTCTCCGCGGAAACATTCGCTCAATATCCCGAGGATATTCTCCGGATCGCCGAGCCCGGCATCGGCGTTGGTGCCCGAGCCGTCGGCCTCGGCCTCGAATATGCCGGTGTGGCGAACGACTATTCCGCAATCTATTGGAATCCGGCTGGACTCGGACAGCTGAAGATGAACGAATTTTCGTTCGGTCTCTCACAACTTTCCTTCAGCAACGACGGATCCTACTACGGCAACAGCCAGTCCTTTTCCAACAGCTCCACCAATCTGAACACGCTCGGCCTGGTCTACTCGGTCCCGACCGAGCGGGGGAGTCTCGTGATCGCATTCGGGTACGACCGGCAATCGGATTTTACCACCGGTCTCTCGTTCGACGGATTCAATCCGTCAAGCAGTATCATCCAGAGCTGGGCGCCGGACGGCCGGCAGTATCCTTCCGACCTTTCGGGCAATGCCGCCTATCAGCTCTATCTTGCCAACATCGACACGCTGACAGGATTATGGGACAGCAAGATCAAGGACAGCCTCCGGCAGACCGGCACGGTGATCGAAGGGGGCGGCATCAATCATTATTCGTTTGCCGCCGCGGTGGAAGCATCGCCGCATCTCTATCTCGGTCTGACGCTGAGCATCGTCTCCGGGTCCTATACCTATGACCGCCAGTACGCCGAGACAGATTCGAAGAATGTTCACAACACCTTTCCGTTCGATCTGACGTCGCTGACCCTTCTGGAACACGTCAACAGCGATATCACCGGATTCGGCGCGAAGCTGGGACTGCTGTACGATTTCTCGGACAACAGCCGCATAGGTCTGACTATCGCAACCCCCACGTGGGTGACGGTCAAGGAGACCTTCACGCAGAATGCGACCAGCCTGTTCGACAATAATCAGTCCTACAACTTCGGCGGTGAAGGAAGCGACGAGTACGATGCGTCGACTCCGTTTGTCTTCACCCTCGCAGGCTCCTACGGCATCCGGTATCTGATGCTGACCGGGGCGATCGAGTACACCGACTGGACACAGATGGAATTCCGGAACGCCGATCCCTCTCTCCTCGATTACAACACCACGATCAAGGAGGATTTCCACGCCACCACAAATCTTCATGTCGGCGCGGAATACGAAATCGTTCCGGGCGAAGTGCAGATCAGGGCGGGGTACGCGTATCTCCCTTCACCGTACGCGGCCGATGCATTCAGTTCAGGATTTGCAAAAAAATATATCACGGGCGGCCTCAGTTTTTCCGTTGCAAATGCGGTCATCGTGGAACTCGGTTATGCCCACGGCATGTGGAAAGACTATGTGCAGAACTATTCCGACCCGACCTCGACCGTCTCGGAGGATGTGAAGACGAACACCTTCCTCGGCACCATATCCTACCGCTTCTAGCGTATTGCGCCGCAGGCGCCAAAGACGTATATTATCCCGTTCCGGAAAATCCGGAACGGGATTTTTTTTATCCGGACCACTCTTCAACGTGACCACATTCACCAGGCTGTCGGTCCCCGGCAGGATACTTCTCGGCTCCGGCCTCACCCTCCTGATTGTCGGCGCCGCGGCTGTCGGCTTCCTCTCCCATCTCGTCAGAAAATCGGCTCCGACGACCGAAGGCGTCCTTCGCATGGAAGGCCTCCACAGCGCGGTCCGCGTTCACCGCGATCAGTTCGGCATTCCGCATATCGTCGCCGCAGACGAGCACGACCTGATGATGGCAACGGGATTTGTGCAGGCGCAGGACCGCCTCTGGCAGATGGATCTCATGCGGAGGGCCGGCCAGGGCCGTCTTGCGGAAATTATGGGCGACAGCGCACTGCAGATCGACTGCCTTTTCAGGACGATCGGAATTGCGCAGACAGCAGCCCGGATGAAGGACAGTCTTCATCCTTCATCTCGGCTCCTCCTCGACGCATACGCCCGGGGCGTCAATTCCTTCCTCGCATCGGCGGGGGGAAGTTTTCCCGTTGAATTCGACATGCTCAATTACCGGCCGGAACCGTGGCGCATTGAGGACTGCCTGATCGTCGCACGCCTCATGGCGTGGGAGCTCAACCTCTCGTGGTGGACCGACCTTACCTACGGCGAGATCGCCTCCCGGGTTCCCGCCGCCAAGTTCGCCGAAATCCTCCCGGGTTACAGCGATACGCTCCCGACGATCGTTCCTCCGAGGACTCTGAAAAAAGCGGCGGCATCCCTTGCGCCTGTCGTGAATGCCGGGAAGGCATACTGCGCCCTCCTCGGCCTGGATGCACTGTCGGGAGGCAGTAATGCCTGGGCGGTTGATTCCACCCGTTCCATCAGCGGCAGGCCGATTCTCGCAAACGACCCGCATCTTGCGCTTCCGGCCCCGTCCAGATGGTATGAGATGCACCTCTCCGCCCCCGGATGGAATGTTTCCGGCGTTGCCCTGCCCGGTGTTCCGGTGATCGTCATCGGGCATAATGAACATCTTGCGTGGGGGCTCACCAACGCGATGGTCGATGACGCCGATTTCTACGTCGAGAAGAACGACTCGCTCCGATCCGGTTATTACAGGTACCGTCAGGGATCTCTGAAATTTTCGGAGCGCGAGGAGAAAATTTTCATCGGCTCTCATGACAGTCTGATCATCACCGTCCGGTCGACGGTCCACGGCCCGGTGCTGAACGATATCCATCCGATGCTGAGGAACAGGGGACGCACTTCCGTCCCCTCTCCGCCGGTGACCATGCGCTGGACGGGATCGGAGGTCAGCGATGAAATCGACGCCTTGTACAGAATGAACATTGCCCGGAACCGCGAAGAGTTTCTTGCGGGAGTGAGGGAATTCACGGTGCCGGCTCAGGAGGTGCTCTATGCCGACGACCTGGGCACGATTGCCTGCTGGACGGCGGGGCGCGTTCCCCTTCGGGGCCGCGGAAATCCGCTCCTCCCCCTCCCGGGATGGACGGGCGACGCGGACTGGCAGGGGTTCATTCCGTTCGATCAGCTCCCGGCCGTTCTCAACCCGCCGGAGGGTTTCATCATCTGTGCGAATCAGAAACCGGCCGACAAATCGTACCCGACCTACCTCTCGTATCTCTGGGAACCGCCATCCCGCAGTCTCCGGCTCCGCGAGCTGATGGGCGGAACCGCAAAATTTTCCGCAGACGATTTCAAGCAGTTCCAACAGGACGTCATGTCGGTTTTCGACCGGGATCTGACCCGCCACATCCTCAGGGCGTACGACAGCGTCCACGTCGATGATCCGATCATGAAGAACGCCCTCACGTACCTGCGGAACTGGGATTACCGCTGTACGGTGTCGGATATCGCAGGCACCATCATTCATTCTTTTCTGACCAGGTTTCTGCACAACACCTTTGATGATGAACTCGATCCGGAAACATTCGGAAATTTCGTTTTCCTGAACGCCATTCCGTACAGGATCACCTCCCAGCTTCTGGCCGCCGACAGCTCGCTCTGGTGGGACGACAGCCGAACTGCCGTGCGGGAAACGAAAAACGACATCATCCGGAAGAGTCTTGCGGAAGCCCTGCAGGATCTTACCCGGCAGGCCGGACCGGATATGAAAACGTGGCGGTGGGGTTCGTTTCATACGGTCACCTTCACCCATCCGTTCGGCAGCCGGAAGCCGCTTCAGAACATTTTCAATATCGGTCCCTATCCGGTCGGCGGAAGCAGTACGACGGTATCGAAAATGGAGTTCGATATCGCCCACCCCTACGCAGTGACCGTCGGCCCGTCCATGCGCTTCATTGTCGATATGTCACATCCCCTGGAGGCCGATATCGTGACGACCGGCGGCGAATCCGGCCAGCCGTTCAGCCGACACTACAACGACCAGACCCCTCTCTGGCTGGCCGGCGGGTATGTTTCCACTTCCCTCGAACTGCCGGAGCCCCGCAGGGAGGGCTGGGAAGATCTGAGCCTTGAGCCATGACCGGTGGTCCGTGGAGCATATCGGCGCCGCTCCGTGCCGCCATCGCAGGCGCCCGGCGGATCGTGGTATTCACCGGCGCGGGCATGTCGGCGGAGAGCGGCGTGCCGACCTTTCGCGGTCCGGACGGCATCTGGAAAAAATTCAAACCGGAAGAACTCGCCAGTTTTTCCGCGTTCATGAAAAATCCCGGACTTGTCTGGGAATGGTACGAGCACCGTCGGGTGCTGATGGCGTCTGTGACGCCGAATCCCGGCCACCGTGCCGTTGCGGACATGGAAAAGCATCTTCCCGGCGTCACAGTGGTAACCCAGAACATCGATGACCTTCATCGCCGCGCGGGAAGTTCCGCGGTGATTGAACTGCACGGCAATATCAACAGGAACTACTGTACCGGCTGTGGAAAATATGCGCCGGAAGTGCCGCCCGCCGGCCCGGGAAAGGCGCCCGCCTGTCCGGCGTGCGGTGGTCTGATCAGACCGGACGTGGTATGGTTCGGTGAAGACCTTCCGGAAGACGAATGGAACAGCGCTGTCGCCGCTTCCCGCGCCGCCGATCTGTTCCTGGCTGTCGGGACGTCGGGCGTGGTGTTTCCGGCCGCATCGCTACCAGAGATCGCGCACAAGGCAGGCGCCTATGTCGCGGAGATCAACACCGGACCCGGCGGTTTTCCCGGAAGTGCAGACGAATTGATTGAAGGAAAGGCCGGCGAGGTTCTTCCCGCCGTCGCCGCGTATCTCGCATCCCTCCACCATAACGGAACCGGAATATGAAGCGTTTACCTGGCTCGACCGCACGCACCAAAATCGTGTCCACCCTCGGCCCGGCATGCTCCGATCTGCGGACCATTCGCGCAATGATCCGCGCGGGCATGGATGTCGCCCGGATCAATTTTTCGCATGGGACCACCGCGGAACACGGAAAAACCCTCCGCCTTCTGCGACAGGCCGCAGATTCACTGCGCGTTCCCCTGACCGTGATCCTCGACCTTCAGGGACCTAAAATCCGCATCGGGAAACTTACAACGCCCTCCGTCCAGCTGGTCCGCGGCAAGCAGGTTGCGATTACGACCGACGACCGGCCGGGAACAGCAGACCTTTTGTCGACCACCTACCGGCACCTCCCCCGGGATGTCAAAAAGGGAGACCGTCTTCTGCTGGACGACGGTAAAATCGAACTCCGGGTCAGGGGTGTCCGGGGACATGTCGTGGATACGACAGTCGTGGTGGGGGGGATTCTCACGCCGCACAAGGGGATCAACCTTCCGGGGGTGGCGGTCTCGGCGCCGTCTTTGACCGAGAAGGACAAAGCCGATCTGCAGTTCGCATTCAAACACGAAGTCGACTATGTCGCGCTCTCCTTCGTCCGCCGCGCTCACGACGTCGCCTCCCTCCGCGACTTCATCATCGAGAACGGACCGAAGGGAAGAAAAATTCCGATCATTGCGAAGATAGAAAAAGGAGAGGCAATCGATGAGATCGACGGGATCCTGAAGGAATCGGACGCCGTCATGGTTGCCCGGGGGGATCTCGGCGTCGAGCTTCCCACCGAAGATGTTCCTCTATTGCAGAAAATGATCGTGCGAAAATGCAATGAGGCCGGCAAACCGGTGATTATTGCGACCCAGATGCTCGAATCGATGATCCAGAACCCGACCCCGACCAGAGCGGAGGCAAGCGATGTGGCGAATGCGGTTCTCGACGGCGCGGACGCCGTCATGCTGAGCGGCGAAACCTCCGTCGGCAAATATCCGGTCGGCGCCGTGGAGGTCATGAACCGCATCATCGTCAGCGCGGAGGAGCAGATTCTTTTCCGGCGGAAATTCGATCCGGACGCGCTTCCCTCGACGCATCCGTACGATCCGCTCAGCAAGGCGGCATGCAGTCTCGCGGAAAACCTCAGGGCCGCCGCGATCGTGACGCTGACCCATTCGGGATCGACGGCAATCCATATCGCCAAATTCCGCCCCCATGCAAGGATCATCGCCGTCACGGACCGGCAGAAAATCATGCGGAGGCTGAATCTGGTGTGGGGCCTTAAGGGACTCATTGTCGGCAATCTCCGGAAGGATACCGACGAAAGTTTCAGGAAAATTCAGGAACAGCTTCTGAGAGAAGGACTGATCAGACACGGAGAGACGGTGGTCATGCTTGTCGGCATCCCGCTTTTCGAGGGACATCCGACAAACACCATCAAGGTCGACGAGGTCTGAGCGTTACGGTTACGCCGTCTGTGCGAGAAGTCCGGAGGTGGTCTCGGGGGGAAGAAGGAAGCGGAGCGCTCCGCCGCCGGGGGTCGCCGGATCTCCGGTATCGCACAGGGCCAGCCCGCCGGTCTGCATGCCGATGCGCATAGCGCGCGTTCCCGTTGTGAGAAGCGAGATCATCGCGCTGAGGTGCGGTTCGTGCCCCACCAGCAGGATTCGCTCGCCGCGGAGAGGGGAAATGAGGTCGAAAAACTGCCGATGGTCCGACATGGGGGTGAGATATTCGGTCGGAATGAGTGCGGTAACCCCCAGCAGGTCTGCGACGATGCCGGCTGTTTCCTGCGCACGCAGGAGCGGGCTCATGAATATCTTATCGGGGACAAGACGAAAAAGGTGGAGTGTTTTTCCCGCCAGGGCGGCCTGATCACGGCCGCGCGCCGTCAGGGGACGGATGTAGTCGTCGGGGTGGTCAACTGCCTCGCCGTGCCGGAGGAGGAGGATCTGCATGAGCGCCCGTCAAAGAATTTCCTTCAGCCGCTCCGGCGGACGGGCGAGGATCGCACGGCTGCCTTTTTCCACGATCGGCCTCTGCAGGAGACCGGGGTGTTCGATCATGAGACGGATCAGCTCCTCGTCTGAACGGGTGCCGGATCCCAGGTTCAGCTCTGCGTAAGCCGGATCTTTGGTCCGCAGGAGCGTCTGCACGGGCACGCCCATCTTCCTTATCAGGTCACGCAGTTTCGCGGGTGAAAGGGGGTCGATGAAGTAATCGACGGAGTCCATGTCGATCCCCGCGGCCACCAGCGCCGCATAGACCTGACGGCAGGTTGTGCAGGAGGGTTTCTGATAGATTGTGACCGCGGCCATGGGATCACCCGGGCCGAAACATCAGAAGGGACGTCCCGGAATGCGGAGCCGGATTCCGCCGCTGACCGGGAAATACTGCCGTGTCGGATCGACCACGGTGAGCACCGAACGGGCTTCCACAAAAATGCCGAACGAATCGTTCACGGGGAAGTCGATCCCGATGCCGCCGGTCCATGCAAACCCGCTCCGGCTTTCGCCGGGATGAGTAAACGAGGTGTCGCCGCTGACGGTGACATCGGCGCCCGAGATTTTTACATATCCGACGCCGAGGACGAAGAAGGGCTGGATCCGGCTGCTCCACCCGGTGATGGTTCCCCGGACGTTGACCGTGACGTCATACATCCAGGTGGGGTTCTTTGTGACCATTATATTGGTCTGGTAGAACGTGCTCCGGTATTTCGCGTTGTCGAAGGTGAAACGGTTCATATCCGCGTCGAGAAGAACTGTGCCGTACCCCAGCGGGCCGGGTTTGAAATTGAAACCGATTTCCGCTCCGGCGTTCCAGCCCTTCGTCCAGTAATCGCGAAGGTCGAGGGGAAGATGCGGATAGGTCGGACCGCCGGTGAGAGCGATATCAGTCGTGAGAAATCTGGATGAATCTATCTGCGCCCGCACGGGGACGATGATGGCCAGGGTTATAAGAAGGATAAGGGGAACGAGGTACTTCATAGGTAAATCCTTTGTAATATAGAGAGTCGTTCTGCCGGTGGATACTGCGGCAGCAGGAGGTAGATTATACGAAGAATTCTGTTGTTTTTCAAGGTAATGCGGGCTTTACGAAAATGATTTCTTCCCGCTCAAGCGTCACCGATCCGGAAGCCGCCCCTTTCGGTTTCCGGACATATTTCCGTTCGCAGTAGGCCACCGGAACCGTGCCGGCATTCCGCATTTTACTGTAATATGCGGCAATCCCCGCCGCCTCCCGGACAGCCTCCCGGGGCGGAACTTCCCTGCCCCGGGTTTTGAGAACAGTGTGCGATCCTCCGGCACCCCTCACATGGAACCAGTAATCGTGCGGTGACGCATAGCGCGTGGTAAGGAGATCGTTGTTTGAGCTGTTTTTCCCGACCCATACCTCGAGGCCGCCTGACACCTGAAATATCCGGAAGGGCGGCCGCTCCGCCTCCCGGCCGTCCGGCCTGAGGCCGATCTTTGAAAGCTGTTCGCTGTATTCCTCCGTCACCGCGTCGAGCGATGCCCGCGAATCGGCTTCGCCGACTCTGCGCAGTATTTCCTGAAGATGCGCGACCCGCGATCTGAGTTCCTCGCTGCGCCTCGCCGATTCGGTTCCCGCAAGCCGTGCATGCCGGGCTTTCTGGAAGTACCGTTCGGCGTTCTGCGCAGGCGTGAGCGACGTATCGAGCTGTACCTTCCTTACTCCGCCGTCGCCATACTCATCCCGCAGGGTGGCTGACGCCATTCCTTTTGCGAGAAGGTGTATGCTGGCAATGATGAGGCGTCCGGTCTGCTCGTAGTCGTCCGCGCTGGACGCCGTGGCGTGCTCCTTTTCGGCGGCCCGCAGAGCCCGGACCGCCTGTTTTTCTTCCTTCCGGAGCGCCTCTGTGATCCGGGTGCGTTCTGTCTGGAATGCGCGCTGACGGTGGCTTCCGCCGACGATCTGTTCGATTCCGGCGTTCAGCGTGCCGGGAAGGGTCACCGGTTTCTCACGGAGAGATCCGAGCGGAACGACGGCGAGAAACGGGCCGCCGTCCGGATCGTCGTACAGACGCGGATCCGGCGTGCGCAGATCCCGAAGCAGTCCGTTGATCTGACCGGCGAGCTCTGTCGTCTGCGGGAGGGTGATCTCGGACGTGGGTAGTCCGGTGACGAAGCCCGAGCGGAAACAGAGTTCGGCTGCGTAGCGGGCGCCCAGGAACGGGAAACAGCTTTTTATCCGTCCGAGAATCGTTTTCGACGGTTCTGCCGTGAGTGCATCGAACAGTTTCTTTTCGTCGGCAAGCAGTGCGGTATCGAATCGCTGTTGCAGGGGAGGTAAAGAGGCGGTAGGACCGCCGTCGTGTTTGAAACTTTCAAGAATGCTGAGTGCATCATCGGTGAGATAACAGTTGCTGGAGGCGCTGTTGTAAAGGTGAACGAGAAAAAGCCGGCCGCCGGTCAGACGGAACTCCATGATCCGTTCGAAGGGAGGGGATGCGACCGAAAGGATCTGCAGTCCGGTCATCGGTGAAAACAGGGCGACGGAATTTTTTTTGGCGCGGATCGTTCTCCGGTTGTAATAGATATAATTGAACTTCGGCTCGACGCCGATGACGAGAGAAAGCGGTTCGGCGGACTCCTTCGAAAGGGTAACGACCAGTTCGTTTTTCTGCTGTGTGTATGCCTCGGCGATCCGATAGTCCCGGAGGAGGGAATCGAATTCGGAGGAGAGGGCGGCGATGGTGAAGCAGTGCGCGATCACCGGCGGCCCGTCCGGACACATGTTTTTCCACACCCGGGACTGAAAGTCTTCATCTTGCCTCCTGAGGGCATATTTGAATCGATGGAGAGTGGATAATCTGTGGAAAACCTGTAAAAAGGTTTCCCTTGACCTGCGAGCAATTTTTATGTACCTTAATATAGACTTTTCGGGCAAAACCGCAAGAAATTCAATGATTTCAAGCATGACAGGGTACGGCCGTGGCGAAGTCACGGATGAGAGGATGACTGTCTCCGCAGAAATACGGACGGTAAACAGTCGTTTCCTTGAATTTTCCATGAGACTTCCGAGGACGGTGACACTCCGGGAGAACGACATAAAGGAATTGATCCGCTCCAAATTCATCCGCGGAAAAGTCAATATTACCGTCACTGTCGAACACGAGAACACGAACGAAATTCCGCTGAAGATCAACGCGTCGGCGGCGAAGGCATACCGGGCCCTTCTCGAGGCGCTGAAGAAGGAAGTCAACATTCAGGGAGAGATCTCCCTCGACCACCTGCTGAAATTCCCCGAGGTGCTCGAGATCGACGAGTTCGACGCCGGCGACGAGAAGGAATGGTCGGCGGTGCGCCGCGCGCTCGAACAGGCGGCAGGTGAAACCGCGGCGATGCGCGAACGCGAAGGGAGCGAGCTGATGAAGGATCTCCGCGTGCGGGTCCGGATGATCGAGACCGTCCTCGGCGAGATCGAACAGCTAGCGAAACTCCGCATCCCCGAAGAACGCCAGCGGCTGGCGGACAAACTGAAGGACCTCCTGGCGGACGAGCGGGTGATCGATCAGGGGCGGCTCGAATTCGAGCTTGCCCTGTTTGCCGACAAGCTCGACATTACCGAAGAGTGCGTCCGGTTCCGGAGTCACAACAAGTACTTTCTTGAAGCGCTGGACAATGCGGTCTCTGCGGGCCGGAAGCTCAATTTTCTTGTTCAGGAGATGAACCGCGAAGCCAATACGATCGGTTCAAAAGCGAACGACGCCACGATCGCGCACAAGGTTGTGTCCATCAAGGAAGAACTGGAAAAAATCCGGGAACAACTGCAGAATATAGAGTAGAATAATCATTCATCCATCAGCACGAAGGAATGTCCATGGCAGTAAGACCACTCAATCTGGAAGAAGTCGCGGGGAAAGCGGAAAATGTCTACGAGGCGATCGTCATTCTGCTCAAGCGGGCGCGTCAGATCAACGAAGAGATGAAGATCGAATTCAATCAGCGGATTGAAATGCTTCAGTCGCGGATCTTCGAGCCGGAGGAGGAAACCGACCAGCCGCAGACGAATCCGGACCAGATCCTGATCGCGCAGGAATTCGAACATCGTCCCAAGCCGACCGAAACGGCCATCAACGAACTTCTGGGCGACAAGCTTTCCTACCGTTACAAGGAAGAAGAAACCCTCCCTCCCGTGACGACCGAGTGAGCCGGTGTTATGTGACCCATGCTCAAGAAGAAACATATATTGATCGGGGTCTCGGGAGGTATCGCAGCCTACAAAACGCCCCTTCTTGTCCGCGAATTCCGGAAAGCCGGCGCGGAGGTCAGGGTGGTCATGACCGAAGCGGCGAAAGAGTTTGTCACCCCTCTGACACTTTCCACCCTTTCCGGTAATGACGTCATCTCGGGCATGTTTCCGGCGAGCCTCTCCGGCGGCCTGCAGAGCGGCACGTGGCATGTCGGGATCGGCCGCTGGGCCGACGTCATGCTGATCGCGCCGGCGACCGCCAATGTCATCGCCCAGCTTGCCCACGGAGCCGCGGAGAATGCCGTCACCACGGTCGCTCTCGCCGCCCGCTGTCCCGTGATCGTCGCCCCCGCTATGGACGCCGATATGTGGCTGCATCCCTCGACCCGCGCAAATATCGAAGCGATCCGGTCGCTCGGATACAGGGTGATTCCCCCCGCCGAAGGAGAACTCGCGAGCGGTCTCCACGGCGTGGGCCGCCTGCCGGAGCCGGCCGAGATCTTCGCACGGGTTGAGGGATTCATCGGTGCCGCACAGCGGGACCTCCGGGGAATGAAGATTCTGATATCCGCGGGACCTACCCGGGAGCCGCTCGATCCGGTCCGGTATTTCGGTAACAGATCGTCGGGAAAAATGGGATTTGCGCTCGCCGCCGCCGCCGCACAGCGCGGCGCGGATGTCACACTCGTGACCGGGCCCGTCTCCCTGCCGACGCCGCCGCATGTCGGCCGCACGGACGTTGCCACCGCCGCCGAAATGTACGAGGCGGTCATGAGCAGGCGCCGCGGCAAAAATGCGATCATCATGGCCGCCGCCGTTGCCGATTTTACTCCCGCCCGGCCATCCTCCGTCAAAATTAAAAAAGACCGCCCGAAGGGAGCCCCGCTCACCGTCGAACTCCTCCCGACGCGCGATATTCTCGCCGCGCTCGGAAAGGGGAAGGGGAAAACCATTCTGGTCGGCTTCGCCCTCGAGACACACGACGAACTCTCCTACGCGAAAAACAAACTTCGTGAGAAGAACCTCGACATGATTGTGAGCAACAACCCGATGCGGAAAGGATCGGGGTTCGGCACCGATACCAACCGGATCACCATTATCGCGCGGCGGGGAAAACCCGACAGGCTTCCGCTGATGACCAAATTCGATGCGGCGGACAGGATTCTCGACCGCATCGCCGCGCTCGCAGGCCGGTGACCGACGTTTCCACACCGATGAATGATCCGTACCTCGATCTTCTCGAATCCGCCCGAAAGTATCTTATGCAGCAGCAGGATCTCTTTGGTGACACGGTAATGCGGGAAGCCGCCTCAGGCAGGAAAAGCCCCGGCCGTGCGGCGCCGCCCGCCGACGGGAATGCCTTCCGGTATCCGGACGAGCCCTGGACCGCGGCGGCATCCCTTGGCGACCTGAACGGCCAGATCCGCTCCTGTCTCAAATGCGGGCTCGGACCGACCCGGACCAACTTTGTGTTCGGTGTCGGCAATCCGCAAAGCCCCGTGATGTTCGTGGGCGAGGCCCCCGGCGCCGACGAAGACGCGCAGGGGGAACCGTTCGTCGGCAGGGCCGGTCAGCTTTTGAATAAAATCATCGAAGCGGTCGGCATGAAACGTGAAGAAGTGTATATCTGCAATATCCTCAAGTGCAGACCTCCGAACAACCGCGATCCGCTTCCCTCCGAGATGGAACTCTGTTCCCCCTACCTCGTGAAACAGATCGAGCTGATCCGGCCGAAATTCATCATTTGTCTCGGCAGAATATCCGCCCAGTGGCTGCTGCAGACCACCGAAACGCTTACGTCGCTCCGGGGCAGGGTTCACAATTTCCGCGGTGCCCGGCTCATCGTCACCTATCATCCCGCCGCACTGCTCAGGAATCCGAACTGGAAGCGCCCGGCCTGGGATGATATGAAACTATTCAAGAAACTCTATGAGGAATCGGCAGGAGTATAGTATGGCCCAGCAGTCCGGCTCTCCGGGACAACACGAATCAGGCGGCAGGGTGCCGCCCCAGGCGGTCGACGTCGAAAAAGCGGTCCTCGGCGCGATGCTCATTGATAAGGAAGCGGTTCCGAAAACCCTGGAACTGCTTGACCCGGCGAGTTTCTATAATCCCGTTCATCAGAAACTGTTCGCCGCGATGCTCTCCCTCTTCGAAAAGGACGATCCGATCGACGCCGTGACCGTCGTTGAGGAACTCAGGCGTCAGGGGAAGCTGAATGCGGCGGAGGATCCGGTGTACATCACCGAACTCACGATGAACGTGACCTCGTCCGCCAATGTCGAGTATCACGCGCGCATCGTTCTTGAGAAGGCGCTGATGCGGAACCTCATAGCTTCATCCGCAACGATCACCTCGAGGGCGTACAGCGATACGGAGGACGCTCTCGAACTTCTCGATCATGCGGAAGCCGAGATCTTCCAGATCTCCGAACGCCGGCTGAAAAAAACCTTCACGCCGATGAACCGCGCGCTCCATGACACCCTGACGATGCTCCAGGAAATTCACGGGAAACACAGCGGCATCACAGGAGTTCCGAGCGGATATCCCACCCTCGATGACTTGACGGGCGGATTTCAGAAATCGGACCTTATCATCATCGCCGGCCGGCCGAGCCAGGGGAAGACGGCCCTCGCCCTCTCCATCGCCCGGAACGCCGCTCTCGATACGGCCCATCCGGCGTGTGTGGCGATCTTCAGCCTTGAAATGTCCGAGCAGCAGCTCATCATCCGCATGCTCTCCTCCGTCGCCAAAGTCAACGCTCACGCGCTCCGTACCGGCCGCCTTCCCGAGGAAAGCTGGAAAAATCTCAGCCGCACAGCCGGCCGCCTCGCCGAAGCAAAGATCTTCATCGACGATTCCCCCTCTCTCAGCATTCTGGAACTGCGGGCAAAAGCCCGCCGCCTGAAGGCCGAACATGATGTAAACCTCATCATCGTCGATTACCTCCAGCTCCTGCAGGGTCCCAAAAACTCAGAGTCCCGCGAGCGCGAGATCTCCATGATCTCCCGTTCCATGAAGGCCCTCGCGAAAGAACTCAACCTGCCGGTCATCGCGCTCTCCCAGCTGAACCGCGCCGTCGAATCCCGAACCGACCGCCGTCCCATGCTCGCGGATCTCCGGGAATCGGGCGCCATCGAACAGGACGCCGATGTGGTCCTGTTCGTTCATCGCCCCGAATCGTACGGGATCACCGAAATCAAGGACGATGAGCAGGGAATGATTCCGGCAGAAGGCATCGCCGAAATCATCATCGGCAAACAGCGAAACGGACCGGTCGGTATCGCCCGGCTCAAGTTTCATAAGGAATATGCCGGTTTCGAAAAGCTGGCTCCGTTCAATTTCGAAGCGCTGGCACCCGCTTCCCTTGAAAACGAACCGCCGTTCTGACGGCCGACCCCTGCTCCCCGCGCTCCTCGTTCTCGGAGCGATCCTCGGCGGTTTGTCCGTCCCGGCCCCAGCCGGCCAGCCTCTCCGTGCCGATTCCACTGCCGACAGTCTCACGTTTGCGCGTCTCATCGCGTTTGCCTCGGATCATGGACTTGCGGCCCGCCCGTTCGGCGAGCTGGTCGCCGCGGTCGGCGGCAGGTTCCTCGGCTCCAGCTACCGCGAGGGAACTCTCGGACGGACGGACGACGAGCCGCTGATCGTCAATCTGCGGGAATTCGATTGTGTCACGTTTGTCGAAACCGCGCTCGCTCTCGCGAGAACGATCAGACACCGGGACCCGGTGCCGGCGCGGTTCCGTCGGGAGCTGGAGAATCTCCGGTATCGCGGCGGAGTCCGGAGCGGATACGCAAGCCGCCTCCATTATTTTTCGGAATGGATGTCCGACAATGCAAAGAAGGGGCTGATCGACATCCTCACCGATTCCCTCGGCGGCCGCCGGATCTCGAAACCGGTCACGTTTCTTTCCCGTCACGGACCGTGCGCGGATGGGACGGTGAGCGATGCCACCGTTCGGCTCATCCGCGGCATCGAACACCGTCTGACCGCCGATTCGCTTTGTGTGATCCCGGCATCCGCGCTGGCCTCTGTTTCGGGATCGATACGCGACGGAGATATCATCGCCTTTGCGACCTCTCTTCCGGGGCTTGACGTAGGGCATACCGGCATCGCCGTGCGGGACAAAAAGGGAGCCGTTCACCTTCTGCATGCGTCGGAGAAGGAACGCAGGGTGGTGCTGACACGGCAGACTCTGGCGGAGTATCTCGCGTCGCATCGGCGCGATACGGGCATCCTCATCGCCCGCCCGCGTCCCGTGCCCGATTAAGTTTGTTTTCAAACGTATATTTCGTTACCTTGACATGACAGATTGCCCCTTTCGTATGGGGCAAACTCTTTTATGGCCGAACGAAAGAATATCTGCATTCTCGGTTCCACAGGCTCGATCGGGCGCAGCAGCCTTGAAGTCATCGCCCGGCATCCTGACCGGTTCAGGGTTGTCGCGCTGACCGCGCAGAAGAATGTCCGCCTGCTGGAAGAACAGATGGCCCGTTTCCGGCCGGAGACGGTTGCGGTCCTCGACCAGCGCGCCGCTGCGGAACTGCGGCGTTCATCGGACGGAACGGCGGAGATTCTGACAGGGGAGGATGCCCTCACCGATATTGTTGCGCGGCCCGGAGTCGACATTGTCATCGGCTCGCTGGTCGGTTTCGCCGGTCTCCGGCCCACCGTGGAGGCGATCGTCCGGGGAAAAACGGTAGCGCTCGCGAACAAGGAAACCCTCGTGGCGGCCGGGAGCATCCTCAACGGACTCCTGCGGAAACACACAGGAAAAATCATTCCGATCGACAGCGAGCACAGCGCAATTCTCCAGTGTCTCGCCGGCGAAGACCCCTCCAGAATCGAACGTCTCATTCTGACCGCCTCGGGCGGCCCCTTCCTGCATCTTCCCCGGCACCGGTTTTCATCCGTGACCGTGACGGACGCCCTCAGGCATCCCACCTGGCGGATGGGCAACAAGGTGACGATAGATTCGGCAACGATGATGAACAAGGGCCTTGAGGTCATCGAGGCACACTGGCTGTTTTCCCTTCCGCCGGATCGGATTTCGGTCGTTATTCATCCCCAGTCGGTGATTCATTCGATGGTGGAATTTGTCGACGGCTCCATCAAGGCACAGCTCGGGGTTCCGGATATGAAAATTCCGATTCAGTATGCTCTTTCCTGGCCCGAAAGAATACATGCGCCGGGCAGCCGGATCGATTTCGCCACCGTTGGGGAAATGACGTTTCTTCCCCCGGATACGGAAAAATTTGAATGTCTGACGCTCGCCTATGAGGCCCTCCGTAGCGGCGGGACGGCGCCGACCGTCCTGAACGCGGCGAATGAAGTTGCCGTTGAAGAATTTCTCGCCGGAAGAATAAATTTCACCGGCATTCCCCGGATCATCGAGGATGCGCTCGGCCGCATGCCGGCCGCCGGCGATCCGACGCTGGATGAGATCATCGACTGTGACAGGACGACCCGCGTTCTGGTCCGGGAGAGGCTTGCGGCACCGCAGGCCGGTATAAAACTTGCCGTCGCGAAATGATATGCAGATCCTGTCGATGATATTCTACACCGCCGTCACGCTCGGAGTTCTGATTTTTATCCACGAGCTGGGGCACTTTCTTGCGGCAAAGATGACCGGAATGCGCGTCGACCGGTTCTCCATCGGTTTTCCCCCGCGCGCTTTCGGAAAAAAGATCGGCGATACCGATTACTGCATTTCGTGGGTCCCGCTGGGCGGGTATGTCAAGATCGCCGGTATGGTCGATGAGAGCATGGACACCGAATTCCTCTCCCGGGAACCGCAGGAATGGGAGTTTCGTTCGAAGCCACTCTGGGCGAGAATGCTGGTGCTGAGCGCGGGGGTGATCATGAATATTCTCCTCGCGATCGTAATCTTCTGGGGTATCGCCTACACGACGGGCAAGCTTTCCAAGGAGACGACGACGGTTGGCTATGTCCTTCCGGCCTCTCCGGCGGAACAGGCCGGATTTGTTTCCGGCGACCGGATCCTGGCGATCAACGGAACGCCGGTGAAAGTGTGGGAGGACGTCGACAACCAGGTGTATGTCGAGAACCTCGGTAATACCATGGCGTTCGAAGTCGCGCGCGGGGATTCGACGATCCGGCTGACCGCCGCGGCGCGCTCCCTGCAGGAAAGCAACGAAAAGCCGTTCGGCATCGTGGAAGCGTACACGGTCACCATCATCTCGAGCGTCGAGAACAGGATGCCTGCGGAATCGCTCGGTCTCACCTCGGGAGATACCATCCTGACGATCGATGGTAAAGCCATCGGTTATCCCGATGTCGTCACGAAGATCAAACAGCACCGGGGTTCGGCCATTACCCTCACCTGGAAGAGGGGCGACCGCGTTTTGTCCGGCAACACCGTCGTCACCGGGGAGGGGCGGATCGGCATCGGCATCCAGCCGACCTACACCGGTCCGGTGAAGCGGGTGCAGTATTCACTGCTCGGCGCGTTTCCCGAAGGGCTGAAGAAAACCGGGGAATCGATCTATCTCTTTTATCTGACGGTCAGCAAGATCGCCGCGGGAAAGGCCTCGATCAAGGAATCGTTCGGCGGGCCGATCGCGATCGCACAGCTGGCGACCCAGAGCGCGAGCTACGGTATCTCAAGTTTCCTCGGTTTCATGGCTCTTCTCAGCATGAGTCTTGCCACCATCAACATCCTTCCTTTCCCGGCGCTGGACGGCGGGCATATCGCGATGATGCTCTTCGAACGGATCTTCCGGCGGGAGATCCCTCAGCGGGCGAAGATCGTTATCCAGCAGACCGGCTTCATCCTCCTGCTTCTGCTGATGGCGTTTGTCATCTACAACGATATTTCGCGGTTTTAACCCCTGCGTGTGATATTTGCCACACCCGTTTTCCTTTTTCCGCTCAATTTTCGCATAATAGGATTGATAAAAAAGGCGAAATTCATTACCTTTCGCCAGCGGTTTGGTGTTTTTGAAAGGAAATCGTATGCATCATGTCCGGAGTCGCTATACTGTTGTCATCGTGTCAATGCTCGCCGCCGCATTCCTGCTCGCCGGATCCCGGGCCGCGGGACAGTGTCCCCAAATTACCATCAGTTCGACATCCGCGCAGTATCTCACAATCGGCGACATCGATTTTCAGCATTTCCCGACCACCACACTGCTGTTCACGGTGACGATGTACAGTCCCGACAGCGTCCAGGCGACGCTCTCACTCTCGGTCGATATGCAGTTCCTGGACGGCTCGGGCACGTACAAGAATGCCGTGACCTACCGGTCCCAGCCGTTCTGGATTCCGAAGGGGGGAAGAACGATCACCAACCTGAATCTCGGGTACAGCGCGACGGATATCAAAACAGACCAGTATCAGTTCGATGACGCCGTCAAGCAGAAGCTGAAGGATGTGTATCTCGGAACGGGAACCTTCCCGGCCGGCGTGTATACATTTCACATCGTCGTTACCCCGACCGGATCGTGCCCGCCGGTGCCCCAGACGGTTGTTTTTGTCATCCAGAATCTGACCCGGATCGAACTCCGGGCCCCGGGCGACGGCGAAACGACGAATGAATTTCCGCTCTTCGAATTTGCCTATGACGGCAGTCAGACGGAGATCGTTATTACGGAACTGCTTCCCGATCAGTCGCTGGAAGATGCAATCGTCAGAAAACCCGCGATGACCGATCAGATGCTGTACGGTCAGAATTCGTATCTCTACGGCAGCGGCAGGCCGCTGGAAAACGGCAGGACCTATGCGTGGCGCGTTATCGGAAAGATTCAGGGACCCAACGGATCCACGATCGACGTGCCGAGCGAAATCCGGCGTTTTACCGTGGCTGCGGCGCCGCAGGTCCCCGGCTCGGGCGACGATCTTCTCAATCAACTTGAGGAGATTTTCGGGAGCCGCTACCGGGATCTTTTTGAACAGCTGAAAAATGATGGGTATGCCGCCGACGGTATGGCGACCCTGAACGGACAGCCGCTTGCCCCGGGAGAACTCTTCAATCTTCTGAACCTGCTCCGGGAACAGAGCGATACTGCGGAAGTGAGCGCCGAGTGATGTGCGCACATCAGAGGAGACTGCACTCATGAATCACATCGTACGCAAATGCATCGCTCCCGCGGTGATGCTCGGTGCCTGCGTTCTCGGCATTTCCCTGACGGGTCTCCGCCCCGCCCCGACGCCGATCGCACTCGTCATGAAAGTCGTCCCCTCCGTCGAGAAGAAAAGCGCCGCCGTCGACTGGAAGGGCGCGCAGAAGGGCGACCAGCTGAATCCCGGCGACCAGGTGCGGACCGGCAAAACGGGCCTTGCGATCCTCCGCTTTCTCGACAAAAGCATCGTCCGTGTAAGAGAACAGTCGGTCGTGACCCTCAACGGCGATCCGTCGAGCGGCACCTACGCCAAAGTGGTGGATCTCCACGACGGGGGTGTCGGCTTCGATATCCGCAAGCAGGTCAACGAGCAGTTCCGGTTCACTTCGCCGACCTCCGTCGCGTCAATCCGCGGCACGCAGGGTCTCTTTACCGGGTACCAGAACAATGACACGCTTGTCGTTGTTGTCGGGCTTGTCAACCTGAAAAATCTTCCGGGCAACAAGAATATTGATGTCCCGGCCGGCTACATCGGCTTTTCGGGAGCCGACGGATCGCTCACATCCCGTCCGGCCACTGCGGACGAGCTCAGGTTTGCCACCTTTGCGGCAACCGGCGGATCCCCCGGTGAGCTGAACCTGGAGCTTAAGGACACGAAGGGCAACAAGAAAGATCTCAGGATAAAGTTCAAGCAGTAAACCGCCGGGGCGCGAGGTCCCGCCCCGGACGGCTGTACAGCTCAACCAAAGAACATTCCGATGATAACCATAATCCGGAGAGGCCTGCTCGTCGCCCTCGCGGCGCTGTTCGTGTTCGCCTCCTCCGAAGCCCAGATCAGCGATAAGGTTTCCAAAGTCACGGCAGCCCCCGTCCAGGAGGGACAGCCGCTGTCCGTGGAGGTTGATCTCATCAACCCCTCGCTGGTTGCCAAAGTGGAAATTGCATACCGGCATTTCGGTGAGCAGACCTACAAGCGGATGGAGCTCCCCGTTGTCGGGAATACCGCCGGCGGAAGCATAGCCTCCGGAGAGGTTCTTCCCCCGTTCATCGAGTATTATATCATTCTTACACTGACGGCCGGCGGGCAGACGGAGACCTATCCGCTCGAAAATGCGGATGTTCACCCTCTCCGCACGGATGTTCAGGAACGGGTTCAGCCTGCCGGATATATTACCGTCGTCAGCCCGGAGGACAGGGAGGTCCTGCGTCCCGAAGACCTGCTGATTTCCTTCACGGTCAGAGCCGACACGCTGGTCGATTCCTCGGCGACACGCATCCTTGTCGACGGAAACGACGTCAGTTCATTTGCCGTCACCGCCGGAATGCTTGTGGTGCTCCGGCCGGAAAACACCGCTCTCAGCCTCTATCCGGGAAGTCACCTGATCCGCGCCGAGGTTTATTCCCGTGACCATGCCCTCCTGGAAAGCACCCAATGGGGATTCACGGTTTCGGGCGCCGCCGAACAGACCGCCGTACGACGGGAGGGAGGCTGGATGACCGGAGGATCGCTCCAGCTTGAAACGAGGAATGAAAAAATCGATACACTGCCGGGCGTTCCGTACAACCGGGCCACCCTGACCGCGAACGCCGCCAACGGCATATTCCGGTCGCAGGGAAAGATCTACGTTACAAACGAGGAACAGTCCGACCGCCAGCCGCAGGACAGGTTCAGCCTGACGGCGGAGATCCCCTGGCTCAAGCTGGGAGTCGGCGACATGTTCCCGACGTATCCCGACCTGATCATGGACGGACGGAGGGTCCGGGGATTTTTCGGCGATCTGATGCTCGGCTCGTTCGATCTCTCCGTGACTTCCGGACAGTCGGTCCGGCAGGTGGAGGGGGATACGATCATGACGTTTCCGGCGGACAGTCTTGCGATCGAGATGCAGAGGGATTCCACCGCCACATATCGTTTATATGACGCGAATGCCGTACCACCGCGCTGGGCGAAGATACGCACGGGGACGTTCAACCGGAGCATGCTGATCGTCCGGCCGCGGTTCGGCACCGAGGACAACCACTGGGGCGTGACCGTCCTGAAGTCGACCGACGATGTGAATTCGATCCGTTTCGGCGCAAAACCGGAGGAGAATCTCGTCATCGGGAGCGATTTCCTCGCGTCCATCGCCCATCATACCGTCGATCTTACCGGGCAGGCGGCGATCAGCGCCACCAACAGGGACATCAGCCGCGGAACCTTCTCGGATGCCGCCATCGATTCACTCTACACCGACTCGGCGGGATACTCCGATTCCTACCGCTCCAACATCCGGCGTGTGCGGGACATCCTCTCCCGCCTCATCACCGTCAATGAAAATCTCGTTCCCCTCGGCGCAAACCACATGCCGACCCTCGCCTATGAGGGAGGCGTGGCGATAAACGTCTTCGACAATGCCCTCCGGGGAACATACCTCCGGCACGGGGACAGTTATGAATCGTTCGGGGAATCGTTTGTCAGGCCCGATGTGCAGGGGTACAACATCTCCGACAACCTGCGACTGCTCCGCAATACGCTCCTCCTTTCGGGCGGTTATGAGGAGATGAAAGACAACACAGCGGAGACGAAAATCGCCACCACCACCAGTACGACCGGCAACGTCGGCGTCACCTATATTTCCAGGTCGGACGTCCCCACGGTGACGGTCGCCTATCTGCTGGCGCGGAACCGGAGCGATTATCCGGTCGATTCGCTTGCGACAAACGATCAGACAAACCGCATCGTCGTTCAGCTCAGCAAACCGTTTGAATATTCCGGTCATCATCAGGCGGCGCTCAGCGTGAGCACGTCGCACAGGGACGACGCCTCCGTCCATCACCTCAATACGGACAACACGACCGTCTCGCTCGCACTCACGAGCACATTCGCGGTCCCCCTGCAGACCGTCGTCAATCTGCTCGTCAGCGACAATACGCTCCCCTCGGCCGACAGCACCGGCCGGCCGGTCTTCACCAAACGCGACTATACCACCCTCTATTTCAACGGGCAGTACCGCATGGCGGAGGACAAACTGATCCTCACGGGGACCATCAGTCCGACATTCGGCGACATCGGGAGGACCCTGCTGGACGGCGGCGTGCGATACTTTTTTACAAAGCTGATAAGCGCCCAGACGCAGGTGAGCCTCTATCTGAACAGCGGGCGCGCGAACGATCTGATCGGAAGCCTCATTCTCCGCATGGACATGTGACCAGATGACCCGCCGGCGGAGCACATCGGCTCGCGTCCTGCTGACGAACGTGAGCGTCATCCTCACCGTGACTCTGCTCGTCCTCCTCTTTACGCAGGACATTCTCTTTGAATTCCCCCCGTTCAGGCGGGCGGAGCTTTCCCTCATCGATCTCCGGTTCAAACTGCGCGGTCCGCTCCCCCGGTCGATCGATTCCTCGGCGATCGTGATCGTGGAAATGTCCCGCGAATCGTTCAATTCCCTTCCGGCGAAATGGCCGTGGCCGAAATCGTACTACGCCCGGCTTGTGCGGAACCTGAAGCGGGCGGGGGCGAAGGCGGTCGGCCTCGACATCATTTTCCCCTCCGCCGATCCGAAGGATTCGGCGGGCGAGCGGGAATTCCGGGATGCCCTGCATGCATCGGGCAACACCGTGCTGGCCGGCACCATCGAGACCAATCAGAAACTGTTCGTCGAGAACAAGCTGTCGGAACAGTACGGAAACGTTTTCATCGATTCCGTGACGCGGTTCGGCATCGTCAATATCCGGACCGACGTCGACGGCATCCTCCGGCGGTATACGCCGTTCATCTTCGATCCGGCGTACAACCGCAGGATACCGACCTTCTCCCTCGCAGTGCTCAACGCTTATCTCGACAGGAAACCGATGGCGACGGTCGGCGTCGACGAGAATGCCTTTCACCTCGGTTCGCGGGATATTCCGCGGTATGATCAGACCTCGTTCCTCATCAATTACTACGGGCCGACCGGTCTCTTCCGACGATTCAATATCGCCGATGTGCTCGACGACCGTGAGTTCAAAACCACCGAGGAACTTTCCCACCCGGGCGTCGACATCAACACATTCGACGATACCACCCTCGTACCGGGTCCCGACAGCGCAAAGCCCCAGCCGGCCGGCCTTCTCTACAGCGGCGTCTTCCGTGATAAGATCGTCCTCGTCGGTTCCACGACTCCGGAGGAAAAGGACCTCTTTCCGGTCCCGATCGGTGAAGGGAGACAGGACGGCGATAACCAGATGTTCGGGGTGGAGATCCATGCCAACGTGCTCCAGCAGCTGCTCGACGGTAATTTCTTTCACCGACAGCCGCTCTGGGTGACCATGCTGATTGTGTTCGGCATGAGCACGTTCACATTCACCCTCACCGCCGGTCTCAAGGCAATCCGTGTATCGTACGGCGTGATCATCGAATTCCTCGGCATCGCCATCGTGCTGTCGGAGATGATCATCATCTACTGGGGATCGGTCCAGCTCTTTATCCACCGGAATTACCTCACGGACATGATGAGCCCGTTCCTCGCGGTGTTCATCAGCTACATCGCGAGCACCGTGTACAATTATATGTCGGAGCGCAAGCAGAAGGTGCTGATCAAAGGGATGTTCAGCCACTATGTCAATCCGACGATCGTCGACGAGCTGGTGGCGCATCCCGAGAAAATGCGGCTCGGAGGGGAACGGAAGGAACTCACGGTGCTGTTCAGCGATATTCAGGATTTCACGAAGATTTCGGAAAGCGTTTCCCCCGAGTACCTCGTTCAGATTCTGAACGAATACCTGAATATCATGACGGCGATCATATTCGCAAATCAGGGGACGCTCGACAAGTATGAGGGCGACGCGATCCTGGCATTCTGGGGAGCCCCGGTCGTCCAGACGGATCACGCACTGCGCGCCTGCCGGGCCGCACTCGAAATGCAGAAGTCGCTGGCCGGTCTGCGCAGGGTGTGGGAGACGGAGGGGAAACCGCCGTTCAGGGCGCGCATCGGAATCAATTCCGGCGAGATGATCGTCGGCAACATGGGCGGGGCAAGCAGGTTCGACTACACCGTCATCGGCGACCACGTCAATCTCGGATCGCGCCTGGAAGGGGTGAATAAGCAGTACGGTACCGAGATTCTGATGAGCGAGCATACCCGGAAACACGTCGCCCACGGTACGATTTCACGCGAACTCGATATGCTGGTTGTCGCGGGAAAAAGCGAGCCGATCAGGGTGTATGAACTGATCGCCCTCGCAGGCGACGTGCTCGATCCCGTCCAACGGGAACTGCTGGAGAGTTACTCGCAGGGACTGCAGGCGTACCGGGCTCGAGAGTTTGCGCGGGCGGCGGAGATCTTTACCCATGCCGTCGCGATCGCGCCCGACGACAGACCGTCGAGAATCTATCTGGAACGGTCGAATGCTTTCGTCAAAACCCCGCCGCCTCCCGACTGGAACGGGGTGTTCGTCCTCACCTCGAAGTAATCCTACTCGACAAGGGAGAAAAGAACCGCAAGCTGGGCGCGGCGCAGTTGGGCCATGTCCTCTTCACCGAGACCCTGCTTGTGCTGACGCGCCTCGCATTCGTAATATTTCCCGCCGTGGGTAAAGACGACCACCGCGCCGAGACATCCGCTATTGTCGGTCTCGTACCTCCCGAATTCCCGTTCGTGTATCCGGAATACCGAGGGCGGCGCCGACGGGGGGATGATTGTCCCGGCGTCGCGGAAGGCCATGCTCATCGACGCGAGGAGGATCATTCCTTCCTTCGCGATCCGACGCCGGGATTCCGCATCCGGGGAAATCTCACGGAGACTTATGGACGCCGAAAAATCCTCACGCACGAGCCAGGCATCCAGCGCAGGTGTGAGGGTATCGCTCGCCGGGACGAACCATCCGGCCGGTATCGTGCCGTGGAGGCTGGAGCCCCGCACGGCGAATGTCAGGGGACCCATCGGATAGTCGTGATCCGGGGGCGGCGGAGAGGAGCAGCCGGCAAGGGCAAGGAGGAGGAGTGCACAGAGCGCGCGCGCCACGGATCAGCCCGGCTTCCTTTCGAACTGCGGAGCCTGAAGTGTGAAGATGAGGGAGATGCGGTGGGTGTTCCCGAGCTGATCATCGGCGCTGAGTTTCGCGAACGAGTAGTCGATGTCGAATTTCGGCAGGTGAATGCCGGCGCCAAAATTCAGCGATCCGATATCGCTCAGTCCCGTCCGGACCGCGACGAGATGATGAAAATCATATTCGATGCCGGTATGGAAATCGAAGCTGACTCTTCCAAGGTGGGCATTTGACGCCGTGAGCCTGTTCTCGAACCGGACGTCGATATCGAACGCCGGTGCAAACTGCCCGTCGAATGCATCGAGGAGATAGGCCGAACCAAGCTTGAGGGTCGGAGAGATCAGTTCGTTCGTTCCGGTGTTCCACGCGACGAGGGTGGTGGTGATATCCTGTGCGTTGGCGGCCAGGAGGAGGTTGGGAAGCGGCCGGTACTGGGCCGCGACATCGAAACCGATCCCGGTGGCGGAGGACGGACCGTCGTCTCGACGGATGAGTTTCAGATTGATGCCGACGGAGAGCTGATCGCTCATCAGTCTCGCATAGGAAAAGTAGAATGCCCAGTCCGCGGCATTGAAGAAGGTGATCCGGCTGTAGTCGATCTCGCCGGGATCGATGATGCCGTTGTGATTCGCATCGGACCAGGCGGCGTCGGTATTCGCGATATTGTCGACGCCGAGGCGGATGATCCCCACGCCGAGGGTTGTCGTCGCGTTCATCGGCAGTGCGACGGCGGCATAGTCGTAATTTTCGAGACCGGCAAATCGTTCGTCGTGCATCAGGGCGATCTGCGGATAGTCGACCAGAGCCAGGCCGGCGGGATTCCAGTAGCCGGCGGTGACATCGGCGGCGAGAGCGGAGTAGGCGCCGCCCAGACCGAGCGCTCTTCCTCCGACCCCGATCGCCATAAACTCCCCGGCGTATTTCTCGGTGCCCGCGGCACGAAGCGCGCCGGCTGGACAGAGAACAGCGGCGGCGGCGAGGGTGCAGACGGCCACCGTTCGGAACAGCCCGGTCCGGTGAAATCGCTTCATGACTGTATTAAATATGAATAAAACAGAGACGAAAAACAACGGGGGAGCGAAGCGGGATCAGTTGATTTCCTTTGCGCCGAACTCGTCCATGATCGCCCGGATGACGGGATTCGCGGGAGCGGCGGAGGGGGCAGAAGGTTCCGGGGAAGGAGCCGACGGGAATGTCCCGAGGATGCCTTCGATCCTCACCTTGGCCCCATAAATGCTCTCCGCCAGGTCGAGGATGAACTGTTTATTCCGTTTAAACGAATCGAGATGGAATCCGTCGGGACAGGCTATCCGGATCTGGTTGCCGCTGATGTCGACTGGCCTGCTTTCGGAGAGAATGCTTCCCACCGCAATGCGGCGTTTACACGCTTCGGCGACGAGAATCGGCCATTTCTGCTGTAGAATATCGGAAGGAATCGGCGTGCCGGCCGTTTCCGGGGTGAAGGAGTGCGCCGGAGCGTCGTGCGTGCCGGTGTACTGCACAGGAGGAGGAACGATCTGATCGGGGTGGAGAACGGGCTGTGTCGCCTTGACCGATCCGCGGACCGGGGCGGATGCATTCTGTGGCGCGGCGGAAGCGGCCGGTCTGGCGCCGGAAGCAGAAGGCGATCCGGCGGGACGGCTGTTCCTGAGGCGTTCAATCTCTTCGATCAGCGTTTCGATCTGCACCGTTCTGTCGAGAGCGATCATCTGGAGAAGACAGAGTTCAAGCTTGAAGCGGGGGTGCTGGCTCCGGCGGAGTTCCAGCTCCGCGGCGGAGACAATTCTGATCAGGCGGAGGAGGTCGCTGTCGCTGAAGGCGTCCGCCGTATCCTTGTACCGCACGCGGTAGTGATCGGCCGTTTCGAGGAGATCGGTTGATTTCATCGTCACGGTGATCAGCAGATTGCGGAGGTGTTCGATGAGGCCGAGGAGGAATTCCCGCGCATCGACGCCGCGGTTGACGATTTCGTCGATCAGCAGAAGGGCTGCGGCCGGGTCCCGTTTCCGGAGGATGTCAGTGACGCGGAAATAGATTTCGTCGTCGACAATGCTGAGCATGCTGATGATTTTATCCGACGAGATGGAGGCGCCGCAGAAGGAAACAAGCTGGTCGAAGATGCTCTGTGCGTCGCGCATGGAACCGTCGGCGCGTTTTGCGACGATGAGGAGCGCTTCGTCGTCGATCCGGATTTTTTCCCGGCCGGCGATGAACCGGAGCCGGTCGGTAATTTCGCGCACCGAGATGCGGCGGAAGTCGAAGCGCTGGCACCGGGAGAGAATGGTCGCGGGGACCTTGTGAATTTCCGTCGTGGCGAAGATGAAGACGACGAAGGGGGGAGGTTCCTCAAGCGTTTTCAGGAGGGCGTTGAACGCCTCCTTGGTGAGCATGTGAACTTCGTCGATGATGTAGACCTTGTACTTTCCCTTTGCGGGAGGGTAGCGGACGGAGTCGCGCAGGTTTCGGATTTCGTCGACACCGCGGTTCGACGCGCCGTCGATTTCAAACACGTTCAGGCTTCGCCCTTCTGCCAGTTCGGCGCAGAGTTCACAGCTGTTATCCGGTTCGTTGTCGCGGGGATGGAGACAATTGATCGCTTTCGCCAGAATGCGCGCGGTGGTGGTTTTGCCGACGCCGCGCGGGCCGCTGAACAGATACGCATGGGAGAGACGGTTGGTGGCGATGGCATTGCGGAGGGTGGTGGTGACGTGTTCCTGGCCGACGACGTCCCCCGTGACCTGGGGCCGCCATTTGCGTGCGGTAACTATGTAGTTCTTGGATTCGTCAGCGGTTTTCATGTCGCGCACCGGTACCGTTCAATATATATCAACGGAACGGAAATTTCAAGAGGATTTTTTCCCGCCCGCGGGATTTTTGCGTCTGCCGTCAAACACGATCGGCAGGGCTTCATCGATGCTCCGGACATAGCGCAGGGTGAGTCCTTTTTTCACCCGGGGATGGATCTCGGCCATGTCCTTCTCGTTATCCTTCGGGATGATCACCGTCCGGAGACCGCTCCGCCGGGCCGCCAGAAGTTTTTCGTTCAGTCCGCCGATGGGGAGCACTTCGCCGCGAAGGGTGATCTCTCCGGTCATGGCGACGTCGTTCCGGGCGGGTCTGCCGCTCGCCGCGGAGATGATCGCCATCGCCATGGTGATGCCGGCCGACGGTCCGTCCTTGTGGATCGATCCCTCCGGGAGATGGATGTGGATCTCCTTCTTCTGGAAAAAATTATCCGGAACGCCGAGCGCGGCCGCGTTGGAACGGATGTAGCTCAGGGCCGCCTGGGCGGATTCCTGCATGACTTCTCCGATCTGGCCGGTGAGCGTCAGTTTTTCGTTTCCGCTCATGATCGTCGCATCCACGTTCAGGATGGTTCCGCCGACACTCGTCCAGGCCAGGCCGATGACCGACCCGGTGCGCCTTCCGCCGGGAAGCCGCATCCGGAACCGCGGGACGCCGAGATACTTTTCAATTCCCCTGTCGGTGATCGATACAGGGGCCGGGGATCGCCGGGTTCTGCTGGTCTGTTTGAGAACCACGATGTCCTTCGCGACCTTTCTCAGCACCGAGGCGATTTCCCGTTCCAGATTCCGGACGCCCGCCTCGCGGGTATACTCCTGAATGATGCGCGAGACCGCCCGCTCGGTGATCCGGACCGCTTCGGGCCGAAGACCGTGCTCCTTCAGCTGTTTCGGAATGATATGCCTGCGCGCGATCTCGCCCTTATCGTATTCAAGGTAGCCGGGAAGCTCGATGATTTCCATCCGGTCCTGCAGAGGCAACGGAATGTTATAGCGCACATTGGCCGTCGTAATGAACATGACGCTCGAAAGATCATAGTCGACGTCGAGATAGTGATCGTTGAAGGTGGTGTTCTGCTCGGGATCGAGGACTTCCAGGAGCGCCGAGGCGGGGTCGCCGCGGAAATCCATGCTCATCTTGTCGATCTCATCCATCAGAATGACCGGGTTGACAACGCCCGCCCGCCGCATCGACTGGATGATCTTGCCGGGCATCGAGCCGATGTACGTGCGGCGATGGCCGTGAATCTCGGCTTCGTCCCTGACGCCGCCGAGCGATATCCGCACGAACTTTCGTCCCAACGCGCGCGCGATCGACTTTCCCAGCGACGTTTTTCCGACTCCCGGCGGTCCGACGAAACAGAGAATCTGCCCCTTCATTTCCCGGACCAGATTCAGGACGGCGATGTGCTCGAGAATCCGCTCCTTCGGTTTTTCCAGCCCGAAGTGATCAGCATCCAGAATTTTCGCCACATGGCGGACGTCGAGCAGATCCTCCGTCCGTTTCTGCCACGGCACGGCGATCAGCCAGTCCAGATAATTTCTGCTGACCCCGAATTCCGGAGATTGGGGAGGCGTTTTCTTGAGCTTGTTCAGCTCCTCCATCGCCTTGTCGGCCACCTCTTTCGGCATCCCCGCGGCCTCGATCTGTTCTTTCAGCTTGGCGATTTCGGGGGAGAGGATTTCATCCGCGCCCAGCTCGTCCTGCAGGATCCTCATCTGTTCCTGCAGAAAATACCTTTTTTGTGATTTCTGTATGCTCTCGTGCACCTTGGTGTCGATGTCCTGTTCGATTTTCAGAACGTCGAGCGCCGAGGTGAGAATTCTGGCCAGTTCGAAGTACTGATCCTTCAACGATTCGCAGGCGAGCACTTTCTGTTTCGTTTCGACCGTCTGGGTGATGTTCGCCGCGACATAGAAAAGACGGCGCAGAGGGTGGCGGATGTTTTCGAACGCCACGAGGACCTCGCTCGGAACCTCGCGGTTGAGGTGAACGTACTCCGCGAACAGGGCGGAGACATGCCGCATCAGCGCGTCGACCTCGGGGGTGATCTCCGGAACCGTCCTGTGCACCGTCACCGTGGCTTCCAGGAAATTATCGTTCTGCACGAAGGAGACGATCCTCGCCTGGACGACGCCGTCGACCAGAATTTTCATCAGGCCGTTCGGCAGTTTCATGATCTGGATGATCTTTGCGACCGTTCCGTCGCGGTAAATGTCATCCTCGCCCGGATCGTCTGTTCCCGCGTTCCGCTGGGCGGCCAGAAAAATGAATTTCTGCCGTTCCAGCGCCTCGTTTGCCGCCCGGAGCGACGATTCGCGTCCGACCAGCACGGGGTAAATCATGAACGGAAATACCACCACGTCACGGAGCGGCAGAACCGGCAGGAGGGTGGGGATCGGCTCGTTGGAGGAGATGTGATCTTCTGTTGTCTGAAGTTCGTCGGATTTCATAGGCGTATGAAAAAAAATGCCCTGCGGCGGTGGTTCTGCAGGACAGATGCGATGTGTCGAAAAATATACGAAGAATGCGATCGGGATGCAAAACACAGCCGGATTGGCGGCTCTCCCCGAATTTTGTATATTTGTCGGTTCACTTTCTCCTCGGCGGCATGAAAACCTATTCGGAATTTGCGGACGAACTCTTTACGGTCCACCCCGGGATCCGGGTCGATCTCGGACCGGGACGGCATTTTTCACCCGAACAATTTCATACGGCGGTCGACCGCATCGCGTCGGCCATTCCGGCAGGCATACTCTCCGTCTCCCTCGCCGGAGAGTCGTATGAACAGAGACCCATTCGTCTCTTTACGGTCGGCTCCGGCCCCGTCACGATATTTCTCTGGTCGCAGATGCACGGGGATGAATCGACGGCGACAGCCGCGATTGCAGATATTCTGAAGTACATCGGTACAGGCGGCGGGAGGAGTGAAGTTGACCATCTGCTCTCGCGGACAACCATCCATTTTCTCCCGATGCTCAACCCCGACGGCGCCGCTCGGCGCCGCAGAAGAACGGCGCAGGACATCGATATGAACCGGGACGCCCTCGCCTTCCGTTCCCCCGAGGCGGTTCTCCTTAAAAAAGTCAGGGATGCTGCGAAACCGGCCTACGGGTATAACCTGCATGATCAGGAATTGAGCACGGTCGGGGAAACCCGCCGCCTTACGGCGCTGGCGCTCCTTGCGCCTGCGTTCGATGCTGCAAGGGGAGACAACGAGGTGCGGAGCAGGGCGAGACGCCTCTGCGCCGCGTTCGCCCGTGTTGCCGGCCGGTTCGCTCCCGGCGGACTTGCCCGGTACGACGACACGTTCGAACCGCGGGCGTTCGGGGATAACATGCAGAAGTGGGGCACGAGCACGATGCTCGTCGAATCGGGCCACGCACCCGGCGATCCGGACAAGGAGTCGATCCGGCGGCTGAATTTTACCGGCATTCTCGCAACACTGTTCGGGATCGCCACCGGTGAACTGCTTCACGAACCGACCGGACCGTACGATCTCCTTCCGCCGAATTTCAAGCGCGCGTACGACTGCATTATCCGGTCGGTTACCGTGGAGGACGACGGAAAAAGATTTACTGCGGATCTGGGATTATCCGCGCAGGTCGATACACACTCCGAACCCCCTCTCCGGCTTGTCGACCTCGGCGATCTTCACACCTTCACCGCGATGGAAGAGATCGACGGGCGGAAAAAATCCGTTCCCCGGTCCGCTCTGAAACTGGGTGAGCCGTTCGACCCCTCTCTGCCCGGCTGAATCGGTTTACTTCATTCCAAAACCGGTCAGCGCAACCAGAACGACCCATAAAGCCCAGAGGAGATACATCAATCCCAATCCTGTGCCGGCGGATTTCCCCGTCAGCCTGCTGACCGCTATGCCCAGGACGCCGGTTTCCCACAACGTGAAAATGTTCACCGAACCGATCAGCCGGTCGCCGGTCTTCAGCGGATCATAGGATCCGAGAAATGCGAGCACGGGACCGGGGGTGGCGTAGATGGTATTAAGAAGATTCATCAGCAGGATCGTGATGATCGTTCCCAGAAGTCCTATCAGTGTGGTGAGGCCGAATGATTCGAGGAGTTTTCCGTAACCGACGGGCGTCTTCAACCCCAGACGGGTGATCAGCATCAGGAGAAGAGGGAGGCCGAAGAGTGTTGCGGACACGAGGAGAATCTGACCGCCTGCGCCAAAGATGAGAAAGAGAACCGGACCCGAGGATTCCATGCTGGAAGAGATCTGATCGAACTGCTGCTGGGTGAGTTGTCCCGAGGCGACCTTCTCCTTCATTGCGCGTTCCTGAATATCGAAAATCTGCTGGCGCAGTGCGGGGTTTGATAAGATGGCATACGTAGCGAGCACAGCCATGACAAGCATGAGGATATACGGAATCAGCCAGGAAGAAGTCCGGGGAGGGGCGACGGAGATTTCGGAAAACAACTCCCCCGGGGCAGTAAAGACATTGACCGCCCTGGTCATAAACGATGTGGGAGCAACTGTTTGCGGTTGAATTGCTGTTTCTTCCATGGTTCCTCCGTATTGTGTGCCGCAAAGTAGCGAAAAGAACGGGAAAATTCAAGAGTATGCGCAAGTCTTGATTTTCACTCACCCCTTTGTTATTTTGCCGATCATAGTTGCGGCGCGATGACCGTTCCGGGCAGAATGCGGGGAAACGGTTGTTCCGGTTCATCAACATAACCCGATTGCGTTCCTGCAGCGATGTGAAATCCAGCGATGCCTCAGCTCACGCCAGAAGATATCCGGAAACGATTCGAACAGTCGAGGGAGTTCAACGACCTGTTTGAAGCATTTGAAGAGGCCCTGCGGCTCGGCCTCCGGGATATCGAACTGTATCGGCTTCTCTTCTGGAACAGCGCGCTGACGCCCGACGAAGTGTGCATGTTCGGCGAAAAACTCGCGGCGGAATTCCCCGACCTCTCGTTCGATGTCTATATGTGGCTCGCGAGCGTCTTCAACGTCACCTACGCAATGTACGATAATTACGATCTGGCCTTTCGCTACTACCGGAAAGCGGCCGCCGCAAAGCCTGCCTCCTCCGATCCGTACCTCAGGATCTCCGAATGCTATGAACCGGATCTCAACATCCCGCCGCTCGATGCGATCATCCATTTTCTGAAGGCGGGGGCGCCAGGGCTCGAACAGCCGAAACCGGTGTTCGAAAAGCTTGCACATTTCTACGACCTCCGCGGCAATGATGAAATGAGCTCCTACTTCCGCCGCCGCGCCGAAGAATCATCCCCGCCACCCGGACCTGATCCGCTCCCGCCCCAATGAACAGGCTGAAGGGGTACGCCTTCATTCTCGGGGCTACGCTGTTCTGGGGAGTCGCCGCCACCGCCGCAAAATTTCTCTTCACGAGGAACTACGATACCCTCGTCCTGGTCCAGATGCGGATGACCATCTCGTGTCTCCTCCTCCTCGCCTGGTTTGTCCTCTTCAAAAGAAAGTTTCTCGCCGTGAAGGCCCGAGATCTCTGGCATTTCGCGGCACTCGGTCTCATCGGCGGCGCCGGATCCAATTTCACCTATTATTTTACGATCCGGCAGACAAATGTGGCCACCGCAATTCTCCTCCAGTATCTTGCGCCGCTCCTGGTGCTCCTCTGGGCGGCGGTCAGCGGGGAAGAGAAGCTGACGAAGGCCAAACTGGCCGCCGGCGCCGTTTCCCTCGCCGGGTGTTACCTCGCGATCGCCGGAAGAGATTTTTCCGTTCTCAGCATCAACCGCCTCGGGCTGGTGAGCGGGCTCGCATCGGCATTCTGCTGGGGATTCACGAATGTGTTCCTGCGGCATCTGGTGAAGCGGTACAATGTCTGGACCTGCCTGCTGTATGCCTTCATCTTTTCGTCGCTCCTCTGGATTGTCATCAATCCGCCCTGGAAGATTGCGGCCGCGGGGTACGACGCCCGGACGTGGGGGACGTTCCTGGTATTTGCGGTCATCTCGATCCTTATCCCGCATTCGCTCTATTTCGGTGGCATCCGGTATCTCACGGCGTCCCGTGCCATCATCACCGCGACGTTCGAGCCGATCGTCGCCATCGCTTCGTCCTTCGTCATTCTGGGGGAATCGCTCGCTCCGGTTCAGATTGCCGGAGCGGTGCTGGTCGTCAGTGCGATCGCCATCCTTCAGATCAGGCATGGGTCGGAGCCGGATACCGGCGGAGCGGCGGTGACACCCGTCGGGCATTCGGTGGCGGAGTAGGCGATGACGGAACGGCGGCGTGAAAAACTTCTCGGGGTTATCCGCAGGCGTCAGCCGACGCTCACCGTGGTCATGGAGGATATCCATGATCCCCACAACGTCAGCGCCGTTCTCCGCTCCGCCGACGCGGCCGGCGTCATGGAGGTACAGCTTCTCTACACCCGGGAAAAGTTTCCGCGTCTCGGGAAAAAAAGCTCCGCGAGCGCCGTCAAGTGGGTGGCACGGAGGAAATTCGGCACGGTGAAGGAGTGTTACGACACGCTCCGCGCAGAGGGGTTCACGATCTATGCGACGCGGCTGGCCGGCGAAGCCAGGTCGCTCTTCGATCTTGATCTGACGGGGAGGGTGGCGCTGGTCTTCGGGAATGAGCACCGCGGCGTGTCGGATGAAGCGGCGGAACGGGCGGACGGCCTTCTGCTCATTCCGATGAACGGCATGATTCAGAGCCTGAATGTGTCGGTGGCCTGCGCCGTCTGTCTCTATGAGGCTCTGCGCCAGCGGACGCAGAAGGGAATGTATCGCGTACCCCAGCTGGATGAACCTGCGGTGGCGGCCCTTCTCGACCGGTGGTCGCGGCCCTGAAGGCGTGGCCGGTCAGCGGCGTTTACGTCCGGCGAGCTGTTCCGGCTTGATCTTGCACCGGGCCACCGCCTCATTGATCATATGAAGTATCGACGTCTTTTCCCTGAAGTAGGCGGCGTCGATGTTGCCGGGAGGTTTGCCCACCGGGCGATAGGGAACCGCCGTCGGACGGGAGGGAATCGAATCATACACATCGGTGAGATCGCCGTTGAATCCGCGGACGTCGTCGAAGACGCCGTTGAATCCACTGCTCCTCACGAGAATCCTGCGTTTTACCCAATCGCGGGAGGAATCCAGATCGACATTCACCGCGGCGTCGACCTTTCCGTCAAAATTATCGTCTGCGATGTGGTTGAAGATCATTTTGCAGTGTCCAAGGTAATATTCCATTTCGTCGCGGGAGAGGGGCTGGCCGCGGCGCGGGAACGTGGGGGGCATGTCGGCTCCCTCGAACGGGCCGGCACCGCCGAGGAGGGCGACGTAGTCGACTTTTCCATCCCGGTTCCTGTCAAAAATATATCCCCAGGTGGACACCTTGCCCGTGCTCGGATGGCCGCTCCTGTCGAAGTCGAGGATCAGCGAGATATCCTTCGCCGGATCGGTGATCGGCGCGGCAGTGATCGCCGCGATCCGTGCGATATCTTCTCCCTTGAATCCTATCAGGGTGACGTAGAACTGTCCGACCATGTGCCGGCAGATGATTTCGGGAATCTTGTCTGTTGCCGCGAAGACGGTGCAGGAGTCGGCGTAGTGATAGAACGTGAGGATGGTTTCCTGCTGTCCGCAAAGGGCGGCGGGAAGACAGAAGAACAGGAGAATGCCGGCGATCAGTTTCATCTGGATGATTTCCGCAGGGTGATGTCTAAATTTTTCCTTTTTCTGGATACTACGAAACCGGCGGATCAGATTCAAGCTTTCGTCAGTGCGGCGTTGCCGGAGATCCGCCAGCCCGTACGTTCGCCGGGGAGAATGTCAGCGCGGCGCCGGCGCCGGAAAGGAGTTCGCCGCCGGCTGGAGGCTGTGAAATGATGTGCAGTGAAATTCCTCATGCATGTCGACGGTCCCGATTCCTCCCGGATGATCGGCGGTCGCTACGATGAGGTGAGAGGTGAACAGGCGCTGCATCACGCCGGACGGACCGACCAGTTCGGTTCCGCTGATCGTCGTATCCCAGATTCCATCGTTATTCATATCCCACGACCACTGCACAGTGCTCACAGGCACATCTCCCGAGCCGAGGAGGAACACTGCGAACTCGGTGACTTTTTTGTGAATTCGCCATCCGGGAGGATATGCCGGCGTCCGGTAGTCCCATTCCGCGCCGGGGCTGAGCGGGTAGACGTACGACTTCACCGGTCCCTGTTCGAACGTCACGACGGCAGAATCGTCGGTGAAATTCACTGCGCGGTCGCCGTTTTCCAGGTAGCGCGATATTTCCTGCGCAGAGGCGAAACTCCTGTTGCCGATGCGGAATCTGTATCCTGGAGACGATTCCTGCCCCGGGGAAATCAGCACCGGCGGGAATGAATAGGCGCGGTAAAAAAGCGAGTCGCCCAGCGGTTCATAGTAGGAATGTCCGGTCACTGAATCCTGTCCGTCGGTTTCGCTGGATCGGAATGCCCACATCGTGATGCCGTCGATACGAGCCGTTCCCTCACATTGAACGGTAGCGACGGGCAGATAGGCGATCGAATCGAAAAATGTGGCGCCGGGAACCGACGGGACGAAATTGGCGAACCAGATGCGATGGGAGTACGACCACATATTGCCGGCGCCGAGGGGAAAGCGCATGGCGACGAACGATTGGTCGCTGAGGGGCAGACAGGAGGAGACAAGGCAGATCAGACAGAGCTGCAGCACCCGCGTTTTCATGACAACCTCCGGAAAAGTTCCGATCGGTTACTCTTTTGTCAGAGGGTGAGAATCCTCGATTCCGAGCCTGCGGAGGTATGCGCCCGGTTCGAGCGATTTACCGGTGGCGTTCCGGATGCGCTCGGTCCACTCAAGGAGCTCTCCGCTCTCGTACAGATTCCTGATCATGAACTCTGCCAGACCGGTCTCCGTGGATTTGTCGGCGCCGAATTTGTCGGTCAGCGCTTCCTGGAGCTGTGTGGCGATCATCCCGGCGAGGATGTAGTTTTGATAGTAACAGGGGTAGGAAACATACCAGATGGAGGAGGCGAGCTGATGCGGTTCGTCGCCGTCGAGGTCGACGAGAAGATACTTTTTGAATGCCTGCCGTTCCAGAGCAGCGAGGTCCTGGTCGGGGTTTTTATACATTTCATATTCGATGAAAAAATCTTTCAGGAGACGGCGGAGCCGGTAGAGGGAGGGAAGGCTCCTTCCCTTCATATACTTCTCGATCTGTTTGGGTGTCGCATCGGTGAAAGTCGCGAGCCAGACCGAGTCGTCGGTGAACTCTCCGTGCATGTCGGCGACGCCTTCCTCGAAACCGGCGCACTGGGCGCCGGGAATCCATTCATATCCCTTCAGGATCGGATATTCGGTGTTCGTATTGACCGCCTTCAGGGAATGCCCGTATTCGTGGTATGCGACGCCGTAAAAACCCTTTCCCTTGACCGGATTGACGAGAAACCTCGAGTCGGTCGGTATTTTTATCGCGAGACTCAATCCGCCGTACGGAATGTCCTTTACCACTTCTCTGATCGGAAGAGAATCTACGGGGAAGCCGATCCCCTTTTCAAACCGGTGGATCGAGGTGAAAACGGAATCGGGGGAAAAATACTTGTCGGGGAGCGAGACCGCTTCCTTGAGCACGTAATCGAAATCCCAGGGGCCGAACTTTTTGATGCGGAATTTCTTCTCGGAGGTCCGGAGAAAGCTTTCGAACGAGGGGCGGGTCTGCTCTTCCAGGAACGCGAGGGTCCTGACCAGCCATTGCTCGTCGATGGCATGAAGGTGCAGGCTGAGTGAATAGTAATTGGGGAAGCCGAACGCTCGTGCTTTTGCGTTCCGGAGGCGAACCAGACCGCGGAGCTCCTCGAGCGCTTTTGCGGAGAGCTGGGAAGGTACCCGCCAGAGTTTGTGACGGACGGCGGCGTTTTTTTCCAGCCGGAGTTTGTTGCTGACTTCCGCCCGCGTTGTCCGCTTTCCCCCCGCCATGAAGGTGAAATTGGTCATCTCCTGCTGGAGGAAGTTTTCACGCGTTGCGATATCGGTGTCTGCATAGACGCCGCCGCCGATGAAACACCGGTTCCAGAGTTCCAGCCGTCGGGCCAGCACCTTATCGGCGAGCGAGGGAGCTTTGCGGAGCCATTCGGCGATAATCGCCCGGGAAGCGGAGTCGAGAAAAATTCCTGAAAATTCCTTTTTTGCCTGATCGAGATCGTATGGGGCCTCTCCGGAATAGCAGTTCCAGTTGGCGATTCCCATGTTGATGCAGGCTTTTTCGTATTTCTTCTCGAGAGAATCGAGGAACGGGAGGAGTTCGTTCTTGGTCGAGATGGTCTGCGGGGCCGGCGGAGCCGGCTGCTGCTGTTTGCCGGACTGTTTCATACAGGATTCCACGAAAAAAAGAGATATGAGAGAGAGAAGGGGGATGATATGGCGCGGACGAAAGAGCATGACTATGGTAATGACCGTCGGAAGAAGCGGCAGTGAACGGATGCGGTTGGTAAGATACGGAAATATTTCTTGAAATCAATCCGGAGAGATGAGCACTGCCTTGGACGTCGGCCGATGTGATGTCCGCCGGTAAGAGATTGAAAATACAGGACGATCCCGCCGCGGCGGATTGCCCGATCTTCTTGATTCTGGAACGGCATTTCACTATTATATTAATGAAATTCAGACCCGTACCGGGCTTTTTTTCACTCGAATGCAAAAGATTTGACCGATCACTCATTTCAGCGGCGATACGAAGCCGCACGGATTGCCGTTGAACGGTATCTGCGGAGCGCAGTGCGATCCTCCGAACCGGAAAGCGTGTATGCCCCGATTCGGTACGTTCTTGCGGGGGGCGGAAAACGGCTTCGGGCCGTCCTTGTCCTCTTCGCCGCGGAGACAGTCGGCGGTTCCGCCCGGGCGGCTCTGCCGGCGGCCGCTGCTGTCGAAATGCTCCATAATTTCACGCTCGTCCATGACGACATCATGGATCATGCCGATCTTCGCCGGGGCCGACCGACCGTCCACCGGCGCTGGAATACCAGCGTGGCGGTTCTCGCCGGTGACCAGCTGGTGGCTCTCGCTTACGAAGTCCTGCTGAAATCGAAGGCGGCCGCGGCTCCCCGCCTCCCGGAACTCTTCACGAGGGCGTTCATCGATGTCTGCGACGGACAGGGGTTTGACTATGAGTTTGAATCCCGCACCGATGTTTCGATGAAGGAATATCTGGAGATGATCACCCTGAAAACGGGGAGAGTCATGGCGGCGGCGGCCGAAATCGGCGGGGTGGCGGGTGGGGGATCGGCCCGTCAGAACCGGGCTCTCCGCGTCTACGGAGAACAGCTCGGCCGGGCATTCCAGATCAGGGATGATCTGCTCGATATTGTCGGGACAGAAAAGGAATTCGGCAAGACGATCGGCGGAGATATCACCGAGGGAAAAAAAACCTTTCTGCTGATCGAGGCGTACAGAAGATCGGCGGGTGCCGACAGACGGCTTCTCGGCCGGGTCATCCGGCGCCGCGGGATAACAAAACGGTCGGTGGGGCGGGTCCGGACGCTCTATCGGGAACTCGGCGTCATCGCCGCGGCGGAGTCTGCGGTTGCCGCGGCAACCCGGCAGGCTCAACGCGCGCTCCGGGCACTTCCGCCGTCCCCGTCCCGGGAAGCGCTTGACCGGCTGGCCGAACAGCTTCTTTCCCGGAAGGTCTGACGCCGGATGATCGAACGGGAAGTGACGATTCGGAACCGGACCGGTCTGCACACGCGGCCGGCGGCGACGCTGGTGAAAACGGCCGCCCGTTTCTCGGCCGATTTTACGATCATCAAGGACGATATGGAGATCAACGGCAAGAGCATCATCGGCGTCATGACCCTGGCCGCCGAACAGGGCTCGACCCTCCTGCTCCGGTTCGACGGAGCCGACGAGGAGCAGGCCTCTGCCGCCATCATTGATCTCTTTGAACGCGGTTTCGACGAGCAATAATGGAAACCACAACGACCACAAAGCCGGAAATCATCGTGCGGGGAATCCCGGCATCCCCGGGCATCGCCGTCGGCACCGCATACATTTTCCTCAAGGAAATCCCCCGCGTCGAGCAGAGGGGAATCCCGGCGGAAGACGTCCCCATCGAAATCGAACGCCTCACCCGCGCGATGGAAAAATCGGCGAGGGAGCTCCAGAAGATTCTCGTCTTCGCACAGAAAAAGATCGGCGAGGCAAAGGCCAAGATCCTCGAAGCGCAGATCATGATGCTTGAGGATGCCGTTCTCATCTCCGCCGTTCAGAAACGGATCCGGCGCGAGATGCTGAACGCGGATTTCATCGTCAGCGATGAGATCGGAAAGTATGCGCGCATGATGCTGAACGCTCACGACGAGTACATGCACGAACGGGCGCATGACGTCGAGGATCTGAAAAACCGGATTATCCGCAATCTCCAGCAGGAAAAGCTCATCTCCAAGGTGGACGGATCGATTATCGTCGTGGCCCACACGCTCACCCCCGCCGATACGATGATCCTGAGCCGCAACCATGTTCTCGGGTATGCAACCGACCTCGGCGGCATCACATCCCACGCGGCGCTGTTTTCCCGGTCGCTCAAGATCCCCGCGGTTGTCGGTCTCGGCGACGTCACGCGCACGGTCGTCACGGGCGACACCCTGATCATCGACGGCTACAGCGGCACGATCATCGCCTCCCCGACGGAAGAACGCCGTGCCGAGTACGGCCGCCGGCGGGAACACTTTCTCAGGTTCGAACAACGCCTCGAAGAGCTCAAGGATCTCCCGGCCGATACCGTCGACGGGCATAAGATCGAGCTCTCCGCGAACATTGAGCTTTCCGAGGAACTCGAGTACGTCGTCCTCCAGGGCTCGCAGGGAGTCGGACTCTACCGGACCGAAAGCCTCCTCATCGGACGGGACGATTTCCCGACCGAAGACGAACAGTATAAGGAATACAAGCGGATCGCCGCACGGATGTACCCGAACCGCGTCATCATGCGCACCTTCGATATCGGCGGCGACAAGATCGCTCCCGACAGCGCGGAAGAAGCCAACCCCTTCCTCGGCTGGCGCGGGATCCGGGTCTGTTTCGACCGGCCCGACATCTTCATGAACCAGCTCCGCGCGATGCTGAGAGCCAGCACCAGGAAAAACCTCGCCATCATGTTTCCGATGATCACGACGATCGAGGAGGTCCGCGAGGCGAAGGAGTTTGTCAGAAAAGCCAAGGAGGAACTGCGCGCGAAAAAGCAGAAGTTCAACGACGCAACGCCCGTCGGCGTCATGATCGAGGTGCCCGCGGCCGCGCTGAGCGCCAACCAGATCGCACGGGAAGTCGATTTCCTCAGCATCGGCTCCAACGACCTGATCCAGTACCTGCTTGCCGTCGACCGCGGCAACAATCTGGTCTCTTCCCTTTACCGGGAATTTGACCCGAGCGTTCTCGCCATCCTGAAACACATCATCAATGCGGCGCACAAAGCCGGCATCTGGGCCGGCATATGCGGCGAAATGGCCGGGCATTCCCTCGCGACGCCTCTTCTCATAGGCCTCGGCATAGACGAATTGAGCGTCGTGCCGGTCGTGCTTCCCGAAATCAAAAAAATCATCAGATCGCTGAACTACAAGGAAATGCAGGACGTGGCAAAAACCGCCCTGAACATGACCACCAGCCGGGAAATCGAAGATTACCTCCGGGATTTTTTGCGGAAACGGCTTCCCGATATACCACAGGATAACGACATCCAATAATCGACAGGAAAGAAGCTTTGCCCATGAACGAAAAAACCGTACAAACCTATGATGCCTCCTCGATGAGGCAGCTGCTCCTCGACTTTCCCTATCAGGCACAGGACGCCGTCCGCATCGGGGGGCAGGTCCGGGATGCCGTCACCGCACGAAATGTTCAGAATATCGTCCTTACCGGCCTGGGCGGTTCCGCAATTGGCGGCGACCTGCTCCGGTCCTACCTTGCCGAAGAACTCCGCGTGCCGTTCGTGATCAACCGGCAGTATACCCTTCCGGAGTTTGTCGGTGCGAAGAGCCTCGTCGTGGTATCGAGCTATTCGGGCAACACGGAGGAGACGATTGCCGCACACCGCGACGCCGTCCGGCGCAAAGCCCGGGTGGTCTGTGTCAGCTCCGGCGGGGAGACCTCGAAGATGGCCGCGAAATACCGGCAGGCCCTCGTCACCATTCCGCGCGGATATCCGCCGAGGGCCGCCCTCGGGTATTCGTTCTTCGCTCCCCTGGTCATGTTCATCAAATCCGGTTTCGTGAAACCGCGTCAGCGGGACATCGACGAGACGCTCTCGCTTCTCAGCAAAAAGGCCCGCGTGTACGGATCGCTTTCGGCCTCGAATCCGGCGCTCAGGCTGGCCGGAAAAATGCACGGGACCCTGCCCGTTGTCTATTCCTCGGCAGACCGGTTCGACGTGGTGAATCTCCGCTGGCGCGGTCAGATCGCTGAAAACGCCAAGATGCTCGCGTTCGGTCATGTCATCCCCGAGATGAACCACAACGAACTGGTGGGATGGAACGTCTCGAAGGACATCATGAAAAAAATCACCGTCGTGATTCTCCGGGACCGCGGCGATCATCCGCGGGTACAGCTCAGGATGGGCATTACGCGCGAAATTGTTTCCGCCTACGCCGGCGAAGTCCTCGAGGTCGCGAGCGAGGGTAAATCGCTTCTCGCGAGGATGTTCTCCCTCATTTACCTCGGCGACTGGGTCAGCTTTTACCTGGCAATGCTCAACCGCATCGACCCGACGCCGGTGCGTGTGATCGATATGCTGAAGAAAAAACTGGCCTCTGTTTCGTGATCCTGCGCCCGGCAGACCTCCCCGCCTGCCGGGCGTCCCCTTGGCACCATCTGCTCGCTCCGGGAACGGTCGGGAGAGATCGTATGGCGGAATTCCGTCGGCACGATCATCAACACCGCTCCGCTCGCCGCGGGTCAGGTGCTCTATCTCGGGACCCCCGACAAACGTCTGATCGCATTCGACCGTATCATGGAGACCAATTGTGGCAGACGACGATCGGCGGCAGGATAAATGTCTCACCGGTCGTCTGGGGCGATTGGCTCTTTGCGGCGGGAGATGACAGAAAGATCTATGCATTTCGGCGTGCGGAGGAGAACCAGTGATGAACCGGCACCCTCCGGGTGTACCTCGACGATTCGGGACTGGGAGTGACGCCGCTCCGGATGGTTCCGATCCCGGCCGGACCCCATCTTCTCCGTTGCCTGAACGGCGACTCGCTCCGGTGGAGCATGGCGGTGTACGCGGAATCACTCAGTGCGGCCGCCGGAGAGAACATCACCCGGGTGAATGCCGTTCCGGTCCTCCGCAGGATACAGATCATTCCGTTCGGCGCACTGATGGAGACGGGTGGAAAACGGGCAGGCACGACGCCGGCAGAGATCGAACTGCGCGGCGCTGTTCCGATCGTCTTCTCGCGGCAGTATTATGAGGGGAGCGCCGCGGTGGTCACCGGCGATACGACGATTGTCCTGGCGCCGCTCCGGGTGGAGGCCCCGGATATCCCGCGATCACCTTATCTCGCTGAGGTAAATTTCAGAAACCCGCCTCCGATCTACCTGACTGCCGGGACAGCAGTTGTGGCCGGGGCGGTCGCGGCGTATTTCAAACTGAAGGCGGACGGAGAATACGCAGATTATGCCCTTGGAGGGGGTGTGGGTGTATCTCCGGAGGCGTACAGAAACGACAATCGGGCTGGAGCAGCGTTCGTCATCTGCCAGGTGAGCATACTGGGGCTTGCCTTCCTGCTCTTTTCGCGATAGAAGGGGGTTCCGGGAGTGCGTAAAAGCCGGCGAATTTCCCCCAACTATCAGTAATAACTTGACTTTCAGTCACATCCAAGCTATATTATTTGACAAAATCGTAAAAAATGTTGAACGAACTGTTCAATTTTTGACGAAAGAGAGCGTTGTCATGAACTTACCGACAAGTCCGCAGCCGCCACTTTCATCCGATCTGGGGGAGGCGATGGAGTTCATCCGGACGGTACCGATATTCAGCGACATCGAAGCCGGAGAACTCGCAAAAATCGTCCGCGTCGGAGTACGGAAGAAATACAAGAAAGGGAGCATCATCCTTCTTGAGGAGGAGACCGGAGCGGCACTGTTTGTGATTATTGGCGGCAAGGTCAAGATCGTCCGGACGGACGATGACGGACGCGAGGTCATTCTTTCGATACTCGGGGAGAACGATTTCTTCGGGGAAATGTCGATCCTGGATGGTCTCTCCCGGTCCGCGAGTGTCGTGGCGATCACGAAGACGGAGCTGTTCATGATCCATCGGCGTGATTTCCTGAAACTTCTGGAAAACGTTCCTGCGGTGGCGATTGCCCTGCTGAAGGAACTCACGATGCGTCTGCGGAAAGCGGACGCACAGATCAAGAGTCTGTCGCTGAAGGATGCGGCGGGCCGTGTCGCGAATGTTGTTCTGCAGCTTGCCGATGATATCGGGACGATCAGGAAGGGAAGGGTGGAGATCGACGAGTTGCCGCTCCAGCAGGACCTTGCGAACATGGCGGGAACATCACGCGAAACCATCTCGCGGGTTGTCCACATGTTCATCAAGAAGAATTATCTTGAAATGCAGGGGAATAAGCTGATCATCAAAGACTATGAAAAATTCAAAACCCTCTATCCGTAGGAGCATCGTGCCGGAGGGATTGTTCTCTTAATCGTTACGGTAATGTCAGACCCTGGGAGGGGTTGATGGATTTCAAGGCAGATCTGCATCTGCATACAACATACTCCGACGGTGCATATTCTCCCGCGGAGCTTGTGGGGAAGGCGCATGGGGCCGGACTGCAGACGATCGCGGTCACGGACCACGACAGTGTGGGTGCTGTCGAAGAAGCAATGCGCCATGCATCGACTTTCGGCATGGAAGTGGTGCCCGGGGTGGAGCTGAGCGCCTGTACGGAAACGGCGGAGTTCCACATCCTCGGATATTTTGTCGATGTGACGAATGTCGAATTTCTGAATGCGCTCGGTGATCTGCGGGAACGCAGAATGCGGCGCGTCGAGCGCATTGTCGGCAAGCTCAACCGGCTCAATATACCGCTCACCATGGACGAGGTGATGGGCAGTTCGTCCGGCGACTCCCTCGGTCGTCCGCACATCGCGAACGCGATGGTGAATCAGGGGCATGCCGATTCCTATTATCAGGCGTTCAACAAGTTTCTCGGCGACGGGCGCCCGGCATTCGAAAAAAAGGACTGCTTTTCGCCGCGCGAGACCATCAGGATGATTGCCGCCGCCGGAGGGCTCTCGTTTCTCGCACATCCGGGGGTCGCCCTCAACGATGACTGTGTGAAGCATCTCATCGATGAGGGACTCGACGGGATTGAGGTCGTTCACCCGAGCCATTCACCCGAACTCGTGCGTTATTACAGAAATATCGTGAGTCAGTATTACCTGCTTGAATGCGGCGGATCGGATTTTCACGGCGGTATGAAAAATGACGAACACCTGCTCGGAAAAATCTCTATCCCCCTTTCCACCGTCGACGCAATGCGGCGGCGTCTCATTTCGTAATGTACATATCATCCGTTCAACCGTACCGGTACTCTCGTATGCCCACGATCATTGAAGGTCACCTGTCTGCATCTCCCTACCGGTTCGCTCTCGTCGTCAGCCGGTTCAACGAATTTATCACCCGGCGTCTCCTGGACGGAGCACTCGACTGCCTCCGCCGACACGGAGCCGACGAAAACGCCGTTGATGTCATCTACTGCCCCGGCGCGTTCGAACTGCCCCAGACGGCACAGGCTGTCGCCCGGCAGGGAAAACACCACGCCATCCTCTGCCTCGGATGTATCGTGCGCGGCGAGACACCCCATTTCGAGTACATTTCCTCTGCGGTCAGCGCCGGTCTCTCCCGCGTCGCGGCGTCCTCTGCCGTGCCGGTGATCTTCGGCGTCCTGACCACCAACTCGCTTGACCAGGCGATCGACCGCGCAGGCGCCAAAGGCGGCAATAAAGGATGGGACGCCGCTCTGGCCGCCATCGAAGCGGCCGACCTTTTCCATAAGCTCGGATCCAGAAAAAAACCGTAATCTATTCGAGGTCATTTGTGTCGCAGATCGCCGGGATCCTGCTTCTCCTTGCGGCATATTCGTCGTTCCTCTACGCCGGCATCGGCGACTGGAAGGTCTATACCGCGAAGCGAAATGTCAGGGATCTCGCCGTGACGGGATCGACCGTCTGGGCCGCAACCAGCGGCGGCGCATTTTCCTATTCCTCCGTCAGCGGATCCTTTCAGACCTTTACCACCTCCGAAGGTCTCCGCTCCATCGATCTGACCGCCGCTGCTGCAGATTCCGCCGGCGGCATCTGGTTCGGCGCTTCAAACGGATACCTTCACCGCTACGTCCCCGCTACCGGGGCCTGGACATATCTCAGCGACCTCGCGGACCTTCAGATTCCCCAAAAAGCTATACACGCACTTCGCGTCCGCGGCGATTCACTTTTTGTCTGCTCCGATTACGGCCTCAGTATCGTCCATATCTCCTCCTTTGAATTCGGCGACACCTATTCCCTCTTCGGGCCCTCCTCCCAGCGGATCAGCGGCACGGTCGTCGATATGGTGTTCTATCACGATTCCCTCTTCCTGGCGACCAGTTTCGGCGTCTGTGCGACGTCCCAGCTCAATCCCAACCCGTCCGTGCCCGAATCATGGCGGATCACGACCCATCTCCAGGGACTATTATCCGACAACGTCACGGCGCTGGCGGATTTTCACGATACACTCTATGCAGGAACCGCAGGCGGGCTCGTTTATTACAACCAGTCCCAGTGGGCTGCCGTGCCCCGTGCCGCGGGCATCCCCGTCGCCGATGCTGCAGTGAGACCCGGCTGTACCACCTGCGCCGTGCCCGACCTGGGTGAACTCCGGTTTGTCTCGGGGGCGTCGCTCTACCGGCTGACATCTCTCGGTTCCCTGAGCAGTACGACCGGATCAGTTTCAACATCGCTTACCCGTCTGCCCCGCACCCGCTCGGACGCCGTCGGGACAAACTCCGCGGGAATCGTCATGACCGGTACGGTGTGGAATTACCTTACTCCCCCGGGACCCGCATCGAACAACTTTGTCGGCATTGCCGTCGACAGCCGGGATAACGTCTGGGCGGGGACGGGAATCTCTTCGAATGACGGGTTTCTCCGGTTCGACGGAAAGAACTGGTCGGCCTATACGGTCGCAACTGACCCGCGCCTCGGTGCGAATAACTATTACAAAGTCTCCATCGGCCTGAACGACAGCAAATGGGTCTCGAGCTGGGGAAGCGGTGTGGCGCTTCTGGACGATAACGGAATTCTGCGGAAGGTCCTCAACACCTCCGACGGCCTTCCGCCGACAGAGGACGCCCCTCCGTTCGTCGTCGTCGGCGGGGTTGCTGCGTCATCCGACGGCACTACCTGGATCACCTCCCGGACACCGCCGGGAGACACGAGTCTCGTCCTGTTTCTCCCGGACTCGTCCCTCCGGTATGTCACCGGGTGCGGACCGGGCTGTCGGATGAGGAATCCGGTGAATGTCTTCGCCGATGTTGTGATTGACCAGAACGGAACGAAATGGTTTTCGAACTACAGCACCGTGGAACCGTATATCCCGGACAGAGCGGTCGGTCTCTACTATTATAATGAGAGCCTCGCTCTGCCGGGGACGACGAACGGGTGGGGAAAACTCGGCACCGCGGACGGGCTTTCCAGCGCGCAGGTCTGGTCGGTCGCCGTCGACCAGGATAATGCCCTCTGGGTCGGGACCGACCAGGGTATCTCCATCATCTTCGATCCGTCTGTTCCGCAGGGGCGGGTCGCCGCCTATTATCCGCTCCGTGACCAGGTTATCCAGGCAATGGCGGTCGATCCGCTGAATAATAAATGGATAGGAACAAAACAGGGCGTGTTTGTTCTTTCGTCGGACGGAACCGTTGTGATGAATCATTATACGGCGGAGAATACATCCGGTAAGCTGGCCGACGATAATATTCTCTCGATAGCGGTCGATGGGCGGACGGGGACGGTGTACTTCGGCACGCTCAGCGGCCTCTCGAGCCTGTCGACGACCGCAGTGACGCCTGTCCAGTCGTTCGGGGAACTTTCATTTTCACCCGATCCCTTCTATCTGCCATCCGGAAAACAGATGGTGATCGACGGCCTCGTCCAGGGGTCGACGATAAAGATTCTCCGAGCCGACGGTGTGCTGGTGCGGGAACTTCAGACGCCGGGAGGGCGCGTCGGATACTGGGACGGCAGAGACGGCCGCGGCAATCTGGTTGCCAGCGGTGTGTACATCGTGGTGGCCTACGGCGAGGACGGTTCCAATATTGCAAAAGGAAAGATCGCAGTGATACGAAAATAATTCAAACACAAACCACATATTGACGGGCAGTACGGGAGATGGGGAAGAAGACGATTCTTTTGAGAGGAGCGGAGTCATGGAAACTGAAAAAGTCGACAGCGGCGCAGAAAATATTTTTTCCAAACGCATCCGCGCCGGAAAACGGACCTATTTTTTTGATGTGAAGGCGACAAAATCGGCAAAGGATTTTTATGTCGTCATCACCGAAAGCAGAAGGGTATCCGAGGAAAAATACGAAAAGCACAAGGTGTTCCTCTACAAGGAGGACTTCCGCAAATTTACCGATGCGCTCAACGAAACCGTTGCGCACGTGGAACAGAACCTTCTGCAGAAACTCAATCAGCCCGTCGAGCCTGCGGCCTGACCGGCTCCCGGCCCGCTCAGGCCGTACCGGACATGACCGGGAGCCGGACGGCTCCTTTCGCCGGCCGTTCAGCGATATGCTGTCCGGAAATATTCCGTATTTTACGGCGGGTCCGCCGAGATCATAACACCTTCCGCCGGGGGTCTTCCGCGGAAGGCCTTTCCGGATATTTTCCTACCCGATCTTTCCCCATAGATGGGCGCCCGTTCAGCCGGCTCCGGACGCTGAGTATTTTGACTCTCGTCGCATTTTTTTCTATATTAAAGCGGTTTTTTGCAAAATTGGAGAGTTTTTCAGCGTTGACCTACATACTTGAGGCCCCATGACATCTGAGACATCCGGTGAAAAGGGCCTGAAAATCAGGATTTCCGGACTCTCCAACGGTTTTCACGAATATCACTTCTCGGCGGAGCCGCCCGAGATCGGTCTGGACGGAAATTTCCGTCCCCCGGTCACTGTCGACGTTCAGCTGGATAAAACGACCCGCCAGATCCTCCTCCGTGCTGATATTTCTACGACGGGAGAGTTTGAATGTGATCGCTGCCTCGATCCGTTTCAGCTCGATCTCCGCACCGGATACACGCTTGTCTACCTGTACGACGAATCCGATGCTGCCCGGTACAATGAAGAGGAGGTGCAGATTATTGCGCCCGATACGGTGACGATCGATGTGGCCGAGGATGTGCGGCAGATGGTGATGCTCTCGGTCCCGCTGAAACTTTTGTGCAGGGAAGAATGCCGGGGTCTCTGTCCGGTCTGCGGTGTCAACCGCAACCGGGAATCGTGCGCGTGCAGTGAACAGAAGCGCGATCCGCGGTGGGATGCCCTCAACGGATTATTGAATACATAACAATCTTTCACGAGGAAGAAGGTTCCATGCCAAATCCAAAACGACGACATTCAAAATCCCGCGGTGCGAAGCGCAGGACGCATTATAAGATCGGCAACCCGCCGATCGTGGAATGCCCGAACTGTCACGAACAGAAAATGCCGCACCGCGCCTGTCCCAACTGCGGTTATTACAAGGGCCGGCCGGTTACCGTCACGAAAGAATCGTAACTCCCGGCTGATGGCTGTTCACCCGAACGGTGTCCCGCCGTCATCCATCTCCTGCTCTCCGGAGCGGGTAACAGTCTCAGTGCCGCGCGCGCAGACCTCATGAAGAATCAACCCAAGCGTACCCGGATCGTGGTCGATGCCATGGGAGGAGATTTTGCCCCGGGGAATATTCTGGCCGGCGCCTGCGAAGCACTGCGCGAAGCGGGGGATCGGTTAGAGATCTCCTTCGCCGGTCCCAAGGATGTCATCGAACACGGCATGGCGTCCGTGAATCACGAGGGGCTGACCTATGGGATACTGCACGCTCCCGAGGTGATCGGCATGAATGACGGGGCCACGGCGGCGGTCAAGCAGAAAAAAGATTCCTCCATCGCCCTTGGAATATCCGCCCAGCCGGCAGGCCGCGCCGACGCGTTCGTCAGCGCCGGACATACCGGCGCGGTCATGTCCGCTTCCACGCTCATACTCGGCAGACTTCCCGGCATCAGCCGGCCGACAATCGGCGCATTTTTCCCGACCGAAACCGGTGTTGCTTTGCTTGTGGACGCCGGGGCCAATGTCGATTGCAAAGCACAGCACCTCCTTGAATTCGGCATCATGGGAAGCATCTACGCGCACAGCATGTTCGATATTGCCCGGCCGTCCGTGGGCCTCCTGAGCATCGGCGAGGAACCGTCGAAAGGGAACGCTGTGTCGCTCGAAGCCTACGATCTGCTCGCCAAAAGCCGACTGAATTTCATCGGCAACATCGAAGGACGGGACATTCTAAAAGCAAAGGCCAATGTCGTCGTCTGCGACGGTTTCGTGGGAAATATCGTTCTGAAATTTGCCGAAAGCGTTCTCGATCTTCTCCGATCGAAATTCCGCGCGTATGCCGCCCGGGATCTCGTGCGAAAAATCCGTGTCGGCCTCATGTACGGCACGCTGAAAAACATTCTGAAGGATTTCGATTATCAGGAACACGGCGGCGTCCCGCTCCTCGGCGTCAACGGAATCTCGATCATCGGCCACGGCAAGTCGACCCCGAAAGCCGTCAAGAACATGATCCTGAAAGCGGACGAAATGGCGCGAAAGAATATCAACCAGAGAATTAAAGAATCACTCGTGAACCAGCAATGACCGAACCACGTACACTGCGCGCGGCTGTCACGGCGGTGGGACAGTACCTCCCCGAGCGGATCCTGTCGAACGCCGATCTTGAAAAGATGGTCGATACCACGGATGAATGGATCCGCACACGAACCGGCATCCGGGAGCGGCGGATTCTTGATCATGGCGCCACCTCCGATATGGGATCTAAAGCGGTTCAGGATCTTCTGCGCAAACGCGGGATTTCCCCGGCGGAGATAGATGTGATCATCGTATCGACCGTCACCCCGGATATGTTCTTCCCGTCGACCGCCTGCCTCATTCAGCACAACGTCGGAGCTTCGAAGGCGTGGGGGTTCGATGTTTCAGCCGCATGCTCGGGATTTCTCTTTGCCCTCGTTGTCGGTTCCCAGCTGATCGAATCGGGAAGACATAAAAAGGTTGTGGTGGTCGGCGCCGACAAAATGAGTTCCATCACCGACTATAAGGACCGGAACACCTGCATCCTCTTCGGAGATGCCGCGGCCGCGGTCCTGCTCGAACCGAGCGACGACCCTTCCCTCGGCATCATCGATCACAGACTGTACATCGACGGTTCCGGCGCTCCGTATCTCTATATGAAAGGCGGCGGGAGTCTCAACCCCCCGACCCATGCCACCGTCGACCAGAAGATGCACACCCTCTATCAGGACGGAAAATCGGTTTTCAAGGTTGCCGTGCTCGGCATGGCCGACGTCTCGGAAGAAATCATGAAGGCGCACAACCTCACCGGCGCCGATGTCGATTACCTCGTTCCCCATCAGGCGAATCTCCGGATCATCGATGCCTGCCGCGAACGGATGGGACTCGACCCGTCGAAAGTGATGATCAATATCGATAAATACGGCAATACGACCGCCGCCACGATTCCGCTCTGCCTCTCGGAATGGTGGACCGGGGGAAAACTTCGCCGCGGACACACCCTCGTTCTCTCGAGTTTCGGCGCAGGGTGGACATGGGGCGCCGTTCTTGTGAAATGGTCCGCCGGTGCGCCGGCGGTATCCTGAGCTGAACCGACAATGGACAAGACCGCATATATTTTTCCCGGACAGGGCTCGCAGTACGTCGGCATGGGCAAGGACCTGTGCGCGGCATTCTCCGCCGCCCGCGACCTTTTCGACAGGGCGGACGGGATTCTCGGGGTGAAACTCAGTTCCATCTGCTTCGAGGGACCGGAGGATGTTCTGAAACAGACGGCGAACACCCAGCCCGCGATATTTGTCCATAGTCTTGCCGCCGCCCGGCTGAAGCAGGGGGAACCGGCCGCCATGACCGCCGGACATTCGCTCGGCGAATACAGCGCCCTCGTCCACGCGGGTGCGCTGACCTTCGAGGACGGCCTTCGGCTCGTTCGCCTGCGCGGAGAACTGATGCAGCGCGCCGGCGAGGAACGGCCCGGCACCATGGCCGCGGTTGTCGGCCTGGATCCGGAAGCGGTGGAGCAGTGCTGCCGGCGGGCTTCTGCCGAGGGGATCGTCCAGTGCGCGAATTTCAATTCGCCCGGTCAGATTGTCATCAGCGGTTCGGTGGCGGGTGTCCGCGCCGCGATGGCGTTCGCGAAGGAAACGGGGGCGAAACTGGTGAAGGAGCTGGTCGTCAGCGGCGCGTTTCATTCTCCGCTGATGGAGAGCGCCAGAAACGGTCTCCGGGAAGCGCTCGGAAAAACGGCTCTGCATGACGCAAAAATCCCTGTTTATGCGAATGTTACCGCCGGAGGTGTGCAAAAAGCGGAAGAAATTCGTACATTACTCGACCGTCAGCTGATAAGCCCGGTGCGCTGGGAAGAATCGGTGCGTGCAATGATCTCCGCGGGCACGGGGAAGTTCGTCGAACTCGGACCGGGGAAGGTACTGCAGGGACTTGTGAAGAGAATCGACGCCTCGGTGCATGTGTCGGGCATCGATAAAACAAGCGATGTGCAGACAGTTGTGACGGCATGAAGCCATGGAATCCCTGAAGGGGAAAATAGCGCTGGTAACGGGCGGATCCCGGGGAATCGGGCGGGCGATAGCTCGTTCGCTGGCGGAAGCCGGGGCCGATGTGCTGATCGTGTATCGGTCTGCCGCGGCGGAAGCCGGAGAAGCGGTGCAGGAAATCCGCGGGATGGGGCGGAATGCCGAGGCGTTTCAGGCGGATGTCGGATCTGCCACCGGTTCCCGGGAAGTTGTCGATCTTGTCCTCAAAAAGTACGGCCGTATCGATATTCTGGTGAATAACGCAGGAATAACGCGGGATGGATTGCTCATGCGGATGGCCGAGGAGGACTGGGACATGGTTCTGAACACGAATCTTCGGAGCGTTTTTACGATTACGAAGGCCGCCATCCGGCCGATGATGGGCCAGCGGTCGGGTAAAATCATCAACATCACTTCCATTGCGGGAGTGACGGGAAATGCCGGCCAGACGAATTACGCGGCGTCGAAAGCCGGAATGATCGGGTTCACCAAGTCGCTGGCGAAGGAGCTTGGCTCGAGGAACATTCAGGTCAACGCGGTGGCGCCGGGATTCATAGAGACCGACATGACGGCGGCGCTGACGGAAGACCAGCGCAGGAAGCTTGCGGATATGATACCGCTGAAGAGGACGGGGAAACCCGCAGAGGTTGCGTCGCTCGTGGCATTTCTCGCCTCCCCGGCGTCGGATTACATCACCGGGCAGGTGATCTGTGTCGATGGCGGCATGGTCATGTAAGTACGGATATCGTTAATTCACGCAGGACTATCAATAAAAGGAGACGCACGTATGGCAGATGTCGAAGCAAAAGTCAGGGAAATCATCATGAACAAGCTTGGCGTGGAGGCGTCGCAGGTGACGCCTGCGGCATCGTTCACGAATGATCTGGGCGCCGATTCCCTGGATACCGTCGAGCTCGTCATGGAGTTCGAGAAGGCGTTCAACCTCCAGATCCCCGACGAGGATGCAGAAAAGATCGCGACCGTCGGCGACGCCATCAACTATCTTTCCGGCAAGGTTTCGTAAGGGTGGTCTGAACGTGACCAGAGGGGAACACGCATGAGCACCAACACACAGAGGCGACGTGTCGTCATCACCGGCATGGGTGCCGTCACTCCGATCGGCCTGAACGTCCAGGAATTCTGGATCAATTCGCTGGCGGGAAAAAGCGGCGCCGGGCACATCACCAGTTTTGATGTGAGCCAGTACGATACGAAAATCGGCTGCGAGGTCAAGGGATTCGATCCGTTGAATTTCATTGACCGCAAGACCATCAACCGGATGGATCTCTTCACCCAGTACGCCATGGCCTGTGCGGAAATGGGCGTGAAGGATTCCGGGCTCAACCTGGAACAGGAAAACAGGGAGCGTATCGGTGTCATATACGGCTCGGGCATCGGCGGGATGTGGACGTGGCACCGTCAGATGCACACGGTCTATGAAACGGGCGGACCACACCGCATCAGTCCGTTCTTCGTGCCGATGATGATAGCGGATATCGCCGCCGGCTATATCTCGATGCGCTTCAATGCGAAGGGACCCAACTACGCAACCACCTCCGCATGCGCCACATCCTCCCACGCCATCGCTGACGCATTCATGCTGATCCAGCGGGGGAGCGCCGATGTGATGCTGACGGGGGGTTCGGAAGCGGCCATCACTCCGATGGGCGTCGGCGGATTCAACGCCATGAAGGCGCTGTCGACCCGGAACGATGCACCAGCCAGAGCCAGCCGTCCATTCGACCTTCAGCGCGACGGTTTTGTCATGGGCGAGGGGGCGGGCATGCTCGTCCTCGAGGAGATGCATCATGCGCTCACCCGCGGGGCGCGGATCTACGCCGAATTGGTGGGGATCGGGCTCACCGGCGATGCGTACCACATCACCCAGCCTGCACCCGGCGGGGAAGGAGCCATCCGTTCCATGCGGCTCTGCCTCGAGGATGCCGGCGTCAAACCGCAGGAGGTCGACTACATCAACGCTCACGGGACCTCCACGCCGTTCAACGACAAATCGGAAACCCAGGCGATCAAATCGGTCTTCGGCGAACATGCCTACAAGGTGCACATCAGTTCGACGAAATCGATGACCGGTCACCTGCTCGGAGCGGCCGGAGCCATCGAGGCGATCATTGCGGCTCTTGCAATACAGCAGGATCAGATACCGCCGACGATCAACTACGAGACGCCCGATCCGGATTGCGATCTGAACTACGTGCCGAACACCTCGATCCGGAAACCGGTGCACGCCGCGCTCAGCAACACGTTCGGGTTCGGAGGGCATAACGCTTCCCTGCTCTTCAAAAAATTCACCGAAAAATGATCTAACCCGGGATGCACGTTGCGCAGAGATTGGCCCATTGGGTGGCGAGAGTCGGCCGGTTTCTTACCGCCCGGAGCGCTCCCGCTGCGATAGATTTCCGGCGGCTGGAGGCAACCCTCGGATACAACATCTGTCATCCCCAGCTTTTTTCCGAAGCGCTTTCCCACCGCTCCTACCTCCAGCTCCCCGGGAATGAACACATTCTCTCCAACGAACGGATGGAGTTCCTCGGCGATTCCGTCCTGAACCTGACCGTCGCGGAATACCTGTACCGTCATCATCTGCTTGCCCCCGAGGGAGAGCTGACGAAGGTGCGCGCACGTCTCGTCAACCGGAAAGCGCTCGTGCTCTACGCCCGCGAACTGAAACTCGGCGACTTTCTTCTCATGAGCCCCAGCGCATCCCAGGTCGGCGGAAAAGGAATGGAAACGATTCTCGCCGATGCGTTCGAGGCGGTCATCGGCGCCATCTACCTCGACGGCGGATTCCCCTATGCACAGGAATTTGTGAGAACGATCATCCATAACGCCCTTGAAAAAGGGCTGATCTCGATGGACGACGACAATTTCAAGAGCCGCCTCCTCGAATATGCCCAGGCGGAAGGTTTCGGACCGCCCCGGTATCTTACCGTGAATGAAGAAGGACCGGACCACGACCGGACGTTCACCGTCGAAGTCTGGATCGGCAATAGCCGGCGCGGCGTGGGGAAGGGAAAGAATAAGAAAGACGCCGAGCAGGCCGCCGCCGAACAGGGGCTTCAACAACTCCACCTTTTGTAACAATGCGCGTTTCTCCCGTCCGCATCATCCGTGCGGCTGCGCTGATTCTGGCCGCCGCGCCGTCACTCTGGTCTTGTCTGGCCGCCACGCCGTCACTCTGGTCTTGTCTGGCCGCCGTACAGGTCAACCCGGCATTCGGGGATACCGTCGGAATTCCTGATTCCCTCTGGATCGTCGATTCTGTCATCGTCACCGGCAACCGGGAGACAAAAGATTTTGTCATTCTCAGGGAAATGACCCTCGTCCCCGGGAGCCGGATCACCACCGCAGAGCTGGAATTCGATCAGAACAGGATTTACAGCCTGCGTCTCTTCAATCAGGTCCGGATCGGCGTCGAACCGTCCGCACCCGGATTCGCACATCTGCACGTGGAGGTCAGCGAACGCTGGTATATTTTCCCCTTTCCGATCGTCGGTCTCCGCGACCGTGACTGGAATAAGATCTTCTTCGGCATCGGGATCATGCATCAGAATTTCCTCGGCAGAAACGAAAAACTGTTCGCAGCCCTCGTCCTCGGATATGATCCCTCGCTGTCGTTTTCATACCGGAACCCGTTTCTCAACGACGGCGGAACGGAATTTCTTGCGGCCCAGCTGTCGCTGAGCACGGTCCGCAACAGGAGTCTCCTCACCGAGGACGGAGGCGATAATTATGATGAACGGCACGTGTCGGCCGGCATGTCGCTCGGCAAACGCATCGGTATCGAACACACCATATCTCTCACGGTTGGATATGAGTATGTCGATGTGACTGCGTACCTGCCGGGCCGTACGGTCTCGACTTCGGGACGCGACAGGTATCCCACCACAAACCTCTCGTACAATTATGACACCCGCGACCTCGGCGAATATCCCTCCCGTGGGAGTTACGCCGGCATCGGCATCAGCACCTACGGTTTTCCTTCCTCGGAACTCGGATATGTCCGGTACGGATACGACGTGCGGCAGTTTATTCCCCTGCCGGGCGGACTGACATTCGCCGCGCGCGGCTACGGCGACCTTGCCGCAGGGGGTGTCGTGCCGCCGTATGACCATGAATATTTCGGATACGGGAACAGGATCCGGGGCCATTTTCGGGAGATCGTCGAGGGGGAACAGCTCACGGCCGCAACCGTGGAACTCCATCTGCCGCTCTTCACGCCGGTCTATATGAAAGTCGATAAACTGCCCGCGGAATTCGGACTCTGGCGCTTCGGCATCGCTGCCGCGCTGTTTGCCGATGCGGGCGAGGTGTGGTACCGCGGCACTCCCTTTGCCGTGAACAGATTCATCAAAGGATACGGCGCCGGACTCCATTTCCTCCTTCCGTACAGCTATGTGCTCCGGCTCGAGTATGCACTCAATGAAATACGGCATGGAGAATTCATCGTCGATCTCGGAGGCGCGTTGTGATCAAACCCGGACAGATGCATCCCCCCGATTATTTTTACTGCCCGCCCCGGCAGATCCGCGAAGGCCGGTTCACCATCGACGGTGAGGAAGGCGCGCATCTTGTCCACGTGATGCGCAAGAAGGCCGGCGATACCATCCGCATCGTTGACGGCGCGGGAACGGCCTACGATGCGGGCATCACCGGAATCCGAGGGAAGACCGTTACCGGTGATGTGATTGCCAGGTATGAAGATCTCCACGAGCCCGCGCTCCATGTGACTCTGGGAGTCGGCATGCTGAAGAACCCATCGAAATTCGATTTTCTCGTGGAAAAAACCGTGGAGCTGGGAGTCCGGGCGATCGTACCTCTCCTGACGGAGCGGACAATTCCGTCACACGCCAAAACGGATCGGTGGCAAAAGCTGGCGCTTGCGGCGATGAAACAGTGCGGCCGATCCTATCTGCCGCGGATCCACGACGTTACCCCGCTTTCCGCTCTCCTGGCGGAGTCGCCGCCGGGCGTGCCGAAATACATCGCCCATGAACAGCCGTTGGACGGAGCTGGAGCGGGTGGATCGGTACCATCGGCGGGTCAACTGCTCCTGCTTGTCGGACCTGAAGGGGGGTTCAGCGAGGGGGAGGTGTCGGATGCCCGTGACGCGGGGTGCCGGCCGCTCTTTTTCGGCGAACGCCGGCTGAGGACAGAGACCGCGGCGATCGTCGCCGTGACCGCGTTTCTCACACCTCTCGGCCGCTGACGCCGGAAACGTCAGCCGATCTTTCCGGCCACGATGCCGAGGATCTCCTCCTTCTGCATCCGCGCCGTGCGGAGCAGAGACTGCATCTCATCCGCGTGCCAGCCGACAAATTCGGTTTCCGTAATTCCGCGAAGGTTGATCTGCACGTTGAACGCCGCGCCCTCGCAGGCGGCATGGAGCATCAGTGCCGCCACTCCGGCATCACTCACCGAATTGACGTTTCCTTTTTCCGCGACTGTCCTGGTCAGGGCCAGCGTATCAATCGCGTGGCGCATGACCTCCAGAGGAATGAGTGTCGCCTCCTTCGTTGCACCGAGGATGGCCGCCCCGCGGAGGGCCTTCTGCGCATCGGTTTCCTTCGGAAGCGAGTACGCCTCCATCACCTTGTTGAAAGCGGCGGTATCCCGCTCGACAAGCGAGGTGAAAAGTTCCTGTTTTTCTCCGGCGGTCCGGAGTACCGCGTTCATCTCCTCCTCGACCGCGGCATACTTTTTTTTGCCGATCGTGAGCCGGCAGACCATGCCGGTCAGCGCGGCACCGGTGGCGGCCGAGAGCGCCGCAACGCTTCCCCCGCCGGGTGCAGGGGATGAGGATGCCAGTTCGCGGAGAAATCCGTCGACAGTCATCTGTGTCAGCATCTGAATATTCCTTGTTCAGGCGATAAGGTTCTCAATTATTTTTTTCCGGGGATCAAACGGCTCAATCTGACTCAGGCCGAGCGCCGTGACCGCGCGCCCGATCAGCTCCTCCTCCCCGGCGGAATCGCCTCCCTGAGTGTGATAAAAAGATCCGGCCAGCAGGAGCGCCTCTTTTGGGATCAGGCCCACGATCTCGCTTCCGGTCACCGATACCCCCAGTTTCTCCGCCTCCCTGCGAACTTCCTCAAACGCAACATGCGGCGGTGTTTCATGGTAATTCGTCAGGTTCATCGACACCTGAGCAATATGAAGGCGTTCCAGTACAACACCCATCGCCTTCACCGATTTCAGACTTCCGGGAATTTTCACCTGGTTTCCCGAACTGTCCTTTACGGTCCTCCCGCTTTCCCGGATTTTCAGGGCGATTGCATGGGCGAGATCCCTGCTGTCCGTATTCAGATTGACGTTGTACGCAATCAGGAACTGCCTCGCACCGACCACCGTTGCCCCGGAACCCGGGTTCACCGTCAGCGGACCGAAATCGGGCTTCCACGCGGGATCGGAAAGCTTGTCGCCGAGCCCTTCATATTCCCCCTTCCGGATCGTCGAAAGATTCTTCCGCTCCGGCGCCGTGGCCGCCGCCTCATACAGATAGACCGGGATCCGGAGTTCTTCACCGATCCGCTTTCCGACGCGGCGCGCCAGTCCGACGCACTCCTCCATCGTGACATTGCTCACCGGGATGAACGGAACGACGTCGGTCGCTCCGATCCGCGGATGTTCCCCCTTGTGCCGGCGCATATCGATCAGACGGGCCGCCGTCGATGCGGCTTCGAACGCGGCGTCTCCGACCGCCTCCGGCTCTCCGACGAATGTTACCACGACACGATTGTAGTCCCCGTCGGGCTCCACGCTCAGCAGGCGAACGCTTTTCACACCGCGGATGCTTTGCGCGATCGCGGAGATAATTTCACTGTCACGCCCTTCGCTGAAGTTCGGAACACATTCCACAAGTTTCGTCATGTTCTGTCTGCCAGGTGAGTGAATGCCGGTTTATACTTCCAGAATGACGCCGTTTTTGACCACTTTCCCGATGTGGTTTTCGCCGAAGTGATATGCAAGGATGTGGTAATCCGGGATGTTCAGGAGAATGAGGTCGGCCTTTTTCCCCGGCTCGATGCTTCCGATCCTGTCCGACATGCCGAGGGCGGCGGCGGCATTCAGGGTCGACGCCGTAATGGCCTCCTCCGGTGACATTCCCATCTGCGTGCAGGCTATTGTCATCATCATCGGCATGTCGTACGACATGCACGAGCCGGGATTGAAGTCCGTGGCCAGCGCCGTCGGTATGCCCGCATCGATCAGCGTCCGTGCCGGAGCGTAGGGATGGCGGAGAAAAAATGAGACGCCGGGCAGAAGCACCGCCACTGTTCCTGCGGCCGCGAGAGACCGGATGCCTGCCTCGTCCACATGCTCCAGATGATCTGCGGAAACCGCCCTCAGCTCTCCCGCGAGGACGGCTCCCCCCAGCGGGGTCAGCTCCTCGGCGTGCAGTTTCGCCCCCATGCCGAACTCCTTCGCACGCAGAAGGATCTTCCGGGCGTCTTCAACGGAAAAATATCCCTTTTCACAGAACACGTCGCAGAACTGCGCGAGCTGTTTCGATCCGATGTAGGGAATCATCCTGGTGACGAGCAGATCGACATATCCCCGGACGTCGCCCGCGAATTCTGGAGGAATCGCATGCGCGCCGAGGAAGGTCGGGACGATCGTGATCAGCTCTTCGTCCCGGAGCTCATTGATTGCCTCCATCATTTTCAGCTCGTCATCCGGTGAAAGGCCGTATCCGCTCTTGATCTCCACCGTGGTGGTCCCGTGCCGGAGCATGCCGGCAAGATAGTGCCGCGCCTGTTTCTTCAGCTCCTTCTTCGCTGCGGTCCGGACCTCCCGCACCGTGGAAAGAATGCCTCCCCCCGCTTCGGCGATCTCCTGGTAGCTGGCGCCGGCGGAGCGGAGGCCGAATTCCTTTGCCCGGTCGCCTGCGAAGAGGGTGTGGGTGTGGGCGTCGACGAAGCCGGGAAGAACGACCCTTCCCATGCAATCGACGATATTCGCCTCTCCGGCCAGACGGCTCATCGAGAGCGCGCTCATCGGGCCGGTCCAGGTGATGAGGTCGTCCTCAATGATGACGGCGGCTTCTTCAACAAGGCCGGGATCGCGCATCGACGCGCCGGTTTTGACCCGGGCTCCGCCGGATGCGACGGTGACGAGCTGGCCGATGTTTATGAGGATCAGTTTCATGGAAAAGGAGCGTACGGCGGATCTTTCCGGGAAATCCCGGCGGAGAAGCCGCTCATAACGCATCCAAGATAGTGAAAATTCCGCCGTTTCTCAACGGAACACCGGGTGACGGTCAGAGGGTGATGCGGTAGAGGAGCCACTCCTTCATGCGGCGGGCGTGGAGGCGTTCATAAAACCGGATGGCCGGCCGGTTCCAGCCGAGGACAACCCATTCCATCCGGCCGCACCGGCGGCGGCGCGCTTCACCGCGGCAGAATGCAAACAGGCGGCGGCCGATTCCCGAACCGCGATAGGCGGGGAGGATGAAAATGTCCTCCAGATAGAGGGTCGGTCTGGCGAGGAACGATGAGTAGGTTTCGAAGAGAATCGCGTAGCCGACGGCGGCGCCGTCTGTCAGGGCGAGATAGGCGTCGACCCGGCGGCGCGGTCCGGTCGCATCGCGGAGAAGGCGCGCCCGCGACGCGCGATCCGGCCGGGGAAGCTTCTCATAATCGGCCAGGGCATCGACGAGGGCGAGGAAATTTTTCCCGTCGGATGACCGGACGGGGCGGATGACCAGGGGGCGCGGATGGGATGGACGGGACCGTTCAGGCCCGGTTTTCTTTTTTTGCTGTTTCTTCGTCAATCTGTTCGACGACCTTGCTGATGCCTTTTGCCACAAAGGTATCCAGGAGAGTTCCGGTGAGGGTGATCGACGGCTCGTCGAGGTGTTTGAATCCGGTTTCCGATTTTTTGATTTCCGGTTCGATGGTGGAGCTGAGCCGGATGACCGAGGGATCGCTGGTAATGTCGCTGGTGATGGTACTGCCGATGGCCCCGAGAGCAAATTTGGCGCCGAGTTCCTTGACCGGCTGGAAAAATCCTTCGGGGATTTCGCGGGCGGTATTTGCGATGAGCTGACCGACCTCGGACATTCTGCGGTCGAGCGACCGTCCGCGGAGGCGCGACGTGCCGGTGATGGTATACATCGCCTGGGTGATGTTGCCCGCGAGTGCCGCCGAAGAGGCCTGCAGGGCGCGACTGAGACTTCCGCCGCAATTTTCGATGTGTTCTCCGAGGGCGGTGAGACCCAGCTGAGCGGACTGGCCGAGGGATTCCAGTCCTTTCCTGACATGCTCTCCGTGCTGGACGGTCGATTGTGCGGTGATCCGGGCCGCTTCGATCTGTGAGACGCCGTTCGTATAGGTGGTCAGAAGCTGGGTCGCACGCTCGATGTCGAACTGAATCCGGTCCACCATGTCGAGCTGGTGTTTTTCAAAATAATAATCCCGTGCCTTGTAGAAATGCCAGACCGACACCTGGCCCATCAGTTGAAGGGTGGAGGTGTCGGGGTTGATGGCCGCCATCGCCTTCTCGCCGATGTGGAGGTTGACGGCCGCTTCCCACTCCTTTGATCCGAGCCGCATGAACCACTGCCGGGCGGCGACGAGGTCGTTCAGATCGTCCAGGATCCGCACTTCCCGTTCGATCCCGCGCTGAGCATATCCCATGGCCGCCATGTAGGCGACGGCGGCGGCGGAGCGGTGGATGCCGAGTTCCGAGAAGAGGCGGAACGCGACGATCAGCTGATCAATGACCTTGTCGGTGAGGTTTCCCTGGGTGTAGTGGTCCTTCACTTTGTTGTAGATCTCGTCGGCGCGCTGGAGGTACAGTTCGGCGATCTCCCGGTAGAGCTGTTTGAGGATAATCGTCCGCTTGGCGTGCCGGTCGAGATACTTTTTGTCGTCCTTCCGGAGGACGAGAATCGCCTCGCGGATCTCCTTCAGCGAAACGCATTCCGATACGGTGGCATTGCCGCACATGTAGCAGGTGGTGCGGGCGCCTTCATAATCGATCCACCGGTGATGGCAGGTCGTACAGCGTTCCATCCCCAGCTTCAATGAAAATGTGTCGGTCATTGTTTCCGCTCCTGAAGCTGGCGGAGCAGGCGCTGGTATTCATCTTCCGTCAGTTCCCCGAATGCATATTTGGTCTCGAGAGTTTCACGGTCGAAATGCTGACGCGCTTTCAGGCTGATGGTTTTGTAGGTTTCCGCCGCCCGTATGCGGGCGAATCCGCGGAGGGTTTCGACCTCTTCCTGGTAGAGGACGGTGAATTTCTGCGTATCCGCTATGGGATCAAAGCCCTTTTCCCCGCGGGCAAGCCGCCGGAGATTGGTCAGATCGGCGAATTCCCGCACGCTGATATTCTGCAGAAGCTCCAGAGCGGTTTCAAACTGTTTCGCCTTGTAGTAAAAATGATACGCGCACTTGAACTCGCTTTCCTTGAGATACCAGTCGGCAATTTCCTTCGCCTCGTCCGGCGGAATGGCGGCGCGGTCGTAGATGAAAAAGGCCGCGGTGAAATCGCCGGCGTCGCGCTTCAGCGCTCCGAGGCTTGCCGTGTCGTTTTCCACCCAGAAGTACCATTCCTCCAGATCGCTCCGGTTTTCCTGCCGGACGAAATCGAGAAACTCCCGGGTCCGTCCCCATGACCTGAGGAAGGAGTACATCAGCAATGCGATGTCGGTGTTGTGCGGATTATTGTTCATCGCAAGCCGCAGGATGCCCATCAGCTTTTCCCGCTCGTTGCCCGGCAGTGCGAAAAAGAGTTTGACCGGCACGCGCGGGATCTTGTGGAGGCTCCGCCGGTGATCGTAGAATTGATGGAGGTGCTGGGGATTCGACGACGGCATTTCGAGCTCCAGCTGTTCAATCGCATTGAAAAACCTGTCCGGGATGATAATCTTTCTGATGCCGTTGTACCACGGACTGTCCGCTTCACGGAAAGCGCTTCCGAGGAACATCTGCCAGGAATTCAGCGCACTTTCGATGAAGGAATTGTCGGCAAGGGGGATGGTCGTCTTGAAAATCTCAATGAGATTGTGATCCCGTGTGATGATCTCATCCTGGGAGTTTGTTTCGCGAATCAGCTGACTGATAAAATAGTGCCGTATCCAGGGCCGTGTGAGGCTTTCGTTGATGGTATGACGGATTTCAGCGCGTTCTTTCGTGCGTTCGATGAGATATTCGGGATAATTTCCCTGTACCCCCATCTTCAACCGATCGCCGCTCGTCTGAAAAACCTTTAGCTCCATAAAGAGCCTTATGAAATGTGGAAATCCTATTGTTTCACTTAAAATACAAGCCGAAACCACTTGAGACGCTTGTACTTATAACCGCTGAAAATATACAAAAAAAATCCATGATGTCCACACTTCACAACGCTTAAAATAGAGTCAAAAAACGGCTTAAAAAACCCTTGATTTACGAAAAAAACGAGGATTATTGGGATGACCGTATATATTGCTCAATCGGCGGGGAAAACGAGGGAAGATTATTGTCGCTCGCGGCAAGAGAAAGGTATTTCCGGAGCATGTCGATCGGACCGGCGGCAATGGTCCGGATCAGGTCGGCCCGTCCCATCCGGAGGTCGATTTCGCGCGCAATGAACATTCCGCACATCGCTCCGTAACTGTCGTGTGATCCGCTCAGATTGGCGGACCGGATCAGGGATACCGCCCGCTCCCGTGAGATGCGGGGGGAGAGGAGCTCCGACCCGTTCCGGTTGAACTGCGCAAACGTCTCCCGCGCACGCGTGTACCAGTCGCGCGGCACATATCCGTGGCCGCGCTGATCGATCGACAGATAATAGGCGATCCCCTCATTCTGGGTCAGATCGAAGAGCTCGTCGATCGGCGCATGGTGCTCCGACCGGTAATCCTGCCAGAAGGAGGAATGCTTTTTATAGTCGCTGAATGCGGCGTGAAATACTTCATGCGCCACCACTCCGAGCAGGGTCAGGTACCGTTCGCGGGTCGAGTCGCCGTACCTCACGGCGTGTGCGAGATTAATGACGATGGTCAGCTCCCCCTCACCCTCTCCGGTGAATTCGGGAACGTCGCCGTGCCACCGGATGCTGCGGACATATGCATCGACGTTTTCGTGTCCGAGCGCGACGGCGTACATCGGGATGGTGAGCGACACCCGGGCGTCCTGCGGAAAGATCTGTTCGACCGTGGCTTCGACCTTTCTGGTGAAATAGCTCCGCTCCAGTTCCGTCAGGAGGGCGCGGATCTGAGCGGCGTTCGCGCGCGCCTCCTCCAGATGGTAGATGTCGTTCCGGAGAATACGGTGATACTTCGCCGAGTCGAGATCGTCGCGAAGGAGCATTGTGACCGAATCGCTGTTCGCGATCAGCCCGGTGGTCGAGGCCGCGATCCGGTTGCCGCGGAGCGCCGCAAGACTGCCGCTGCCGACCGGGTTGTCTTCGAAGAGGAGGAGCGACTGTTCCGCGGCGCGGTAATCCGGTCGCAGTTCTATGCTGAACGAGGGATTTGTCTGCCCTGTTCCGTTCGAGAAAAGGAGCAATATCAGACAGGGAAGATATCCTGCGATGACACCGCGGCTTTTGGCCGCTCTGTGCAGATGTGGTCCGTGCATCGTGTCAGGGATGAAGCATCGGTATCCGGACGCCGAATGCGCGGGCATTGTCGCGCGCCCGGTCGTAGCCCGCATCACAGTGCCGTGCGATCCCCATGCCGGGATCGTATGTAAGGACGCGTTCGAGGCGCTCCTCGGCTCCGGCGGTGCCGTCGGCCACGACCACCATGCCTGCGTGGATCGACATTCCGATGCCGACGCCTCCGCCGTGGTGGACGCTGACCCAGCTTGCGCCTCCGACTGCGTTCAGCAGGGCGTTCAGAATCGGCCAGTCGGCGATCGCATCGCTTCCGTCGAGCATTTTTTCGGTTTCACGATTCGGCGAGGCGACCGATCCGCAGTCGAGATGATCGCGGCCAATGACGATCGGGGCGCTGATCTCGCCCTTGGCGACGAGCGTATTGAAGATCTTCCCCATCGCGGCCCGTTCACCGTAGCCGAGCCAGCAGATACGTGCGGGCAGGCCCTGGAAGCTGACCTGTTTCTGCGCCTTTTCGATCCAGCGGCAGAGCGGGGCATTGTCAGGGAACGTTTCCAGGATCGCCCTGTCGGTCCTGTGAATATCCGCCGGATCGCCGCTCAGGGCGGCCCAGCGAAAGGGACCCTTCCCGTCGCAGAATAGCGGGCGGATGTACTCCGGAACGAATCCGGGAATCGCGAACGCATCTTCAACGCCGTTGGCGAGCGCTTCACCGCGGATGTTGTTGCCGTAATCGAAGGTGATCGTGCCCCGTTTCTGCAGTGTGCGCATGGCTCTGACATGATCGCAGATCGATTCCCTCGACCGGCGGATGTACTCCGCCGGATCCGACGCCCGGAGGGCGAGCGCCGCGGCGAGCGGCATATGCGCCGGGACATAACCGTTCAGGGTGTCGTGGGCAGAGGTCTGATCGGTCAGGACGTCGACCCTGATGTTGCGTGCACAGAGCTCAGAGAGAACCTCCGCCGCGTTGCCGAGGAGGGCGACGGATTTCGGTTCCTTCAGTTCCTTCGCTGTCTGCAGGATGAGAAGGGCTTCGTCGAGCGATGTCGCCATGACATCGACATATTTTGTTGCGAGCCGTTTTTCGATGCGGCTGCGGTCGACTTCCACGGCGAGGCAGGCCGCGCCGTTCATGGTGGCGGCGAGCGGCTGGGCGCCGCCCATTCCTCCAAGGCCTGCGGTGACCAGGAGCCTCCCCGCAAGCGTTCCGCCGAAATGGATCCGCGCGACAGAGGCGAACGTTTCGTAGGTTCCCTGAAGGATTCCCTGTGTCCCGATGTAAATCCAGCTCCCGGCGGTCATCTGTCCGTACATCGTCAGCCCAGCCGCCTCAAGACGCCGGAATTCATCCCACGTCGCCCAGTGAGGAACGAGCATCGCATTGGAGATCAGAACCCGCGGCGCGGCGGGGTAGGTGCGGAAGATGGCGACCGGTTTTCCGGACTGGACCAGGAGTGTCTCGTCATCCGCGAGACTCCGGAGACTTCGGACGATCGCATCGAAACATTCCCAGTTGCGGGCGGCCCGGCCGGTGCCGCCGTAGACAATGAGTTCGTCCGGATTTTCAGCGACTGCGGGGTCCAGGTTGTTCATCAGCATGCGCAGTGCCGCTTCCTGGATCCATCCCCGGCAGGAGAGTTCCTTTCCGCGCGGGGCACGTATCGTTCTGGTGGGTGATGTCACGGGTCAGCTCCGAAAATTCTGTGAAGGACCGGCAGGAGGTCCGCCGGCGTTAAAATTTGTAACCGATCTTCCGGAGGAAATCCCTCCGTGCCGCGGCATCGTCCGCCGACTCAACGCCGCGGGGCGGGACCCCGTCGATGACCCCGACAATCCCCCGGCCCGCGGATGTTTCCGCGACGACGACCTCGACCGGATTGGCGGTGGCGCAGAAAATGGCGCAGACTTCGGGGACGAGCTTGATGGTGTTCAGAATGTTGACGGGAAATCCGCCCTCGAGAAAAATGATAAAGGAGTGACCGCAGGCGAGCGTCCGTGCGTTCGAGACCGCAAGATCGATCAGGCGCGGATCGTTCCCGCTCTTCCGGATCAGGGCGGGGCCTGAGGCTTCAGAGAAGGCGAGACCGAATTTCATGGAAGGAACTGTGGACACGATCGCTTCATGGAGGTCTTCCACCGTCTTGATGAAATGAGACTGACCCAGAATAAAATTCATGTCAGCCGGTTTTTGTATCGGGATATTGAGGAAATTCATAATACCGTCCTGCGGGGGAACCGGAACAAGGCCGATCATCAGGCCTTCCGGAATGGTATTTGGGGATTTTATTGAGTTTAACGAAAATACGAAATTCCGGACATGAAAATCAATCCAGGCGGGGAACTGGTTTTATGGAGGAGCAGAGCGGCGATCAGGGCGAAAACCGCCAAAAATAAACAAAAATAAGCAAAAAAATTCGTAAAAATATCTTGCCAAGTCCGCGGAAATTTTGTATAATATATAAGCCAAATAACAGTACACCGTGTTTGACTCCAGGAAATGCTGAAAGGCATTTCTGAAGGAAAATAGCCACGCTTTTACGTTGTAGCTGCAGATGTATTCCCCGTGTCGTTCAGCCTCCATTGAACTTACCACGAGGTTTTTCATCGCAAGCATAAATGCGCGTGTGAGGTGATCAGGTTAACGGTACGTGTGCAGACGGATAACACCAACGCGCGATTAATGCGTAAAATGCCAAAAACATCTGGCTAAACTGCCTGACGGCGTACGGAAATTGACGATCATGGCAGTGCGGAGCCTCGGGTACATATCTATCAATATCTTCTCAGAAAGGATTAATTCATGGAACAGGGAACAGTGAAATGGTTTAATGCGGCCAAAGGTTATGGCTTCATTTCACGTCAAACGGGCGAAGACGTTTTCGTCCATTTCAAAGCGATCGTCGGCGAGGGCTATCGTACATTGAACGAGGGCGATAAAGTCCAGTTCGATGTTGAAAAAGGACCGAAAGGGTTGCAGGCAGCCAACGTCCAGAAGGTATAACCGACGTTTCATTTTATGTTTCGACCCCAGCCGGAGCAAGAACCGGCTGGGGTTTTCGTTTCAGTGTTTCAGAACAGGAGATCGACACTATGACTCAAGGGACTGTGAAATTTTTTAATCCCGTGAAAGGCTTCGGATTCATTACGACTTCGGAAGGAGAAGATGTGTTCTTTCATAAAAGCAATGTGAAGAATACCGGATTCCGCGACACGCTTGTCCAGGGTGATAACGTCCAGTTTGAATTGAAAACCGAGCAGAAAGGAAAACGCGCCTACAATATCGTGCGCGTATGATGCTGCAGATCGGTAACGATCGTCATCCACCCCTCCCCCGCGAGGGGTGTTCTTTTTTTTCCCCCTACATCATCCCCGCCGGATCGGCATCCACCCCGACCCGAACCGCCCTGCTTTTTCCCGACGGCGAATTCCGGTAATTCAACAACGCATTCTGTACCACCCGGTGGAGAAGGTGGCCTCCGGGATCGCTTGCCTTCGCCGATTTCAGTATGATGTGCCACCGGTACATCCCCTTGAGACGCGCGAGCGCCGCACCCGCCGGACCGAGAAGCGTCAATCCCGGGGGAAGTCCTCTGAGACCCTCCGCAAACTGCATCGCGTGTCCGATCACCTCGTTCTCGTGCTTTCCCCGAAACTCCAGCAGGATGAGCCGTGAAAACGGCGGATACAACAGCTCCCTGCGCGCCGCAAGCTCATCAGCGTAGAACCCATGGAAGTCCTGCCGCAGGACATGTTTCAATGTCGGGTGGGAGGGCTGATAACTCTGGATGACAACTTCCCCGGGAAGCGCGCTCCGGCCTGCCCGTCCCGCTACCTGCGTCAGGAGCTGAAACGTCCGCTCTGACGCCCGGAAGTCGGGAAGGAGCATCTGCGTGTCGGCCGAAATGACGCCGACCAGCGTCACCCGCGATATGTCCAGCCCCTTCGCCACCATCTGCGTGCCGAGCAGGATGTCGGCCCTTCCCTCCGAAAATTCCCGGAGCAGACGGTCGTGCGAGCCTTTCCGGCCGGTTGTATCCAGATCCATCCGAAGGACGTTCGCCGATGGGAAGAGGGCCGCGAGCTCCTGTTCAACCCGCTGGGTACCGACCCCGCGGAAACTGATCTCCGCTGAACCGCATTTCTGGCACCGCTCCGGCGGCTGTTTCGTCGTGCCGCAGTAATGACAGCGGAGCTGTTCCCCGGCGGCATGGTACGTGAGGGATATATTGCAGTTGGGACAGGTTTCCACTGTGCCGCAGTCGGGGCATTCGACGAACGGCGCGAAGCCTCTCCGGTTCTGCAGGAGAATGATCCCTTCCCGGCGCTCCAGCCGTTCCTGGATCCGGGACTTCAACAGCGATGAAAGGGAACTCCACTCGGAAATTTTCGGCTGGGGTGAGCCGGTCCGCGACGCTTCGCGCGCGGCTCTGCGCTCTGTCCTGATCAGCTCTTTGAATCGTCTGCGCTCGTCGGTCATGTCAACGATGTCGATGCGGGGGAGCGATGCCCCGTCTATTCTGGAGGGGAGTTCGAGAAGCGTGTATTTTCCGCTCTCCGCATTGGCATAGGATTCGAGTGACGGGGTCGCCGACCCGAGCAGAACGACGGCCGACGCACCGGACGCCCTGACGATCGCCACGTCCCGCGCATGGTACCGCGGGGTCTGATCGAACTGCTTATACGACGGTTCGTGTTCCTCGTCCACGACGATGATGCCGAGATTTCTGAGAGGGGCGAACACCGCCGATCGCGGCCCGATGACCACTGCAGACCGCCCTTCCCAGGCGGCCCGCCAGGCATCGAACCGTTCGCCCACCGACATTCTGCTGTGGAGGACGGCGATGGTTTCGCCAAAATGGTACTTGAACCGACGGACGATCTGCGGCGTCAGTGCGATTTCCGGAACGAGAACGATCGCGGTTTTCCCCGCGGCAATCACAGCGCGGATCGCTTCAATATACACCTGCGTTTTTCCACTGCCGGTGATCCCGTGCAGGAGGAACGTCCTGAAACAGCCGTCGTGTATCGCCCTGTTCACCTCATCGAATGCGGCCTGCTGATCCGCGTTGAGGGTGATGTCGATCGAGCCGAGTGCGGCGGGATAAAGATCAAAATCGGGACGGCGGGAAACCTCCCGCCGGGTCAGGGTGAGGATTCCTTTCCGGACCAGCGCCTGAAGCGCCGCCGCGGTTCCCCCGGAGAGGCGGAGGATCTCCGCAGAAGTTATCACGGAAGGAAGCGCTATTGTCCCGGCAAGCTGTCGCAGTATGGCAATCTGCGCCGGGGCCCGCTTTTCGGAAATGGTGCCGTCGGCGAGCAGTTTTTCCCACTCCAGCCTCCGCTCGTAGGTTACCTCGACGATCGTTTCCAGTTTCGGTTTTGCGTCGGGGGGCGGAAGCTCGTCGGAGATCCTCACATATCCCCGCCGCACCAGGTCGTTGAGGAGATTGTTGATCGCCTTCGTGCGGACAATGTTCTGCAGATCCCGGACTGGTTTCGGACCATGCGCCAGTTCGCGCAGGATGGCGCTCTGCCTGGGGGAATGAACGAGGGTGTGAAACGCCGCCTGGAGATCGGGGGCGGTAAGTTCGGCGATCCGCCGTGCTGGACGGGCCGAGCCCTGGACGAGAACGCTTTTAAGGACTTCCCCGAGCGGTGCAAAATAATACTCCGACATCCAGCGTGTCAGATGCAGTATGTCCGCGGAAAGAACAGGCTCGGCGTCGAGAATATCCTGCAGAGGCTTGATGTGGGGGACATTCCGGGCGCGTTCGGCGCAGGCCTGCGATTCTGCCGATGTTTCGACGATGAAACCGACCACCGTTCTCGAACCGAATCCCGCGACAACCCGCATGCCGGGGCGTGCGGCGCCTTGCAGTTCCGGCGGTACACTGTACGTAAAAAGCTTGTCGACAGTGCCGGGAATGGCTATATCACAATACAATTCGGACATGTCTCACGAGGGTATGGGCGTGCCCCCTGCTCCGAAAAGTTCGTCAAATTCCCGCGCAGATGCAACTTGCAAACGATGTGTGATTTCGCAAACGTTTGCGTTTGGAAATCAGGAGGGGGTTTTGTATCCTTGACAGGTTTTCGTGGAGTGAGTGAATATCTCGTGTGTGGCCGGAGAATGACGTTCGCCTGTGCACCGCTGGCAGTTGAAAACTACTGATACCCGGGAGAATCACACCGCTCACCGTTCAGGTGAGCCGTCTGCAGCCGATGCGCATCACCCGTACCCGGAGATAGTTCCGATGCCGGCGTCTTCCGTCTGTCAGTGGCGGGATCTTCCGGCGCGTGCCACCGTCTGCACATTCCCTGCCATACCGTAAGGATCCCACAGCATGAGAATTTCACTTCCGGTTGTTCTGGCAATCTGTCTGCTCACGGCCGCCCCGTCCGAGGGACGTCAGTCTTTGACGCGGGTGAGCTATCTCAGCGGTTCCGACACTGTGACTGCGGTTCTCGCGTGCCCTACGGGCCCCGGCCCGTTTCCCGCGCTTATTCTGATCCATGAGTGGTACGGCCTGACTGACTGGGTTAGGGACAACGCGAAGTTGTTTGCCGACAGCGGGTATATCGCGCTTGCGATCGATCTCTATCGCGGCAGGGTGGCGGCCGATCCCGAGGAGGCGCACGAACTCATGCGCGGCCTTCCGGAAGACCGTGCGGCGCGCGATCTCGCCGCCGCTGCTGGTTTTCTCCGGGACCGAAAGGATGTCATCGGTTCAAGGGTCGGTTCCGTCGGCTGGTGCATGGGCGGCGGTTATTCGCTCATGGCGGCGCTCCGCGATCCGCGGCTTGCCGGCAGTGTGATCTGTTATGGCCGCCTCGTGACGGACACGACGGCGCTCCGGGCTCTCGCCGTCCCCCTGCTGGGGCTCTTTGGCGGGGACGACAGGGGGATCACGCCGAAGGATGTCAATAATTTCTCGACCCTGGCCCGGAGTCTCGGAAAGTCCGTTGAGACCCGGATCTATCCCGGCGCAGGGCATGCATTCATGAATCCGACCGGAAAAGAAGCGTATCGTCCTGCGGCGGCTGCCGACGCGTGGACGAGGATCATGGCGTTTTTTCGCCAGCACCTGAAGGACAGGTAGCCGCATGAAGCCGACCAGAATCGAACGGGGGGAACCGGGGACCTTGTCTCTGCGGTGGGACGACGGACATGCCGGGGTATCGACGCTCGTCCGCCTTCGCGACGGCTGTCCCTGCGCGGAGTGCAGCGGGGAAACCGTTCTTCTGCGCACGTATGTCCCTCCCGCTCCCGATACCACCGCGCCGGGGAGATACGATCTTGTCCGGCTGGATCCGGTCGGGGCGTATGCGCTCCAGTTCACCTGGGGAGACGGGCACGGCAGCGGCATTTACACATGGGAGTATCTGCGGTCGCTCTGCGAGTGTGCAATCTGCCGGAGCGGCGGCGCTGAACATTCACCTCACCCCACATCCGATCCGGCGGGTTCCCGATGAAAACAGTCTGGCGCAGAATCGTCACCATTGTCGAAAAATATCCGGTCGTCACTGCCGGCATCATCATCTACCTGTACTATCTTCTCGCATCCATCAACGTATTCCGGCACTCGGGGGAACATCAGACGGTGCTCGACTATGTGATGAACTTCGACTCGCTGATATTTCTCTGGCTTGCCGCGGCGGCCTTTCTCCAGGTGCTCCGGATCCGCAAATCGTACCGGGAGGAGCAGGACAAGCGGCGCGAGATGGAATTGCTGATCGAGCGCCAGCGGATTCACACGCAGCTGGTGAACGACATCACCCTCATGCTTCAGGACAGCGTCAATAATCCCCTCGCCCTCATCGGCGTGACCACGCAGGAGATGAGAAAACGATTTGCCGTCGATGAGGATATCGTCCGTTCGCTCGACCGGATCGAAGGGGCCATGCAGAGGATACACAATACGATCCGCGATATTCAGGTCTACGAAACACAGAAAATGGTGGAAAAAACAAACGCCCAGCTTCTGAAATAGAGGTTTTTCCGGGTACACCGCGGTAAACAGACCAAACCCTCCTTTCCCGCCTGCAGTGCCATTTTTGCTCGCCCTGAGGGGTGAGATTCGTCACATCCCGTTTTTATTTCCCCCCCGCTCCGGGTACATTCCTGTACGCCGGGATTCCGGTTGTGGGCCGGTCTGCCTGGCGAAGAGGGAACAACGACGAGGGTAGTATGTCTACGGATAAACCGCAGGAAGAACAGCAGAGTTACGTTCTTCGCATGACCGGGACGACGGAGGGGCATGCAAAGAACCGCGGAGAGGAGACCGCCAGGCCGAGACAGCCTGTCCGGCCTGTCTCGTCCGCCCAGCTGATACCGAAGCGCGCCGAGGAAGGGGGCGTGTCCGCAGGTCCCCGCAAACTCCCGGCGCGGCGCCTGGTCGACCGATTCATCGAGCAGGGAATCGTTACCAAGGAAAAGATCGAGCAGGTACTCGAAATCCAGCGGAAGCTCGGACCGAAGGAAAAGAAGCGCATCCTCGATATTCTCATCGACGATGTCGGCGTCGATTCCGACGCGATTCTGAAAATCGTTGCGGAACACTATTCGTTTGAATCGGTCGATCCCAATCCGGTTCTTGACAACAAGGAGCACCTCCAGTCGATCCGCGAGCAGTTGGACTCGCTCACCGCATTTTACTATGAGATGGCGATCCGGCTGAAAGTTCTCCCGTTCGAAATCCAGTCGAACGGTGTCGAAAAACTGGTTCTCATCACCCCCGATCCGACGCATCCCGACGTTCATACCGTCGCCCGCGCATTCCGGTTCCAGAAGTATGAAATCAAACATGTCACCCTCCAGCATTGGAATGAACTCTGGCGGCGGATCACATTCGATCAGGGTGCGAAAAGTCTCGGATTCGACGATGACGAGTTCATGCTCGGCATCGAGAAGGACGAAACCGACAAGGAGATGGAACAGTCGCTCGAAGACGAGATCGGGCGCGGCAAGCTCAACGAACTGATCGAAAATGTGTTCATCGAAGGAACCCGGACCGGGGCGAGCGATATTCATGTCATCCCGAAGGATACCTACAAGACCGAATTCCATTTCCGGATCGACGGGCGCCTTTCGCTTTGGAGCACGATTAACGACGTCCGCTCTGAAGCCGTGATCACCGTCGTCAAAGACCACGCAAAAAACCTGGACCGTTTCGAGAAACTCCTTTCGCAGGATGGTTTTGCACAGCGGACGATCGACAATAAAATCGTCCGGTTCCGTTTTTCCACAATGCCGATCTACAGCGGCGACCTCCGGTCGAAACTGGAATCGGTGGTCATCCGGATTCTCCGCGACGCGCGGAGCAACACCATCGAATCGCTCGGCATGCCGCCGGAATCGAGCGGCCCGTTCCTCAAGGCAATCCGCAAGACACAGGGCATTGTCATCTTCACCGGCCCGACGGGAAGCGGGAAATCGACCTCCCAGTTCGCAGCCATCCAGACGATCATGGATCCGGGCATCAATATTCTCACAATCGAAGATCCCGTGGAATACGTCATCGAGGGATGCCGCCAGGTCAAGCTCAATTACAAGCTCGATTTCGAAGGCGCACTCCGCGGAATACTCCGGCATGATCCCGACGTCGTCATGGTGGGCGAGATGCGCGACAAGACCACGGCGGAAATCGCCATCAAACTGGCGAATACCGGGCATCTGATCTTTTCCACCCTTCATACGAACGATTCGGTCAGCGCCATCACCCGTCTCTATAATATGGGCATCGAACCGTTCCTCCTTGCCTACACGATCAACATCATCATCGCACAGCGGCTTGTCCGAAGACTGTGCGACCGGTGCAAGGTGATCGACGAGGAAATCGACCATGAACTGCTCCTCGCCTCGGGACTCACCGACAAGGAAATAGAGACGGGCACGTTCTATAAACCGGTCGGTTGTGTTCACTGCATCAGGGGATTCCGGGGCCGTATCGGGATCTTTGAAACACTCGTGCTCTCGAAGGACATCCGCAAGATGATCATGAAATCGCGCGACTTCATCGACGAGGATGCGATCCGGACGACCGCAATGCAGAACGGCATGCAGACCCTGCGGAAGTCGGCAATTGATCTGATCCGGAGCGGCATCACGAGCATTGAAAACGTGGAAGGTCTGATCGAGGAAGAATAGAGCGGTGTCGGTCTGCCGGTCGCTCCGTAGACGAGCAACCCTCCCGGCAGACTATGACGGGAAGCCCGCGGAGTGAAATCTGCGGGCTTTCTCTTTTTTCACCTCACCCGGTGCGCCATATCGGGGAAATCCTTATATTTTTCCTGTCGATATGAAAAATCCATCCCCCCACGGCTCCAGGTCCCATCAGCTTGCCGCCGAGATGTGGCTCGTTCTTGTCGTGCTGATCTGGGCGGCCAATTATCCGCTCTCCAAATACGCCCTGGGCAGAATGGATCCGTTCATCTTCAATGCGATCCGGTACTGTACCGCCGCACTCGTCGCGCGCAGTATCATGCTCTTCCGGGATTCGTCCGTGCCGGTCGCTCCGGCCGACAGGTCCAGGTTTCTCCGGGCCGGCGTGGTGGCCAGTATTTTCTACCAGATTCTGTTTGTCGCCGGGCTTGCACGGGCGACGGCGGGCAATGCGGCGGTGATCCTCTCGACATCGCCGCTCTGGACCGTCTATATCCAGGCGCGCCTCCATCGCGACCGGATCCCCACAGCGATGTTCTCCGGCATGATCCTCTCCCTGGCGGGTGTGCTCCTTATCATCGTCGGCGGCGGAACAAAATTCGGTTTTGCCAGCAGTGAATTCGCCGGAGACCTGATCCTTTTCGGCGCGGCACTGTTGTGGGGGTTGAACAGCAATCTCCAGAAGCCGCTTCTCACGACCTATTCGCCGCTCCAGCTTTCCTGGATCTTTTTTCTCATCGGTGCGGTGGGATTGACAGCCATTGCGATTCCGGTATTGGTCTCGTCCGGCCTGGGCGGGGCGGGATGGGGAGAAGGAGGCGCCGCGGTTCTCTCCGGCGCATTTTCGATCGGCATCGGGAACCTCTACTGGTCGCATGGGGTGAAGGTGCTCGGGCCGGGGAAGACCGCCAATTTCAACAACCTCGTTCCGGTCGTTGCGATCGGACTTTCGTACCTGACCCTTCATGAAACACTGACTGCGCTTCAGCTCATCGGCACGTCGGTTACGGTTATCGGGGTCTGGATCGCACGCCGGTGACGCCGGCGTAACCCCGGGGGCATTCCGCCGTAAGAGAATATTGCAGGCCATCGTATTTTTCTTTACGTTATATGACGGAATGGCGGAAAATTCATAAAAAAGGACCAATATCCATGAAGCGTTCGACAATCATCATTCTTTCGGTTCTCGGCGGGCTTATTCTGCTTGCACTTCTCATCGGCGGGTGGATCACCGGAATGTACAATACTCTCGTCAAGCTCGATGAGGGTGTCAACCAGTCGTGGGCGCAGGTGCAGAACCAGTACCAGCGGCGTCTCGACCTCATTCCGAACCTCGTGGAAACGGTGAAGGGGTATGCGGAACATGAAAGCAATGTCTTCACGGAAGTGGCGGAAGCCCGTTCAAGCGTCGGCAAACTACAGGTGACGCCGGAGATCCTGAACAACCCGCAGACCTTCCAGAAATTCCAGGAGGCGCAGGCCGGTCTCACCTCTGCGCTCTCCCGTCTTCTTGCCGTTGCTGAGAACTACCCCCAGCTGAAAGCGAACGAAAATTTCCTCCAACTGCAGTCCCAGCTGGAGGGGACCGAAAACAGAATCGCGGTTGAGCGCCAGAGGTTCAACCAGGTTGTCCAGGAATACAACACCCGGATCCGGACATTCCCGACCGCCGTATTTGCGGGCATGTTCGGCTTCAGCCAGAAAGCCTATTTCCAGGCCGAAGCAGGCGCGGACAAAGCGCCGAAGGTGAAATTTTGAACAAGCTTCTTCTGTCGCTCATTCTGCTCGCTCTCCTCTGGGGCGCCGGCGGACCGGTGCGTGCGCAGGAGCAGGATATCCCGGTGGTTCACCGGCATGTCAACGATTTTGCGGGATGGATCACTCCGGCGCAGGCTTCTCAGCTGGAGGATTCGCTGACCCTGTTTGAACAGCAGACCTCCACCCAGATCGTCGTCCTGATCATCAGGTCGCTGAACGGAGCGTCGCTGGAAGATTATTCCCTCCGGGCCGCGGAGAAAAACGGCATCGGGGTCAAGACACGGAACAACGGAGTTCTCCTCCTGATTGTGAAGGAAGAACGCCGCGTGCGGATCGAAGTCGGTTACGGTCTTGAAGGCGCGCTCCCCGATGCGGTCAGCGATCAGATCATCCGGCACATCATCGGGCCAAAATTCAGGTACGGTGATTATTACGGCGGCATGGTGGCGGGGTGTGAGGCGATCATGGCGGCAACAAAGGGAGAATTCGCCGCCGACAGCAATCAGCAGAGAAAGCGCGGATTTCCCTCCGCAGGCATCATCCTTATTATCGCATTTTTCAGCATATTCACCAGGCTTCTCACGCGCGGCACCCGGCGCATGTATCTCGGTCCACGCGGAACATACTTCGGCGGATTCGGTGGATTCGGCGGGGGCGGATTCGGCGGAGGAGGAGGATTCGGCGGGGGTGGGTTCAGCGGCGGGGGCGGAAGCTTCGGCGGCGGCGGCGCGAGCGGCGGCTGGTAAGGATCACGGCGATGAACATTTTTTCCAAAAAAATACTGTCGAAGGAGGATCTGGGCATCCTGGCGGCTGAGATTGCCGGAATGGAACTGACCACCTCGGGAGAGCTCCGGGTGGTCATTCGGCACCATCGCCATTTCACCGAATGGCGGCGCGCGATCCATGAGATCGCTCTCTCAGAATTCCGGCGGCTCGGCATGCATCACACCCGGGATCATACCGGCGTCCTCATATTCCTTCTCGTTTCCGAACGGCGGTTTCACATTATTGCCGACGAAGGGATACATGCAAAGGTGGCCGATGGTACATGGGACGCCGTAGCGGCCGGCATGTCGGCGCACTTCCGGCAGGGAAACTTCCGGCAGGGAATCTCGGAGGCCATCGCGGCCGTCGGGACCGTCCTCGCCCGGGAATTCCCCCGCACGGAAGGCAAAGGGAACGAACTGCCCGACGATGTCATAGAAGAATGACGGACCCGGAGAAGGATTTGGAAGATCGCCTGTCTGAACTGGAGAGGATCGCCGCCAGCCTGGAACCGTCCGCCGAAGCGCGCGGGGTCCTGCGCGACGCTGTCATCGCCTATACCGAGAAGTTCATAGAGGAGATCTATACCCTCCCGGCATACAACGTCACGGGCGACAAGGGCAGGGAGATCTATGCCTCCCCGATTTCGGAAGGTCCCATGCCCGTGGATGAAGTCCTCCGCCTCTTTGCACACGCCGTCGACCGTCCCGGGCTGAACCCGGCCTCTCATGGCCACCTCGGTTATATTCCGGGAGGCGGAATTTACGCCTCCGCCGTCGCCGATTATCTCGCCGATATCACGAACCGGTATGCAGGCATTTTCTACGGCGGACCTGGTGCGGTGAGGCTCGAAAACATGCTGATTGCATGGATGGCTTCCCTTACAGGATATCCGGCCGGGGCCGGCGGAAACCTCACTTCCGGCGGGAGCATCGCGAACCTGATCGGGATCGTCGCCGCACGCGATGCAAAGGGAATCGGATCACGCGATGTCGGGCGATCGGTCATCTACCTCACCGATCAGGCCCATCACTCCGTCGACAAGGCGATCCGCATTGCCGGTCTGGCGGAATGCCCTCTCCGCCGCATTCCCGTTACTCCATTTCATCGGATGGACGCGTCCCTGCTCGAACTGACCATGAAGAAGGACCGGGCTTCGGGTCTCCGCCCGTTTCTTGTGATCGGGTCGGCCGGGACCACCGATACCGGCGCCGTCGATCCGCTCGCCAATATCGCCGATCTGGCCGAGGCTCATGACTGCTGGTTTCACTGCGACGGGGCTTACGGCGCGTTCTTCATACTCTGTTCCGGGATGAACCGGATCCTCTCGGGCATGGAAAGATCCGACTCTCTCGTCATGGATCCCCACAAGGGGCTTTTTCTTCCGTATGGCACCGGTGCGGTGCTCGTCCGCGACCGCCGGCGCATGCACGATTCATTCCGGTACAACGCGAGCTACCTCCTCGATGCGATGAGCGATGCCGATGAGCTTTCCCCCGCGGATCTCTCACCCGAACTGACCAAGCACTTCCGCGGACTCCGCCTCTGGCTTCCGCTGAAAATCCACGGACTCCGGCCGTTCCGGGCCTGTCTCGAGGAAAAACTTCTCCTTGCCCGCTATTTCTGGGAAAAGATCAGGGAATGCGACGGATTTGAGGCCGGACCTCAGCCCGACCTGTCTGTCGTCACCTACCGGTATGTGCCGAAGCGCGGCAACGCCGATGAATTCAACAAAGTTCTGATCGAAAAAATTCAAAACGACGGACGGATATTCCTCTCCTCCACCCGTCTCGGCGGAAATTTCGTACTCCGGCTTGCCGTCCTCGCCTTCCGCACCCACCGGTGGACGATCGACCTGACACTGAAACTGCTCACCGACTACGCCAGGGAGATCGAACGCGAGTTCTGATCAGCCTTTCTTTTCGTACCGCCAGTTCCTTCCCTTCCCCGTCGATATCCAGCGCACCGCAGTCGCGATCCGTTTCGCACGCGTTTCTTCACGCTTCGCCTCGGAGATCCATTCGCTGTATTCACGCCGGTGAGCATCGCTGAATTCCCCGAAGGCCCTGAGCGCACGCCTGTTTTTGCGGAGGGCCGTCATCAGTCCGGCGGGCACGACTACCGGCCCCTTTTTGGTCCGCCGGACCGGTTTCGGCAATTCTCCGGCTTCGTTCCGCCTGCAGATCTGACGGATAAATTCGCGCAGATGCCGGTCGGCGGGCAGATCCTTCAGCCCGGTCAGCCGCCCGAATTGACCCATTGCCGCGCGTTCCTTCTTTTTCAGGATTCCCTCCGGGTCGTTCAGCTTCGACGGTTTCCAGAGAAAAAATGTGCAGTGCGACTTGAACGCGCCCATCCCACCGACGATGCCGTGGTATTCGAAAAACGGCATCCCCCATTTCATTGTCTCGGTCACACCCGGAGAGGCGGAATGGACAAGCGAACGGAGGTGGGAAAGTATGGGCCGGGCAAATGCCCCTGCGCCGGCAATGTACTTGTCGATCCTCGGATCTTTTCTGCCCATAGGTCTGCTGTGCATGATGTGAATGATTATCTGTTGACTGCCTTCATCGCCTGTTCGGGGTAACGGGTCCCCCTGGTGATGCCGGCGGGAATTGCCGCACCAAGCCGGCGCAGTTCCCCGGGTGTCAGCACGATGCCGGCGGCGGCCGCATTCTCCTCCAGATAGACGCGGCGTTTGGTGCCCGGTATGGGGACAATATCGTTCCCCTGCGACATGACCCATGCTATGGCGAGCTGTGCCGGCGTGCATTTTTTCTCCCCGGCAAGCGCTTCGATCTCCCGGACGATGGAGAGGTTTTGTGTGAAATTCTCCGGCTGAAACCGGGGATGATTCTTGCGGTAATCCGCTTCTCCGAAATCACCGGGGGAACGGAAGCGTGCGGAGAGAAATCCGCGGCCGATGGGGCTGTATGCGACAAATCCGATCCCGAGCTCCCTGCATACAGCCAGGATCTCCTTCTCCACATCGCGGGTCCAGAGCGAATATTCCGTCTGCAGGGCTGTGATCGTGTGAACCCTGCATGCCTTCCGGATCGTGGCGGGAGCTGCTTCCGATAATCCGAGAAACCGGACCTTGCCGGCTGTGACCAGTTCGGACATCGCGCCGACCGTCTCTTCTATCGGGGTATTCGGGTCGACCCGGTGCTGGTAATAGAGGTCGATCGTCTCCACGCCGAGGCGCCGGAGGCTTGCATCGCATGCCGTCTTCACGTATTCCGGCCGTCCGTTGACGCCGAGGAACTCCCCTTTCTCCCCCCTGACATTGCCGAATTTCGTCGCGAGGAAAATCTCCTTTCGCCGGCCGCGGATCGCCTTCCCGACAAGCCGTTCGTTGTCTCCGACGCCGTACATGTCCGCCGTGTCGAGAAAATTTATGCCGAGTTCGAGGGCCCGGTGAATCGTCGCAACGGATTCGTCGTCATTCCGCGGACCGTAAAATTCTGACATTCCCATACAGCCGAGGCCGAGCGCCGAGACCGTGGGACCATTCCTGCCGAGTAAACGCGTTTTCATAGCCGGTTATCCATGAGTTGGTTGGATGATGAACGAGGTCATCGATATCGACCCCAGAATTGTCTTGTCATTGAAAAAATTCACCGATTCGGATTCTTTTCTGAGAGCGAGCGCATAGAGCATCGGGAGATAATGTTCCGCGGTGGGGATGGCAAGGCCTGCGGCGGGACCGAACGACCGGTATTCTGCGAGCTCTCCTGCATCTCCCTCCAGGATGAGGGTTTTGATCCTGCCATTGATCTCTTCCGCCCAGTCGTATGCGCTGTCCGGGTTGTCCCATCGGATCATGCGGAGGTTGTGCACCATGTTGCCGCTTCCCAAAATGAGCACTCCCCGCTCGCGGAGAAAGGAAAACCGGGTGGCGAATTCGTAATGCCAGCGGGCATCCCGCCGGCGGTTGAGACTCATCTGCACAACCGGGATGTCGGCCCCGGGGTAGATCCTGCGGAGAACGCTCCAGCATCCGTGATCGAGTCCCCATGCCCGATCAAGTCCGATCAGCGGTTCGGGTGCGGCGGCGAGGGTGAGCCGGGCAAGAGCCGGACTTCCGGGCGCCGGATAGCGCACATCGTACAACTCCTGCGGGAAGCCGTAGAAATCGTGGATTGTTTCGGGGCGTTCCGCCGACGTGACATAAGTTCCGTCGGTTTCCCAGTGGGCGGAAATGCAGAGAATGGCTGAGGGCCGGGGGAGCGATCCGCCGAGCGATCGCCATCCGGCGGAAAATTCCGTCTCCTCGATCGCGTTCATGGGATTTCCGTGACCGATGAAGACGACCGGCATCGCCGGTGTGGGATTGAATGAATCGCTCGCGGCGAGAAAGTCGCCGATTCCGTCCATGCTGATTCCGGGAGTAATGGGAAATTGCGGTTCATTTCAATGTACGACGTTGTCCGCAGATCGGCAAGATGTTTCCGGTCGCCTCCCGGCGGAAATCGGGACAGCTAACGGATCCGGACCGCCGGCGCATATGCGGATCCCGCCGATTTTGCAGAGAGAATCCTATTGTGTACATTGCGGAATCAATCAACTTTTCCCCCCATTCGAACCGGAAATACTCATGAAGAAGACTTTTTTCGCAGCTGCGCTGGCCATCGTACTCTGTACGGGGATGATCTGTTCTGTTGCCGAGGCGCGTCAGTGGAAATATCCGAAAGCACGTCGGGGCGACGCCGCGGATACCCTCTTTGGTACGAGAGTTGCCGATCCCTATCGGTGGATGGAAACCCCCGATACACCGGAATTGACGGAGTGGATCTCACAGGAGAATGCCCTGACCACCGGTTATCTCGCGAAGATTCAGGAATGGCCCATCCTGAAAAACGAAATCCGCGATCATCTGAAGTACGCCCGGTTTACGGTCCCTCAGAAAAGGGGAAACAGATACTTTTTCTCGAAAAATGACGGTCTGCAGAACCAGAACGTTCTGTACTTCATGACCTCGCTCAGCGGTGATCCGGCCGTCCTTCTCGATCCCAACACGCTTTCGCAGGACGGAACGGTGGCGCTCTCGACGCAGGCATTCAGCCGGGACGGCCGGTACTTTGCCTACGGGCTCTCCCGCAGTGGAAGCGATCGCGAGGAAATATCCGTCCGCGACGTGAATTCCGGCAAGGATATGACCGACCTTCTCCGCTGGTGTAAATTTACCGGCATCGCCTGGAGTCCCGACAACAAGGGATTTTATTATGACCGCTATCCCGAACCGGGGACGGTCCCCAAAGAGGATGAGAACAATTACGACAAAGTCTACTGGCATACCCTCGGAACGCCGCAAACACAGGACCGGCTCATCTATGAACGGCCCGATGCGAAGGAGCTCGGGTTCGGCGCGATCGTCACCGACGATGGAAAATATCTCTTTCTCTATGTCGGCCACGGTACGGACGCCCAGAACCGGCTCTACTACCGCGAGAGATCTTCGGATGGGCCTTTTATCCGGCTCATCGATACGGCCGACGCCGGTTACGGATTCCTCGGGAATATCGGCCCGATCGTCTATCTGCAGACCGATCTCAACGCCCCGCACGGCAAGATCATCGCGGTCGACCTCGATCACCCGGACCGCCGGAACTGGAAGGACGTCGTCCCCGAACAGGCCGATGTCATCTCGTCCGTCAATCTCGTCGACCGGCATTTCGTCGTCGTCTATCTTCATGACGCGCACAACATCATGAAGATCTACGCGCTCGACGGAACACCCGGCCGCGACGTCGCCCTCCCGACTCTCGGGACGGCAAACAGCGTGAGCGGCGAGCAGAACGACAAGGAGTTCTTTTTTCAATTCACATCGTTTCTCTATCCGCCGACGGTGTTCCGCTACAGCTTCGAGGACAATACGCTCACGGTCTTCCGCAAAAGCGGAATAAACATCGATCCGACGCAGTTCGAAACCATACAGGTGTTCGCTCCGTCGAAGGATGGAACAAAAATTCCGATGTTCCTCACCTACCAGAAGGGAATAAAACTGGACGGAAACAACCCCACCATCCTGTACGGCTACGGCGGCTTCTCGCAGAATATTCTGCCATCCTTCTCTTCCACGCGGCTCATCTGGCTTGAAAACGGCGGGATCTATGCGAGTGCGGTCCTCCGGGGGGGTAATGAGTACGGCGAGGAATGGCACAAAGCGGGCATGCTGGGGAAAAAGCAAAACGTGTTCGACGACTTTATCGCCTGCGCACACTGGCTCATCGATCAGAAATACACGAGCACGCCGAAGCTGGCCATCCAGGGAGGAAGCAACGGCGGACTCCTCGTCTCCGCCTGCATGATTCAGGAACCGCACCTGTTCGGGGCGGTGATCGACCAGGTGCCGGTGACCGACATGCTCCGCTACCAGAAGTTCACCGTCGGCAGGTACTGGACCGGAGAATACGGGAACGCGGAGGCGTCGGCGGACCAGTTCAGAAACCTCTACGCATACTCACCCCTGCACAATGTGAAGAAAGGGACAACGTATCCGCCGGTTCTCATCACCACGGCCGATCACGACGACCGCGTTGTCCCGTCGCACGCAATGAAGTTCTGCGCCACCCTCCAGGAGGCGGACGCCGGCGTCCATCCGATACTTATTCGCATCGATACGAAGGCGGGACACGGCGGGGGCAAGCCGACGGCAAAACAGATAGAGGAACTGACCGATATCTACACGTTTCTCTTCGAGACTCTCCAGGCGAGACTGGAAAACTGAAGATCATCGGCGCGGATCACTTCCTGCCGAGGACCGGATCCGCTTCGAGTTCCTCGATCGACCGGGGCCAGTCGGAATGCAGAAGACGCGATAGCGACCGGTCGGCGAGCACACTGCCGCCGGTCTGACACCGGGGACAATAATTGCACTCGTTTTCAGCGTAGACGATGCGCTGAACGGCGGTGCCGCAGACGGGGCATGGTCTGCCGAATTTCCCGTGAACAGCCATGTCGGGCCGGAACGCCGTCACATCTTCCGGAAAAGTATCGCCGGTTTCCTTCCTCAGTTTTTCCGTCCATTCCCGGAGGATTGCCACGGTCGCCGTGTGGAGCCGGTCTGCTTCGTCCTCCGACAGCGCACGCGTCTGCCGGAACGGCGAGAGTCCCGCCCGGTGCAGGATCTCTTCGGAATAGGCGTTCCCGATGCCGCTGAAGAGCCGGGGATCGGTCAGAGCCCGTTTCAACGTGTGATTTTCCCTGACGAGCGCCGCGCGGAACGCCGCCGCGGTCGCATTCACCGGATCGATACCGCCGCGGTCGAACGCCCGGAGAGACTCCCGGCTCCTCACGCAGTGCAGTGAGGCGCGCCGCCTGCTTCCAGCCTCGGTCAGGAGAACGCTCCCCGCGGAAAAATCGAATGCGGCGAGTGAATTCCTCCCTCCCGCCTTTGCTCCCGCAATCCTCCAGTGAAACCTCCCCGCCACCATGAGATGAAAGATGAGATATAACTCGCCTTTAAATTCCCAGACGATCTGTTTTCCGATGCGGCTGACGGCGAGGACGGTGTTGCCTTCGAACGATGGAAGGGGAGGATCGACGGTGCGGAGCAGAAACGGATGCCGGAGCCGGATCTTTTCGAGGCGCTGACCGGTCAGAAGCGTGGAAAAATGCTCCTGATACAGGGTGATGTCGGGATATTCCGGCATGAATTCGGATGCGTGAGAGTGGTGAAACCCGGTTGTCAATATAGACATTCGGTCCGGTAAACAAAATGATACTCCCTCCGATCAATTTGGCAGACGAATACGGATACCGGGCTCCAAGTGATTTGCCGGCATTCTCAACGCTGATAAGGAATTATAAAGGATTGAAAAATCCGTGAACGGGAAAACTGAATCCGTTTGATTTTGCCCCCTGACAGTGGCGCACTATTTGCATCGGTCCAAGCAGTCGTACATTGCCAACCGACTGATAGTTTGACAGAATGACACAGACGACGAAACCAAATTCTCATCCGAGCGGGGACAATCGGTTCAAACTTCTCGACCGGACGATCACGAAACATCAGGCGAACGGGGATGCGCTGATCGAGGTTCTGCACGCGGCGCAGGAAATTTTCGGATTTCTGGAAACGGATCTCCTGATCTATATCTCCCACAAACTGAAACTGCCGCTGAGCAGAGTGTACGGTGTCGCAACGTTCTATCATTTCTTCCGGCTCAAACCGAACGGCAAACATACCTTTGTCCTCTGCACGGGAACCGCCTGTTACGTCAAGGGGGCCAATGGAATTCAGCAGGCGGTGGAAGGGCACTGCCGGACCAAATTCGGTGAAACGACCGCCGACAGGAGCGTGTCCCTGATATCGGCCCGGTGCGTCGGCTCGTGCGGGCTTGCGCCGGTGACGGTTATCGACAATCAGGTGGTCGGGAAAATGACGCCGGAGGAAGCGGTGAACCGTCTCCGCGCATTCCAGGAGGAGGAGGTGACGGCATGACACTCGAAGAACTGCGCGAACTTGCCGAAACCGAACGCGGCCGGCAATCCAAATTTCGTCACAGGATTCTGTTCTGTTCGGCTGCGGGCTGTCTCTCCTGCGGAAGCGGGAATCTGCGTGAAGCGTTCACCCAGGCGCTCAGGGAACATAAACTGGAAGGGGAGGTGGAAGTTCAGGGGACCGGGTGCATGGGGCTCTGCGGTCAGGGCCCGTTGGTCAAGGTTCATTCCGACGAGACGCTCTACGAGCGCGTCGATGCCGATGCGGCGCGGCGGATCGTGGGAGAACATCTCGCCGGGGGGCGGCGGGTGGCGGAACACCTGGTCGACACGACACGGCCGTTCTTTGCCGCGCAGTCCAAGATCGTTCTGGAAAACTGCGGCAGGATAAATGCGGAGAGCATCGACGAGTACATCGCGGTCGGCGGGTACGAGGCGCTTGCCAAAGCGCTGACCGAAGTGCCGCCCGACGGGGTGATCGAGCAGATCCGGCTCAGCGGACTCCGCGGCCGCGGCGGCGCAGGATATCCGACAGGGCTGAAATGGGGAATCGTCCGCAAGGCGAAGAGCGAACAGAAATATGTCGTGTGCAACGCGGATGAGGGGGATCCGGGGGCGTTCATGGACAGGAGCGTCCTCGAAGGCGATCCGCACAGGATTCTGGAGGGAATGGCGATCGCAGGGTATGCCGTGGGAGCGAATCAGGGGTATATCTATATACGGGCGGAGTACCCGCTCGCGATCGAACGGCTCAAACTTGCCATCAAACAGGCCGAACGGCTCGGACTGCTCGGCAACAGAATTTTTGATTCCAATTTCAATTTCCGGATCGATCTGCGGATCGGCGCGGGGGCGTTCGTCTGCGGCGAGGAGACTGCCCTGCTCAGATCGATACAGGGGCGGCGCGGGCGGCCCAGGCCGAGACCACCGTATCCCTCGGAGCGCGGCCTCTGGGGAATGCCGACGCTGATCAACAATGTCGAGACGTACGCGAATATCGCCCCGATCATGACCAGGGGGAGCGCCTGGTTTGCCTCGATCGGGACGCCGAAGAGCACGGGGACAAAAGTGTTCGCGCTGGCGGGAAAGATCCGGAATACGGGTCTCATCGAAGTGCCGATGGGGATTCCGCTCCGGAAAATCATCTTCGACATAGGGGAGGGAACGCCGGAAGGGACGGAGTTCAAGGCGGCGCAGACGGGGGGTCCGTCCGGAGGCTGTATTCCGAAGGAGCACCTCGATCTGCCGGTCGATTACGAATCGCTGGCGACCGTCGGCTCCATCATGGGATCGGGCGGAATGATCGTCATGGATTCCACCTCCAACATGGTCGACGTCGCAAAATACTTCATGGAATTCTCCGTCGACGAGTCGTGCGGCAAATGCATTCCCTGCCGGGTCGGCACGAAACACATACACGGGCTTCTCGAAAAAATCTCCGCCGGCACTGCGGATGCGGGGCATGTCCGCCTGCTGGAGGAGCTCTGCACGATGGTGAAGGAGACAAGCCTGTGCGGTCTCGGACAGTCGGCGCCGAATCCCGTCCTTTCGACACTCAGGTTTTTTCGGCAGGAATACGACGAAAAACTTGTTCCGGAGACGGCCGGAGAAAACGGCACTCATAAGAACGACAAAACCGTATGAGCATCATTACCCTCACGATCGACGGCGAACAGCTCAGCGCACAGCCCACCGATTCGCTTCTGGAGATTGCGCGCGAGCACAACATCCACATTCCCACTCTCTGTCACCTCGACGGGCTGACCGAGGTGGGGGCCTGCAGGCTCTGCCTTGTGGAAATCGAGGGGTCTGCAAAGCTTCATCCGGCCTGTACGACCAAACCGGCGGAAGGCATGGTCGTTCGAACGAACACGGACCGGCTCAAACGGTACCGGCGGATGATCATCGAACTTCTGGCATCGGAAGGGAATCATCAGTGCGCGGTCTGCGTCGTCAACAATCACTGCGAACTGCAGAACCTGGCGTACGATACCGGCCTCATCTATGTCCGGTTCCCCTACCTCTACCCGGTGAAGGAACTGGATGCGACGCATGAGGAGTTTGTGATCGACCGGAACCGGTGCGTTCTCTGCACACGGTGCGTCAGGGTCTGTCATGAAGTCGAAGCGGCGCATGTCTGGGATATCGCCGGCCGGGGCATCGAATGCTCGATCATCGCGGATATGAATCAGCCGTGGGGGACCTCCCAGAGCTGTACCTCCTGCGGCAAATGTGTGCTCGTCTGCCCGACCGGAGCACTATTCAAGAAAGGGGTCACCGTCGCGGAAATGGAAAAGAACACCGATTTTTTGAGATACATTGTCACGGCCCGGACGAACCGGCAATGGGTCACGACAGAAAACGAGGAGGAATAATGCCGGAAACGACCGCACCGAAACCCCGCATCGCCACCGTCTGGCTCGGAGGCTGTTCCGGCTGTCACATGTCCCTTCTCGACATCGATGAACGGCTCATCGAGCTTTCCGAAAAGATTGAGCTTGTCTATTCGCCGATCGCCGACGTGAAGGAATTCCCCGAAAACGTCGACGTGACGTTCGTGGAGGGGACCGTCACCAACAATGAAAATGAAGAGCTGGCGCGCCGGATCCGCGCACGGTCGCGCTTTGTCGTCTCCTTCGGCGATTGTGCGACCACCGGCAACGTGACCGCGATGCGCAACAGATTCAGCACCGACGAAATCGTCCACCGCGCATATGTTGAGCTCGCGGACGGCGACCCGACGATCCCGTCCGAATTTCTCACCATCGCAAAGCTTCTTCCGCAGGCGAGACCGCTTCACGAAATCATCCGGGTCGACGCGTTTCTGCACGGCTGTCCCCCGACGGCCGACCAGATCTGGTTCGCCATCTCCGAATTTCTCGCGGGCAGAATTCCGGTCTTCTCAACAGTCTACCTCCGCTATGGATAAGAAAACCACATCACAGGTCATCACCATCGAACCGGTGACCCGCATCGAGGGTCACGCAAAAATCACCATTCACCTGGACGGCAAGAAGAACGTCACGGATGCGCGGTTTCATGTGAACGAGTTCCGCGGATTCGAAAAGTTCTGCGAAGGACGGCTGATGTGGGAAATGCCCGGCCTCACCTCCAGGATCTGCGGCATCTGCCCGGCCAGCCACCTCATCACCTCGGCGAAGGCGGGGGATGAGATCCTCACCGTCAGCATACCGGAAACCGCCGAAAAACTCCGGCGGCTCATGACGCTTGCGCAGTGGACTCAGTCCCATGCGCTCAGCTTTTTCCACCTCTCCTCTCCGGATTTCCTCCTCGGCTTCGATGCCGATCCGGCTCAGCGGAATATCTTCGGGGTCCTGACGGACCATAAGGAATTCGTCCGGCGCGGCATCCGCCTCCGCAAATTCGGACAGGAAGTCATTGAAATCCTCGGAGGCCGGAAAATTCATACCCCCTGGGCCGTTGCCGGCGGCGTCCGGGAACCGTTTGACGATTCACGGAAAACCTACCTTCTCGACTGGATTCCGGAGGCGAAGCAGACGGTCTCCCTCGCTCTCTCGACCATGAAACAGATTCACACGAAATTCGCGAAGGACATCCCGAATTTCGGAAATTTCCGCTCCCTCTTCCTCGGCCTCGTCGGTAAAGACGGCGCGCTGGAGTATTACGACGGTCTCCTCCGCCTCATGGACAGTTCGGGAAACGTGATCGCCGATAAGATCCCGCCGCGGGAGTACCGCGCATCCTTCGGGGAAAAGACGGAGCCCTGGTCGTATCTGAAATTTCCCTATTACCGGCCGCTCGGGTATCCGAAGGGGATGTACAGGGTCGGACCGCTCGCACGGCTCAACATCTGCGACTATATCGACACCCCCCGGGCGGAGGAGGAACGCAAACTCTTCAAAGCCCTCGCCGGCAAGGCGGGCGCCGTCAATAATTCATTCTATTATCACTATGCCCGCCTGATCGAGATCCTCTTCGCGGTCGAAAAGATGGAAATGCTCCTCCATGATCCGGCCATCACCGGCACCAATGTCCGCGCAAAGGCGATGATCAACAGGGATTCGGGGGTCGGCGTCTGCGAGGCTCCCCGCGGCACCCTGTTCCATGACTATACCGTCGATCAGAACGGTCTCCTCACCAAAGTCAATATGCTCATCGCCACCGCCCAGAATAATCTCGCGATGAACAGAACCGTCCAGCAGATCGCGACCCAGTATCTCGACGGGGAAAAACTGACCGAAGGAATCCTGAACCGGGTGGAAGCCGGCATCCGCTGTTACGACCCCTGTCTTTCCTGCTCCACCCATGCCGCCGGTATGATGCCCCTCGACGTACGCCTGGTGGCGGAGGACGGGACGGTGATCGACCGCCTGACCAGATGAACGATACTCTCATTATAGGTTTCGGAAATACGCTCCGGGGCGACGACGGGGCGGGTGTGATAGCCGCAGGACGGATCGGCAAGGCGAACCCCGCTGTTGATTGCCTCCTCCTGCAGGAACTCTATCCCGAGACCGCGGACGCCATTGCCGGCCGCCGGCGCGTGGTGTTCATCGATGCCGCCGTCGGTATTGATGCGTTCAGTATTGAACCGGTCGCCGCTGTGCCGGGCCCGGCCAGGCCGTCAAGTCATTCCCTTACGCCTGCCGGCCTCCTCCGGCTGTCGGAGGACCTCTCCGGTCAGAGCACCGAAGCGATCCTGGCGAGAATACCCGCATTCCGTTTCGATTTCGGGGAGGGACTCTCTTCCGGGGCCGGCGCCGCTGTGGATGAGTGCGTCGCACGCATCGGCAGTCTCATTGCATCATCCTCAGGCCGGGACCGACGCGACGGTTAATCGCGGACTCCCGTCCGGCAGAATATATCGAATACGACGCTTCTCGCTTCTCCCGCCCCCCAGGCCTCCCGCAGTTCACTTTCAATCTCCGTCACCGGATTTCTGCCGTGCCGCTCGATGTAATGCGTCGCGGCCGACCAGGTGGAGAGATAGCCGAGGCACTCATCAACCTTCCACATGTACCCGGCCTCGAACGACCTCGGCGGCAGTTCTGTAAACGGGAAGGGAATGGAGCGGTAGCGTTCCTCGACGAAATGTCGCTCGGGATCCCAGTGCCCCGCCAGGATTTCGCCGTAATAGCGGTCGAGTATCGCGTCGACCACGGGAACGACGCGGGGCCGCGTATAGCCGAAGAGGGAGATGATCCCGCCCGGTATGAGTGTCCGCCGCGCCTCGGAGAAAAATTCACTGAAGACAAACCAGTGCGCCGCCTGTCCGGCCGTGATCAGCGAGAATGAGCTGTCGGCGAAGGGGGGATGTTCCGCGCTCGCGACAGTATAGTCGATGTTCGGCCGCCGCGGAGCAAGAGACATCTGGCGTTCGCTGATGTCGGTTGCCTCCACCTTGTGAAAAATCTCCGCCAGTGCGGCCGCCACCTGACCGTTTCCCGTCCCGCAGTCCCACGCCCGGTCGCGCGTCGGAACAATTTCTTCCAGATATCTGAAGAGAGCCGCCGGATAGACGGGCCTGAACTGTTTGTAAAGATCCGGGCGTTTCGAAAAATTATCCTTCATCCGGGACTGTCCGTTCGTCTGAAGTGAACATAGAGAAATTGCTGAACGGTGCCGGAGGGCGTACGATGCTCTTCCAGCAGGCTTCCAGCCGGCCGGAAGCCGTCACGGAATTCTTCTTCAAGGGAGGCCGCAGAGTACCGGCGGACGCCGAGCCCGCTGCACCGATCCGGGCCTGCCTCGGAGAAGGTCGCGATGATGACCGATCCGCCGGCGCGGACGGCATTCCGTACCTGGGCGCGGTAGCGCTCCCGCTCTGCCGGATCCTGAAGAAAATGAAAGAGCGCCCGGTCGTGCCAGAGCGCAAATGCGCCGCACGCGAACTGCGCGGTGAGAATGTCGGCGACGACCCATCTGACGGCCGATTCGCGGGAACCGAGCCGCTGACGCGCAGTTTCGATCGCCCCGGCGGAAATATCACAGACGGTGATCGACGAAAAGCCCGCATCGAGGAGATCCCCGGCAAGCGGCGACGCTCCCCCGCCCGCGTCCAGGATCGGATCGGTCTGCAGGATGCCGGCGTGCGTGATCAGTTCCATCGAGACGGAGGCATGTTCCTGATGCCAGCTCAGCGCGCATAGGTTCCTGGCCGCATAGATTCCGTCCCAGTGCCGGCGGCCGCCGCTCAGGTTTTCCGGCGCGCCCTGCATGGCCCGTTTTTTACGGTGAATCGGTCGAGGAGCGTGCAGTACACGGCGAGCTCTTTGCGGCAGTCGCCGACGGTTCCTTTGGGGGCAAACCCCGCATGTCTGCACGAGTAATCGCAGAAGAAGGGGAGTGCGTCGCGGTCCGCAGACCGTTTCGGAGGCGATTTTTTTCTGCCGGGAGACATGGCCGTCATCCGAGATCGTTTGTTCTCATCTGATCGGTTCAGCGGCCGGCGTCGGGGGTGAATTGCTGGTTTGAAACGGGGGGGGCCGCCGGCTCTATGAGGTGAATGAAAGGATATCCCGCCGACCGGTGACAGCCGTTGCAGGCATCCAGCGTCTGCCGGTATGCGGGGACGAAGAGGGCCCGGTCCTTTTTTTCGATGGCGCGGTGAAGCTGGACGAGCTGGGTTCCGCGGACGCTTTCGAGGACCGCCGAAATATCGACGTTGTTTTTTCTCGCATGGAGAAGCTCGGCGGCTTCAATGGTTTCGGTCAGTTCCCCCAGTTCGTATTCCGCCAGTCCCCAGTTTCCCGCATGCGAGGCGAACCAGAGTTTCGCGGCGTGCAGTTGTACCGTCGTCATGTATTCTCCCAGTCCCGGGCTCTGCGCGCGCGCGGAATCGACTTCGGCCCGGAGGCTGTCAATCCTGCCCTGGAGTTCCCTGAGATCGTTCCCGAGGCGGAGGGTCGCATCCGACAACTCCCCGCGGACCGATCGGAGCGTGAGGATGAGATAGATCGTGACTGTGGCGAGGATGCAGATGAGAACGATTTGCAGTATGCTTCGGGCCATGGTGTATCCCTGGAGGGTGACTGATGTCCGAATCCTTGCGCTCCGGAGCGG